>JAZKES010000109.1:7478-11050 GCA_040386995.1 Pseudomonadota bacterium | reverse complement strand
AATACGTCATACCCCGAAATACGTCATACCCGCGAAGGCGGGTATCCGGCAAAATCGACGAACTGGATTTCCGCCTTCGCGGGAATGACGAATTAAAGCTGGTGCGTGGTACAACATAGCTAAATGAAAAAGCGATAGAGGCTCTTGGCAGTCGAAGAGTACTGGATGATCAGATTGAACCAATAATTCCAGACACATTCGTTCAGCAATTCTTAAGGAACCTCTGATAAATTGCTAATAAGTCATACCCGACAAAATACGTCATACCCGCGAAGGCGGGTATCCAGCCAAATAGACGACCTGGATTCCCACCTTCGCGGGTATAACGAATTAGATAAAGGCTGCTTAAGGTGAGTGGTGCAAGTTAACTAACGGAAAGAGCGTTTTAGATTCTTTCCAGTTGAAGAGAAGTGGATGGTCGGGTTGCTCTGTTTAAGGTACACATTACAAATGACAAGCTACTTTCTAACTCACCGGTATTTTTCCAGCAGCAGGCAATTCAACTACTCAGGCAAGTCAGGTTATTAAGATGTTCATTCGTAGTTTGCTCGTAGTCCTTTCCGCCTCCATTTCTACTGTCTCTTTTGCGCAAACCTCCGTTCTCGACGGTGTCTACAGCAATGCCCAGGCGCAACGTGGTTCGCGTCACTACAACATGATTTGTGCAGATTGCCATGAAGGTGGTGAACCCGATGCGCTGCCTTTGTTCGGCGAGGAATTTATCGACCGCTGGCGCGAAGTGCCACTCGATTTCCTGTATGGCTTCATGAGCACGAACATGCCAGGTGATGACAAAGGTGGATTACCCGAAGCGACGTATCTCGAAACGCTGGCCTTTTTGCTGAAGGAAAATGGTTATCCGGCCGGCACTGCAAATCTGGCTGCGGCAGACGTGAGCAATATTTTGCTTGTTGGCACCGAAGGTCCCCAGCCATTACCCGCCAATGCACTTGTACGTGTTACCGGATGTTTGCAGGTTGATGGTGATAACGCACAACTGACGAACGGTGCCTCAATCGCGCGTGTACGCACTGCAGATGAAACCGATGCTGACGAACTTGCGCTGTCGAAAGATGCGCCGTCAGGAGATGCGGTCTACACCCTGAACAACAGCGCGAAATTCAACGCATCTACACTTGCTGGGCAGAAAGTCCAGGCGAAAGGTGTGCTGACGAAACAGGATAATGGGGCTGCAACAATCAACGTGTTGTCGTTGGCTGCAACCGGTGGAAGTTGTGGTTAGGTCAACGGTGAATGTGTTGCGCGCACTTTCCTTATCTTCAATAACCTCCAAAGTGCGGGCACTGAAATTTCCTCTCCTCAGTTTGTGTTTGGTCTTTTCGACCACTCACTACGCTGCGGCTCAAACCTCTGGCCAATCGGTCCTGGATGGTGTCTTCACTCAGGCGCAGGTCGGTCGCGGCAAGAATACCTACAAACGTTTTTGTTCCGATTGTCATTTGAGCAACTTGCAGGGTGATGGACTTGAACCGCCCTTAACAGGTTCGCTATTTCTCGATGCGTGGCGTGAGGACTACATCGTCAGCCTGTTCGACTTCATGCAAACCCGCATGCCCAAGAGTCGCGATCATGAACCTGGCAGTCTGAAAGAGGAACAATACGTCGACATCCTTGCGTACATTCTTTCTGAAAATGAATTCCCTGCGGGTTCAGCAGAACTCACGCGCACTGATCTCGACAAGGTCATGCTGACAGGCCTCGACGGACCTGCGCCCATGCCACCCAGTGCACTTGGCCGGGTAGTGGGATGTTTCGTTGAAGGTGAAGGTGGCTTCGTGCTGTCTTTAGCATCTGCACCGTCACGTGTTCGCGAAGCCGACGTTACAGACGATGTCGAAGTGGGTAAGTCTGCGGCAAGTCCTTTAGGTGAACTTTCCTGGTCACTCAACAATCTTGAGTTTGTCGTGAAGGAAGATCAGCGCAAGGAATTACTCGGCAAAAAAGTGCAGGCGAAAGGGGTAATTAATGTCGAGACTGTTCCGCATCGCATCCACGTATTGTCACTGGTGGATACCGGGCAGAGCTGCGTTCTCTAGACACAACGCCAATTTGTAAAAGTTAGAAGGTGCTGCCAAAGCAGTGCTCAACTGCAACGCAAAAAATATTACCTCAGATTTTTTTCGCACACGTGTAACACAGATCAGTAGCGGGGAAGGCTTGCAGGCGACGTTCACTGATTGGCAGCCTACACTGGCTGCACTGTGCGTATTGTCCTTGCTCCAGACGCTGCAGAGCGTGATTGATTTTGACGAGCTCAGCCAGCGCTTCCTGTTCCAGTGGATACATCTTCTCGTCGTTGGCAATCTTGCTGCTCTGCTCTGGTGTCTCTCGATTGGCAGTTTCGTCCTTTCCATGACGTTGTTTAATAGCCTGGCCAAACCGCGCCTCAATCTCGGCTTTCTTGAGCAATAACCTTGTTTTGATCATTCCGGGTGTCTGCATGTTTCTCCTGCGGGTACCTGTCTAGCGGCGGAATTATATCAAGCATGCGCTAGTTCTAGCGAAGCAAGAATGCTGCATTGCCCTCTATAATGCTGAAATTCCCATGTGTGTATCGATTCATGCAATCTTCATCAAGGCCTGATCGCCTCAGGCTCATCTGCGCTTTTTTCCTGATTTATTTCATCTGGGGTTCTACGTATCTCGCGATTCGTTATGCCATCGAAACAATGCCGCCGTTTTTGATGGCTGGCACACGGTTTTTTGCCGCGGGTCTCTTGATGTTCGGCTTCATGCGGCTGAAAGGTGTTGCCAATCCTGATCTCTGGCAGTGGATACATCTGAGTGTGATAGGCACGTTTATGTTTCTCGGCGGCAATGGCTTTGTTGTCTGGGCAGAGCAATACATCAACTCCGGACTGGCGGCGCTGCTCGTGTCCACCTTGCCGTTATGGCTCATCCTGCTTGACTGGTTGTGGGCTAAAGGACCGCCGCCCACCCGAATGGCACTGGCGGGTATCAGTCTCGGTATCGCAGGCACCGTGTTGTTGGTTGATCCGGCACGCATAGTTGGCAGTTCAGTGCATTTGCCGGGTGCTGCCATGGTTGTGCTTGCATCGTTGTTGTGGGCAATTGGTTCGATCTATTCGAAAAAAATTAAACAGCCCACGTCGATTTTTATGTCTGCTGCGTGCCAGATGATTGGTGGTGGCGTGAGCCTTTTAGTCGTGGCGTTCTGTCTGGGCGAGCCAGCGCAATTCGACTTCGCATCAGTATCGGCCGTGTCGCTTGCGGGCTTTTTCTATCTGCTGATTTTCGGCTCGATGATCGCAATTTCCGCCTACGTTTGGCTGCTGCAAAATGCGTCAGCCGCGCGGGTGTCGACGTATGCATTTGTGAATCCCGCTGTCGCAATATTCCTCGGCTGGTTGTTGGCGGATGAAGAGATCACCGTGCACATTATGCTTGGCGCGGGAATTATTCTTGCCGGGGTTTTTCTGGTGATCAGGTCTTCGGTGAAGAAGACGGGTTGAGGTTTTTCGAAAGGCTTACTGCTCAGACAACCGCTGATCAATTCAAATTACGTCACACCGGCGGCTTTTAAAGTTTGT
>JAZKES010000109.1:4180-7378 GCA_040386995.1 Pseudomonadota bacterium | reverse complement strand
GCTGTGTTTCTCGAATGGTCAGGAAGGGACTTCTCATCGTTGTCGATTTTTGCTGCGTGCCTTCAGATAGAAAACTCTGGGTAGCTCAAAACGTAATTGCTGTTTTGAAACCCGATTCGTACTGCCATATCAGTACTTTCACGTCAGTATTTTTCAATCGGTATTTTCCAGTCAGTACTTCTTAACCAGTACTTTTAAAACAATATTTTCAAATCGGTATTCCCAATCAGTACTGCCATGCGTAAGAAAACTTCGCGAATATCGTGTGGTTGGTTCCTTCGAGATCCTGCACTACATCGTTCTGAATCGCGCTATCTGAATAACCGACGAAGAAACGTGTCTGCGCGCTGAACCGATAGCTGTATAGCAGTTGGGTATTCAGTGAACGCGAACGTGCGTCGATTTTATTGCGATACAAGCCAGGATCACGCTCGGTGTCGGAATGAATAAAAATGGTACGGATAAAACTGCGATTGTTGAATTGCCAGGTCAAGCGTAGATCGACCAGATCGGTTGTGTAGAGGCGACCACCGCTTACATCGAGTTCCTGGTGGTTGTAGTTGAGCTGCGTTTGCAAGTGGCGACCAAGCTGCAGCGTGAAGCCTGGTCCGACAGTCAGCAGGTCACCTTCCTGCGTGTTCGCAAAATCGATGGTATTGCCACCGTTGATATTGAAACGGAACTGCGCTCCACCCCAGGGTTGAAACTGCGCGAAGATACTGCCAGTTTCTTCATCGAAATAACGGCCGTTGTAATAACGTTGCCGCGTTCCGCCCGCGATTTCCATGTAGGACTGCATCGGACCATTCATATACAGGCCAGCACGGTTTTCTTCTTCAAGCTCAAGTTCGTTCTGATCCCACGATTTATCCCACTGGGTCCAAACACCTATCGCCGTCAGGAAACTGCCTGTGGCGGGCCGCCATGTGTAACTCGGATTAATGACTTGTTCGTGATAATTGACGCGGGTGATGAACCCGAGGTCTGCGCGAAAATCCTTACCGTAATCGTTGTTACTCAAATTCAGTTCGAAGTTTTCGCCCTCATGGTTATAGCTCACGCCCCATGCCGAATCCTGAATGCTTTCTTCCTGACTGAAACCGGTTTGAATATCCACCGGATAATCGGATTCGCTGTGCAGCGCCTGCACGATGATGCGATCACTATTACTCAATCGCCAGTTGATGTCTGTTGCTGCCACTGTATTGCTGTAGTCGTCGGCTTCGCGCTGGGTACCAAGCACACCCACAGTGAGGTTGCGGCCGTAGTCATAACGATAACGCATCGCAAGATTGTCGCTGCCTTTATCGGTTAGAGACGCTACGCGCGAACCTTGATTGCCTGGTATGACAAAATTTGTTCTCTCGTCATTGGTGACCATTAAGCCGTAGGTCTGGTTACCACTTTTACCCGTGAGTTTAGCGCCGTAGTCAGGCGAGTGAATGTTGCGGGTGTGAACAAGACTCGAATTGTTGTTGTTATTGCCGGACGAAACACTCGCTATATTGAAATACTCCGCGCCATCGAGAAAAAATTCGCGACGTTCCGGGAAAAACAGCGAAAATGTATTATTGATGTCGAGCTGCGCGTTATCCGCTTCAACCTGGGAAAAATCCGGATTAAGAGTTGCGTTGAGAATCATGTCTTCATTGATGCCCCAGCGCAGATCCGCACCACCCTGAAAATCGGGATCATCACGCTGCCACGAATCTGTTGCGGGCTTAGGCCGGTTTTCAGTCCATAGCGACGTGACGGTCGGAATGATCTGCAAGTTAGTCGACTGCTCGAGATTGCTGAAGCCCTGGGTTTTTTCCAGCAGGCACAAATAACAGGACGCGGCATAGTCTGTCTGGTTGTTCGACAATCTATGCCGTACATCACGCGGATAAAAACGCAGCAGATCGATGCCCCAGGTCTGCTGTTCGAGTCCGCTCGGAAAACGTATCTGTTTCAGCGGAATACGCATCTCCACAACGAAGCCGGTCGCGTTGATCACGCCGGCGCTATCCCATAATGCATTCCAGGAATCATCTTCGCGTCTCGCCACATCATCCTGTGTGAGGTCCATTTGTACACCCAGCGGATTCACAAAAAACTCGAAGCCACGCCGTTCATCATTAAACGTATCGATTACCACACCGACAAAATCATCCTGAAACGCACGGTCGCGATCGCGATAAAACGCGCGGATTTTTTCAGGTTCTGGATCTTCAGCGACAAACGCCAACAAAAGACTTTCGCCATCTTCCATGACGTAGACATCGGTCTTCACTAACGCGGGTATATTCTGGGACGGATGGGTTTCGTTGGTGAGTTGTACAAGAGTGGCATCACCCCACTCGGCGGCGCTGTAGGTTCCATCTATCGTGGGAGTCTGGTCCGTATGCGCAATCCGGAATGCAATCGGATCTTCTTCCTGAGCCTGTGCTACCGCGTGCAGAAACGGGATGCTTATCAGTAAACCAATAAGCGACAGGCGGTAAGCCAAACTTGTAAGTATGCGGTTGGGTGACGAGCTGAACATTGATAATTACCTGAACGAACATACTCTCTGAGACGTACAGTCAAGATTAAAGGTTTGGATTGTGCACAAATAATTTAATTAAGTGAAACACTAGCGTCACCCACGCCAATTTCCACATTAATTTCTTGATCACCTTCTCCGTTGCCGTGTATGTCCTGGGACACAAAAGCCTTCTCACGATGTTCGTCGCTTGCGCCACGCAAACTGGCATCCCCTACGCCAACCGAGATATCAATGTCACCGGCACTCGCTAGAGGGACCTCGACATCTACTTCGCCAACCCCAAGTTCAACATCAAGTTCAGTCGCGCCAAACTCACCTTTGATTTCGCCAACACCCATGTGGATGCTCGTGGTAGCTACGGCGGGCAGTTGCACGGTCCATTCGGTCGTAGTCTCTTCTTCCTCCATCTCAAGCACGAGACGACCATTCCTGACCCTGCTTTCCAGTTCTACGTCCGACACATCTTTGTCGCCGCCAAACCAGCCTTCTTCGTTGCTTTCAATTACCAGCACCAGTTTCAATTCGGTGCCGGTCGACTCGATAAAATCCATCGAACCTACTGAACCCTGGAACTCGACTTCGGTGACATCAGCGAGGTCGAAAGAATATTCCCTGATGACTTTGTCCTCTGCGTAAGCTCCACTAACAAACAACAAACTTGCCAGACTTGT
>JAZKES010000109.1:2285-4080 GCA_040386995.1 Pseudomonadota bacterium | reverse complement strand
AAGAATTAAAATTGCTCAACCAACTTCAACGCGCTAGTGTGTTGTTTCGGCAATGACCGTTAACACTGGTCTATTCAACGGACGCAAAAAAAGGAATGCACATATGACAAAAACAACAATCACATATCACGCAATTTTTGCTGCAGGTGTTCTGCTTTCTGGCTGCCAGGGTGAGCCTGAAACTCCAGTTACTCAAGCTGCATCGGAGGCAGCTGAGCCGGTTATGAATTCCGGCGCAGAGTTGCAAGCAGCAGCACTCGCTGCGATGCACGCTGAAAATATTACGAAGCTCGACTTCACCGCATCGGGATGGGAAGGTTGTCTTGGTCAGCCATGGCGGATCGATGAAGGCTGGGCGCGTTGGGAGTTGACCGACTACGTGCGTGTCATCGATTACAGCAACAATTCTTCACTTCAAACCGCACAACGCCGCGCAGCGATGGATCCCGACAAAATTGGTGGTTGCGGCGCTTCGCCTGGTGCGATGCCGGTTCCTCAACAAAGCAGCATCACTTCGGCGAGTCCGTGGGCCAATCAATTATCGTTGTGGCTCACGCCGCAAGGTTTTCTGAAACTTGCTACAGAAAACGACACCACAATAATTGCGACTGACGACGGCTGGACCGCAACGTTGAGCACTACGCAGGGTGGCGTTACGTATCCGCTGACGGGATATTTCAACAAGGAGTTCCTGCTCGAAAAAATTGACACGCGCCTCGACAATTCCGTGTACGGCGACATGCTCATGGAAGCCGAATTTTCGAGCTACAAGGATTTTAATGGCCTGCTGTTTCCTACCTTGCTTGTCCAGAAACAGGGTGGCTTTCCTATTCTCTCCCTGGAAGTATCAAGCGTTACACCAAACAGCCCTGCAAGTACCGAAGCACCAGCACGACCAGCAGGCCCTCCCGGTGGTGGCGGTGGTGGAGCAGCCGCACCTGCAGTCGAACCGTTTGTTCAGGTGGTGCCAGGCATCTTTGTGAGCAACGGTGGTTATCAATCAGTGTTCGTGGAATTCGCAGACTCGATTGTGGTTATCGATGGCCTGCAAAGTGATGACCGCAGCGCCGAGCTTATCGCGCAAGCGAAACAGGCCATTCCGGGTAAACCTATTGGCTACGTCATCACCACCCATAATCATTTCGACCATGCGAATGGTTTACGCGCGTTCGTGGCAGAAGGTGCAACTATCGTTACGCACAAGATCAATGAAGAATTCTTCAACACGGCACTCTCCAATCCGCGCACTCTGGAACATGTTGATCCGCAAGCCCTGCCGGTCAAGGTGCTGGGTGTCGATGATTTTTATGATCTGACTGATGGCAATCGCCACATCGAACTTTATCGTCTACAGGGCAGCGTACATGCCGACGATATGATGATTGCGTATCTCCCCGAGATTAAAACTATCGTTGAAGCCGACGTACTGCAGCCATGGATCAGTCCTCAGTTCAACGGCAACTACGAAGGTGGCCATCCATTCCTCGTTCATCTTGCCGACGAACTCGAGCGTTTGAATATCGACTACACGCAGTTTGTCCCTGTGCATCGCCCAGCCGAGCCGCCGTTCATGACTAAGGCTGATCTGATGATGTCAATTGGCCGCGAGGAATAGGAGTTATCGCACGCCAGGTTATTGACTAGCCTGGCGTGTAAACCGTCAAGACGCAGCAATTGCGCAAGGCCAATCCAGTGCTCTCACACCCAATAGACCGGCACTTTCTCATCGACCATATATTGCTACTTACCTAAGGAACTTCTCATTACTTCGTCATTCCCGCGCAGGCGGGAATCC
>JAZKES010000109.1:0-2185 GCA_040386995.1 Pseudomonadota bacterium | reverse complement strand
AGACCTGAATTTGAATCGGACCCTATATCGCTCCTCACCTAAGGAACCTCCAATCAATCCGTCATTCCCGCGCAGGCGGGAATCCAGATTTTTGTTTCTCTAGATACTCATCGTGGCTTCGCTGGAGCAAACTTAACCGCCGGGGTATGACGTGTGCTGGATGACCAGAGATTCTCTAAGTGATGGCATGTCGAGATATGTGATTGCACTGTGCTTGTTCAAAGGTACTTAGTGCATCGCGCGTTGAACCATTGATAACAAGCGCAAGAAACTCGTCTTACGTATTCTGGATAACCAGACTTCTGTTTAAATTTCGCCACACGCCTCAACCATCACCTGGGTCAATTACTTGTGGGAAAAAACCGTGATTATCGGGTAGAGTCGGTTCGTTAATTTCATCGTAAAAAAAGAGTAACTTGGACAGAGCAACTTGGACAGAGCAACTTGGAAAGCGCAATAAGTGCAAGCGAAGGCAAGACCAGTAGGTTCGGTCGCAGTCCGGTCTATCGACAGAGCAAGATCGTGAACGCCGAAGTTAAAATGACAGACGCAGTCCCTTACGTTTCGTAAGTCGCTCAAATTACCTACAAGCAATTAAAAAAAGATACAGAACATATTTCAGGGGATCAGACATGTCATTGCAGTATTCCACGCGTTCACGCAATCATCACTCGTTCATCAAATTCCTAACCGTATTATTCATCACCTCAAGCAGCCTGACGTTCGCACAAGACCCAGACGCGCCTGCGGTAGCGCCAGCCATCGCTTCTGTCTTCACGGCCGAACAACAAACAGCAGGTCAGACCGCCTATCAGCTCAACTGCTCGATGGCTTGTCATCAGCCCGATCTCGCGGGGATTGGTCCGATTGCACCTTTGCGCGGTCCGCGGTTTTTGAGCAGCTGGGGCTCGCAGCCGGTGGCGGCGTTACTTGATGCGATGAAAAGCGCGATGCCACCAACAGCCCCTGGCAGTTTGCCTGATGAAACGTATATCAACCTGATTGCTTACATTCTTTCGTCCAACGGCGGTCTCGCTGGCGAGACACCACTCACTGCGGATTCCAACTTGCTCATCAGCGAACTGACCGTTCCAGGCGGGCCAACCACGCCCGGTGGTCCTCCAGTCCCACCCGAAGTCGAAGGTCCTACTGGGGTCACGGTGGCCGGTTCCGTTCCCGACTATGTCCCCGTGACTGATGCGATGCTCAACAATCCTGCGCCGGAAGACTGGCTCATGCTGCGCGGCAATCATCAGGCACACAGCTATAGTTCGCTCGATCAGATCAATACCGAAAACGTCAAAGGCCTGCAGCTCGCGTGGGTGTGGACACTCGGCGAAGACGCCACCAATCAGCTATCGCCACTCGTACACAACGGCATCTTGTACCTGTGGAATCCCGGCAACAAAATCCAGGCAATGACAGCCGACAGGGGAGACCTCATCTGGGAATACAGTCTCGGCGGTCGGCTTGGTGTAATGCGCGGCATGACAATTTATGAAGACAAACTTATCACCAACACACCCGATGGTCACATCGTTGCGCTTAATGCGATCAATGGCGAATTGATCTGGAGCACACTGATCGGTGAAGGCTTCAGTAATTCAAGCGGCCCGATCATCGGCGATGGCAAAATATTTACCGGCATGACGACCTGCACACAGTTCCGCGAACAGAAATGTTTCGTGAGTGCTTATGATGCCAACGACGGTCACCTGCTCTGGAAGTTCGATACGGTTGCAAAAGAAGGCACACCCGGCGGCGACAGCTGGGGGGCGGTTGCCGATCTGTTCCGCTCCGGCACCGACACCTGGATCACACCGAGTTACGATTCTGCATCCAACACTGTCTTCATCGGTGTATCACAACCCAAACCGTGGATGCCGGCCAGCCGCGGCATGTCGGTATTCGATGCCGCGCTTTATTCCAACTCCACACTCGCACTCGATGCCGACACCGGCGAATTACGCTGGTACTACCAACACGTACCGGGCGAAGTGTTCGACCTCGACGAAGTATTCGAACGTATCCTCATCGATGTCGACGGTGAAAAACTGGTCTTTTCGAGCGGCAAACACGGCATTCTGTGGAAACTCGATCGCGAAACCGGCGAATACAAAGGCCACAAGGAAATGATCTTCCAGAACGTGTTCGACTCGATCAACAGCGAAACCGGCAAACCCAC
>JAZKES010000108.1:0-1144 GCA_040386995.1 Pseudomonadota bacterium | reverse complement strand
TCATCGGCATGAGTCCCATGTGCTTCGCCGTGCCGTGTCCTGCGATTGTGCGCCGTTTTCCTTTGGCACACGCCGGACAGCTTTTCACCCACGCTTTCGTGTCAGCGTACATTCCGAACCAAAAATACAGTCGCATCAATGCATCGTACGTTTGTTGAATCCGCGATCATGATTCGTCGTCAGCACCCTTGCGCGCAATCGCATCGGCACCACCAGCCACAAACGCGGATTCTTCAGCCGATTCGTGTCGACAAAGAACAATTTCTCACTGCGAATCTCAAAGTCGCTGAATTCCCGCGACTTTTCGACGTCCATGTACTGCTTGAGTGCCTTTCTTACTTTGGGTGGCATCGTCTCCAGAAACGCATCCTGCCCAGCCATATCTCGGAATTCAGCTCTCTTGATCATCAGAATGAACCTACACACCGGGTCCACTTCTTGCTCTGCCCGAATGTCAATTGGCACTCCGGGAGGGCTGTCAGGCCCCACTGCGGCGGGAGTTGCAATCTGCGCAGCCTCCCTCATCATGCGAGCTGGAAATCTGTCGCGAATTGGCATCGTCACTGCCGCAATCAATGTGCTCTCAATTGCGGATCATCGGTTGCCAAAAATCGAAACAGCATCTCACGCGAACAGCGTCTGTCTACCACGAACCTGCTCAACGCGTCCACGTCAGCCATTTCCTCCCTCGGATGGTACTTGAATATAATGTCCAGCGCCTGCAACGCCAACGCGACTCTTTGCATCTGCCGGTTGGCGTCCCGTTTCAATTGAATCTGCCAGCCAGCGCAGCGATTTCGGATCTCCATGAATAATGTTGGAGCTGTACTGCGAATAAACGCGACCCTTGTCACCCAAACAATAGTACCATGCCATTGCCTCCATTTCCGTTGGCCAGCGCTTCGTATCCGCCTCGCTTGCTTTCTTGGACATGAAGCGAATTGGCCAAAACTTGCCGTCTTCATCTTCTTGTCCCACGACTCCCGCTAAACCGTACGTCGGTTGCGCATCAATGCGCCAATGAAAGGGCCGATTCCAATCCGGCATCGTCAGCATCGTTTCAGGAGCGATTTGCCGACGAATTTCCAACAGCCGCTCTTCGTGCTCTGGCTTGAACGTGTCGTCCTTCCATCTGTCATGCATG
>JAZKES010000107.1:5776-12286 GCA_040386995.1 Pseudomonadota bacterium | reverse complement strand
TGCTACCGCATTGGCTCCTGAGTAGGCGCTACATCTCCTCATAACTTGCAATTTCTTTACTGAATACTTTCACGAACGGCAATAGGTCACGATGCTTTAATGATGTATTATTTACACATGATTAAATTTTTACTGGTATGGCGTTACGTGAATTCCGGTAATTTGATCCTGAACAACACGACGAACTGTGGCTAAGCCGAGAATACCGTCATGACAAAATTTGTTAACAGTTTGCTTATATTGACGACAGGCGTTCTGCTTTCTTGTTCTGCCGTTTATGCGCAGAAAAAGGACAAGGATGACAGAACACTCGAACCCATCCAGCCGGTCGAGTTGCCGACCGACCTCGATATGCCGAAAGTCGAGCTTGGCAAGAAGTTGTTCTTTGATCCGCGGCTATCACTGTCTGGCTGGATCTCCTGCAATTCGTGTCACAACCTGAGCATGGGCGGCTCGGACAATCTGGTGTCATCTATTGGGCATCACTGGGCTGAAGGCCCGATTAACGCACCGACCGTGTTGAATTCAAGTTATAACCTCGCGCAGTTTTGGGATGGGCGCGCATTGACGCTCCAGGAACAGGCTGCGGGTCCAATCGCCAATCCCGGTGAAATGGCTTCCACGCATACCCTCGCGGTAGAAGTACTGAACACGATTCCGGGATATGTGGAGGAATTTTCGGCGGCATTCGGCAGAGCTCCCATTGACCTTGATATGGTTACTGCTGCAATCGCTGAATTCGAACGCACGCTTGTTACACCGGATTCGCGCTTCGATCTCTGGCTTAAGGGTGATGACGGCGCACTTACCGAACAGGAACTTGCAGGTTATCAACTCTTCAAACTGACGGGTTGCATCGGTTGCCACAATGGTCCTGCCGTTGGTGGCAATGCGTATCAGAAAATGGGGTCGTTCAATCGCTACGAAACGTTGAACCCTGCGACAGGTCGCATGGCCGTGACGGGTGTCACGCTTGATCGTATGCGTTTCAAAGTGCCAAATCTGCGTAATATCGAACTCACGTATCCCTACTTTCATGATGGCCAAGTGCGTACGCTTGAAGACGCCGTCAACACGATGGTGTGGGTACAGCTCAATCGCCATTTCGCGGATGCCGGGACGGCCAAGATCGTTGCGTTTCTCAAAACCCTCACGGGCAAACAACCAAGCTTCGGTATTCCGCAATTACCACCGTCCGGTCCGAATACGCCAGCGCCCCAACCATTCGGTCCATGATAAGAAGCGTCGTGCCGCAACAACTTGTCTGACAGCTCTGCTGTGTTGATGGCTTGGACTTTTGTTCATCGAAGATTTACTCTCGTGACCAAACCATAACAATAAGAGAGTCCGTCATGTTTCCGATCCGACGTTCAGGCTTCTTTTTTCTTCTGCTGTTATCAACCCAGTCCGCCTCTGCCCATCATAGTTTCGCCGGCCGTTTTGATACCCGTAATTTCACCGAAATCGAAGGTGTCGTGACTAAAGTCAGCTGGCGTAATCCTCACGTGTATATTCACGTCGATGCAACAAACGCCGATGGCACCGTCACCGACTGGGAACTGGAAAGTGGTCCTCCCACGATGATGCTGCGCTCTGGTGTTGAACGCGATTCGATCAAGGTAGGCGACCGGATTCGCGCGGCTGGATATACCCCGCTTACTGGCCGTCAGGAAATTTACGCAACAAACGTGCAGATACCCACTGGCGAGGAATTGATTCTGAGCATTGGTATTCAACCGCGTTGGGATGGCGTGACACGTGGCGATTATTCGTTTCGTTCGTTGAAAGAGGGAGAAGCGAGTCGGCCGGAACTTGGTGTTTTCAAGATCTGGACGACAACCGTTGTCAACGGCATGTTGTTTCCGGAGAACATCAATCCGGCGTTCGATCTTTCTGTATATCCGATGACAGACGCTGCGCGTGCCAGGGTTGCCAACTTTGATCGCGCGCGCGACAACCCAACCAACAACTGCACCCCAAAAGGTATGCCCATGATTATGGAACAGCCGTATCCGATGGAGTTTGTGCAGGCTGGATCAGACATTCATATTCGGCTTGAGGAATATGACACGCTGCGAGTTATCCACATGAATGAGGCGAACGCACCCGCTGGCACCGAGCCCGGCCCGCTCGGCTACTCAACGGGCGTCTGGGAGGGGAACAGTCTTGTCGTCACAACAACTCACGTGAACTGGCCGTATTTCGATCAGGTAGGAATCCCACAAAGTGCTGACTCAGTGCTGACTGAAAGATTTACGCCAGGCGCGGACGGCAGCCAGATGGACTACGAATTGACGGTAAATGATCCGGTGAATTTTACTGCGCCTGTGACGTTGCGAAAGTTCTGGCTGTACATCCCATCGGAGCAAATATTTCCATACGAGTGTGAGATCAGAGCGGACTCGCTTTAGTCGTCGTGGTTTACGGGTGTTACGGAAGCATAAGCGTGAAAAATAAATTCGGTGTATAGCTAGTCAGCCCGTTAGAGCTTTTCAACTTCCAGATTTTTTTCCATAGTGATCTGCCAACTGCCGGCAGTTTTGGAGAGCAGCATACGTTTCAGTGTGCGGTCGGCATAGTTGTCTGCCAGATACACCATCAGCAGTTCCACAAGGACATTGTTGTCATTGTTTTCGATGATTTCCAGTTCTTCCAGACTGATGCTGATCGACGCCGGAGTCGTGATTTTCCGAGTTCTTTCTTCACGCCACTCATCAGTTGAAGCCAATTCCGGTGCTTTGTAATCAGGGTGATAGTGGTTCAGGTATTTTTCTGTATTCTGGGTTTGCCACGCGTCGGCCCACTGCGACAGGAAGCCACTGATCTGTTCAATGTCCTGTTGGGTCAGATTGGTCAGATTGAATATCAACGGTATTGTGATCGCTGGTGCTGTTGTAAAAATCGGCTCTTGTGCACCGACATTTTCTGGTGAGGAAACGCTAATAGATGGGGCGTTGTCAGTGCTGTCAGTATTGGCACTAAGCAAGTTGGCATCGTCAGTTACCAACTCGGAAACGATTGGTTCATGGTTGTCTGCTGGAACTGCAGCCATCTCTTCCGGCGTTCTGTCCCGCATCCAGCTGGATGCAGCTTCGATTACCGGATCGAAAGCTTCGGTGCGTAAATTCTGTTCCTTCATTATGCGCATTTCGCCGCTTGCATCGGTCTGCAGCATGAGTTCTTTCAGGGTGCGGTCTGCATAGGAATCGCCGCGATATGTCAGCATAAATTGCACAGTGGTCTGATTGCCTGAGTTGGTGATGACACGGAAATCTTCCATATCTATTGAGATGCTGCTCTGGCTGGTAATTGTGCGGCTGCGGTTGTTTTCCCAATCCGCACGCGAGGCCCCGTTTGGTGGCACAAAATCCTGATGATAAAACGCGAGGTAAGTTGCAACATCCTGGCTTTGCCACGCGGTGATCCAGCTTGTGACGACTGACTCTGCAACACTCGCAACAGCCGCCGCAGAGGTAGGAGGCGCAGGAACAGCAACTGGATTTTGCGGCGTAAGTTGCGCGGTGGCAGGAGCTGGATCAGTTGAATCGTCAGCTGGAGTTGTTGCTGTAGAAGTGGGTGATTCCGCAACCAGGGGCTGTGGAACAATTTCTGTTGGTGATGCTGTGGTTGTTGCTGTTGTATCTGGCGTGTTATCAACGTCTGCAGGTGGATTGCCAAATTGCTGCACGGCCACCGCTGGTACATTAACGTCTACGGCTGCTGGCACAGGCTGAGCCGGAGTCGGTTGTTCACTTGCAAGCTCGGGTGCTCCGGAGTCTGTCCCATTCCGTTGCATGTAAACCATCGTGATGACCAGCACTAGACTCGCAGCAAGTAAACTGCCAACGATGGCGCGGGGTCTCGTGATTGGCGCCGGAAATGTTGGTGTTATCCGGACTGGTGTTAGCGGAACCGCAGCGGGGATTTCCAGCGTGGGTTCTGCCGATTCAATGGCTACGGTCTCAGACGGTTCGGGGATAGCGGTAGTTATCGTTGCAACCGGCGCCGTAAATGGTGCGCTGGCGAACTCAATCGGTTCAATAACTTCAGGAACTATTGAAACAGTCGCGAGCACTTCATCAGCCAAAATACTTTCTTCAATTGGCGCCGAAGGCATGGAGGGACTGTTGGATAGTGTTTCTCCGGCATGCTCATCGCCAACGTCGCCCGCAGACCCGTACAAAACACGGTAGGAAACATCGAAGCTGACTTCGAATGGTACGTCACTCGACACATCCAATGGAGTTTCGATGGAAGCTCCTGATGAGATGGCTGGTGAAGCGTCTGAAGAAACATCGCTCAGTGCGCCAGGCAAAATATCGGTTTGTACGTCTGAAGGGCGTGTAGAAACATCAGACGAAACATCGTGTATAGCCGCAGCTTGAACATTAGATGAACCGTCGTCGGTAATCACGGTGGAAACATCAGCAATCAGCGTGTCTGAAAATTCCGCTTGAAGCTCATAAGAATCTGATGAGAAGACTGAATTTGTAGTGGCCAACACATCATCAGTAGAAACATCAGGCGCCAAAGCCGGCGTCATAACAGAATCAATGTCGGGCGCGACAACGGGTAAAACATCGAATGACAGATCGTCGGTTTCTGGACTGATCACCATTTCAGGCTGCGACGGGGCGGAGCTCTGCGCTAAAAACTGCTGCGGAAGTTGAGGCGCTTCAAATGCAGGTGCGTCACGGATATCACGAGCGCTTGGTCCTGTGTTATCGGGATCTTCAGGCCAATAGGTTTCAACAAGTTCGGCAACTTTTCCGGGCAGGCCGCCCGATTTCTGCATGATCTGCAGATAGTCATCCGAAACCAGGATGAAGTTGTCCAGTCCGCGTGCTGCGAGACAGGCTCTGCAGAAGTCCGGTAGTTGCTGCGACGAAAGTGGGCTGAGCTCATAACTGAGCAGGATGTCTTTCGCGAGCATGCGGTGACCGGGGTTTCGGAGAATACGGTTGAGCTCGGGTTTACCACACAACACTATACCGATCAGGTGGTGACCGGCATGCTGAATGCTGCGCAGTTGTCCTGCGGCTAGCAAGGTTTGCTCGTCTATCTGCTCCGCTTCATCGAATACCACCGTTAGACGGCGCAGTTCGTAGGGCTTGGCCAGCAAGTAATTGAGAAGGGCATCCTGAAAATCCAGCTCAGCGGGCAGTGCAAGCTGTTGCCGTATGGTGTCTCTGATCTGCTCAATGGAAGACGGGGCCGAGGGGAATACCACGATGTCCTGCTGCGCCTGAGTGGTATTACGCACAAGTTCTTGCAGCAGAGCGGTTTTACCGGTGCCGGATTCACCAGTCAGTTTCACGACGCCCACGTTGATTTGCAGGATGAAGTTCATCCCGCTGAGGAATTCGTGGAACGGACTGACGTTTATGAATGGCACTTGATTTACTTTCGAATTCACACAGAAGTGGGCAAGTTGCAGTTGAAGATAACTACGTTACGGGAGCTCGATAATAGCGTAAAAAAGGCAAACTGCCATTACTGAATCCGTCTATGCGTTTTTAAATTGTCGTTAAAAGGAAATGTCCGATTTCGAGTTGTAAAAAGAACCGACAGTTATGCGCAATCGTGCGCGATACGTGTTTACAATTTTTACAGACACACCAATTCGCTACGCTTGATATGAAACGAAACGCGGCAATCCGGAATGCCCAGCGAGATGGTGATGTTGTCATCGATGAAGTGTTGACCTTGGTAGCGACGGTCAATACCAACGGGGGGCAAAAGTGCTGCTGCGTACTGCTGCGATGAAGCGGCCTTTTGTCCGCTTGCATGCTGACGTTTCAGGGCCGGGCTATGCGGGAAATATTCGTTAACAAGTGCCGAAAAAAGTGTCGGTGCTCAGTGGAACTGATGATTGATTTTCTGAATATGAACCATCAGCACTGGTGTTGCTCAGTGGAGTAACAACGGAGCAGGAAAAAAATAACGCGGACTACCCTGAAACGCAAAAGACGAAAGTACAAAATACTTTCGCCTTTCAGATTGCCGGTTTGGTTACCTGCAAAACAGTCTGCAGATAACCAGATGACTACTCGCCGTCCTGGAAGCAATAAGCGCAAATTTTGTTGCCGTCTGGATCGCGCAGGTAAGCTGCATATGCGGTTGGGGTAAAGCTGCGCGGACCAGGGGCGCCTTCACATTTACCGCCATTGGCCAAACCGGCTTCATGGAACTGACGAACGGCAGCACGGTTTGGCGCCGCAAAACCGAGGGTTCCGCCATTGCCATAGGTAGATGGCAGACCATTGCCTGGTTTGGTGACCAGAAATTCCGGCGCACCAGCACCGTACAGGATGCCCGTCGCGCCCATTGGGCCGAGGTTATTGACGCCCAGCGCACCAAGCGATGCATCATAAAATTTGCTGGCGCGCTGCAGGTCATTTGTGCCAACGCAGACATGGGTAAAAATAGCCATTTGTTTTCCTCTATTTTGATTTCTTATGAAGGTTTATTAACCGGATGGTCAGGACAGGCTCTGATCAGAACACACTG
>JAZKES010000107.1:0-5676 GCA_040386995.1 Pseudomonadota bacterium | reverse complement strand
CAGGATTACGTCGATCGTTTCAATAACAACGATATGACGTTCATCGACTATTACCACCCGAACGTCGTGTTGGAACTCGGCGCATCAGAAATTGTTGGCGACACCGGTATTCGTGATTTCTACGCCAACGTGAAGAAATACATCAAGGAAACGGTGACGGTGAATCAGTTTATTTCCGATGAAGGTGGCATCGCCGTGGAAATTCCCACGACCTTTGAATGTATCGCCGATTGGCAGGATTCATTCTGGGGAGTGCCTCTGAAGAAAGGACAAGTCATGCGTATCATCAGCTTTGGTTTTTACCAGGTCGAGGATCGCAAATTCAGCCGCGTGAAAGCCGCACGATACAAAATGATCCATGACTGGCGCATGGAAACCGCAGCGGCCTGAATACAAACCGATAGCCATTGATACTCCAGAGCATAATTTTCCTTGTGGTGGTACGAAGGACTAATCAGCTGTTATTTCGCCGAGCGGCCTCTCTGCTTCGCCCTTATGGACAATCAGATCCAGCGTTGGGTCATACATTTCGGTCTGTATTTCCAGTAGTCCGAGCACGGTATGAAAATAATTGTCATGCGAAAGTTCATCATCGGCTCTGGCCTTGATGGCTTCACGGTTTGCCATATACGTGTTACCGAACCAGACAAGTGATGCCACGTGTTTCTGCGTGTCGGGTGCAAGGAGCCATGGAAGACCGTGTAGATATAAACCATTTTCTCCGAGTGATTCGCCGTGATCACTCATGTAATACATCGCGGTTTCGAACTTGTCATCGTAACCCTCGAGCAAACGAATAACCTCTGACAGAAAATAATCGGTGTACAGAATCGCATTGTCGTATGCGTTGCCGATTTCTTCCTTGCTGCAGTTTTCCAGCTGGCTGGAGTGACACGCAGGCGTGAATCTTTCGAAATCTGCAGGGTAACGTTTGGCATACGCTGGACCGTGATTACCCATCTGATGCAGCACAATAACGATGTCGCCATTTGGCTTGGCAGCAATAAAATCATCCAGCCCGTTTAACATGCCGATATCCCGGCATTCGTCATCACACATTGAGTTCGTATCAGGGGATTTGAAACTTTCAAATGCAGTGGCTTCGGTTACTCCCTTTGAGTCGGAATTGTTATCACGCCAGAGTACATTCACTCCGGCATGTTGAAGTACATCAAGCAGATTTTCTGAGGTGCGGGCGGCGTTCAGATCGAAGTCTTCGCGCTTGATGCCCGAAAACATGCAGGGCACCGAATAAGCTGTTGCAGTCCCACAAGACGTTACATTGGTAAAACTGATGACATTTTCCTGCTCCAGGAGCGGATTGGTTTTGCGCTTGTATCCATTAAGTGAAAATCGGTCTGCGCGTGCCGCCTCACCAATAACAAGAATGACCAGTTCGCGGTCATTGTCCGTCGCCGGAATACGAGCATCCAGACCCAGCAGGGATCTCGCTGTCGCGTCTGCTTCGGCGAAAGTCATCTCCAGATATTTGGCGGTTGAATAAATGAAAGTGGCAGGATTGGCGTAATACCGCAGGATCTTATGTTCGCGGAAAAAGCTCGTGTAGTAGGACGTAAACGGAGCAATGCTTACCACTATCAAAACCAACGCGAGAGCCTGCAGTTTCAGGCGATCGCGTATCGCTTTGCCAAAAGTGCTGCAGTCAATACGTGTTCTGAGGATCACAAAGGCAGGTACGATGCCGAGCAGAAATAGTTCCGCCAGCATGCCTGGATTCAGCAGGTCAGCAACTTCACCGGAATCTGTCAGAACAATGTTGTTGATCATGTTGGTATCGATCACCACGTTGAAACTGTTCATGAAGTAGTTTGCAAACGCAGCGCCGAGAATCACGAGGATCAGGACAGGTTTAGTGGCGTAGCGCAAACACAGCACTGAAAACAGCAGCACCGTGAGCGCAAACAGGAACACGCCCAAAGAAATCAGGAACGGCAGTCCACCATTGGCGATCGTAAAAACTGCCATTGTGTTGCGGAAAAACGCGAGGTTGTAAAGAAGTGTGGCACACAGCGATATAAGCAAGATCAGACTGGAGATACCTATCCTGAATGTAGGTAGTGGTTGAGACAACTTCATGGGAATTGTTCCGGCGCATTGGCAATGTAGAAGTTGCGCTCAAGATATATCGCAAAACTTAAGTCACGCTTAAGTATCGGTCGCTAGACTGCTGGCCATGTTAACTCCGCGTCCAACTACTTTTATTCGTGATCATCTGGTATGGCCAATGCTCGGGTTCACCTTGTTGGTGGTACTGCTGGCATTGACTGATGCCGATATCCTGCTTGCCGATCAGATTTACCAATTGTCGGGTAGTAGCTGGCGCTTGCGTGACGCGTGGACTACCAGCGTGTTGCTGCACGAAGGTGGCAGGAAGTTGATTAACGTAGCTGCTGTTGTGTTGCTGTTGTCGGCCTTGGCAAGTCTGAGGGTGCAACGGCTGAAGGTGCATCGTCGGGCTTTGTTCTATCTGTTGAGCAGTGCGCTGATTTCCGGACTTATCGTCAACCTTCTCAAACAACTCACACACGTGGAGTGCCCGTGGGACCTGGTGCGTTATGGCGGTGCATACGACTATGACGGTATTTTTTCGGGCCATGTGCTTACCTCTCACGTTGGCGCGTGTTTCCCTGCTGGTCATGCGAGCGCAGCTTATTCGTGGTTTGGTGTTTACTTCATCGCTCATACGTATCGTCCATCGTTGCAGCGTTATGCGTTAGGTGGAGTTGTGCTGCTGGGCTTGGTGTTTGGCATTGCACAACAACTGCGGGGCGCGCATTTTATTTCGCACGACGTATGGACCGTAGGTATCTGCTGGTTGGTAGCGACGCTTGTATATATGGTGTTTTTTCGGGAGCAGCTCAGCGCAACACCAGGCAGGTCAGCAAACCGCCGCTAAATCGGCGAACAACACAAACTTGCTTATTCCGGTTGCCTCCACAGTGAACTCATTGGAGTTTGGTTCAGCATTTTTTCAGGGCCCGGAAACGCTTCTATGTCTGCGGCTTCTCAGATTGCACTGTATTTCCTTATTCTGCTTAGCAAAGTAGTGCGCGCGCCTGAACTCTTCCTTTAGAATCCTGTCGCGAGTCCGGGTCGTCGTTGTACATTAGTTGTTTATTACTTGTTCAATACAGCGGCCAGGCATGCCTGATAATAACAATGTGAACTCCAGTAAACAGATCAGAGTTCCAAGGGAGCATCAATGCGCAATAACAAACACAAATCATCACTGACACGTATTCATCACCGTGTCGCCAGACCACCTTTGAGCAAACTGTTTGCAGCGGGATTGCTTGCAGCAATGGCGACACAGATACAGGCCCAGGACATTGGCGCCGGTTCTGACATATTCAACGCAACCTGCGCACATTGCCATGGCGGCAACGGGCAGGGCGGACAATTGGCGCCGTCATTACTGCAGCGAGTGTCGAAGGAAGACGACGCAGCCTTGATCGCGTTTCTGAAAACCGGCAATCCGCTGAAAGGCATGCCACCGGCGCCTGTTGAAGAAACCCAGTTTCCTGCGCTCGTGCAATATCTGCGGTTCCTGGCCTCTACAGTATCAGATACATCGTTTGCCACTGACGAGACCCGCAACCAGTATGCATCGATGCCATCCATTGAAAATTTTGAACCTGTGACAGAAGCAATGCTGCTCAATCCAAGCCCGAATGACTGGCTCTGGTACAGCCGTACTCCCGATGCACAACGTTTCAGCCCACTCGATCAGATCAACCGCACCAACGTCAAACAGCTTGGCATGGCATGGTCAAAGGGTTTGCCTGAAGGTATGACGGAAACGATCCCGACTGTTTATAACGGCGTCATGTACATCACGTTGCCCGGCTCAACCGTTGCTGCACTTGATGCAACTACCGGCGACACGATCTGGGAATACAAACGCGAATACGCGAATCCGGGCGCTGGCGGCGGTGGTCGTTCCAAAACGATGTCTATCTTCGCTGACATGGTGTATTTCACGGCACCTGATTCCACTATCGTTGCGCTCGATGCAAAAACTGGTGCAGTACGTTGGGAAGCAACCGCAGACAATCGCGGCCACACCTCTGGCTCGATTGTTGTAGAAGGCAAAGTGATTTCCGGCGGCACGTGTTCACGCCGCGAAGACTGTTATATCTCTGCACATGATGCGTATACAGGTGAACTCATCTGGAAGTTCTATACCGCGCAGGCCCCGGATGATCCACCCGGTACCGACACCTGGAACGGCGCACCGCTGTCAACACGACGCGCATCTACGTGGGGTTTGCCCGGTGGTTATGATCCACAAACAGGCCTGATTTATTGGGGTATCGCGAATCCAACGCCAAACACGCGCGCTGATCGCCATCAAGGTGAAGCGAGTGGTACTGGTTACTCAGCACCCGCCGACCTTTACAGTAACTCGACAGTTGCGATCAATCCTGACACTGGCGAACTCGCCTGGTACTACCAGCATCTGCCCGGCGATGACTGGGACGAAGACATGAACCAGGAACGTATCATCGTACGCACGAAAATTAATCCTGATCCCGAATTCGTTACCTGGATCAACCCCGAAATTCCGAAAGGCGAAGAGCGCGACGTGATCGTGAACATCGGCGAAGGCGGCGGCATGTGGATGCTCGATAAAGTGACCGGCAAGTTCATCTGGGCAACGCCGTTCCCTGCACCCGTTGAAAATTTCATCCTGAGCGATATCGATGAAACCACTGGCGTCACTTATATCAACCGCGATCTTGTACTCGAAAAGCCGGGCGACCATCGCATCGTGTGTTACTTCAATACACGCAGCTACTGGCCATCTGCGTATGACCCGGGCCGTAACTCGATCTACGTGCCGTTCATCCGCAACTGTCTGAACATGACACGTGCCAGCGAAGCAACCGAGACAATGCCCGCAATGCCAGAAAGCAGAATCGGAATTCCACAACCTGGTATTCCGAATGATGAACTCAATGGTCTGTCGCGCGTTAATCTTGAAACCGGCGAGATCACACTTTGGCCAACTGGCGCCATTCCGAACAATAGTTCGGTGTTGGCAACAGCCGGCGATCTGATTTTCATGGGTGACATCAACCGTCGCTACAGTGCGTACGATCCCGATTCTGGCGAAGTATTGTGGCAGACGATACTCGGCGGTCCGATATCCACGAGTAACATCACGTACTCGGTGAATGGCCGTCAGTACATTGCGGTGATTACAGGTAATAACCTGTCACACCCAGGTCTCAACACGGGCACGATGGGCCCGATTCGCTTGAACCTCAATAACAGCGCGGACAATAACAACCTCTACGTGTTTGCGTTGCCTGAGTAAACGATGACAAGTGCCGGAGACAACAATCTCCGGCGCTTTTTCCGGCGTTTTTTTTCAGCTTCAAATCCCTTCTTTTATTTTTTCAGAAACATCGAAAGAGTTTTTAGTCGATTCCGCTTCATCTCCGCTCCGTCGCTATGTTGTCATAACTTTATAGAGCCATGTGGTGCGAGTGTGCTGTGATATCGCGAAATGAACTTTTACGCAGCGCAACATTGTCACCAGGGAATCTCTGTCTAATTTACCAATACGTCATATCCATGGCTTTAAACTTTTCCCTGCGAAGGTGAGTACGGGTATTCGACAAAATCAACAACCTGGATTCCCGCTTGCGC
>JAZKES010000106.1:22613-29248 GCA_040386995.1 Pseudomonadota bacterium | reverse complement strand
ACTTTCCGCCAGACAAAAAAAATCCGAAGCCTGCAAACCAGCGCTTCGGATTTTGGACCGGGAAAAATATTAGCTCGGTTTTTTCACCACAATCAGGAACTGGTCGGTAGCACGGCTCAGGGTTGGATCGTTGGATTTCAGGCTATGATCGTCAGCAGGATGATCAAGCACTTCGGATTCACTCACAATTTCAAAACCTGCTTTCAAAATCTGCTCACGTGCAATGCTGGCTGGCAGACGATGTAAGTCACCATTGGCTGCGCCTTCGGTGCCGTCATGGTCGATGATTGCCGCAACGCCGCCTGGTTTGAGTACGTTGAAGATTTCCTTGAGGAACGCTTGCGCACCTTCTTCGCCACGGAAGTTGTAGGCGTCGTGCAGGTTGAGCGCGGTAACAGCCGCATCGGCAACACCAGCGGGCATTGCACTCATCGCAACAAACATTGGCTCAACATTGCCGAGACTTGCGGCCATGTCTTTTTGCGCCTGGCCGTTGTTGGTCTGCAGCGGACGTTCACCAACTTGTGAATAAACTTTGCCTTCAGGACCAACTGCAGCAGACAGTACGTAGGTGAACCAGCCACCGCCGGCGGATACGTCAACTACTGTCCAGCCTTCCTGCACACCGAGCACTTCCATGGTTTCTTTCGGCTTGCGCGCGTCATCGCGATCTTTGTCTGCTTGAGGACGTGTAGGTGACTGGAGTTTGGCGTCAAAGTCAGCGGGCAACGCCATTACGAGTGTAGACAAACCCATGCCCAGGACGAACGCAAAACCGGCTTTTTTAATGAACATCTTCATGATAATTCCCTCTCTATATTTAGATTTAAATTCTGCGCTGATCGCATGTAGCGTTTGCTCGCGGCGTGGCAAAGTAAACCACAGACCCTTATTAATCAAGGTAGACCGGTCAGTGTCTCGGTACTTTCACAGTTACTCAAAAGTATCTTCACATGAGCACCATTTAGATGAATTTTGCGCGAACATTCGCATGATACGTGGCACAAAGTTTTGCTTGTGAGACTGAAGAAGCGATGAATCGATATTGCTGTCAAACCGGAAACAGTGGTTTCTCGACCTCGCCATCCAGTTTGCCGCCACAGTAGATGCAGGCGGTTTTAGCGGCGGGACTCAAGTGATTACACGTCACGCAGTGGAGCTTCTGCTCACTGCGGATTTTACGTTGCTCTACGACTGCTTCCAGATAACGGTTCAGCTCCGCTGGCTCGAGCCCGGTTTGTTCCTGGAGTACCTGCCATAACGATTCCGCGAGAAGTGATAACCGCGCGACGTTGTGCTCCAGCACTTCTATACGGACAGCATTGTCTTCATTGGCCCAGTTATCCCGGGAATGTTTAGTGGCGTCAGCGTCGGTTTTTGCAACTGAGGGTGAAGTAAGACGAGTGGTTATCATAGGCTGCTCCGTGCAGGAAATAATTTGACCATACTGATCTTTTATTCAAGCCGGAGAAAAAGACGGCGCATACAACGGCTACTTTTGCGCACCATGCCTCCATGCTTTCGATATTGCTTTTGGCAGCACATCGTTCACAACGTGCCACCAGACAACTTTTATCAACGTGTGCGAATACGTCCGCCATTACGCACTGCGGTTACCACTTCTGAAACCGATTCGACAATCAATCCGGGCTGATATCGATGAATTTCATGCGGGCTATTTTCTGCCACGACAAGTCTGCTGTTACTCGACAGACCTTTTAATTCTTGCTGCAACTCATTCCATATCGGCAGGTTTTCCTGCATGAACGCAGTGTCAGGCTTGCCCTCGGCAATAACAATCAATGGCAAGTTATTCAGAGCGGGGGGAGTACGCAGCTGTGCAAGTTCAGCATCAAAACCTTCACTCTCGTTGAGCAGCGTGCGATGCATGTGCGACTTGAGATTGATATTAATCAGACGATCACGGATCGGCGCAGAAAATGTGGAGTTGGAAAACTGCTGCTCAACCAGACCGCTGAGCCTTACCGCACCAAATGGAGCAAGTACCTGATAAAACTTGTCAGCATCAAGACTCGCGTCATCTCCAGCCGGCGGCAGCCTTTCGGTCTGCTGCTCGTGGGCGGAATCTACCAACACCATGCCTTTGACACGTTCGGGAAATTGCCGATAGAACTCGCGCTGGTAAATACCACCAGCCGACCAACCGACAAGCACGAGATCATCGTTGATCTCGGCAGCTACCAATAATTTCTGAAGATTTTGCGCGATGTCGCTCGCAGAAGCGGGCCCGCGAACAGGTTCGCTGTAGCCCATGCCCGCGCGGTCGTAGGCGCAAGTGCGGGAAACATGCGACAAACCTTCGTTTACTTCACTCCAGCCGAGTGACTGCGCGCCGTTGCCTTGCTCAACAACAATTGTCGGGCTGCCCTGGCCTTGGCAATGCATGTGCATCACGTGGCCATCGACATCGTAAAGCTGGCCGGGAGGAGGCAACCGTTTGTCATCACGCGCTTCAGCCATCACCTCATAGATGCGACCGACGATCAGCGCGATGATCAGTAATTGCACAAGATAACTAACAGTCATCTTCGTTATGTGCAGGAATTTTTTCATGGCTTGATGTCGAATTTAGTCTGGATTTAGCGTGGATTTAGTCTGGAACCGAAGACGGCATTGACGGTGTCCCTGTATAACTTGCGTCCCTGTTGCCTGGGCCGTGTTCATCGTGATGACACACAGCCCAGACTTTGCACTACTTATATTTGCACTGCTTATTATATTGCGCCGCTTATCGCGCTATATATCACACTACCTATATAAGATATGGATCAGGATTTTTTTGCTGCTTTGTCTGCTTTCTTTTCCTTCTTGGTTTTTAATGGTTTCTTTTTAACTTCTTTTTTCTTTTCCATGCCTTTTGCCATTGTGCAAGCCTCTTTGGGTTGGTGAATGCGGTTGTCGACTTTCGTTGGAATCTCTCGCCGGGATCTTTCGTTCGAGAGTATAGAACTTGTAACAACTGACTGACAAATCTGCCGTTACAAACACGACTATAACATGCAAGCCGCCAATCAATTATGTTCTTTCGTGACCTGGGCGGCAGTGAGTGTTTTGCGGCGCCGCCACAGTAAAATCGACACTCCGAAACAGGCGACCATCATCGCCGCCGGGAATAAAACGGTGGTGAGATTGCGCGTTTCGAGCGCCAGTATCGATAGTGCACTTCGCACGATAAACAGATTATAAAACTGCAAACTTTCTTCGTGGGGATAGGCATAAGCCTTTCTCAGGGTCGGGCCAAAACCAAGCGCATCCACGGTGGTCAAAATCACGACCGACCACAGCGGATTGTCCGTGATAAACCAGACTGGGAGCGCCACCAGAGAAGCGAGCAGAAAACCGAAATCTGCGCGCGTAATGCTGATGTCTGAGCGCAATATCCAGGCGAGTATCGCAACATAGATGGTGATCAGCGCCGAAACTCCTGTCGGCCATGCACCTGCGCCACCGTCAGCAATGAGCTGGGCAAAAAATACCACCGTGGTTGTAACGCTCCAGATCACCCATGAAAAAAAATGTGGTTTTACCTGACGCCTGCGAATGCCGGCGATATAGGGCACATACGTGATCAACGTCAGGATGATCGAGGCAAGGCCGGCGAGCTCGTAAAAATTCATCAGGTTACTTTATGGTAGTTGCGGGATTGGTTGGGGGCTTGGTCGATATCATGAGCTGGCAGTGTGTACCCTTTCAGCCCGGCTCAGCGCCTGATCAGCAGTACTTCTCCGTTAGTTGCCGAGGATTCAACCGCGCGCAATAACAACCCGGTATCGGTTATGCGAATCGTACTTGCCACATTGGGATCAGAGAATCCGCATGGGCCATTGGTGTCTGTCTTTATATAAAATCTCAACTGCCGGGTTTCTTCGGAGAGTGACCATCGACCTCGTTCTACACCAGCGGAACAACCTTTTCCGGGATTAGCATTGGTGGCCAACGAAAAATTGCCGTCCATCTGCAAGGCTAACTCCAGGCCAGAAAACTCTGCGTTACTCCATACACCCGCGATTGCGCTTGCCTGATCGCTGATCAGTTCGGGAAAACGTTCACTGTCGCTTTCTGATGATGACAAAGAGTCCGCGCTGTCCAATCCAACCCACACTTGATAGTCAGCACTACGCGAACGGATGTCAGGGTTTTGCGCGCGTGGTTGTTGCGAAGGTCTTTCGGAGGGTCGCTCTGAAGGTCTTGCCGAAGATGATTGCGAAGGCTGCGCAGTAGTCTGCGATGCCACGATAAACAGTGCCACGAAAGTAAGCGCCACTGACAAGCGTTTTGTTGGAAGCCTGGTTTGTTTTGCGATATTCATAGCGGCATGGGATACGTTTCTGCGTTTAAGGTCAATGATGTTCCCTCGCACGCGCGGCTTCAAGGGTAGATTGATCCAGGTTGAGAAGCCTGATGCAGGACTGTTCACAGGGCATCTATTTCTGCAGCCGGTTTCGCTTTGTCTCCCGCCGAACCAGCTCCAGATTACATGCTTGCCTACGACTATATACACCAAAACATTTTTCTCTATACTCGACCGCTGCTTTATAAGTGCGCAACGCGCCAACAATAATAAAACAGGGGAACTCCCACGTGAGTAATGCCACAACCTCAGTATCCCGCTCAGACTGGCGCGTTATCCTGCTGGCCAGCCTCGGCGGCGCGTTGGAGTTTTACGATTTCGTGGTCTACAGCCAGTTTGCCCAATACATCGGTCGTGCGTTTTTTCCGAATGATGATCCGCTGATTTCGTTGGTCGTTTCGTTCAGCGTATTTGCTGTCGGTTATTTCGCTCGACCACTGGGCGGCATTTTCTTCAGCCACATAGGAGACCGCATCGGGCGCAGGCGTGTACTGATCATCACGATCTTGTTGATGTCAGGTGCTACCACCGCAATTGGTCTCTTGCCCACGTATGCGCAGTGGGGAGTAATGGCGTCCATCATCCTTGTGTTGCTGCGTGTGATTCAGGGTTTCTGTCTGGGCGGCGAACTGCCGGGCGCAATTGCGTATGTGGTTGAAACGGCACCGCGCCGTTCCGGCTTTTCGGTAGGTATTATCTTTTTCTGCGTAAATTCCGGGGTATTTCTCGCTGCGCTGTTAAACCTTGTTGTGCATGAGACGTTGAGCGTTGAACAAATTGGGGACTGGGGTTGGCGCATCGGGTTTCTGTTCGGCGGAGTTCTGGGTGTGATCAGTTTCTTTCTGCGCCTGTCGCTCGAAGAAAGCCGGGAGTTTTCACGAATTCGCGCAGTCGCTGGTGCGTCCGCAGTGCCAATCGCCGAACTGATGCGTACGTATCCAAAAGCAGTAGTAGTCGGCACGGCTATTCTTGCGGTCACTGCCGGTTTTAATGGCTTGCTGTTTGCGATGCCCGCGTTCCTGCCACAAACCATGGGTTATCAAGCAGTCGACGCAATCGAGGCATTGAACATCGGCCTCGCAATTTTATCGGTTGGCATCCTGACTGTGTCGTGGCTCAGTGATCGCATGTCTCGTAAGGCAATTGTGCTGATTGGCACTACACTGCTGATGGTGCTGTCGTATCCATTCTACAAATCCGCGCAGGATCACAGCATGAATCTGATTGTGCTGTTTGTGATCATGGGTGTGGTCGCTTCGATATGTAATGGCACGGTGATTGGTATTGCCGCAGATCTGTTCCCGACCCGCATTCGTTTTACGGGCGTGGCGCTAAGTTACAACCTGAGTTTTACGTTCTTTAGCGGGCTCGCTCCGGTAGTGGCAACCTGGCTTGCGTTCAGAACGGAGTTTGCAGCCACAGCCGCTTTTTACATGATCGGTTGTGCGTTCATCACATTTATCGCTGCGTTTGTCATGCATCGATATGACGGTCAGATTCTGAAAGATCTGGTTGAGCCGCAACCCGTCGAGTGAATAATGGTGACGCTGCGAATCAGCCGTGTATTTTCCCGCATTAGTATCCGGCACAATCAACAATCTGAATTCCTGTCCCCGCTCTAGCGGGGACAAGCTTTAAAAGCCGCGGGAATGACGAATTAACCCGAGCCACTCCTTAGCGACATATGCGATTTAACGCAGGCTACCGACAGGTAAATAAGATCGTAATGATTTAACCCGAACTGCTGTTGGTTACCTCATTGACGGCTTTTACGGCCGTGCGTAAAGTCAGGTCGTTCACGTTTAGCGCATCGGTACGATTTCGTGTCGCTATGTGTAGAACTCCTTCAATGTATTAGTTGTGTTGCCGCCGACAATACGCACAAACAAGATCACACGAATTTAAAATTTCCACGACACGGAGCCGTCAGTGAGTGAAAACAATCGCGTTGCAGTAGTTGTTGTGCACGGCATTGCGGACCAGAAGCCAGGGCAAACGGTGCGCGAACTTGCGCGCCTCTTGTGTCACGGTGGTGATGGTGCACCACGCTTCGTGCAAGGGGAGCTCAGTGAAGTGCTGGTGCCAGTCGCAAAACTCGAGCCTGGCGAAGGCATGGGGCTGGTTCAACCAATTGCTCCGCAATTAGACGGGACTAGTGGCAAAACCGATGCCGCGCGCCGCCAGCCCGGTACACCCAGTGGCTTTTATCAACAGCAGCAAAAAGTCGACACCGTTGTTCCCGCCACACCCGCCATTACTGAAA
>JAZKES010000106.1:0-22513 GCA_040386995.1 Pseudomonadota bacterium | reverse complement strand
CCAATCCAGAAGAATCGGCAGACCTCGGCATCGCGTTGAATGACTACCTGCTCGAACGCCTCGAGCTCACCGAACATGATGCGCTCTACGAGGCAGCCAAAATCACGCTGCGCCGCAAGGAAGACAACCGCGCAGTCGATATCTACGAAATGTACTGGGCGGATTTATCGCGGCTCGGCACTGGCGGCTTGCTTGCGCTGTCGACGCTTTACCAACTGTTTTTCCACCTGAGCATTCTGTCCGCCGATATCGTTGACCAGGTGTCATTAAGCATAAACGGCGGACGTGGCTGGCAGTTCTTGCAGCGGATGCATGCGTGGATGGCGTGGCTCATGAAAGCGCCTTCCGTAATAGTTCAACTATGTATGCTGCTGGTTGTCGTGTTTGGTGCTGGCGTTTTTATTCCGGACGAACAGACGGCCAACGTGATGGCGTTAGCTTATGGAATCGGGGGCATCGTATTAATGGTGCTTGCAGCACTTGGCTGGTTACATGCGCAATCAACAATTGGACGCTGGCTAAAACCCGCACTTTTTCTTTTGGCTGCTATCGCCAGCTTCGGTTGTGCAATTGCGTCTCTGTGGACCGTGTACCTGCGCGCCGACATGTTCATTGGTACCTGTGCATTGGCCGCTGGACTCGTCGGCGCCTGGCTGGTTGAGCGGTATTCGAACGTCGCGCGTGGTGTGCGCGTGACGGGCCACATCGCTGTCATCGCGACAGTCCTCATGATCGTTTATCAGGCCAAACGTATCATGCCGAACATGTCCACTATTTATGAGTGGATGATGTCGACCGGGCTTTACGTGTTTGAAATCCAGCTGGCCGCAATGCTGCTTATCTGGGCCATCTTCATCGTGGTACAGCTGGTCGCATTAATACTCGGATTATGGCTACAGCGTAATTGCGACAGTCTCGTGAAAGCTTCGATGCATACCGCGCGGCTTAGCCTGGTGTTATCCACTGGCCTCTTTGCAATTCTGAGCCTCGTGTTGTGGTCTGTGATCAGTTACGTCGCTGGCAAGGGTTTGAATGGTGTCGGTTATGAGCCATTAATATTTGCAGACGGTTACTGGCCGTCAGCTGATTTTTTCCTTGATGAAAGAGTGCGCGGACTCGGCAGTTTTTTTACTCCTTTGGTAACCGCCTCGGCATTGTTCGCTATTGCGGCAATGATTGTATTGATGCCTTCCCTGCTCGAAGAACTCGCGCCGCGCAGGAACGTCGATGTTCACGGCGTGCGTGGCAACGCAAGTGTGTGGGCGGGCCGACTTGGTGATTGGATGGGTAACTGGATGCGACGTCTCGATAGGTTTCTGATGGTACTCGTACCGATTGGCGCAATCGGTGGCGGCATACTTTTTCTCGCGTTTATCTTTCAGGAATTTGCGCTGTTCATGAATGGGCTCGACAGCTACACGCAATGGCTAGCGAGCTGGCTTGACTATTTCCAGGGCGAAACACTGGTCGCTGCCGGCAAATGGCTCGCTGGCGGTGCTCTGACAATTGCGGCTCTCGGTTCACGCTTCACGCAGACATTTGGCAGACTGCGAGTGGTGATCGACGCAGTGCTTGATGTCGATAATTATTTTGCTGACCCACCCAACAAACAACCGCCACGTGCGCGTATTTTTTCGCGGTATGTTTCGTTGCTGGGTTATTTACGGGATAACAATTATTCGCGCATCGTCATTGTGTCGCACAGTCAGGGCACGGTCATCAGCGCCGAACTGCTGCGGTATCTGCATGAGAAACACCGCACCCAGGAATTCGTGAACACCATTCCAGTCTCGCTGGTAACCGTTGGCTCGCCGCTGCGCGACCTGTATGCCAAACGTTTCCCGCTTTTGTATAAATGGATGGGCTCACATGACGCGGGTTTTGCCACAGCAGGTCCGCGTGCGGCAGACCTTGGCGTTAGCGAGTGGGTTAATGCGTGTCGCTCGGGTGACTATGTAGGGCGTTTCATCTGGACACCAACTTCAGACACCGCGCGTTTCCGCGTTGCGACAGTCGATCACACAGGCAGCGTTGAGGCATCTCGCGAAGGTGATCGCACGGAGTTCTGCCTTGGTGCTGGAGCTCACACACATTACTTCAGCAATGATGCAATCGCGTTGGCGGTTGAAATTGATCGACTGATTTGTGGCAAGGGCGCGGCGACTTGTGTCACAGGGAACGTAGCTCCGCTGTTTAACACTGCGAGCAATTTGGCAGGCTGACGCAGAGGGAGAAGTTATGGAAAGTGCTGCGCAGTCTTACACGGTTTGAGTTGCCCCGACTTTCGTCGGGGCTTTGATGGAGACTTCGTATCTGCAAACTTTTAAAACTTTCTTACCGGCGTATCGCTCGGTGGTTGCCCAGGAATGTCGCGCCGTATTTCTTGCCTCCCGCACAGCTTTTAGCAGCCAGTCTTTTTCAGGCTACAAATTTCTCTTCAACTCCAAAAAGCCTAAACAGCTTTTTTACGCTGCACGATAAACAAGCCAAGCAATGCCATTGCAAACAGCGCAAGACTCATCGGCTCTGGAACAGCTGTTGGGAAGCCACGGATCTCGCCGCCAGCGAAGGTTGTAGTATGGACATTGAAATACGCCGAGCCACTTTTCAATCCCGCCAGCAGCGCCGCTTCCGCACCAGCAACTGTCCCTCCACCAAAGTTATTCAGAAACCCACCGGTGTATGTCGCTAACAACGTCAGATCGAGATCAATTGAATAAGAACCACCCTGGGTGCCAACAGGAAAACCCGGTAGCGTTGAAGGTGTTACTGCTACGCCAATCGTACCGATACCCGGCACGGCAGTGCAGCAATGGATATGCGCTACGGTCGTGGTTCCTGACAATCCCGCCCAGCTTGCATCAATACTGAGCGTGTGTGCAGCCGCGTCAAATTCAAGCATTACCGATCCAGTTCCCGTTGCGCCAACAACTTCAGGTGCCAGGTGTGCCGAAAATGCTATGGGGTAGGCTTGAGCAATAGAGGTGCAAAAGAGAGCAGATAAAACGAGGCTGAATAACCCGATTTTGTTCATGTGAAGCTCCTTGATTCTGGTTTTCTATCCTTGTACGCAGTCAATAACCAACTTGTGCGCGCTAGAGAACAAGCAAGTTCCATGCAGAAAAACGCAAACCGTTGATTTTCGGGAACAAGCTGGAAAATCATTAGAAGATAAAAAAGGAGCTCGTAAAAAAGTCCGACACTTATCAACTTATAAACCTGAAAAACAACTGGCCTGCTCATTCCAGTTATCAAGCCAGTTCAGTTGATCATCTTTATGGTTGGTTAAAATTGTTCGAATGAGAAAGTTCTATGATTACTTTTTATACAGCAAGGATGGGAGGATGTTCTTGTTGATGAGGTCGCAGAGTAAGCGATAGAGCGCGAGCACAATGAATAAAAATTGTTAAGAAAAGTCGGCTAACTAAGATGTCCCCATGCCCACCACTAATGATGGCGAAGCATCGAACGCGGTCAAAACTGGAAGTCGTCTACTGGTAAGTCACACCCTTGTATTTGATCCAGCCTGCGATATGTTTTCCATCTGGGTCATGATGCGTCCAGTGCATTACCCCGCCTTCTGCAGACCACTCATATTCACCATAGAAGGCCACTTCATCGCCAACCTTGAGTGAAGGTACACGCGGCGCAAGATCAATGTTGTGAGCAACCAATAACGTCTGCCCCGATCTGAGACGCACAATAAAACGTTGGTGCGCATCGCCGGTAATATCATCCGCCAGGATACGCGAAACGAGCCCGGTACCTTCCGCCTGCAAATTGCCGATTTGTTTTTGCCACGCATTTGCAAAAACGGGATCAAATACCGCGGAAAGACGCGTGTTTTCGACATTGGTGAGAAACGCCAGCGTAGTGGCAACGGTGCCCTGGTTGACGATTGCATTTCCGAACGGTCCGCCCAGCACGTACACAAGATTATCGCGCATTCCGATATACGTATTTTGCGCGGCATAAAATTTATACGTATAACCTTGAATTGTTCTGAATTCGGAAGCATTGCCAAACAAGCCAGGATATAACACTTCGGCTTTTTGAAAGATGCTTCTCTCATCGACAGATAACTGCGCTTCCAGATCGTCCGCAATCAAAAACGCGACATCACTCGGGGCACTGGACGCTGCAGTGTGAACTTGTGCTAAACCTGCCTGAATAATCAAGCTTAGAAATACGACAACTAACAGGTTACATGTGTGAGGTATTTTCATTGAATTATCTTATTCAATAGCGGATGTGATCTCTGTGTGTTGATGATATCAGCCAGAACATTAACCAACATACAGAACTGGCTCACAACATTGGCGTTTTTTTGAATCGCCAAGTTGCGCCACTACTCCTCTAGCCACTACTCTTTTATATGATGTTTATGATCAACCGCTTTCATGAACGCGTTACTCACAAGACCAATCGCAAGCAGTACAGCCATTAAATACATTGTGCTGTTGTACAGGCTTGATGTTGGATCAACCGTTCCTGCAGGAACAATTTCCATGAGCCTCGCTATCGTAACTGTTTGCGCGGTGACCAATTGATCCAGTTGTTCAATGCCTGCACCAAAGCGTTCCTGAAATTTTGCAGGATCAACACGCGACGCGAGATCTTCAATCGCACGCCCGACTGCCGACTGCCGCAGCGACGTTATTGCAAGCGGACCAACTACGCCTGCGATACTCCATGCGGTGAGTAGTCGGCCATGAATGCCACCCACATATCGAGTGCCGAACACATCCGCGAGATAGGCAGGGATTGTTGCGAAGCCACCACCATACATAGTGAAGATGATCATCGTTGCGCCGTAGAACAACACGAGCCAGGTGACGGCCGGATTTACGCTCACCTGCGTAGCCGCAAAAGGTACTGAACAGTAGAGCAGAATGCCGAGCGCGAAGAAAATCCAGTAAGTATTTTTGCGGCCGATGTAATCGGACAAACTCGCCCAGATAAAACGGCCCGTCATGTTAAAGACGCTGATCATGCTTACGTAGGTTGCAGCGAACGCACCATCCACGATGGTCGGTAAAGTGGTACCGAAAATTTCACTCATCATTGTGCTCGCAACACCGAGCACACCGATGCCTGCAGACACATTCATACACAGCACAATCCAGAGTTGCCAAAACTGCGGTGTCTTGAGTGCTTCATCGATGTCGACGTTGTGGGTAGTAATAAGGCGGGTTTTCTCGGCTGTTTCGGGCGGTGGTATCCAGCCTTCGGGTTTCCAGTTTTCGGCAGGGATGCGATATGAAAATGCGGCGATCAGCATGATCACGAAATATAGCAGGCCCAGCACGATAAACGTTTGTGCAACACCGACCGACCCAGTGCCCACTACATAAACACCTTCGGCGCCGCGTACGATCATGCCTGTCACGTCGTTAACACCAACAACGACCACTTCAAGTTGTTCACCTGCACGTTCGACAAACCGGCGGCCCGCCTCCGTGATGAGCGCGACCTGTTCAACGGTGCCGAGATATTCAGGCGCCTGATAAAAATGTTGCATCAAAAAACGCTTGAGCGGCGCGCCGATGATTGCACCACCACCGAAGCCCATGATGGCCATACCAGTCGCCATGCCACGATGATCCGGAAACCAGCGGATGAGTGTGCTGACCGGCGATACATAACCAAGGCCAAGCCCGCAGCCGCCGATCACGCCATACCCTAGATAGATCAGCCATAACTGATGCGTGAGAATACCCGCGCTGCCAATCAGATATCCGCCGCCCCAGCAGAATGCGGCGACTACGCCCACCTTGCGAGGTCCGACTTTTTCGAGCCAGCGTCCCGCGAATGCCGCGGAGAGACCAAGAAACACAATCGCTACCGAAAATATCCACGTGACATTTTGCAGGCTCCAGTCACCAGCAGAAGGAGCAACTACACCAAGCGCACGAATCAGTGCGGGGTTGTAAATACTCCAGGCGTAAACGGAACCAATACATAAATGGATGGCGATGGAAGCGGGTGGTACTTTCCAGCGATTGAACCCCGGCTCGGCAACGATACGTTCTTTTGCTAACAGTCCGGCCATACATCCCCCTTGATTCCGCCGAAGTCATTTTTATAGTCAATCCTTCCAACGATACCGCAAATTCGATTTAACGGCTCGGTAATCAATACCCTCCAATGAATATTCAGCATCGCGAACAGGGCTTGGAAATTGAAGGTTTAGAAATGTGAGTACACGATTTTTCCAGGGAGTGTTCATGGCTTGATTGAGTCAGCAAGCATCTGCGTACAAGCAAGATCTCCGTGAGACCAGGTCTTGTTTTTTTATTACCCACATTCTTGATGCGTGCCGGCTTCCTTGGCGCACATCATCGGATGTGCTTTTCACCAATAGATCATCGCCACGACAGAGGTTTAAAAACCATCAGGTAAAAAATTCCGTTCATCGCGATGAAGGTCGGCACACCGAGCCAGAACCATAACCTTCCGATTCGTTGATGTTCTGAACGCACTGCGACATCAGCCAATAAACGCTTTGTTACGCAGAGGCCGGGGGATGGTGGATTTACGGGATTCCACGCAAGGCCGTATGACGCGGTTCGGCTACGTGTAATCCGTAACATGGAAGGACTGAGATGGGGTTTAGAGGTGTTGCTGTCAGCCAATGCTGCTTTAAACCTATGCGCTTCGTTTAATTTCGAGCAGGCTTAACAATTGCGCTTCTTCGATGGGTTTGAGGAAATGCATGTCGAAACCCGCGTCTCTTGTGCGCGCTTCATCCTCCGGCTTACCCCAGCCAGTAAGAGCAACTATAAAAGGATGGTGCGGAGATTTCTGTTGGCGGATGCGGCGTGCAACTTCAAGACCATCCATGCCGGGCATACCAATATCGAGCAGGATGAGGTCGGGATGCATCATCTCGTTTATTCTGAGCGCATCTTCACCGTTGTGGACGATGTGGACGATATGTCCGTGTTGTTCGAGGAAATACGCAATCACAGTTGCCGCATCAACGTTGTCATCAACGATCAATACACGACGTTCGTTATTGGTGACTGGTGCTGATGAAACTTCATTTGCCGCAGCGGGTGCAGCGACGAGCGGTAACTCGATGACAAATTCACTTCCATGGCCAACGCCCCTGCTCCTCGCTTCCAGTGTGCCGTGATGTAACTCGATAATACTTCTTGCCAGTGCCAGCCCGACGCCGAGGCCCGCACCGGCTTTGGCAGATCTGTCCTGGCCTTGTACGAACATACCGAAAATGGCATTGAGGAATTGTGGTTGTATGCCGCGGCCGTTATCCCGTACAGAGATCAATGCGACGCGATGGGCATTCGTCTGGCCAACACTCACTGACAGGCTTATACGGCCGCCTTCATCTGTATAACGCGCAGCATTATTGAGGAGATTGGTGAGAGCCTGCGCAATACGCACTTCATCCGCGTCAACAATCAGGGGAATGTTTGCTACATCAAGCTCCAGCGTATGGTGCGCAGCTTCGATGCCAGGCCGGGCAGCTTCAACTGCGCGGGTAATGATGTCTGTTAACGGTATCGGTTGTTTCGCAATTGTCATCGTACCGCGCGTCAAGCGGCTGACATCGAGAATGTCATCAACAATTCTCGATAGCTGATTACTCTGGCGATCGATGATCTGGACAATTTTCTGGCTGACTGGCCCACTGTCTTTCGCCATTTGTAATACATGAACTGCATTGCGAATGGGCGCCAGCGGGTTACGCAATTCATGTGCGAGCACAGCGATAAACTCGTGAATATTTTTTGCTGAATCGGCGAGATTTTCGGAGTGTCGTCTTTGCGTAAGGTCCTGGGTTACCTTGGCAAAACCGCGCAATTTGCTGTTGGAGTCATACAGCGATGTAACCACCACCCTGGCCCAGAATCGGGTGCCATCCTTGCGAATACGCCAGCCTTCATCTTCTGCACGTCCATGTTCGAGTGCTATGGCCAACTCATCACCAGGTTTGCCTTTAGCGATGTCGTCCAGAGAATAAAAACGCGAAAAATGGGAGCCGATAATTTCGGTGCTTTCATATCCCTTGATGCGGCGCGCACCAAGATTCCAGCTTGTAACGATGCCATCGGGGTCGAGCAAGTAGATGGCATAGTCCTGCACACCATCTACAAGGAGTCTGAATCGCTCTTCACTCTGACGCAGCATTTCATCTTGCCGCTTGCGTTCAGTCAGATCGCGGGTGATTTTTGAATACGCCTGCAGTTTGTTACTTTCGTCATGCAACGCGGTGATGATCACGTTGGCCCAAAACCTGGTGCCATCCTTGCGTATGCGCCAACCTTCGTCTTCGAAGCGACCGGTCTCACGCGCGCGCAGTAATTCGTGATCGGGCCAATTACGGGCAAGATCTTCGGATGTATAGAAAGTAGAGAAATGCCGACCGATAATTTCTTCAGCGGTATATTGTTTGATAAGACGGGCGCCAAGGTTCCAGCTCATGACAAGCCCATTGGGATCCAGCAGAAAAATGGCATAGTCCTGCACACACTCAGCCATGAGTTTGAACAGTTTTGGATCCGGGGCTTTCTCAGCACTGCCAAGCGCACTTTCTAACGTACTTTCCAACATTATTGCCCCCAAGGCTACCGCCTTGAACCCTCCGCCGCGATGCGGTGTCTCGCCAATAATCCGTTAATGGGTTTCACTAGCTTCTTCGCTGAATGTGATATCAGACAATTGCACATAGTCCTGTTGATTACAAACAACTTCCGACTTGCTTGGGCTTCCCTTCAATGAATTGATGAGCCAGAGGTCGAGTTCACCGCCTGCCGAAGCCGAAAAGGTGATGACGTCAGGAAGATAGCGTATTTGGAACTACCGCCGTTCAGCAACCAAGGCACTATTGCATATAGACGAAGGCTCTGCCGAGTTTGTCGCTAAGTTGCGCCTCCAAAAAAAAGCGGCCTTTTGGCCGCTTTTTCCAAGCTTGTGCTTTAGACCAGGCTAATCAGCCATTCTGTTTGCGACGTTTTGCCATACCGAGGCCAAGCAAGCCAAGGCCGAGGATACCAAGAGTTGCAGGCTCAGGAACGCTGCTTGTCTGAGTCAACAATACTTCTACATCAAGGCTGCTTGTTGTGCCTTCAGCTGTGTAAACAGTGCTGGTTGCTTCATCAAAGAAAGCATTTTGCAGGTTTGCAAAGCGGAAGGAGGCTGTCCATGAGCTGCCATCATTGGCGGTGAAGAACAGATCCTGCAGGCCTACGGCTGTGAATTTAAAGAAGTCATCACAGGTTGAACCGTTTGGTGTCGGGAATGCACATGGCGAAGAATTTGTTGTCTCAGTCAGATTGATCGCGATTGCGGAATCGTCATCTTCAACAACACTCGGGCCACCATCGCTATCCGTGACGATGAAGCGACCATGAATGTTCTGGGGACCCCAGTCAGCTGCGTTGCGGATCAGAACGTTGTTGTGGGTCAGAGTTGAAATTCTGGTCCAGGTGTCAGCGGCCAATGCAGAAGGACCTTCTACTGTGTCCAGGACCAATGAACTCTGGGGGAGAGTGCCGGTATTCCAGCTCATGGTGCTGTAGAGCGGGGTTTCAGCAGGTACTACTGATGGTGCACCTACGATTGGATTGCTGTAATCAGCAACCGGTACCATGCCACCTTCAAAACCACCATATTCTGTGAAGCTGAAGATAGGCGCTGCAGTTGCCTGAATGGCATAGGTCGACGAAATTACGACAATGCCTATGGATAATGCTTTTTGTAATGTCTTAAGTTTCATTTTAACGCTCCATACATACATAAGTGAGTTGATGTTTCCCTGGAACTACAGAACTAAGGCATGGCTCCTATGTACCTCTATTCCTGCGCCACTTTGAAAAAAGCAAGGTCTATGCCAGCGCAAATAACCGACTGTATTACGGCTGATTTCCGGTTTTTTCTTGCATCAGGAATATTTAATATGTAAAAAAAAATGACAGCCACGGAACTGAGGTCGGTATTGCTGGTCTATAAAGCACAATGAAGTCGGCTGCACGGCAGGAATCTCGCAGCATCAAGCAAAAAACAGGTGTTTGGAGCCGAGTGTAAAAACTGTCGACACGTCGAGATCTCATTGGAAACACAAGCTCGTTGGTAACTCAAAAATCTGACTACTCAACACGTTGGACGCGGATTCGCACCGGTCCATGGCCCGTTAACCTTCTATTAACGGCCAGGAATACTCTAGTCAGGCTGGATATTCGTTGCTAAAAAGCGCGGGATGGGGCACGGTTCACTGCTGAGCCGAAGCAAAACACCATCACGATGAGGGCATGAATGTATACGTTATCAAAAATAAGATTTTGGCAGGCTGGATTTTAAGGTGGATAAAAAAATGGCAACTGCAATGGCTTTGCAACGGCGCGAAATGGCTCAAAGCGCAGCGCTAAACTCTTGGAACTTTGATTTCTCTATCATCGACAACGCAACAACTTTAAGTGACTGTTACGCCCTCCGTTACGAGGTTTATTGCAACGAAAGACAGTTCCTCACGCCAGAGAACTACCCCACCAGATTAGAAATTGATTCATACGACAACCATGCCATTCATGTTGGAGGAACAGACAATCAAGGTGTCATGATTGGCACTGTACGACTCGTACTACCTTCCGCCAAAGGTTTCCCCTTATTCGAACATTGCGAACTGTTCCCTGAATATCAGTATCTTGCAGACAAGCGAGCACAACAAACCGCTGGTGAAGTATCAAGACTCGCTATTTCCAAATCGTACCGTCGCCGGCTCCATGATGGCTTTTATGACCTTGAGTGCAAAGGTGATTACAGCGTTGCGAAAATGGGCGAACGCAGATCGCGAACACGTGCTGTTAATGATGAAGGAATGCACCGTCGACATAAGCCGGAAATAATTGTCGGCTTATACAAGGCCATGTATCAGGCCAGCAAACGTCAGGGCATTACCCACTGGTTTGCCGCAATGGAAAAACCGCTATTGAGATTGATGCGCCGCTGTTTCCATATCGAATTCACCCCTATCGGCCCAGAACTCGATTATTACGGACCTGTCGTCCCGTACATCATCGCAATTGCCGATATCGAACAAGCCCTCTGCATATATTGCCCACATGTGATGGCAGATTTTCTCGACGGCCTTGAGCCTGAATTTGCCCCATCCACGGCGCAAGCAAACATAAACCAATAATGATCCAGCCATGTTCATGGCTATTTTGTTCGGATCAATACTCTACTACCATCAGCTGCCTGGAACCTCCAGGCAGCACAATTCATTCGTGCTGATTCACACGCATTAAACCGGGCACTTGATGAGCTGGCACAAAAAAATCTCGAGGCGAGTCAGCCTCGCATTGTTGGCCAGATCAAGCCCTGAGGCGTTATTACGTCTCGGCGAGAAACGGGTCTTACTCGCGTTCAAACGCGCCGCCTCAAAAGTCCCCGCGTATCGGGCGACACTGAAAAGTCATGGTGTAAATCCTGATGCTATTCTTTCAATTGCCGACTTCGAGCAACGCTGTCCCACACTGAACAAAAACAATACCTTCGCGCGTTATCCGATGAATGAACTTTGTCATCCATCCGCGCTGAATAATCTCGCCGGAGTGCTCACAAGTTCAGGGCATGGCGCGCGTTTCGGTTATGGGCTTACTACGCGTTTACAGGCCAAATTTGCGAGTGGCGCGATTGACCTTGGACTTCAGTACGCTTTCCAGGTCGACAGCAAAAAAACGCTATTGATCAATTGCCTGCCGATGGGCGTGCGCTTCGCGTCGAACAGCGTGACGGTGGCGGAAACCAGTGTGCGCGAAGACATGGCGGTAGCACTCGCAACCGAATTCGGACGTTACTTCGATCAGATCATTCTGGTCGGCGATCCGCTTTTCTTTAAACTTGTCACCGATTATGCGCGCGCTATCGGCGTGGACTGGAAAAAATACAAAGTGCATCTGATCATCGGCGAGGAAACCTTTGGCGAACATTTCAGAAACTATCTTGCCAATCATTTTCAGCTCGACAATGATGATAATTCTACTGGCATGGTTGCATCCTCGATGGGCGTGGCAGAACTCGGCCTGAATCTCTTTTATGAAACCGCCGACACCATCAAGTTGCGGCGCCAGGCGCAGGCAAATCCAAAGTTCTTCGAGGCGCTGTTCGGCTTGCCTCCGGCGCAAACACCCTTGCCGATGGTGTTTGTTTACAACCCTTTGCGCAGCCATATCGAAACCGTGGATACCAACGCAGCAGGTTATGGGGATCTGACGATCTCGATGAGTGATCCTGATGCCGCGCTACCTCTGCTGCGTTATCAAACCGGTGATGTCGCCAAGCTGCTTTCACCCGCACACATCACGCGCGCATGTGAACTCGCCGGACTTCCACTCCCCGCGAAATCGCCACTACCGATCATTGCGATGCAGGGTCGTGCAAAAGATCTTCTACCTGATGGCACACACGTCGGCCAATACAAGGATGCGCTATATGTGCATCACGATATTGCCGAGAAACTAACCGGTGCGTTTCGCCTCGAATACAGCGGCGAACAACTCAAAGTTCATGTTCAGCTCAGGCGCGGATTTGAAACGGATGACAGCATGAAAGCCCGATTGGCTGCGGAATTTCCGGGGAAGGTTTCACCTGAGCAAATTCAGGTCTGGCAATATTTGCAGTTTCCTTACGGCATGATTCTGGACTACGAGCGCAAGTTTAATTACTACACTCCAGTTTGAGCTTGATCCGTCGCAACACGTCAATGTCGGAGCGTAAAGGCCTGCGCAAAGTCCGCCTTGTTAAATTTCCGCGCCCGACACAGACGAAATAGTTCGCGAGTGGCTCATGCGTACTCGCAAATCAACGTGTAAAGCTCGACCATTCACCGATGCCGAATCGGGTTGGCGCCCGACATTTGAGCGAGCAAGACTCAACGCGAGCTCACATCAAGGCGTTGGAGCAGGTGCTGGCGGATTGTTCACCGCATCGGCCAATGTCTGGAATGCCAATACTCCGCCATGACCACCCACAATCTGCTGCACATTCAAACCAAGATCAGTGATTGCTTTATAAAGCGCGCTCGCATCCGGACCCGGTGCGCCGAAAAAGAGGTCGCTTTGAAATAACACCCCGGTCGATGGCACATACGCGAGCACTTTGGGCGACACATGCGGAATGCCGGTGACTTCAAACAGCTGCAGGGTTTGGTCGCCGTCACTGATTTCGGTCATGCCCGTAAATACTTCTACCTGACCAACCGTCGCGCCCTCGCTGATTTTTTGTGCGAGCGCATCAGCCGGATTGGTATGCGGGCTTTCGATGATCCGCCGTATTTCGGCTTCGTGCCCGGCCGCTACGAGGACATTCGCGCCGAGCGATGCCAATGCACGTAAACCTCCGGTATGGTCGAAATGCGGATGGGTCGGCACAACATAACGAATCGGCTTGCCGATATTTTCTTCAATGAGGCGAGCGAGCGTCAGGCTTTGCGCTTCCGTATAAGCTCCTTCGACCACCACAACAAAGGACGGAAATTCGACCACCATGCTGTGATGCGAAAAAGCCAGCGCATGGGTCACATTAGCTGCTACCGCATTCCACTGTAATGGTGCCCAGGCGGAACCTTCAACTGCGACAACTTCATCGGCCTGTCCCGTCACATCGGCGGGAACCGTCAGCACCGCGAGGCTCGCACTATCGTTCACGAGCATGGAATCGTACTGAACCGTTGCATAGACTCCATCATCCTTACGAATTTCCAGCGCATGGGGTAGCGTCACAGATCCCACAGGTCGATAGTCACCCAGCACATAAATCGCATTGGTGTCGCCCCACATCGTTTCGGTATCAATGGCGCTGAAGGCTTTTAATTGCGAAGTCTGCCTGTCGATGTATAACCCCAAACTTTCATCATTCAGTACGGTATTTATATACCAGAAGGCCGTGCCATCCAGTGAGCGCTCACTAACTATCGCGTCTGGAGCCACATTTGTGATCGACAGGGCCACCGTTACGGGATTACGACGCAGCAACCATTCGGGGTTGTTGTGTACAGACCAGCTGAACAGGCCATTGACGGAGGTGACGATGTTGGGTCGACCTTCAGTGGTTCCCCAACCAAGACGAGTGCCCTGATAAAGCGTATAGGCTTCGGTCCTATGCTGGGTGAAATCGGTGCCGATCTGAACCCGATAGTCCATACCCGCGCTACCCGTCGCGAAATCAATGACTTCTGTGAGTTCACTTAGAGTGCCCGCCGGATCAACCGCGCCGGTGGCCGGTACCTGGCCGAGATGCTGACGGGTGCCAGAGCCTTTCATTGTCAGGGACATCAGGGCTTCGAGCTGCGCCTGCCCGCCCATAGTGTTGAGCATGGTGGTACTTAATTCGGCAAGGACCGGTACCTCCATGGAAATTGCAGCTGGCGACGGCTGGACTGTTTGAGCGGCGGGATCCGTTACTGCCTGCGTTTGGGGCTGTTCGGCTGACTGGTCTGAACAGGCCTGCGCGAGTAACAGTACAGGCAGGATAAACAACGTTGTTCTGATCATGACAAACTCCTTCTGATAAATTTCGGCATCATGCCTGTGGGATTGTCTGTCGTGGTGACAGCCAAGTTATTGATTACGAGCTAGTTTACTCGCTGACGATTATTCGCCAAACAGGCGAAGACGCGCTTCGCCGGTTTCAGGATCCGCATATTCGCGGTTATTTTCGCAGACGTATTCATAAAGCTTGTAGTCGTCGTTGCGGCTGAACATCCAGGTCCACTGCCACGGTGCGGTCAGGTATTCCGGATCAGTGATAGTAACTTCATCCACGAAATAGTTGTCATCCTGCAGGTAAATCCTTTCCTCGATTTTCATCGCGGCGGAATGTGGCACATTACGGAACATCACACTTTCCTTGATGCCTACTGTATCCACCATCAGGGTATCTCCTTCCCATTTTCCAACCGAATGCCCCCAGAACCGTGGCTCTGCCTCTTCCCACGGGATCTGCTGCTCATCCAGGTAAATCCGGCGCACCTGGTTGTAGGCTTCCTGAATCATGGTGACCTGGCCTTTGCTTTCAAGGACCTCCATCGGAAAGATGCCTTGCATCATGGCGGGCATGCCGTCGGGCAGACAGTGTGTATAACCGCTCGCGATAGGTTCGCCCCGATCTTCGGCAGCCTGGAGAGTTGCGCGCAATTCACGCCAGGATCCCATGAATTCGGGCTTGAGCGGTGGATCTGGCACGGGTTCTGGCGGCGGCACAGGAAGCTCCGCAGAAGGATCAACCCGACCCGGATAAGCAAACCATTTGCCGTCTATACCGAGCTCATCTGCAGCCTTTGCCACCAAACTCGCGAACACCAACAGTCCTGCAATAGGCAGATGTTTGATTTTCAAGGTATTCATGATTTCCCCCAGATCAGCGTCAACCGGCTTGTTATGCGATAGCTCTTTTTCGATACCTTATTCGATGCCCTATTCAATATTGGGCGGGCCGGCGGGCGCACCATTCCCCATCTTCGTGCCGTCGCTGAGCGTGACCTGCTTGAGTAGCGCGCCGGGTTGGCCGGAGCGCAGAGGTCCTACAATTGCAGTAATTTCATCACCCGCTTTGATCATGTTGAACTTCCAGCCTATGCGGCCAAGGATGCTGATGTTGGCGCATTCAATGGTCCAGCTCCTCGACTCGCCATTTGCATCGACGACATCCATCTCGATATACACATGCGGGTTGGTCCAGTCGAAACGCGTGACCTTGCCGGTCAACTTAATCTGGTTCTCACTGTCGAACATCGCAAAGGAATGATGGGCGTTAGCAAAGGCAGACCACTGGGAAATGAACAAGATGCAGAGAACAAACGCAAAAAAAGACGGGCGGTTTTGGGCGGGTAGTTTCATCGTAAGCCTCTTTAATAGTTGTTATTGCAGACTATGAACTGAGGTTCAGCATAAACGAGCACTATGGCGAGGGCAATCAAACGTCAAGGTGGTCCACATGAGTACACTGGCATATGTCGAACAACCTATCGGCGTTATGCGCGTGATCAAGCAAACTATGCAGCAAACCACACCGTGCGGTATTTCCCGCAATCAATAACTCAGTAATTAAATTTGCAACGAATGTGTGCAGGACAGGTCTTGTGCACGGCTGAGGTGATTTATTTGCGACGACCGTTCTGACAAGGTTGTTGCTGTATCTGCCACGCGAAATTTTGCGCAAATTATTTGTGTACAGGATTGGCTCTCCGAGAAAGCTGTAAAGCTCGCTGGATACTCGTCAGACTTAAAAAGTGCTGCACATCATGGCAAAAAAAAGGAAGCAGGAGCGGCCTTTATTGCCGCGCTGGACACCAGTTCCGATAGTTGGCAATTTCCAGATAAACATGTTTATATTCATTCCCGTTTTTCAAAAAAGTGGTTGCGCAAATACAAGGAAAACCACTTAACCAGGGATCGTCGCTGAGGCTCCACAGGACATCGAAAACGAAGCATGTACGAGTTTCTATTCAAATATCCGCAGCAGGTTTTTACCGATAGCGATTTTGTTCTCGCAAGCGGTTGGCCATTGTGGCTGCTTTACTCCCTCGGTGCCGTTGGCACTGCCCTGATCATTGCTGCTCTTATCTGGAAACGCACTAGTATGCGTTGGTGGCAACTGGGTGTGCTTGGCACACTGCAATTGCTGATGGTGGCGCTCGCGCTGTTTGTGCTCTGGCAGCCTGCGTTAGTGAACGAGCGTCTGTTGCCCGGTGAAAACTCTGTTGCAATCATGCTCGACACTTCTTCGAGCATGGCGCTGACTGATGGCGACAGCACACGTATGGCGCAAGCCCAGGCGCTATTAACTCCGGAAGCCCTCGCAGACCTCAGTGAAACCTACACACTGTTGCCGTACAGCTTTGCTGAAAGCGCAGACACACTCACCAACTTTGCCGACCTGCCGGCGCCCGGTACCGCGAGTAATCTTGGTCAGTCGATCCTGCAGACCTTGCGTCAGGCCAGCTCTTCATCGTTGGGCGCGGTAATCCTGATCAGCGACGGTGCAGACAATACCGGCACCATCACACAAAACGAACTCAGCGAAATAGCCGGCTTCGGTGTACCCATTCACACGGTTGGCATGGGCCGCGAACTTATTCCGGAAGATCTCGAGCTCAGCGAAGTAGCGCTGCCCGCAAAAGCACTCGCGGGCACGACACTTTCGGCACGTGTGAACATTCGCCATGATCAAGCCGGTACAGCGCGTATCAAGGTTTACGATGGCGACACTTTTCTAACCACTGAAGAAGTCCAGTTAAGCGCTGATCAGAATTCAACAACAGCATTCATCGACATCGAAGTGCCGGAGCCTGGTCAGCTCGATCTACGCTTTACACTCGACCCGATCAATGGCGAACGTGTGCTCACCAACAACAGTCGCTCATCTGTAGTCGACGTACCAGAAGATAAATACCGCATTCTGTACATCGAGGGCGAGCCACGCTGGGAATACAAATTTCTGCAACGCGCACTGGGTGACGATCCAAGCATTCAACTCTCCACTCTCCTGAAAGTGACACCCAACAAATATTATCGCCAGGGTATTGATGGTCCCGAACAACTCGCCGATGGTTTTCCTACCGAGCGCGATGTTTTATTTGGCTACGATGCCTTGATCATCGGCAGCATGCAGGTAGGCGAGTTCACGCAGGAACAGCAGGAGATGATCCGCGATTTCGTGAGTGAACGCGGCGGCAGCCTGATGATGATGGCGGGCTTGAGTGGTCTCGGTCTTGGCGGCTGGGGCGAATCCGTCGTTGGCGAAGTATTGCCTTCACGCTTGTCGCTACAGGATGCCGAATTCATTCGCACCAAAGTGCCCGTGATTCTGACCGACAGCGGCAAACTGTCACCGATGCTCAAGTTCAGCGACAGCGATACAGAAAATGCACAAATGTGGTCCGAGCTACCTGAAGTTGCCGACTACCAGAAACTTGGACCCTTGCGTCCAGCTGCCACGACACTACTCGAGATAAGTGTCGATGGTCGCAATCAGCCACTGCTTGTCACCCAGCCTTATGGCCGCGGCCAGAGTTATATTCTCGCCACTGGCGGCACGTGGCGCTGGCAGATGAGCCTGCCGCTCGAAGACATGCGGCATGAAACATTCTGGCGTCAGCTGGGCCGTAATCTTGTTGCCAACTCGCCGCGCCCCTTTGAACTGAGCGCTTCAGTGGAAAACGAAGACATCATTGTGCGTGCGGATGTGCGCGATCCCGAAGCTGAAGCCAACCAGGGTTTGGCAATTACCGCGGTCGCAAGCTCAGACACGGGCGAACTCGTCAATATGGAATTGCTGCCCGTCGCAGGCCAACCCGGCATTTATCAATCAAGCTTCAGCCCTGCCTCGAATGGCCTCTATTCAATCGAAGCAATCACACGCAAGGGTGAAGAGCTCGTCAGTTCAACACAAACCGCAGCACGCTTTGACCAAGGCCAGGAAACGTTTGATATTCGCCAGAATCGCGCGCTGTTGGAGCGTGTCAGTTCTGTAACGGGCGGCCAATACTGGACGCCTGCACAGTGGAATGAAATTGCACCAGCCATCGCGTTTTCGAGCGCAGGCATCACCGAGCAGCAGATTGCGTATTTGTGGGACGCACCGTTTTTCTTCCTGCTGCTGCTCGCGCTGAAAACTACCGAGTGGTTGTTGCGCCGTCGTTGGCACGTGATATAGGAGGTTGCCGATGAAGATGAAACCAGTACTGTTGAGTTTCTGCCTGCTGCCCGCATTGGCGCATGCCGAACTTTATATCACTGTCGTCGAAGGTCTAGGCGGCATGCCCGAATACCAGGAACAGTTCGATACCCAGCGCGAAGATGTCGTTGGTGCCGCTCACAGCATGACCGATGCAAGCCGTGTCGCCGAGTTCAGCAGCGCAGACGCCACGCGTGAAAAAGTACTCGCGCATTTTGCAGAGCTCACCAGCAAGATGACGGCAGATGATCGCGCTGCGATTTACCTGATCGGTCATGGCAGCTTTGATGGCACCGACTACAAATTCAACATTTCAGGTCCGGACATCTCAGCTGCCGACATCAAAGATGTGATGGACAAATTACCCGGCAAAAATCATTTCCTTGTGAACACGTCGAGCACGAGTGGTGCGATGGTCGAAGCACTGGTTGGCGAAGACAAAGAAGCACAGCCCGAAAAATTTATCGTGGTGGCCGCAACGCGTAACGGCGTCGAACGCAACGCCACCCAATTCGGTCGCTTCTTTGTTGATGCACTCACCAGCAGCGAAGCCGATCTCAACAAGAACAACAATATCAGCATTCAGGAAGCTTATGATTTTGCTGATCGTGGCGTGACGGCCTACTTCGAGAGTGAAGGCAAACTCGCCACCGAACATCCGCAGTTGCGTGGCGCAGGTGCCGCGCAATTCAGCCTCGCGCGTTTGTCCGACAGTCAAACTGCAAATGTCAGCGAAGATTCTCTGCTCAGCGACCTACTCAAACAACGCCAGGAACTCGATGCCAAAATCGAAGACCTGCAACTGCGCCGCGCTGAATTCAGCAATGCCGAATACATCGAACAACTGCAGGCACTTGTATTACAGTCTGCTGAACTCAGCGAAAAAATCGACGCCGAGCAAGGCAACCAAGATGGTGCGAATGTTGATAGTGCAACTGGTGTAGAAGAAGCGAGCGTGGCAGCGGAGAAAGTACAAATCACAATCCCCAGTGCTGCCGAGTTACAAAGAAACATTGAAGCGCCCGCAGCCCAGACCACAATCCAACCCGCCGGAGGCGATGGTGCAACGCGTCAGTAAACTTGCACAAGCAACTCGTGTTGCCACTCTGGCAGCTGGTGTTGCGCTTGTGGGTTTTGCTCCCGCCCTGTTAGCACGCGAACAACTTTACGGCGTGCTCGACAATCCCGACCTGCTCAAATGTGAAGATCAATTCTGGACCGGCAAACTGACCGAAGCTGAAGCTTGTTACCGCGGCCTTCTGAGTGAAAATTTTCCGGCGCTCATTCGTGCCGAAGCGTTATGGGCACTCGGTGACTTGCAAGGCGCCAATGGCATGTACCAGCAGGCGATGAATGCTGAGCCTCAAAGTGCGCTTCCTCCTTTGCGGTGGGGCGAGCTCTACATGCAAACGTATCAGTATCAGGAATCCTACAATCTTTTTGCCGAAGCTCTGGCGCTCGATCCGGAAAATTCATTCGCACATATCGGCGCTGCGCGTGCACTTGCGCAAGGCGGCAACGAAGAAGAAGTAAACATTCACATGACCGCTGTGTCCGAAAGCGCGTTGTCTGCGCCCGGCGCGCAACTGCGCACAATGCTGATGATGATCCACGGGGCGTTGCAACAAGATAAGTACGATGAGGCGCATGCAGCACTTGTCGAAGCCCAGGAGTTCGCGGAAGAAAACAAGCTGTCGCAGCTCGAATTGTTTGCACTCGAAGCGGCACACGCCTTCATGACCAAAGTGGATTACCAACCGTTTGTTGATGCGGCTCTTTCGATAGATCCCGCATACGGCGATGCGTGGGCGATACCCGGTTATTTCGCGGGTATCACTCGGCGTTATCGCGAGTCGGGCGAGTTTTATCAGAAGGCTGTCGAGATCCAGCCGAATCACTGGGAAGCCCATCTCGAACTCGGCCAGAATTATCTGCGCCTCAATCAGGTGACACCCGCAATCGATCACGTGCAGATTTCGTACGAAGGTGATGCGTTTAATCCCAAGACGATTAACACACTACGCATGCTCGATGATTTCCAGCAGATGGAAGTGCTGAGTTTCCCCAATCCGCCGGAAGGTCCGTTCCCGAAACTACAGTTGCGGCTTGGCAAAGAAGAGCTGCCGGTCCTGGAGAACTACGCGCGCGAACTCGCTGAAGAAAGCATCACGTTATATACCGAGCGATATCGTTTCACGCCGAACCAGCCGATCACTGTCGAGATTTATCCGAATCATGAAGACTTCGTCGTACGTTCGATTGGTATGCCTGGCGTTGGCCTGCTCGGCGTAACGTTTGGCTATTTGTTTGCGATGGATTCACCGACTGCGCATCCGCAGGGCGAAAGTTATCACTGGGGTACAACTCTCTGGCACGAGATGGCGCACGTGTTTACGGTTGAGGCGAGTGACCATCTGATTTCGCGTTGGTTCAGCGAAGGCATTTCGGTTTTCGAAGAATGGCGCACAGGTCCAATTCCGGGCCGCAAGATTCCGAACAACGTGCTCAAAGCGATGAGCGAAGGCAAGTTTCTGCCCGTTGCGGAACTTGATGACGGTTTCATGCGTCCGACTTATGAAGACCAGGTGATTGTGTCGTATATGCAGGGCGGCCTTGTGTTCGAGTTCATCGACATCGAATACGGCTTCGACAAGATTGTCGACATGATGTACAAGTTTCGCGATGGCAGTAATGCAGTCGAGGCTATCGAAAGCACTCTCGGCATTGAAATTAGTGAGTTCGACGCACACTTCAAACAGTTCATTGATATCGAATACGGCGAAATGCTCGGCAAGCTGCCCGTCTGGCAGGAAGACCAGATTGCGAGTTTCAAGGCATTGGAAACTGAAAACTGGCAGGCAGCAATCGATGCCGCCACACGCGCAAACTTTGTGTACCCCGACTACGTAGAAGTCGACAGCCCCTACATTGCAATGGCGCGTGCATATGCGCGCCTCGAAGACCAAGACAACGAATTCAAGACGCTCGAAACGTTCTGGCAGAGAGGTGGTTACGCGCCACGCGCATTACTGGCTCTGGCTGACCGTTATCTCGAACGCGATCAAAAAAATGAAGCATTGGAAGTGTTGCGCGACGTATTGTGGTCAGACCCTTTCACCGAAGACGTGCACGTAAAACTTGGCGACCTGTATCTCGCATTGGAACAACCGCAGCAGGCACTCGACGAATACCTTGTGTTGCTTGCACTCGATCCACTCGACAAGGCAGATGCGAATCTGAAAATTGCGACGGCCTACAAAGGCCTCAACAACACTGAAAAAACGATGGAACACCTGATGACTGCGCTGGACATCGCGCCGCAATACCGACCAGCGCAAATGTTGTTGCTGGAAATGAGCAGGACGAAAACTGATTAAGGATCTCTGAACAATCCGGCGAGCGATAGAAACAAGTATCTGCGAACGCCGTTATTCAGAAGGTTTGGAACCTAACCACATTACAAGAACCTAGAGCAGGAAGTGACCTATGAATGAAGCAGTTGTACAACAGAGCAATGAGGCAACCCGCGATCTGGTACAGCGGTTCCAGACTGCTACCAACAAGATCCGCGAGCAGGTGCGCGGCACCATCGTGGGCCAGGACGAAGTGGTGGAGAACCTGCTCGTCACTCTGTTCGTCGGCGGTCATTGCCTGATCACCGGTATGCCCGGTACTGCAAAAACGCTGCTCGTCCATACACTCGCAACCGCGCTTGGCCTCACGTTCAAACGTATTCAGTTCACACCCGACTTGATGCCGACCGACATCACCGGTACCGACATGGTTGAAGAAAACCAGAGCACCGGCAAACGCG
>JAZKES010000105.1:9429-28148 GCA_040386995.1 Pseudomonadota bacterium | reverse complement strand
GCCTCGACGACACTATCTTGAAGACCTAATCTTGACGAAATTGCACAGCGCCATTGATCGATTAACACACAAAATCCAGCTATTTACTCAACAGCTCGATATCACCCGTCACAGTCGAAATATCGACACCACCATTGCCATTGTTGAGCACAAAATTCAGATCATGTGATGGCACATAACGATTGGTGCGTTCTGGTTCATCGTCACTGAGTTCATTGTCAATGCGGCCCCCTACCTGCGTATTGATGTTGAATCGTGCGGAGGTTGACGCAGGTAACGTGAGCTCGATACTCCCACCGACGGAAGATATATCGATCTGTGCCTGCGGATTCATTTCGGTATTTACCTCCAGATGGCCGCCAACTGTCGAAAGCTCCAGTTCATCTATCGCGCCGAGTTCGAGCTCCATATCGCCGTTTACATTTTCAGCGGTTATACGCGGCGCGCTAGTGGTGGCTCTGATATCGCCATTTACGGCCTGATATTCGATACGACTGCCTTGTGAATCCCTGTCGTCGATTCTGCCATTGACGGTTTCGAGTGCAATTCTGCCATTCAGGCCAGAGGTTTCGATCGAGCCATTGACCGTTTCGAGTTTAACGATACCCTGCAGATCTGTCGCAAAAATGTCACCGTTTATTACTTCGATTTCAGTATTGGCAGTCAGCCCGGAAACATCGATGTCGACATTCGTGCCCTCGAGGCGAAGTATGCTGGCTTTGGGTAACTGGATGTCCAGCGTTACACCGGAATCGCGGTTGCAATCGCCCCAGCGCCAGCACTGATTGCGGCTGCGCCCCTCACGTTCTTCTTCGAAACGGATGTTGCCGCCGGTATCGCGCAGATCGAAACCCTCGGCGTCATCGCTGAGTTCCCCCGCGATATGAAATTCGTTCCGATCCCATGTAGTGATCGTGACTTTGCCGTTGGTGATTTCGATGTCGACGATTCCACTCTCCTCCATTGCACGGGTTTCATCGATGAGTTCACCGGCAAGCGCACAGTTTGCGCTGAAGATGGCAAGGGCGATAAGGCTGCAATTAATACGGTTCATATACTCTCCTCAGAATTGCTGATCAGATAGTGTTGAGGCGCGGCGCAAACGCGGCATCAAGAAGTTCAATTTGTTTCGCTTGCACCTGGCGCAATATTTTCAACAGTTCCAGATTTTCGGGATCATCACGCAAGGCCTGGAAAATGACTTGTTCGGCCTGTTCGAGGTCTTTCATCTGCACTTCCCATTCCTGGTAGAGCGCCGGCTGATTTTCGTACTGAACCAGTAGCGCTTGCTTGGTCTGCTGATGTTCGTACTGCAATACGCCGATGTATTCTTCGATGCGCGAATTCTGTAAAGAGTCAGCAGATTGACGTGTGCTGAAGTAGAGACTCATGCCAAACACGAGGACAATCGACGCAGCAAGTGCAGCGGTCCGATGCCACTCATTACGCGCAGGTGTATTGATCGCATGAGTGATGCCAGGCCACAGGTCGCGCTCTGGTGAAAGGTCGCGCTGCATCTTCGCAATTGCGTCCTGCAACTTATGCTTGTGTTGTGGATCGTTCATTGTGGTTTTACCTCGTCTGCTTCGCCCATCCATGTTTGCAGTAGATTCCTTGCGCGGTGGAACTGCGCCTTCACCGTGCCTACAGAAATTCCCATCGCCTTTGCCACGTTTTCCTGCCGATAACCTTCGATTGCATGCAGCACGAATACGAGACGCGCGCGTTCAGGCAAACGGTTCAACCAGTATTGGAGGTCATCGATTTCAGTTGGCGGACTTGCCTCGAGGCCTTCGGCCATTTCCTCGTAGTCATCGCTGCCGATCATGCGTTTGAGCCAGCTCTTTTGTTTGCGTAGATAGGTTAATGTCGTGTTTGTCGTGAGGCTGTGCAGCCATGTCTTGAATGTACTGTCGCCAGCAAAAGTATCAATCTTGCGCCAGACCATGATGAACACTTCCTGGGTAGCTTCTTCGGCCATCGAAACCGACCCTGTCATACGCAGGCACAGGCCATAGACCATCGGCAGATATTTGTCGTATAACCGTTTGAACGCAATCTGGTGCCTCTGCCTGACCAGCGCGATAAGCGTAGCTTCGCTGTCGGCCAATACGATGACTTCGCCAAAATTATGGGCGGGCTGAACTTCCAAAATAGCTGCTCTTTATTAGTTGGTTATCTGCTTTGACGCAGCGAGTGGGCCACAGGTTTGAATGCCTGCAAGAATATTCCGTCGCGCTTGTTGTTCATTCAGGCCGCCCTCTAATTCTCTCTCCAATCCTCTCTTGAAAAGGCGGGGGATAACGTCTAACGTTCCTTCAGTTTTGTCCTTAAAGGGTTCTTTATGTATCAGACTGCAAATCCCGCCAATTCAGGCAACACGACAGGCAGTACAGGCCCTACCTTACTCGGACATCCAAGAGGCCTGGTAATCCTGTTTTTCACCGAGATGTGGGAGCGTTTCTCCTACTACGGCATGCGGGGCCTGCTGATACTTTACCTGACGCAGCATTTTCTTTTCAGTGATGAACGCTCGAACGTAATCTACGGAGCGTATACCGCTCTTGTGTATGTGATGACGATTATCGGCGGCACCCTTGCCGATCGTTATCTGGGTTCGCGCAAGGCGGTTACTTTTGGTGCAATCCTGCTCGTAATCGGTCATATCGGCATGGCCTTTGAAGGCGGCGGTTCGCGGCAGATCATGCAATACAACGGCAGCGAATATCAGCTGACGCTCGATGGCCGCGGCGGCGATGCCAACCAGATCGTGCGTGGTGCACAAGGCGAATCCACGATCAGCTTCGATGAAGGCGCGGTGAACATGCTGGTCGATAATCCGGCTGCAGTTGGCTTGCCGGCCAGTGTGCCGACTGCCTCTTACACGACGCGGGTTGAGACCGAATCGTTTTATTTGAACCTGATGTATCTGTCACTTGGCCTGATCATCGCGGGTGTTGGATTTTTGAAAGCCAATATCTCGACGATTGTCGGATCACTTTATGGTTTTGGCGACAGCCGCCGGGATTCCGGTTTCACCATTTTCTACATGGGCATAAACCTCGGCGCATTCCTGTCATCAATTCTTTGCGGCACGCTTGGTATCGTTTACGGCTGGAAATACGGCTTTGGCCTCGCGGGCATCGGCATGATTTTCGGGCTGACAATTTTTCTGAAATATCAGCACTGGCTGGAGGGCAGGGCGGAGCCACCAGATCCCGTTAAGCTGCAACAGAAAGTGTTGGGTCCGTTCAGTGTTGAGATGCTCTGTTACCTGACCGGTATCGCAATCATTGCGGTTTCGATGTTGCTGGTCATGAATGCCCATCTCGTGAATGAGGCTTATGTTGGCATTCTTGGCTTGCTGATTTTTGCGGTGCTGGTGGGTTATTCGTTCATGAGCCTGCAGGGCGACGAACGTGATCGTATGCTTGCTGCGATTTACTTCATTCTCGCGCAGATTCCATTCTGGGCGCTGTTCGAACAGGCCGGCTCTTCGCTTAACCTGTTCACCGATCGGCTGGTGGATCGCACCATGCTCGGGATGTCGGTGCCTGCACCGGTGTTCCAGTCGCTCAACGCGATGTTCATCGTGATTTTTGCACCCATCATGGCCTGGATGTGGATTGCACTTGCACGCAAAAAACTGAATCCTTCCGCACCTGTCAAATTTGCACTTGGTGTATTCATGGCTGGCCTCGGTTTTCTCGTATTGGTGGCCGGCATAAAACTTTCGGGCGCCGGCATGACGGCCGTGTACTTCATCTTTCTGATTTATTGGGTGCATACGATTGGCGAACTCATGGTGTCGCCAGTAGGTTTATCGGCCGTTACCAAACTTGCGCCAGCCAGAGCCGTAGGTATGTCGATGGGTGCGTGGTTTCTCTACAGTGGTCTTGCCAATTATCTTTCCGGCGTTATTGCCGCAACTACGGGTGCTGAAACCATTGGTGGTCAGCTCGCTGATACCGCAGCCGCAAAAGCTGTGTACGTGGATGTATATTCGCAGGTGGGCTACATATCGATGGGTGTGGCGCTATTGATGCTGGTCATCTCACCACTCATCAGAAAAATGATGCACGGAGCCGATTAGCAGTTTGCACACATGATTCGGGCGCTTTCGTTCTGACGTATTCGCAAGATGCGAGCGCCCTGCCTATAACAACAATAACGAAAAGGTAAAACCATGTTTACAACGCGATTTTCGAGCCTGCTTGTTCTTGCAACTTTGTTGACAGCCTGCGGCGGCGATGGCGATACCGCTCCGGCAGTGCCCGCTGCCGCAACACTCAACTCTTCTACGTCATCCGTGCCATCAGGTTTAGCAGCCGTCACCGAAGCACGTCTTGAAAACGCAGAATCCGAGCCGGGTCAATGGATGACATACGGCGGCACCTACAAGGAACAACGTTATAGCCAACTCACCCAATTAACGCCCGCCAACGTAAACCAGCTTGGTTTGGCATGGTTCGGCGATTTCAGTACTAATCGTGGCCAGGAATCCACACCGCTGTTTATCGATGGTGTGATCTACGTGACTGAATCCTGGAGCAAGGTCAGTGCCTATGATGCAAAAAACGGAACACTGCTCTGGCATTACGATCCGAAAGTAAGCGGCGAGTTTGGCTCACGTGGCTGCTGCGATGTAGTGAACCGAGGCGTGGCTGCGTGGAACGGCAAGATTTATGTTGCTGCATACGACGGAAGGTTGATTGCGCTCGATGCTGCAACCGGTACAGAAGTGTGGAGCACTGTCACCACTGATCAAACGAAGTTCTATTCCATAACCAGCGCGCCGCGTGTTGCGAATGGCAAGGTGTTCATCGGCAACGCTGGCGCTGAATATATTTATCGTGGCTACGTCAGCGCGTACGATGCGGAAACTGGTGAGCAGATCTGGCGGTTCTACACAGTGCCCGGTAATCCTGCCGATGGTTTTGAAAGTCCCGCGATGGAAATGGCGGCAGCAACGTGGTCGGGCAACTGGTGGGAAAAAGGCGGAGGTGGTTCTACCTGGGATTCAATGACGTATGACGCACAGACAAACTCCGTGCTGTTTGGCGTAGGTAATGGGGCGCCGTGGAATGCGGCGGTCCGCAGCCCGCAAGGTGGCGATAATTTGTTCACCGTTTCGATCGTTGCGGTTGATGCCGATACCGGCGAATACAAATGGCATTTCCAGGAAATTCCCGCGGAAGAATGGGACTACGATGCAGTGCAGCAGATCATGCTCGCAGATCTGGAGGTCAACGGTGTCATGCGTCACGTTGCAATGCAGGCAACCAAAAGTGGTTACTATTACATGCTCGATGCAACTACCGGTGAGCTGCTCGTCGCCGAAAATTTTGTGCCCGTAAACTGGACCACTGGCTACGATCTTGCGACAGGCCGTCCGATCATCAACGAAGCGGCAAAGTACACGAAAAATGAAGGGCCGCGCATCGCGCAACCGGGTCCCGCAGGTGCACATTCCTGGCACCCGATGTCATACAGTCCAATCACCGGCTTGTTGTACATACCAGGCCGTGAAAGCAGCATTGCGTATACCGCGAATCCGGATGCGTCGTTCGGTGATTTTAATCTCGGGGTCGACTTCACAGATGGCGATGCTGCCTACGATGATCCTGCTAATACCGTTCCCAAAGGCAGCATCACCAAACTGATTGCGTGGGATCCTGTGCGCGGTGAAGAGGTCTGGAACTCGTCACGGCCAAGAGGCGCGGCGGCTGGTACGTTGGCAACTGCTGGTGGTCTTGTTTTTACGGGTAATCCTGCATCGCAGGAACTGCTCGCGTTTCGTGCTGATAACGGCGAACAAGTCTGGTCGTATCCCATTCAGGCAGGTGTTTCTGCGGGTGCGATAACCTTCGAGCTGGATGGCGAACAATACCTCGCGCAAGTGGTCGGCGGAAATTCCCCGGATGGTTATTACGCGCCAACGTACGCGCGACTGCTGGTTTTCAAGAAAGGTGGCACTGCACAACTGCCGCCAAATGCTGAATTTACGCAGGCACCCTTTGCGCCGCCTGCACAAACCGCAACTGAAGCTGATGTGGCACAAGGCGGAATTATCTATGGCGGTGCGTGTTCGATCTGCCATGGCGATGGTGGCGCAAGCCGCGGCATGTTCCCCGATTTACGGCGTTCGCCGCTGCTGCAGAACCAGGACGCGTTTGATCAGGTTGTACTGATGGGCTTGCGCGCCGATCGCGGCATGAAATCCTTTGAGGGCCAGCTGACCGCGGCGGATACTGCGTTGATTCGTGCCTATATGATCGACCGCGCCACCAACGCACGTGATGCGGAAGCTGCGAACGCTCCCGGGCTGTAGCGAGCAGGGTGAGTTATACGTGCCGCTCCGGAAAGGCTGCTTGCAGCCTTTTTTGTTGCAATGAAATCGCCAGATTGGATGTCTCATAAGTTGAGATGACCTTTTTGGTGAAGGTCAGAGGACTAAAGGAGATAGAACTCATGCAGATAAGTTCAATGAAAGTGGTATGTTTTCTCGGGTTGGCCGCTGTTACGACACTCGCGTCCGCGCATCACGGCTGGTCGTGGTATGGCAATGAAGAATTCACGCTTACCGCAGTTGTGGTCGAAACAGACTTCGGCAATCCGCACGATCGCATGACGGTGGAGGCTGATGGCAAGGAATGGAATCTGCTGTTGAGCCCTCCTGCCCGCAGTCGCGAAGCTGGTTTCAGCGAAGATAATGTGAAGGTCGGAGATACGGTTACTGCCTACGGCCATCGCCGCAGTGAAGGCGATACGTTCGAAATGAAAACCGAGCGTTTACAGGTGGGAGACAAGGTTTACAATCTGTATCCTGATCGCAGCTAAGGGAACCTCTGAATAACGTAGCGAGCGCTGGAAAGACGAGGCGGAAACAGGCGAAAAACCGCACGAGTACATGGATGTACTCGGTAGAGCGACGCAGGATGCTAAAGCCGGGTTTATATGCTAATAAATGAGGATTTTGAGCCTGTTGCCAACGAAGTATTTACAAGCGTAGTAGTTATTCATGGGTTCCGACACCCGACAGATATTGTGCCTGGCCTTTGCACCAGGCGGTCATAACAGGAGGAGGTGTCTTGCACCATCCTCCTTTTTTATTTTTTGAGAGAGAACATGAAAGCATTACTCGAACAGTATTATCAGCATTTCAATACGGGCAACTACGAGGGCATGCTCACGCTGCTCGCCGACACTGTTGTCCATGAACCCTGCCAGGGCACGCCACGACACGGCAAGGAAAAATTCCGCGAATTTCTGCAACACATGGAGAAATGTTACAAGGAGCAAGTACATAACCCAGTCATCATGATTAGCGGCAATGGTGAACAAGGTGCAGCCGAATTTTTGCTGACCGGCAACTACCTCGTGACTGATAGCGACCTTCCGCCAGCGAAAGGGCAGCAGTACAAATTGAGAGTAGGAACCTTTTTTGAATTTGCCGGCAACAAGATCACGCGCGTGAGCAATCATTACAACCTGCAAGACTGGATTAACCAGATATCAGCGTAATCGGTAAGTTCTTCACCGATTTCGAAAATCTGATCTCCCACCTGCTCAAGTTCAAATTCTTTTGGATTGGGCAGGACAGGTTAATCACGACAACTTTCCACCTATCCGGGTGCCGCGCTGTTCACGCAATTTTTCCCCATGAACCCCACGCGATCCTTCATGCAAGCCGCAAAACCCGCAACTCTGTCCTGAAGTAAGGCGCAACACTTCTATTCAGCGGCTTTATAGAGTTATCATCAAGCGAGATTAAGGCGAGTCAAAAATAAACAAGAACAATGTGATGGTAGAAAATCATTTCATGTCGCCATGTTTCCTGCCCAGTTTCATTCGATGAAATACCCGCGCAATTTTGCCCATAAATTGACGATCGCTCTGGCCAGTGCGACTTTCGGCTTTTGCATATCGGCAATCCAGACTTGTCAGGCAAAAATAGAAGTGGCTTTGGTGACAACCTTGCGTGTTATGCAAAAGCAAGCTGGCCAATTTGGGTCGCGAGTGGTTTTGCTGGTGCAATCTGCCGGGTCGGGTTCCAACGGAGGGTGGCGCGGTCAGAGTTTTCCATGCTGATTGAAAGAATGAATGTCATCGCGAAATGTTGCCGTATCGCGGGACTGATCAACGAAATAATGGATATACAAATGCGCCCGGATGGCAGATATATCTACTGGCCGAACAAGACGATAGCCCTTTCCGTATCGATCCGGTCGTAAAAAAAACAGCACAATAAACCATGCAATAAACAACAAGTCCTCAGGAGCCTTAAATGGGAATCATCATTACGCTGGTAATACTTGCGATCATTGTTTTTATGGTGATTGGCATTTACAACAAACTGGTCACGCTCAAAAACCGGTTTGAAAATGCGTTCGCGCAAATCGAAGTGCAGCTCAAACGTCGCTACGACCTGATTCCGAATTTGGTAGAAACCGCCAAGGCCTACATCAAACACGAACGTGAAACTCTTGAAGCGGTAATCGCCGCACGAAATCAGGCGTCTGCTGGCCTTGCGGCAGCCGCAGCAAATCCTGGCAGTCCACGCGCGATGACGGATTTGAGTCAGGCGGAGGGTGTGTTGGCTGGTGCGATGGGACGTTTGAACGTTGTGATGGAAGCTTACCCGGATTTAAAAGCAAATCAGAACATGATGCAGGTGTCAGAAGAACTGACCAGCACGGAGAACAGAGTGTCATTCGCGCGCCAGGCTTTCAACGATGCGGTAACTGAATACAACACATACAAGCAGACCTTCCCCCCCGTTGTCTTCGCAGCAATGTTTGGTCATGCCAACAATGCGAGTCTGCTGGAATTCGAAGACACCGTGGTAATTCAACAAGCACCCAAAGTCGCGTTCTGAAATATTTGCATACGATACCGTGTGCAACATATGCGTCTGCGCAGCACAACAAAAAGCTGGATCGTTCGTCTTGACCCGAGGTAAGAGCTGGTGAATTTTTTTGAGCATCAGGATCGCGCCCGCAGTTCAACACGTACACTCGTCTTTCTGTTTGTTGCCGCGATAATCACGTTAATCATCGTCACGACTTTTCTGGTCGTGACGGTGCTTACAGTGAAGGAAGGGCAGAACTCTCAGTCTACCTTCGATATCAATTTCGTAACGTCCGATATCTTTCTGCTGGTAAGTACCGGTGTGATCAGTGTTGTCGTGTTGGGAACCTTGTTTCGCTTTGCACAACTGAAAAATGGAGGGCGCAGCGTTGCTGAAGGTCTTGGTGGTCGCCTGCTCAACGTGCAGACCAAAGACGCTGATGAGCGCAAAATTCTCAATGTCGTCGAAGAAATTGCGATTGCGTCGGGCATGCCGGTTCCCGAAGTTTATTTACTCGAAGACCAGGCAATTAATGCATTTGCTGCGGGCTTCAGGCCTCAGGATGCGGTGATTGGCGTGACGCGTGGTTGTATCACGCAGCTGAACCGCGATGAGCTGCAGGGTGTTATCGCGCACGAATTCAGCCATATTTTTAATGGCGACATGCGGCTGAATATCCGTCTGATTGGCTGGCTGTACGGCATAACGGTGATTGGGTTAATCGGGTATTACCTGATGCGCGGCAGCAGTTACAGCTACGGTTATCGAAGCAGCAGAGACAAGAACAAAACCGGCATCATATTTTTGGGGCTGGGTTTGTTAATCGTGGGTTATGGCGGTACTTTTTTTGGCAACCTCATCAAAGCGGCAGTCAGTCGGCAGCGCGAATTTCTCGCTGACGCGTCAGCGGTGCAGTTCACTCGTAATCCTGAAGGCATCAGCGGTGCACTGAAAAAAATCGGCGGTTATGCGGGCGGCACGCGTCTGGCCGCAGCCAACGCATCCGAAATCAGTCACATGTTGTTTGGTGAAAGTTTGCGTTCAGGATTTTTCGGTTTGTTTGCCACCCACCCACCACTCGATGAACGTATTCAACGGCTTGATCCATCGTGGAAGGGCAGCAAACAGGCAAGTGCGAACGGAAAAAAAACAGAGGTGTCAAACGCAAGGCCGGAAGCTGTTGCTGGATTCGCATCCACGTATGCGGCTGACGAAGTCTTTACGCATATCGGCGAGCTCACCAGCACGAACCTCGAGGCAGCCAAACAGCAATTGCAGAATATTCCGGATGTAATCAGCAGCGAGGCGCATTCAACGCTTGGTGCGTCACTGCTCATGTTCAGTCTCGTTGTCGCATGTTCGGATGAGAATGCTGCAACGAAACAATTGCGATATCTGCACGAAAATGTTGGCGCGGAAAGCTACAACAGCTTCTCCAGTTTGTATGCCCAGGTGCTAAACCAGCCAAGAGAGTTGTACCTGACTTTGGTGGATATCGCGCTGCCAAGTCTCAAACAACTGTCGTCCGAGCAGTACCACACGTTCATGAAACATCTGCAACAGCTCATGCTCGTGGACGAACAGATCAGCATGTTCGAATGGTGTTTGTTCAAGATTTTGCGTTACAACCTTGATAGGCGCGCGCCACGCGACGAGCCGCTGGTTGATCTCGATACGTGCAAGAGTGAGTGTCAGGTTCTACTCTCGGCAATAGCGCAGGTTGGGCATAACAATGTGGACACAGCAGGTGCGGCGTTTGATGCTGGTGCGCAAGAACTTGGCTTTACTAAAACTCTCGAGCTTGAATGGAACAAGGCCGAGGATATCGCCATTCTGGAACAAGCACTTGGGAAACTGAAGAATCTGCGACCGCTGCAAAAACCACGTTTACTCAAAGCGATGGTGTTATGTATCCAGCATGACGGAGTGGTGTCGAGTGAAGAAGGTGAATTGCTCAGAGCAGTCGCTGCTGTGCTTGACTGTCCTGTTCCTCCGCTGGGTAGTGGACGATAACGGTCACTCGCAGGTAACAACCAACGCGTTATTAATAGTGCTTTTGGCCCGGGGTTTTACAAACCTTTCACGTGTTGTTCGAACGCTGCATCAAAAAACTCAAGTTCTTCTGCAGACGGGATCATGTTGGTCTCTGCTGCTGCCGCATCACCCAGCACCTGTACGTTGCCAACCTCATTGCCTCGGTAAGGCGGCCACTGCGGTAAACCTTCCTTGTTCGGATTGGTGCGGGTTGCGAACGTCACCCAATAAGAGGCCATGGTGTCGCCGAGTGCGAGATCATTGGCGTCCCACTCAGGCTGGAGTTCGTGCTGGTTGAACATGTACGCAAGTTCAGCGCCGTGAGTTGCACCGCGTTCTTCCTGGCCGGGTGGCACGTGGTTGAAGTAATAGATGAAAGTACCGAGACCACGTTCAGCCTGATATTTGCCAAGCTGGCGCATCTGCCATGCAAGCTCATCTCTGAAGGCCTTCAGATAAGATGCATTCGCTTGTTCATTTGAGTCTGCTGGATAAAGTGCAAGGAAACGCTCGGCTAACGGACCGTATTTGTCATTCGCATATTCTTTGAAAGCAGCTGCATCCTGTATGCCTGGCCCAAAGAAGATTGCTTCGTCACTGTTTGAGCCCGCCAGCACATCGACTGGATGATGCTCACTGGCAGCAAACGTCAACGAGGTGTCTTTCGTAAGCAAATGACCATCAACGTTGATCTCGCCGCCAGTCGGCAAATTTTCAAAAATCTGCTGAGTGGAAGCCTTACGCAGATCATCAATTGAAGTTGCGCCAAATTTTTCGGCTTGCTCGGCGCCACGTTTTTCCAGATCTGCCAACGTCGCTTGTTTGCCGATACCAAGGCCCATCCAGCCGCTGCTCTGCAGAATTGCGTGATGAAATAAACCTGCGCTCAGCGGTGAAGCCATCAAGGTTGCAACTGCCTGCGCGCCGGCTGATTCTCCGGCGATAGTGATGTTGACCGGATCGCCACCAAATGCCGCGATGTTGTCGTAGACCCATTCCAGAACCTTGATCATGTCGAGCATCGCGTAATTGCCCGAGCTGTTGTTGGGCGATTCCTGCGTTAATTCCGGGTGGGCCAGAAAACCGAAAGTGCCGAGTCGATAATTAAATGAAACCACCACTGCGCCTTTGCTCGCGAGGTTGGCGCCATCGGCCATTGCCTGCGACCCGGAACCCACTGAAAATCCTCCCGCATGAATCCATACGATCACGGGCACTCCGGCGGGTGGTGTTTGAACGGGCGCCCAGACATTCAGGTATAAACAATCTTCGCTGAAGACTTGCTCCGCATCCGGCGCGAAGCCGTTTTGTACACAGCGCGGGCCATATTCGGTGGCTGGTCGAACATCGGACCAGGGCGCCACCGGCTGAGGTGCGCGCCAGCGGTTTTCGCCGACTGGTGGGGCCGCATAAGGCAAACCCTTGAATACCATTACGGCGGGATTACCGCTAACGCTGCCGGCGACGGGACCATTCTGCGTAACAACAGTGGAAGAGAGTTGGGCATTCAGTGTGGAGCAAGCCAACAGGACGGATAGTGCGAAGACGAACTTGTACATGCGGGCTCCTGAACCTCTCTTGCTGGAGGTTGCGGTTGGAATGGCGCGGTTAAAGCAGAATACAATAAAGCCTCTTCATGAGTATATGTTCCCGATATTTCAGGCTTTTAGCTCTGCGGTACAGGCAAGACCCCAGTGCGCGGTGAGTAACTCCTGCCGATTCAGGCAAGATTCATGTTGTGGGGGCTAGAGTAGCAACCGTGAACAACAATACCTGGAGCGCAACATGCAAACCCGTATCCTGAGATTCAGTCTTATTCTGGCAAGTGGAATAATTGCTGTATCGAGTCCCGCGCGGGCCGCCGTCACGTATGACGAAGCTCGCGTACTCGACTCCACGCCGATCTACCGCGTTGTTGAATCGTCGAGCCCGCGTGAAGAATGCTGGGAAGAAGAAGTTGCGCGGACTGAACGGCGTAGCAATGGCGGTGATTCCGCCACGCCCGGTATCCTGGGCGCGGTAATCGGCGGTGCAATTGGTAATGCAGTGGGCCACGGCAGACGTAACGAACAAGTAGGTACTGTAGTTGGTGCAATTCTGGGTGGTTCGATCGGCCGGGATGTTGGCAGAAATCGTGACACTCGATCAGATACCTACATCGACACGGTAGAACGTTGCCGCACCGTTTACGTCAATGAGCAGGAAGAGAAACTGGTTGGTTATGACGTACGCTATAGCTACAATGGATCGCAACATACAGTGCGCATGCCAGAAGATCCGGGCTCCACTGTACGAGTCAGAGTCGACGTAGAGCCAGTACTCTAACGCCCTTATCCAGCGTTTTGGATAGAGCGCAGGAGCTCTGCAAAGTGCGCGCTTAAATACAATGGTCAGAGCTCATGAAAGCTTATCTACTATTACTTCTGGGTTGTTTATTGCTGTCGCCGTTGCAAGCGGTGACGGCGGCCAACCAGGAAAATCAGCCGCAAAATAGTTTTATACGCAACGCACAGGAACAGGAAGAACCGCAAACCAGAATCAGTCGCCGCCAGGCTTCGGACATCGCACTTGCAACCTACGGGGGTAAAGTAATCAGTGTCCGTCCGGACAGAGGTGTCTGGCGTGTGCGTATGGATCTGGATGGTACCGTTGTGGATGTACTGGTCAATTCCGACACTGGTGCTGTAAGCCGCAACTAAAAAAAGGAATTGATGTGCGACTGCTGATTGTTGAAGACGAAGACTTACTGCGGGCCCGCCTCGTAAAAGCGCTGACTGACAGCGGCTATGTCGTTGACAGTGCGAGTGAAGGCAAAAACGGCCTGTTTCACGCGACCGAATACGAATACGACGCCGCGATCATCGATCTCGGTTTGCCTGGCATGGATGGCATCAGCCTGATCAAGGCTGTACGCGCGAAGGGCAAAACGTTTCCAATCCTGATTCTGACCGCACGCGACAACTGGACCGATAAGGTCGCAGGCCTCGATGCCGGTGCCGATGACTACGTCGTAAAACCTTTCCAGATCGAAGAGATCAAAGCCCGGCTCAATGCGTTGATGCGCCGCGCTGCGGGTTTCGCGAAACCCATGCTGGAGTTCAGCAACCTGAGTCTCGATACCACCGCGCGCAAACTCATGGTCAGCGGTGTTGAAACCGAACTCACGGCTTATGAATACAAAGTTCTCGAATACCTCATGCTGCACCCCGGCAAAGTGGTATCGAAAACCGAGCTGACGGAACATCTGTACGAGCAGGATCATGATCGCGACAGCAACGTTCTTGAAGTTTTCATCCGTCGCTTGCGCCAGAAGCTGGATCCCGACGAAACCCTGAAACCCATCGATACCATTCGGGGACAAGGCTACCGCTTCAATGTCCCAGTCAAACATAACTGACAAAAATTATTCCCTGCAAACCCGCCTGGTGCTGGCCTTTGGCTTGCTGCTGATTCTGTTCCTTGGCTTCGCGGCCATTGTCCTTGTACGAGCCTACCGGCTAAGCGTTGTGGCAAGCGTAGAAGAGCGTCTACAGTTGCAGGTCTACGCGTTGCTTGGCGTGGCCGAACCGGAGGGAGATGGCTTCTTTCTGCCTGAACTGTCGGAAGCGCGCTTCTCGCAAATCGATTCCGGTTTGTATGGGTTTATCATCGACAGTGCAGGCAGGGAAGTTTGGCGCAGTCCCTCCGCCCTCAATATCAACGTCGCGCAAGACATCTTCCAGGTGGACGAAATTATTCGGGGCGAAACTATTTTCGGATCTCTCGATACGATGGATCAGGGTCAGCTGTCATGGGTGAGTTATGGCACGTTCTGGGAAGTCCAGGACCAGAGCTATAACTTTGTCGTAATGGAATCGAATGCACCTACCAATGCACAGATTCGCTCGTTCTCTTCCAATCTGTTTATCTGGTTTTCGGTGCTTGCGGTATTTCTTTCAGTGGCCCAGTACCTCCTGCTCCGGTGGGGCATGCGGCCACTGCAAAAACTTGCGGTTGATGTATCTGCCATCGAAGCGGGGGAGCAGGATCAACTGCAAAGTAATTATCCGATCGAGCTGTTGCCCGTTACTCACAACCTGAACGTTCTTATCAAAAGCGAGCGTGATCGCCAGGGCCGTTACCGAACCACACTTGGCGATCTTGCGCACAGTCTCAAGACACCACTCGCCGTGCTTTCGACGGCACTGCAGGAGTTACAACAAACCCATAACTTTACCGAGCAACACCGGCTCGATATGGCAGAGCAGCTTAATCGCATGGACCAGATCGTCTCGTATCAATTGAAACGCGCCGTTAAATCCGGTCAGACCAAATTGTTGTCGCGGTCCGTACCAGTGGCGCCTGTGCTGAATCGCATTCTTGGCGCATTAGGTAAAGTCTATCGCGACAAGAACATGGCCGTTGTTTGCGAACTTGCCGATGATGCAGTTTTTTATGGCGAAGAAAGTGATTTGATGGAGCTGACCGGTAACTTGCTCGACAACGCGTTTAAGTACGGTGCGAGTAAAGTCCACGTTTCAGCCAGCCAGAAAAAGAAAGTACTACAGCTGCAAATTGATGATGACGGCAATGGCATTGCGGAAGGTGATCGGCACTGGGTTCTGGAACGTGGTGCGCGCGCAGACACAGTAAGAAGTGGTCAAGGCATCGGCCTCGCAGTTGCGGTCGAGATTGTCAGCAGCTACGGAGGAGAAATTAAGATAGACCAGAATGAGTGGGGTGGCGCGCGCGTGAAGGTGAAGTTGGGGCAGTGAGCAGCGGTGTTTAATGTGTAGGCTGCTTTCCGTATTGATAAATGATTGCTATAGAAAACTCACGGCTCTCATCACACATCTATCAATAACAAACACGGCTCAATAAAAAACACAGATCAAAAGAAAATATGGTAAGGCACCATAAATAAAAAACTGGGCCCGGAGTAAAGGATTAGCAAGACGATCTCCCCGGCTCTTGCAGCCCTCTTTGAATTACTCCGACCCAGCAAGCACTATTGCCAAATAACGAACGTTAAACAAAAGTCCTAGAAATTACAGTCTGAACGTGGCAGTTCAATTCTGGTTTCGTTGCCGTATGCATCACGCGTTCTTTCGAAACAACGACCAGAACTTTCGCGTAGCAAACTCACGCCTTGTCGATTGGTCCTGCGTGTTGTGTATGACGTTGAATAAGCCGGCTGCGCAGGTTCAATATAGGTATTGTTCTGGTACACGATCGTCGGCTGGCGAGCACGATTACCAAACGGGTCGGGGTTGTAACCCTGCATGTTGTACCCGTAAGCGTTGTAGCCAAAGGGCCGTACTGCACCAAAACTCAGGTTGATTGAAACGTTGTCGCCATCATCACGATCGTAATAACGATAGTTGTCACGCACGATGACGCGCGTATCGCGGCGATCATAATTTCGCGAATCGTTATGACGCGATTCAAATTTATTGTGACCACGTCCATGGCCATTGCCACGGTTGTCGTTGTGGCCTGCCAGGCTGACATTGGAAACAAGCAGAACCACGATTGCACATCCAGTCATCAGAAACCTTTTCATGCTACATCCCTCTTATTGGTTTACGCCTGTAGTCTAGGCTTAACTTGCTGAATCCTTCCTTAATCATAGACCCCGTAATGTTGTTTGAGTTCAAACAAGCGTCTGAGGTATTCTCGACGCACTTATGGGGGCTGGAACTTCTTATGAAAACAATAAATTACCTACTGTTGGGCGTATCTGCATTAATACTAACCGGCTGCGGCCAATCAACACCTGAACCCGAAGCGACCACAGCTGCTTTGGACGATGCGCCAGTAAGCGTCGTAGAAAGTCCTGCTGCGGCTTATGGTGCTGTCACTGAAGCGCGTTTGCTGGCGGCCGACGAAGAACCGGGCATGTGGATGTCGACTGGTCGGACGTATAGCGAACAACATTTCAGTCCGCTTACAAAAATCGACAAGACCAACGTCAGCCAAATGGGCCTCACCTGGTATGCGGATTTCAATGTACCGCGCGGGCAGGAATCCACGCCGCTTGTTGTTGATGGCGTCATTTATGTCACGACGGCCTGGAGCAACGTGCGCGCATTCGATGCAGCCACTGGCGAACCACTCTGGGAGTTTGACGCTGAAGTGCCAGGCGAATGGGGCGTTCGGGCTTGCTGCGACGTCGTCAACCGCGGCGCGGCGCTCTGGAATGGCAAAGTATTCGTCGGCACGATTGATGGACGCATGATTGCGATCGACGCTGCAACCGGCACCAAAGTCTGGGAAACCGATACTCTGATCCGCCGCGATGTTTCGTACTCAATCACGGGAGCGCCTCGCATCGTAAAAGGCAAAGTGATCATTGGTAACGGCGGTGCCGAATATGGTGTGCGCGGTTACGTGTCAGCTTTCGATACCGAAACCGGCGAATTGGCGTGGCGCTTCTTCACGGTGCCCGGCAACCCGGCGCTGGGCTTTGAGAATGACACCATGGCGATGGCCGCAGAAACCTGGAATGGCGAATGGTGGGCGCTTGGTGGCGGCGGAACCGTGTGGGATTCCATGGCCTACGATCCCGAACTCGACTTGTTATACATCGGCACCGGCAACGGTTCTCCGTGGAACCAGGACATACGCAGCCCGGGCGGCGGCGACAACCTGTTTCTGTCGTCAATCGTTGCGCTCGATCCTGACGATGGTTCATACGTCTGGCACTACCAGACAACACCGGGCGAAACGTGGGACTACACGGCTACCCAGCCGATCATGGTCGCGAATCTGCCGATAGATGGAGTGCAGCGTAAAGTTGTCATGCAGGCGCCAAAGAATGGTTTCTTTTATGTGCTCGATGCGGCGACCGGTGAATTTATATCCGCGAAAAATTTCGCCGAGGTGAACTGGGCGTTTGGCATTGATCAGGAAACCGGTCGCCCGATCGAAAATCCTGCGGCACGTTACGACAAAACCGGCAAAGCGTTCGCCGTGCAGCCATCGTCGGGTGGCGCGCACAATTGGCAGCCAATGGCGTTTAATCCTGCAACTGGCCTCGTGTATCTGTCCTCGGCAAACAACGCGCTTGTTTATGCTTATGACCGTACGTGGGATCCCAATCCGCTGGTGTCGAATCTCGGTATCGACCCTGCCGCCGGTGCTGCGGAGCTTGGACCCAATGCAACGGCAGACTTGCCGAGCGGCTCATTTATGGTGGCATGGAATCCGGTAACCCAGGAAGAAAGCTGGCGTATTCCCGGGCCTTCTGCAGGCATGCTTGCAACCGCTGGTGGTCTCGTATTCAAAGGCAGCCAGAACGGCATTTCCGCTTACGATGCTGACAATGGCACTGAACTGTGGAAATCCATCGACAGCCAAACCGGCATTGTGGCCGCGCCAATCAGTTATGAATTGAACGGTGAGCAGTATGTCGCCGTGGTAGCCGGACGTTCTGCGTCCAACTACTACGCGCCGGATTATTCGCGGCTGCTCGTGTTCAAGCAGGGGGCCAACGAACAACTACCACCACCGATAGAATTTACGCAGCCAGTGCTCGATCCTCCGCCATCAGTTGCAAGTGCAGAACAGATTACGCGCGGCCAGAATGCTTACCAGGATAACTGCATCATCTGTCACGGCGACGTAGGAAATTCAGGTGGTATTTTCCGACGCGGTTTATTCCCTGAGTTGGCTTTGTCAGCAGCGCTTGGTAGTCCTGAGTTGTTTTCGGCAATCGTACTCGATGGTGTTCGTGCGCAGAACGGCATGGTGTCATTCGCCGAGATTATCTCTGCTGACGACGCAGAAGATATTCGTGCGTATCTGATCGAACGAGCCAATATAACGAAGGCGGCGCAACAGCCACGGCCATAAT
>JAZKES010000105.1:1892-9329 GCA_040386995.1 Pseudomonadota bacterium | reverse complement strand
AAGGTGCCGGCCATGCCGGTTTGCGCGTGGTAAATGCAGCGGTAATCAAGGCGGAATCTTCGCTTGCAGTAGACGCAACTATTTCGCGCTCCAGGCTTACGCGTGTTCTGTATCCACAGCAGCTTCAGGTCAATCTTGTGAATGCAGATGGCACAATTGCGGCGACCGGGAAGCGATTGATAAGCGCTGCTGATATGGGACGTTTGAATTCCCGTGATTATCACCTGCAAATAGCGTTTGCCGATGTGGCGCAAACAGAAGACTACACGGTGTCAGTTCAGTGGCTCTGACGAGCATCTAAAAAGCAATTTGAAAGCGCATAGTTGCCACTAATGCATTGTCGGTTGCAGGATCGGTACCTGGATCTATGATGTATTGCAGGTCTGGCTGAATCGTGAACCATGGCGTTGGTGCAATGAGGTAACTCAATTCGATGGCAGTTTCGGAGCCGCCAAGTTCCGGATTCACTAATCTGAATTCCGCTGAGTTACGGACATTGCCGATGGCAATACCCGCAACATCCTCGGGACGACTTGGCAACAAACCCGTTCGTGTCATGCCAGCACCAATATAACGTTCAACCTGGTTGCGTTTACCATCTGCAATGCCGAGTTGCAGGAATACGCCAGTTCCTCGCCCATCAACATCCCGGCCTAGATCGCGTTCAGCAAGCAAGTAAATTCCTTTGTTGTCATCTTGAGGTGCTGCCGCAAAGTCTTCGAACTCTGCGCTGCTGTACCACGTGCCGACAGAATATTTGTAATAGTGCTCCTCAGCGCCCGCAATCCCGATTTCCGAGATGTAGTAAATACCATCGCCATCGTTCAGCTGAACGTGTGTGCCTGTTTCGTCCGCTGGATCACCGGGAATGCCATCGTATATCGCCGTCAGCACATACAAATCATCGAAGCTCAGGCGCAACCGGGTGGCGACGGAGGAGGTGGGAAAAATCGACGGGCTGGTCTGGGTCAGTTCGGGGCCAATACCGAATGAGCTGTTCAAAAACAGCCCAGCGTGTTCGAGCGCGTAGAAATCCGAATTAATATCGTGTAACCCGACCAGCAGTGAGACGTGATCATCGTTGAAACGATGTTCGTAAGACGCCTCGAAAACCTTGAACGTATTAGTTGCTTCTATGTTGCTTGCGGTTTGCAAATCGCCAGCACGAGTTGTGGGATCGCCGCCGGTAGTGCCGAGAAAATAGAGCAAGAAGCTGCCATTCGGCCACCAACCTGCAGACGCAGTATCCTGGGTCAGGACTATGTCGAAATTCGCAGGGGTATCAATTCCGGTATCAATGCCACCATCGATCAACGCCATGAAATCTGTGGTGGCCACAACTTCAACGTCGAAGCCTTGTGATGACAAAGCTGCGCGAGGTTCAGCGAGGCTGCTAACGAGATAAGGAGTTTGCTGTGCAGCAACTGTCGGAGCAGTCGCAGCGATAACGATTACATTGAGGAATTTGAAGAGCCTGCGAGTTTTCGTGGTGAAAACTCGCGACATCATTTATTAGAACTCGCTCCAGTTGTTATCGTCTTCAGCGGGACTGCCGGCGACAACTTTCAATGACGGTTTTGGAATGCGTTGCTCAGCTCTGGCAGCGGGTCTCGCAGCAGTGCGCGCCGAACTTCTGGCAGGTGTGCGGCTTGCGCTTCTTGCCGGTGCTTGTGGTTTGTTTGCGGTGAAAGTGACCTGTCTGGCATTTTCATCAGTCTTGAAGAAGTTCATCAGTTCGCGCAGTGTGTTCGACTGATCTGCCATCGATTCGCTGGCTGCTGCAGCTTCTTCTACAAGCGCGGCATTCTGCTGGGTCATTTCATCGAGCGAATTAATTGATCTGCTTACTTCGAGGAAACCATCCATCTGCTCGGATGTTGACGCAGAAATTTCGGAGATGATCGTGCCCACTTTGTTGATCGAGTCGACGATGTCGCGCAGTGTGACGCCAGACTCATTCACGAGTTTGGAGCCATGATCAACTTTACCTACGGTGTCGTTGATGAGTAATTTGATTTCCTGTGCAGCGGTTGCACTGCGCTGTGCGAGTGCGCGTACTTCGTTTGCAACTACCGCGAAACCGCGACCTTGTTCACCGGCGCGCGCCGCTTCGACTGACGCGTTGAGGGCGAGCAGGTTGGTCTGGAAAGAGATGCCGTCGATGACAGTAATGATGTTCGCAATTTTGGTACTGGCTTCGTTGATTTCTGCCATGGCCTGCACTGCGCTGTATACAATCTCGCCGCCTTTTTTGGCTTCGTTGGTTGCTGATTGAGCCAGCTGGTTGGCACTTTTGGCGTTCGCGGTATTTTCTTCTGCGCGGGCCGTCAGGTTCTGCAGTGTGCTGGAGGTTTCTTCGAGTGCTGCAGCCTGTTCCTGGGTACGTTCGTTGAGGTTCTGGTTGCCAACTGAAATTTCGGAAGCTGATGTATTGATGTTGTAAGACGAATCGTGAATTCGGCTGACCATGTCCACCAGGTTGTTTACTGACGCATTCACCGCATCGCTCAGTACAGCAAAGTCACCGCCGTATTGGTTTGACATACGTTTGGTAAGATCACCAGACGCGAAACCTGTAATAACGTCTTTCACTTCGGAAACCGGCTTCGCAATTGCGTCGAGTGTATTGTTCATACCTTCCACGATAGCGCGGTAATCGCCCCAGTGGTTGCTGACGTCAACACGTGCATCAAGTTTGCCTTTCGATGCTGCTTCAACAAGCATCGTGGTGTCCTGGATAAGTGCTTTTAAAACTTTGCTGCAGGTGTTCAGGCTGGTACGAATTTCATTAAATTCGCCCTTGAATTCGATAGTGATTGGCTGCGGAATCTGCCCTTCCGCAATTTCTTTCAGCTGGCTCGCGGCTATGCGTAATGGGCCAGTGATTGCATCAAGCATGTTGTTCACGCCGAGCGACAAAGTGTTCATGAAACCGTGGAAGGCGCTTGCATCAAGACGCGTATCGAGGCGGCCATTGATCGCGTCCTGCAGTACGGATTCGATCTGGCGCTCTGCTTCACGCTGTTCTGAAAGATCTTTCCATTCACACACGACACCGAGTTTCTGACCATTTTCGTCGTACACCGCAGTGGAGATGACGTGATAGGTGTTATCACCCAGTTTGATTTCATCGGACCTTGGTGTGGTTGCAAGACTAATGTCGCGCGCCATCTCGGCTTTCGGAAAAAACTGTTCAAGGTTGCCACCGAGCATCTGGCTGGTGGAGAAACGCGCGAGCGTTTTGCGAATGCTGGCTTCAGCCTTGCGGAACATCGCGGCTGCTGTTTCGTTAACGTAGATCACCTGCATGTTGGCATCGGTGAGCACGACGTTGGTGGTAGCGGCATTAAGTGCCTGACGTACGCGGAACGCTGCTTCAGCGATTTTGCTGTCTTCGAGTCTTTTGGTTTCGAGATCATCAAGTACACCGTTGAAGGCATTTTCGATGTTGCGGAATTCACCATTAAAACCGCTGACTCGCTCAAGTTTGCCTTTGTTGCTGCGGATGGCTTCGATTGCACTATGTAATCTGTTGAGCGGTTTCAGGATGCCGCGTAACACCGCCATGCAACCGGCGATACCGATAACCATCGAGGCGATAATAATTTTCTGCATCAGGCTCAGTGTCTCTTCGGAAGAGCCGTTCGCTACAAGTGCAGCTTCATCGGCTGCGGTCCGGATGGTGTCGCCGAGGTCGCTCATGGACGCTTCGAGTTTCATGAACACTTTAGTAAATTCCATAAGTGCGTCCGCCGCTGCTTCGCTGTCTTGAAAAGCGAGCGTAATAAGACTTTGTGCACTGGCCAGATATTCGTCGACTATTGCCTGCATGCCATCGATCTGCACGTTAATGTCAGATGAAACATCCATATCGAGCGTGTTGGTTATGTTGGCCTGCAGTTTTTCCGCGTGATCTGCGTATTCTTCTTCAATCATGGTTTGTTGGTCGGTATCGCCAGCCTGCGCGGCGTACAGCGCGGTCATGACATCGCCTCTGATTGCGTCGTGCATCATGTCTGCTTCCATCTGGTACTTCACCGCAGACATCTTGACGTCCATATCAAACAGCGTTTCGCCCTGTTTTGCAGTGCCCAGATATCCTGTGCCACCCACAAGAATCAGTGTGGTCACGATTAGGGCAGTGAGCAGAATTAACTGGAGTTTGACTGTGAGTGCACGCATGGTATTTCCCGCTTCGGCAAAAATAAGTCTCTGGGCAGTCGGCTAACTACTTCGAGAGGGTTGAGTCGTCTCCAAAATAACGACAACCAAACGAAAATCTTTAGCACTAAATCAGTGCCATAGACGGGGTTTGCCAAAAATCGGGATAAATAGAAAGGCGGGAACGTGACGGATCACACAGAAATAATGGGGTGTGAATAACAGGGGCCAACTTCGCACATCCCTAAACCGGGAGTTGTGAGGCTCGCCCCGTTTTGCATTTAATCGCGCATATCAATAACGATAACGCATGCCAGCCTCAATCGATCTACCGGCTTCCGGCGCAAAACCTCGCAGGTACGATGATGCGAGCCGGATCTCCTGGTCACCCAGATTGCGGCCTTTGAGGAAAAGCAGCAGTTCACCATTACTGGAGTCGATGGTGTAATCGATACCGGCATCGACGCGATCATAGCCATCGGTGGCGATTTCGAAATTGCCTGGCTTGTCCTGGTCTGCCGCATGCAGCAGAGATAAGTAGGCAGTCCAGTCATCCGCCGCAAGGTTCACTTCAAAGCCGACTCTCGAAGGCGGCATACGCGGCACGTCACCAGCCTTGTCGAACTTGCCTCGCATTGTGTCGCCAAACAAACGCAGTGAGACGAGCTCGTTGAGCTGATAACTCGTGTCAATTTCCACGCCGGTAAAACGTGCGTCAATTTGCTCGTATGCGCGCACAGGAAAACCGCCCGCTTCTTCTCCAGTCGTGATCTGGCCGATGTAGTCGGAAAAATCGTTATAGAAAAGTGTGAGTGTTGCGTTGAACCGATCGTAGTCCAGATACATCGTGAAGTCCGTATTCACGGACTTTTCTTCCTTGAAATTGATCGAGCCGATTTCACACGCGCCCGTAGCAAAATGAATCACGCAGGCTTCGGGATCGCTCAAGCCAAAGTTGGAGTACAACTCTTCAATGGACGGCGCGCGTTCGGAGCCCGCTAGTGAAAGGCCAAACGTGAGCGGTTCATTCACATCCCAAAGTGCCGAAGCGGACAGGCTGCTGGTAGAAAAGTCACGGTCCGGCGCCGCGTGTTGCTGAGGGGCATAATCGTCGTGGTTAAGGCGTGCACCAAGCTCGATAGTGACTGACGGAAAGTGATAGTCCTCTACCAGGAAAATTCCTTTTGAATCGATATCCGTTACGGGAATAAAACTCTCGAGACCAACAGCGCCAAATTCTTCCTGGCTGTCCTGTAAACCCAGAACACCATGAAAACCCGCGAATTCACTGTGCGTAAGTTGCAGGCGCTGCTGCCAGGATTTGTTGCTGAAACGTGTGCCGACGATACCGGGTCCTTCCATTTCGGCGTGGGCATAGTCGGTATAACTGAGTTTGTAGTTGAGATTTTCGAGCCAGGGCTGCAGGTCTCGCCATTCAGTCTGAAGATCGTAACGATCGCGCTGCATGTCTATCGAGACATTTTCTTCCTCGGCCTCAAGCGCTTCGTGATCCTCCTCGTTATGATCTTCCTCGTGGTCATGAGAGTGAGCACCGGCAGGCAAGCCATAGTTGTTGTCGAGCCTGCTGAAAGCCAACCCGATATAACCCGCAGAATTTACCCAGGAGGAACCCAGCGTCCAGCTTTCGGTTTTGCCGCCGCTATTGGGAATGAAGCCGTCAGTGTTTTCTGCTTCTTCATGATGCTCTTCGCCTTCGTGTTGCTCTTCGTGTTCTTCATCATGGGTTTCTTCAAGATAACGCGGATCGATGGCAAGCCCCGGAATTTCCTGTTCGTTCCATTCGCGACGCAGCGCATCGGCATGCCAGACGAAACTACCCGTTGGCACATCAACGCTGCCAACATGGGTTTGCAGATCAGCGGCTGAATCGTGCCGGCTTTCAAACGCAAATGCAGGAGCATCGGGCAGTGTGGTCGCAATGCGACGGTCAATAACATTGACCACTCCACCGATCGCGCCACCGCCGTACAGCAGCGTAGATGGACCACGCAGCACTTCGATGGCATTCGCCAGAACGGCTTCAACAGTCATCGCATGATCGGCTGAATTACCTGAGGCATCCGCGTTGGGCAAGCCATTGGTGAGGTTCATGACTCTGCGACCTTGCTGGCCGCGTATAACCGTCTGGCCAACTGCCGGACCGAACGATGCATTGTTGATGCCCGGCTGGCTCGACAGTGTGTCACCCAACGTGGCCTTGACTGCGTTGTGCAGCGCGTCGTTTGCAAGCACGGTAACAGGGAGGGCAGTTTCAGAACTGCGCACGTGAATGGCAGTGGTAATCATTTCGTAAACTTCTTCTTCGGCTGCATTGGCGGCGGAAATGCCGATGGCAAGCAGGGTCAATGTGGCAGGCACAGTAAAAACGGTACGCATAAATAATTTCTCTGGGAAAAAATGTAGTAAGCAGCACGATGGCGTGGAAGCCGTAACGTCATCGCACTCGTGAAGACGCGCGATGGGGGGTTAGTCTGCTAATAGTTCTGGATCAGAGAAAATAATGCGGAGGTGCGCGACCCTGGTAAGGGGAGGGACTGAGGAAGGTATAAAACGTACTTGGTGCAAGGACATTGAATGCGGTTAGTGCAAGTCTGACGATTACATTCTGATACTGGATTTCTGCGTCGTCACTCAACTGCAGATGACAAAGTGCGCAATCCACCGAATGTTGTGCATGCTGGTGCAATGGTGATGCCTGGATTACCTGCACCCCGAGAAGGGTAAAGGCCATCAGGCTGATCAACAGCAAGCGGGCAAATTTCTGGTGAAGACTATGCAACATGAGTATCAGGAGTTGGGCAGTTATCGCGGAACTAACAATAGTAGTAGAACGGCATACGAGCTATTAATTTCAATATCGAGCTGTTGGATCTCTACTATTTCAGTGCTGCACTATAGTACTGCTGTCGCAGGAACTTCAAGATGGTTTTGTTGCTGATGGATGACTGCACACATTTTTAAGCAAAATTGTTCGGTCGTACCTGCTGGATGAATCGTGCTGATGAAGATGCCGATGTGAGAGTCTGAACGTATCGCGCGGAATTCACCGCCTGATCAAAGGACCCTCTGATTACTTCAGATCACGTCGTATCTGCGGCCTTTAACGGTGTCCTCGCGAAGGCGGGGACGGGTATTCAGAAAAATCAACAAGCTGGATTCCCGCTTTCGCGGGAATGACGAATCATTAGCAGGAATAAAGAATCATTCGTAGGAACAAAAAATCATTCGCAGTAATAATGAATCATTCGAAGGAAT
>JAZKES010000105.1:0-1792 GCA_040386995.1 Pseudomonadota bacterium | reverse complement strand
AATAACGAATCCTTTGCAGGAATAACGAATCCTTTGCAGGCATGACGAATTATTTGAAGCAACGACGAATTATTCAGAGCTTTCCTAACTAATCATGTTACGTAGATAGTTTTCATCAATGCCGATAATTTCAATCGTCTTGATGGAATGGGTGAGGCCGGTCACCACGTGTACAGCAGATTTGGTCAGTCCCAGTTTTGTCGCGACGAGATTTTCAACTGCAGTGTTGGCACGGCCTTTCTCGGGGGGAGTGCGAACTTTCACCTTGAGCATGTCACCGAACCATTCGACGCCTTCCTGGCTCGCGCCCGGTATAACCTTGATTTTGATTTTCATTCTGCTGCGGTTGTCGCCAATGTTTCTGGTCGCACTTTTTTGCCGTTTGGTATCAGCAATAAATTTTTATAAAGACGAGTAGGATTGAATGGGTAAAGTACCACTTTGCGCGGCTGCAGCAGACGCGTGAGTTTACGTCGCACAAATGCGAATGGGCGACCAAGCCAAAAGCCGCGATCGTAATTACTGCCCAGCACCTGAATATCATAATGCTCTAGTAGAAACTGCATTTCTGCGGAACCGTTTAGCCGCTCGATGGTGAGGGGGTCATTCCATTCCATCGTGATGAACGGCAAATGTTTACGCAGTGTTTGCATCAGACCGCGCAGCACAAACACTTCGTGGGCTTCAACATCGATCTTCACAAAATCCAGACGGTCGATTGTGTTGTCGGTAACAAAGCTGTCCCCCGTGACTTTTTGCACCACGACTGCTTCGACGCCTTCTGAACGTTTGTCGAAACTGGACGCACCGAAATTGCCTTCTTGCACCATGTGAATAGTGGCGTTTCCGGCTGTATCAGAGAGTGCGAAGTTACAAGCCGTCACGTTGTTCAGATGATTCTGCTCTACGTTCTTGCTCAGCAACGCATAGATTGCGGGGATTGGCTCGAAAGCATAGACATGCGCAGCGCAGGTGGCAAAGGCGAGGGTGTGATTGCCAATGTTAGCACCAATGTCCAACACAACCGGCGCCGGAATCTGCTTGAGCAGGTCGAGCAAAAACAACACATTTTCTTTTTCATACAGGCCGTTCAGGGCGATTTTGTCTCCCACGTGATCGTTGTTGAATACAGTAATCTGGTGGCCTAGAAGGGTTTTAAGCTGACGGGTGTCTTGCATTAAGAATGGTTTCTGTAGGGTTCAAAAACGAATCATAAGCGAATCCCGTACAAAGCAGAATCGGCCATTTTGCCGGGAATATTCGTGATCATGCGTGCACGATTCACCGAAGATTCACGCGAAATTTATATTGACAATATAAAGGCAGAAGATTCAAATCTGGCCGGGGAGATTCACCGAATAAAAGTTGGTTGGCACTTCATAAACTGTTGTTACGCCGGCCTTTTAAAACATATTAAGCAGCGTTGTTCATATTCGTCGGTTCCGATCTTGGCGCCGGTTTTTTCCAACGCAACCAAATTTTACTTGCTGACATCCTCCCTCCATTAATAATCCCACAAGGGATTTCACTTACCGTATTTATCTCATCGAGGGGGAAAATTGATGAATAGATTACTATCAAGGGGTTTCAAAACCAGAGCTCTGGTTCTTTCCATATCAGCAATCGCAGCGAATATGGCCTTTTCAACCGCTAGTTATGCACAAGACGAGGGTTTAGAAGAAATTCAAATCACTGGTTCGCGCATTCGAACCACAGACGGCATGGCGATGCCAACTCCAGTAACAGCAGTAACTACCGCCGAATTATCCAGCTTCGATCCAGGCGGTACGGT
>JAZKES010000104.1:7031-9830 GCA_040386995.1 Pseudomonadota bacterium | reverse complement strand
GCTAACTGAAGGTATCGTTAACCAAATTTTCCTGGATTTTATCGTGCTGCTAATTGAAGCTGAGTTACGCAATTCTGAAATACATGGTATTGGATTGTTCTGCCGCGAAGCCATTCCGAGAGGAACAAAAGTCTGGGCGTTCAACCCGCTTTTCGATATCGTAATCGACCAGGAGAAATTAAAATCATTACCGGCTTCGGTAATAACCTTCATGAAGATGTACGCATATCGCTCGAGAAATACCGGTGAATTGATCGTCAACGTCGATCTTTCCAAACACATGAACCACTCCGACACACCAAATCTCACGTCTGACGAAGATTCTAATTATTACACCGTACGAGACCTGCCCGCTGGAACAGAGCTGACCTGCGACTACCGCGCTTTCTGTGTGGAAGGTTGTGCGGACTTTCTCGATCAACCAGAAGAATCCGATGAACGGATTTTCGGGCTTGCTGCGAAAGGTTGACATGCCTGAGGGCAAAATATTCTTCCGTAATTGCATGTGAAGCCGGAAGCGACGGCCACGGCGGTACACAACATCCGGATAGTTCAAACTCCTGCATAACCAGCAATCGACCACACTTTTTTCATAGACCAAATCATCACGCAGATCCATTACTACAAGACAAGCACAGGAATGATTTCACTCCTGCGCTTCGCTGCCTATGCTTCCTTATAGGGCACCATGCCCTGTTTTCCAAACGTCGCAATGAAGGCGTATATCTTGAAGACACGCCGCATCGATTGCCGACATCTCAATACATGGCCGAATGCTGTGCGGTTTCAATTTCATTAATGTGATACAGGTTGACCATCGCAGGCTCCTGCGATAACGTCCAATCGTCTTTTGTAAACCAGTAAGTGTATAACAACAGCACGAGCTGACTGCCACCAGGAGGTGGCCAAAAAAAAATGGAAAGAAAAGAAACGACGTGATGGCGCAATGCCCGCGCCCGCGAAGTAAAGTTGTTCCCGCAACTTGTGCAAGATAAATCCGCAGCATAAGTCTGGAATACAGCGGGTATGTAAACCGTGGGCGCTATGCCTCACGATGACATTCAAAAGGAGTCGACATTGATCAAGGCAGAACTTCCTTCAGACGAACCAGCCAGACTGCAGACACTACGCTCGCTCCACATTCTCGATACCCTTCCGGAGGAACGTTTTGATCGCGTGACGCGTATGGCAAAACGTTTGTTCGGCGTGCCTATTGCGCTGGTCAGTCTGATAGACATGAACCGGCAGTGGTTCAAGTCGGCCGTCGGCATCGATGTTACGGAAACTTCGCGCGACGTTTCTTTCTGCGCACATGCGATTCTCGGCAAATCGGTGCTGGTCATACCCGATGCGACGAAGGATATTCGTTTTGCTGACAACCCACTGGTAACAGGTGAGCCGCATATCCGCTTCTACGCGGGCTGTCCGATCGAATCGCCTGACGGCCACAAAATAGGCACCTTGTGTGTTATCGATCGGCAACCGCGCAGTTTTGCGGGCGAAGACATCGAGGCACTCGCAGACCTTACCCACATCATCGAACGTGAGCTTGCAGTCGTGCAGATGGCGACGATAGATGAGCTGACCCACATTTCAAACCGGCGTGGTTTTATGTTGCTAGCTGAACACAGCTTGCGTTTGTGTGAGCGCCAGAGCATTCCGGCCGCACTCGTGTTTCTGGATCTCGATAAGTTCAAACCAATCAATGATGCGTTTGGCCACGCTGAGGGAGATCGGGTATTGAAGTATTTTGCCACCCAGATGATGCAAACTTCGCGCGAGGCCGACGTCAACGCGCGCATTGGCGGCGACGAATTCGCAATGCTGCTCATTAATACCAACAACGATCTCGCCGAAGCGCGAGTGGCCAGATTACGAATGGCCGTTGAACAGCACAATCAGGAATCGCGCCGTGGTTACGGCGTCGCGTTTTCGCACGGTATCGTCGCGTTTGACCCCGGCAAACACGAGAACATGGAAGCCATATTGGCCGATGGCGATGCGCTTATGTACCAGGTCAAAAAAACAAAATGAAACACGGTAGGTGAAGCCGGAAAACAACAAGCCGCCATTCAAACGCGACGAAAAATTCGCAGCGATCAGACCCCGAGCGAACGGCGATCAAGAATAAAAACGCAAGTATCACGCAAAAGAAAAGCACAACCTTACTTCTACCATTCATCGAGAGTAGCTGCGGAACAAGCAACCGGTCGCCACTCCACACCGCGCCGTTACATGTTCGAGAGATAAGGTGCCAACACCTTCATGTCCTATCGATACTATTGATGGTTATGAAAGGCGATGAGTTTCCCCGCTTCAGGCGTGCAGAACTTCTCTCACTGAAGCAATCTGGCGAACCCCGGCATTACCTCCGGGTCATATCGCAGCGTCTTTAAGTTCCTGCACATTGCCCTCCTGGATGACCCGACTTGCATGACTCAACTCTCTCGCTGCCTGCCAATCGCCAGCCATGTTTTCCGCGATGAGATGTATGTTGTCATCCAATAGGGTATCGAGCTTGCGGCACACATCGAGAATCCTCTGATCGGTGCGCAAGAGAGCATCGCCAGTTGCCGGGCTCTCGTTGGTGAGATGTCGCTTGAACTGAAGAGCATCAGCTTGAGCCAGCGCGAGCGCACTTTTCACGAGGTCAGCGAGTTGGGCCTGCAGATCAGCCAACACTGCATTGTCTGCGTCATGACGACGTGAAATCGCCACCGCTTTACCCGCACAGGCCGCCGCCAGCGCGAGCGTAATACCACTCGCAGAACCAGCGCCGGGGATTATGGCATCCGAGGC
>JAZKES010000104.1:5868-6931 GCA_040386995.1 Pseudomonadota bacterium | reverse complement strand
CGCTACAGTTATTCACGGTATAAAAATATTACAGACCGGGAGTCATCATCAGTGAACTCGATATCCAATGAATCCATCTTTCGTGCAAGACTCATCGTTGGCGCAACCTTCGCTGGCCTCGCGCTCGTTTGTGTTGCGAACGTGTGGATTTTTCAAACATTCTTTGAACGCAGTTATCTTGCCTGGTATGCGGGTGCTGGACCATTGATCGCCATCGCGACCGCAGCGTTCGGAGCTGCATGGGGTGGGCTCGACAAAAACCCTGCTCTCGTCTCGGCGAATCCACTCGCTTACCTTGGTGCGTGCCTGCAGGTTGCAGGCCTTCCTCTTGTTGCCGCAGGTGCACATTTACAGTCAAAAAATCGCATCAAACCTATTGGCTTTGAACTCTTCCCGCTCCTCTTTCTGACCTTGTCACTCACGCTGGCGATAGTCGGGTGGCTGCTGTTCATCGTGCCTGCGCAATATTTCCTGTTTCTGGTTACCGGGTCGCTGTCGCGGGTTGCGCTGTCATCCACAGCACAGCTCTCCAGTCGCATTCAGGCAGGCCAGGTAGAAATCACCGAGCCGGGCTCACATATCCGGCAAATACCGGATTATGGCTGGTGGGATGCAAGCATGCGCAGCAAACCCGTTACACTGGCGAGCGCATTTAGCGCAGCTTTGTTATTCATGTTGAATATACTTTTGCGATAGCATCCATGCGGAACAAACCAGTTCCTGACTTTTCATTCAGCACAATATGTCGAGCCCGACTCCAACGATCGGACAGTCCAGGTCAGTGATAACCAACATGCAACGCATCGCAATAATCGGTTGTGGGGGGAGCGGAAAATCCACCCTCGCAAACACATTAGGCCAAAAGCTCGGGTTGCCGGTCCACCACCTCGATCAGCTTTACTGGCGCCCCACGTGGATAGAAACACCCAAGGCTGAATGGGAATCCCTTCAACAGCAACTTTGCAATCAGCCTGCCTGGATCATCGACGGCAACTACGGTGGCACCATGGACCTGCGTCTCGCCGCAGCCGACACGGTCATCTTCCTCGATATGCCCACACGT
>JAZKES010000104.1:0-5768 GCA_040386995.1 Pseudomonadota bacterium | reverse complement strand
TTTTTTATCCTCAAATGAATTCGCAACAGCAGGCACATCAAAATGTCAGTCCCGTAATGCAGTCACTCTGATAACACCACACGACATGCTGCGTCGGACTCATACACTTTATATTTACGCCAATGTATCTCAGCTCAACACACCTCGTGCCGCTGTTAATGTGCAGCCGCCGCGGCCTGCATTGCCGCATTAAAATTATTGAAAGTAGCATCGTAGCCACCTTTCACTTCCGCGAAGCGCAGGGGATATACGCGCTCCACACAAATCTCATTGGCATCGGGTGACGTTGCAAGGATTTGCATTGTTTCGTCGATAAATTCCCGCAGTGGCATCGCATGTGGGTCGGTGGCTTGATGGGCACCCTGCAGCTCCGTTTGCACGTACGGAGGAATGAGCTCGAGCACCTGCACTTTGGTATCTTTCAACTGATAACGCAGTGATTGCGTGTACGAATGAATCGCGGCCTTGGTTGCGCAATAGGTTGGTGTACTCGCCAATGGCAGAAACGCGAGCCCTGAAGAAACCGTCATGACCGCCGCGCCGGGCTGCGCGATCAGCTGCGGCAACAGCTCAGCATTAAGCCGGATCGGCCCGAGCAAGTTGGTCGTGATCATTGCTTCTGCGTCGTCGAGGTCGCCATCAATCAAGGTTTCAGTCCGCATGATGCCAGCACTATGAATCACAAAGTTCAATGCGGGAAAATCTGCCTTGAGCCGTACTGCAAACCTGCGAATGGATTCACTGCTGTCGATATCGAGTTCGACCGCCTTCATGCCTGGATTCGCTGCGATGGTTTTGTCCAGCGGCGCTTTACGACGCCCCGCAATAATCACTTGATTACCAAGTGCATGAAATGCTTCCGCGAGTCCACGGCCAATACCCGAACCGCCACCCGTGACAAGAATAGTGTTACCTGTAAGTTGCATAATTTTTTGCTCCGCTATTTACTGGGTTCTTTACAATGTTCCGCACCTTAAGTAATTAACAAAGCGATAGGAAGTAGGCACTTTAAAGTTCTATACTTTCCCAAAGGAGAGTGACTCATGACTCGCACGCCAGAAAAATCGGCCAATACATCGGCCAATAAACCTCTCTACCCCACACCACCCGAACATGATGATCCCGTATTAACTGCACTGGTGCGCGAGATCATCGGCCGTGTTGCTGACAAGTGGACGATGCTCGCAATCGAAGTACTCGAAGAACATGGCCGCTTGCGTTTCACACAAGTCGGCGAACTCATCGGTGGTATCAGCCAGAAGATGCTGACCAAGACCTTGCGACAGATGGAAGCCGACGGTCTGGTGCTACGCACCGTGTTCCCGGTTATTCCTCCCAGAGTTGAATATGAACTTACTGAGCTTGGCAGAAGTCTCGGCGCGGCGTTTTGTGGCGTGTGGTTATGGGCAGAAGAGCATCGCGAAACAATCATGAAAGCGCGCGTGGCGTTTCAAGAGCGAGCATCGCAATAACAACTATTCCTTTCTCCTCACTTCCTTCAACGACGGCAACCGCGCTCCATTGACACTTGCCCTGTTGCAAAATTCACCACCCAAACACAGAGCGAACATGGACTCCCAACTTCTCATCATTTGTATTCTGACCTTCGTCATTCACTTGATCGGCACCCTCGCCTACGCGGTGCGAATCGCAGGTGTGCGTACGCGCCGCATCGCAATATCGTTTGCGCTGTTTAATATTCTCGTGCTGGTGTCGCGCACGTCGAATTCATTTCAAGGACCTTTTCTCGCAAAACGTATTGAAGAAAATATTCTCGCTGGTGTATCGCAAGGATTGTTAGGTGACTTCAGGTGGATTTTGATGTCGGCCACAATCGCGACCGTTGTTGGCGCGCTGCTCATTCCGACGTTTCAGCGTTTATTCAGTCGCGCGGTATTACACTTCCAGGTGCATCGCTCAGTACCACAATTATTGCTGCATGGTTTTTTCAAAGGTGGACTTGCGCAGCTCAAGGATGTCGCCGCGCTGCCCGCCGTCAGCAACGTCACGGGTATGCGTGTAGGCCGTGGTATTTCACCGTGGGTAATTGCATTAAACGTTGGCGCCGTTGCGCTCTGGACAATCGGCGTATTTGCATCCCTCTATGCAGGCTACCTGAATCCGGAACTACGCGTGACCTCAAGCACCTTGTCGTCGGTAGTCAACGGCACCGCGACCATTCTGATGTTTGTGTTCATCGATCCGCACATGTCGGTCATGACGGACGATGTCGTCGAAGGCAAAACCTCCGAACCACAATTCAGGCGCGCTATCGTGTGGCTTGTTGGTAGTCGTCTCGCCGGGACTTTGCTTGCGCAGATCATGCTTGTGCCTGCAGCGATGGTGATTGTATTTGTGGCAGGGATTATGTAATTTTTTTCTAATGCGCTCTTACCTGGACGAGCTCTGACATGAATATCGTCCGAACAAACACCAGAACAATTCGACTGGTGGAAAACACCTCACCCATATTCCTATTTACAAAATCCACCAACTAGATCAGTTTAACAAGCTGGATTTCGGGTAACTTCTAAACCGCAAAAACCACGACTCAAATGAAAATTATCTACAAAGCCAACGACATCATCGAAGCGCACATTGTTGCGGGTTTTCTGCAATCACACGAGATTCAGACTTTCGTGGGTGGTCATTATCTGCAAGGTGGTGTTGGTGAACTTGTGCCGTTCGGTTTTGCTACGGTGTCTGTGCACGATGGCGACATCGGCGCGGCGGAAGCGCTCATGAGGGAATATGATCAGGTGAGCACTGAGCAACTGGATGCGGAAATTTCTGCGCTGAATCCGTTATTGGCGCCAGGCTCCTGAGCCTGATTCCAGCGGTGTTCACGCAGAGCAATAATCGAATCGCAAACCGGGGCAGTAAATCATCATGACAACTCAGTACACAGCAATCGTGAAACAGCAGGGCCAATGGTGGACGGGTTGGATCGCGGAAGTTCCAGGCGTGACCTGTCAGGAATTGTCGCGCGAGACGTTGATGAAATCGCTGACCTTTGCACTTAAAGAAGCGCTCGAAGCAAGCCGCGACAGCGCCATCAGTGCTGCTGGCGAAGGATACGAAGAAGTCGAAATCACACTATAAACCCGCAACGATAAGCTTATCGAACGAACCACTTTTTTTATTCTGTGCAATTTCCTGTCAACGTTTGCCGTTGCCGTTGTGTTCAGCGAGACATGCCGTAATTTCATCCACCAACAGGCGCGTCGCTGGCCCTGTCGCTTCCCGCGACGTTAACATCAAGTAGATCTGCCCCACGCGTTCTGCACCAGGCGCCAGCGGCAACTGTTTCAACAACCCTGCCTGCAGTTCGGCTTTCACCCAGTTTTCCGGCAGAAATGCGAATGCGAGTCCTGAGCGCAGTATCTTTACCGTGCTCGAAAAATGGCTGACCGTCCAGCGTTGTTCCGAGCCAAGCCAGCCAGCATCCTGTTCACGTTTCTGGCCGCTGTCGCGTAACACTACCTGTCGATAGGACTTCAGCTCCCAGTCGTGAATACCATCCGACTCCTGCAGTGGATCACCAACGGCGCCCGCTTCTTCGCAGCTTTTTCTGATCGCGACGAGATCGCGTCTGAACAATGGATGATCGGGATGTGCGACCGGAATTATCCTGATCTGCGTGACGGGTATGCCCTGAAAACCGACCGGCACGATGCTCCCAAGTACGATGTCGGCTTTTTTCTCGAGCACTGCTTCTTCCGTACCCGAGAGCGACGTTTCGAGCACACGCACACGTGTTGACGGATAACGTTCGGCGAGCGCAGCAAGCGCGGGCAAGATGCTGCTTATATCGAGCAACGCATCGAGAGCGATTACCACCTCGGCTTCAAGGCCTTTGGCAAGTAACCTGGTGTGATCTTCGGTTTCACTGGCATGTTGCAGCAGATACGTCGCACGCCGATACAGCACCTTGCCGATATCGGTCAGCACGGCCTTGCGGCCTTCTACCTTCAACACTGGCGCCGGTAGTTGTTCATTGAGACGAGCCATCATGTAACTCACGCTCGACTGGCTTTTATTCAGTTGCTCGGCCGCCAATGCGAACGAACCTGCGTCAATAACTGCCTTGAACGTCGCCCACTGCTCGAGCGAAATTTTCGGGATTGCCATAACCAAAGGCTCCAATTGATCGAATTTTTAGATATTGATGAGCTGATAATTGCATAAATCAATCGGATTTCAAGGACTATTATCTCCGCTCCTCAATAACTAACCGCGGCAGTTCACACAACTACCGCAAGGAGCAGCAAGATGACCAACCTACTTCAGTTAACGACCAGCCTGTTTGATGGCGCCGGCAAACAGGGTGTTTCGAGCCAGTTGAGCGACGAATTGATCACCGGCTTGAAAGCCCTCAATACCGATCTACAAGTCAGCGTACGAGACTTCGCCGCGAGCCCTACTCCACATCTGGATCACGCGTGGCTGCAGGCGCTTTTCACTCCTGCTACCGATAGATCTGCAGAACAAAGCGCCAAGGTCTCCCATTCCGACAGTCTTATCGCTGAGCTGCAGGCGGCCAATACAGTAGTGATCGGCGTGCCTATGTACAACTTCTCGATTCCCTCGATGCTGAAGGCATGGATCGATCACGTCTCACGCGCCGGCGTCACTTTTTCCTATACCGAAAAAGGTCCACAAGGTTTGCTGACGGGCAAAAAAGTCTACCTCGTCATTGCGATGGGCGGTAAACACGCAGAAGGTGTGACGGATTTTGTACGCCCTTATCTGCGCACAGTACTCGGCTTCCTTGGCATGACCGATATCGACTTTGTTGTTGCAGATGGTCTCGCCATGGGTGACGAGTCGAGAGCACAAGGTTTGCAGCAGGCACATGAGCAGATCAAGGCGTTATTGACCAAGGCGCAAGTTGCTGCGAACGACAATAGTGATGTATTGACTGAGGAACAGGCTGCTTAACCAGTCTGTCTTTACAAACAAAGAAGAGCATTTATGGGGAGCGGACTGACTTAGTCGCGCTCCCTGCTCTCTCTGCGCCATGATATACAGTCACGTTGACCGCTCACTGACGAGCATTCTGACGGTAGCACTTGCCGCAAAACGTGAAAGACACATTCCTGTTCCTCATGGTAATGAGGTATCGATTTATCCAGCGCTTGCGCGATCCTTCTCAACCAACAACGCCACTAAAAACTTGTACCAGGTGCGTGGTGGATCTTTTGTTCGTCGAAAGTTTTCCCTCCAGGTCTTGCGGGACCATCATGAATTTTCCCAATTCGACTTGCCGTAATCCCGGAGATGAGCTTGCGGTTGCAGTGACCACAGTTAACGTTACAATCCCGACGCAATCAGGCGCTCAATTTTTGTATGCGTCGCAAAAACTGAATCACACAGAGACTACGAACATGGCAGTGCAATTCGGACCAATACTAGCCGCGCTCGCGCCGTATATCGCTGAAGTCGCGCGCGGTGCGATTCCCGCATTTACATCCAAACCACCGATGACAAAAACAGATCCGGTCGTAGCCGCACAAATTGAGGAGTTGCAGGCAGCAGTGACGCACAACGCTGAATCCATTCATTTGTTAGCGGAGAAATTGCAGCTGGCACTGCAGAACATCGAACGAGCCGCGCAGGAAGCGCAGAAACAGGTTACCACCTACAGAAGAATGTTATTTTGCTCACTCGGTTTTTCGATCATCTCGTTCGCGTTGTGCGTCTACATAATACTTTTATGATGGTGCGCTAATGCGTGGTCACATTTGAAAGATCTGAAAGGTTGAAAG
>JAZKES010000103.1:53545-60299 GCA_040386995.1 Pseudomonadota bacterium | reverse complement strand
TCCCGTCATTCCCGCGAAGGCGGGAATCCAGTTTTTTCTGGACACCCGCACTCGCATGAATTGCGAACAGTTCATCAACTACTTTTTTATTTCATTTCCCAATCATTCACCTCGTGCAGAAAAAATCCCCACCTCATTTTCAAACTGCATAGTGGATTTCTCGCATTCATTCTGTCGTTGTAAAGGTAACAATAAAAATTATCTCTACAACAAACAGGAGGGGGTGTTAGATGGTTAAAAAATCACTAATCAGAAAATTCCGGCCGTCACTGCTCGCATCGACAATTGCGACAGTTATTGCAGGCTCCGGTTATACAGGTGTTATTTACGCGCAAGAGGGGGATGAAGTCGAAGAAGTAGTTGTGACAGGCTCGCGTATTGCGCGCCGTGACTTTTCCGCCAACAGTCCGATCACTACAACAGATGAGCTGCGCTTCGAAGAATCCAGCACCATTGCGATGGAAAGTGTTCTCAACCAGTTACCGCAGTTCGTTCCGGCAGCAACACAGTTTGAAGCTGTACCCACCGGCACTCTAGCCGCAGCGGGTAGCGCAAACATCACACCAACCGCTTCCTCGGTCAGTTTGCGAGGTCTCGGTTCCAACAGAAACCTTGTGTTATTGAACGGCCGGCGCGCAATGCCAGTTGATGCGAGTATGGCCGTCGACATCAACAGTATTCCTGCCGCCGCAATTGCACGTGTCGAAACAATTACCGGTGGCGCATCGTCTGTGTATGGCGCTGACGCTGTGGCGGGCGTCGTAAACTTCATTATCAAAGACGATCTCGAAGGCATGGACTTCGATTATCAGTACGGTATGACAGAGCAGGGCGACGGTAACGAAGAATCACTTTCAGTCGTATTCGGCCAGGGCTTCGGCAACAACGGCAATATCATGATTGGTATCGAACGTTACACACGTGATCGCGTGTGGCAAAAAGATCGTGATTTCTACACAGAAGGCTGGGCTGATCCAGGTTCGCAAGGTGGCATCAACGCTTTCTACATGGCGCCTTACGCGAGCAACGCGGTTGCGAACCCGTTCAACCAGGCTGTGGTCGATTCGATTTTCGGACCCAACAACGGCATCAACGCACGGCAGGGCGGTAACTACTACCTCAACGCTGACGGCACTGTGTATCGCGGCCAGCGTGAAGGCAACCAGCGGTACAACGGCCCACTGTTGACCGAGGATGGCCTCGTCTATCGCAAGCGGCGTGCTGACACGGGCGCGCTAATTGAGAACTGGGTGGACTATCAAGAGTCCTCGCCACTCGAACGTGAATCGCTATTTTCTTCGGCGAAAATCGATGTTTCCGAGAATATCGTGGCGTTTGCACAAGGCATGCTCACAAGTTCCGAAAGCCAGAACAGGCGACGCACGGGTGGTATGGTCGGCGGCTGGGGCGGCAGCGTGCCACATGGCAACAATATTTATGCGCCATCGGTTTCGGCCGGTGGTGCGACCAATCCGGATTATCTGCCCGGTGGTCGTTATGGTTTGAATTGTGGTCCAACAGGCGGCTGTACAAATTCGCAAGTGTGGCCAAAATCGCCTGAAATGCAGAGGCTGCTCGATAGTCGCACGAACCCCAATGCGAACGTCGATGTCGGCGCCGCCACGACCTGGTTCGGCAACGTGCGTAACGATGTCGCCACAACGAACTATCAATTGATGCTCGGGCTTGAAGGCCAGCTCCCTGACCTCGGATGGTCATGGGAAGCCTATGTGTCTTCTGGCACATCACAAACGACGAACGACAACGTGGGCAGCACGTCTGTTGAACGCTGGCGTTATGTGATTAACCAGCCTAATTACGGCACCAATCTCTACAGACGTGGCAACGAAGCGGGTGCGGGTTTCGGAGCTGGCTCAATCACTTGCACAAGCGGCTTTGGCATTCTCGGCCAGGGCGAAAAATATTATCCCGCAGCTACAGGGTATTCAGATGCAGCGCCCTCGCAGGATTGTATGGACGCCATCGAAGCCGCCGTTACGTATGTCAGCAAGATGGAGCAAACCGTTTACGAGGCCAACTTGCAAGGCGGGCTGTTCGAATTACCTGCTGGCGAGTTGGGCTTTGCGCTCGGATCGAGTTATCGCGAAAACCATTTCCGCTGGATTCCACCTGCGATAAATACGCCTGAATCCGTGTTCGACACACCCGCGGGCGCTTATCCTCGCAGTGAAACCAATGGAGAGATAAGTGCTGCAGAAGTTTACGGCGAGTTACTCGTGCCCGTGCTTGCAGAAGTGCCATTCATACAGCGACTCGATCTCGAACTCGGCTATCGCTACACAGACAACGATCCAACCGATGCGGTCTCTTCATGGAAGGCACTCGTGAACTGGGACATCATTGATCAGGTGAGGTTCCGTGGTGGTTATCAGGTTGCCAACCGCGCACCAAACATTGCGGAGCTGTTCCAGTCTGCGGATCAGTTCCTGTTCACACGTACAAAAGGTGACTGGTGTTCTGACCGTAACCCCGCAAACGCGTTTTCACCGAACCCCGCGCTGAACGCTAATTCTGCGCAGGCAAGGGCAGTGTGCGAAGCATTGATGGGAGCGCAAGGTGCATCTACGTATTACACCAACCCGGATCGGCCCAATACATCAACGCAGTTCTACTTCTCGAACGTAACAGGCAACGCGAACCTCAAAGAAGAAACGGCGAAAACCATAACACTGGGTTTCGTGGCTGATCTGCTCGACAACCTCACACTGACCGTGGACTGGTGGAACATCAAGATTGACGACATGATCTCGACCGAAGATCCTGACAACATCTATCAGTTGTGTTTGTCGCCTGCGACCAATCCAACATTCAGCCCTGCACATCCCGCGTGTGAGCAGATCGAACGTAATCCTGATTCAGGCGCGGAAGGTAATACTCCGCTGCTCTATACGAACCAGGGCGCTATCGATTTCGCTGGCTACGACATTGCGTTGAACTGGAACACGGATCTCGGTCCAGGTGTGCTCAACCTCAACACATCGCTGACTATTGCTGACAAGATGGAAACGCGCACGAGTCCGACCCAGAAATTCAATGACTGGAAAGGCACTTCAGGTCCTTCCGACCTGATCGGCTTGAACGGTTATGCCTATGACTGGCGTTCATTCGTGAGTGCGAACTACAGCCTTGGGCTCTGGAGCGGCAGTTTGCGCTGGCGTCATCTGCCAAGCATAGAGTCGGAAGCAGCAGGACGTCCGGGTAACACCGAACAACCTACTAACGCGTACGACATCTTCGACTTCTCGGGACGTTATGCGTTTTCCGACACGATCAACTTGCGTGTTGGTATCGACAACCTGCTCGATGTCGAACCCGAGCGAACCTTCACGAACGCAACCAATACAGCGAGTGGTCAGACCAACAGGAATTTCTACGACATCCTGGGTCGCCGCTACTACCTTGGTTTAAACATGAAGTTCTAGGAAAACAACAACGACGAGTAAACAAACTCCCCCCTTACCCGTACGCATTTGCATCAGAACTTGCGTACGGGTCTTTTAGAAATTGCAGTGAATGGCAATCGTTGAATAGTCGCATCAATGTCTCAATCGGAAAGCCCTTACGACTACCCAAATCGAATGACTCACATGTACAAAAGCTTCAACAAATCCGATGGAGGAAAACCTATTCTGGCTTGTCGTATGGTCAGGACAAGTGCGAGTGCATATTCAGTTTTGGAGTAGGAACTAGCGCTATCGCCAGCAGTTTTGAGAACATCGTTGGTATCAATAAAAAAGTAAATACAAGGTGGATGTATAGATGACAAAACGGATTCTCTGGACTCTTGCCGCAACCACGCTGTTGCTCGGCGCCTGTCAGGAACAACCTGCTGTTGATGCTGCATCGCAGCAAGCGCAAACCACTCAGGCTCAATCAACTCAAACAGCCCAACCAAATGCGGCTACACAATCACCAACCATGGATGGCCATCCCGATCTCAATGGCATCTGGCAAGCGATGAATACGGCCAACTGGAACCTCGAAGCACATTCCGCGGAACCGTTGGACAAGTTTTGGCAGATGGGTGCAATTGCCGCAATTCCAGCAAGCAAAAGTTTTGTGCATGAAGGCACAATTCCCTATCTGCCGGCTGCGCTCGAGAAGCGCAATGAGAATCGCGCCAACTGGCCGAAAGCCGATCCAGAAGCAAACTGTTACATGCTCGGCGTGCCACGTGTGACTTACCACGACATGCCATTCCAGATTTTTCAAAGCCCTGGCGACGACATCTTCATGGTGTATCCGTTTGCTGCGACCAACCGCGTAATTAACATGGATGACGTAACTGAAGCGCCGATTGATTCGTGGATGGGTAAATCGAATGGCAGCTGGGAAGGTGATGTGCTCGTGATCAAAACAGTTAACCAGAACGGCATGTCCTGGTTTGATCGCGCAGGTAATCACGCGAGCTACAAACTGGTGGTGACGGAACGTTTCGCGATGCAGGGCCCTGATCACATTCTGTACGAGGCAACGCTTGAAGACCCCGATACGTTCTCGGCGCCCTGGACCATCAGCATGCCGCTGTATCGAAACATCGAACAGAACGCACAACTACTCGAGCACAAATGTGTGCCATTTGCCGACAAACTTTTGTACAGCGACTTGCTCGGGCTCGACGAATAAACACCTGACACGAGGAACTGAATTTCATGAAATCTTCATCGCTGAAAACGCGAGTACTGAATAGTTTTGTTGTTGCGGGACTGCTGACCATCGGTATGCCAGCTTCTGCGCATCATTCTTTTTACGCAGAGTTTGATGCCAACAAGGAAGTTGTGCTCGAAGGCACCGTAAAAGAAATGAAGTGGAGCAATCCGCATTCATGGATCGTGCTCGATATTGTTAACGCTGCTGGCGAAACTGAGGAATGGATGGTGGAGGGCGGCTCACCGAATGTACTGATGCGGCTCGGCTGGACGCGCGAATCGTTGGCAGCCGGCACTAAAGTAATCATCAAGGGTTTTGGCGCCAAGGACGGCTCCCATCGCGCAAGCTCCAGTGGTATCGAATTTCCTGATGGTCGTGTACTTGATACTGGCGGCAGTAGCCGCTGATCTTTTTTCTCCGGGGGTTATCTATGTTGCATTTTTTGCGTCACAAGTTTGCGTTGATGGGTTTCGCGGTACTGACTTGCACCGCGCCGGTGTTCGCGCAAGTCGAAGGCCCTGTACTTGGCACTGGTCCGTGGGTGTTCGAAACTTTCGCGCAGGATTATCTGAAGGTCAGTTTGCTTGCGAGGGGCCTCGATCATCCATTTGGTCTGGTATTCATTCCTGGCACGGCTACTGAGCAGTTTCCGCTCGGCGATATTCTGTTCACGGAACGGAACGTGGGCACTGTGCGTTATTACACACAAGGGCAACTCGTTGCTGAACCTGTCGTCGATATGAAAACGATATTTCCGATGGAGCAACTGTTCGACATCGAACTACATCCGGATTTCGAACAGAACCACTTGATCTATTTCACGTACATCAAAACCGGCAAAAATCCGAATGGCACCGACGACTACTGGGTAACCACTGCGCTCGCGCGTGGCCGTTATGAAAACAAACAACTCGTCGACATCGAAGAAGTGTATGAAGCGAAGGCCTGGAGCAGCAATATCGGCGGCGCATCTTCACGTTTGCATTTTCTTGCAGATGGCACGTTGCTGTTCGGCGTATCACATCGCATTGATCTCGACGCACCGCAAAGTCTTGGCTCACATATCGGCAAGGTACTACGGCTGAAAGACGACGGTACTGTGCCATCCGACAATCCGTTCATCGGCGTGGAGGGTGCACTGCCCGAGGTTTATACCTCGGGCAATCGTTCGGTCATGGACTTCACCACACATCCCGTGACCGGCGAAATCTGGGAACTTGAAAATGGTCCGCAAGGCGGCGACGAAGTGAACATTCTGAGACCCGGCATGAACTATGGTTGGCCAATCGCCACCATGGGACGCGACTACGATGGCAAACGTTTTAACCAGGTGCCCTGGGTGGAAGGCACTGAAGTACCGTTTGTATTCTGGGCGCCTTCCATCACTGTCGCGGGTTTGACGTTTTACACCGGCGATAAATTTCCGGAGTGGAAAAACAATCTGTTTGTGACATCGATGCTGGTCGGCAGAATTCCGAACACGGGTCATCTGCAGAGAGTTGTACTTAATGAGAGTGGCGAACTGAGTCGTGAACAGTTACTGACTGGCCTGCATCAGCGTATTCGCTACGTAGTGCAGGGGCCTGATGATCTGCTCTATCTGCTTACAGATCACACCGATGGTGCGTTCCTGCGTCTTGAACCAGGCACCGCAGAAGAGGCGGCTTTATATGGCGGAATCACAGTGGGTTCACAAACGCCGCCAGCCGATGAAGCAATCGTCTTCGAGGGTTTCGACTGCCAGGCCTGTCATCGTACAGAAGCCGCGTTGCTGGGGCCTTCATTCATGGAGATCGCGCGTAAATATCCATCGAACGATACGAACGTCACGATGCTCGCGGGCAAGATTATTGAAGGCGGTGGTGGCAACTGGGGTGACACACCCATGAGCCCACATCCGGCAATCACAAGGGATGCAGCTGAAGATATGGTCAAGCAGATACTGGCGCTGAGAACTGGCACTGACTGAGCTTCGTGCGCAAGCTGGATTCCCGCTTTCGCGGGAATGACGATGGATAACGAACTCTGGTTAGTGTCAATTGTGTCATGACCGGTTTTAAAACTTGTCCTGCGAAGGTGGGGA
>JAZKES010000103.1:49142-53445 GCA_040386995.1 Pseudomonadota bacterium | reverse complement strand
GGGTAGCCAAAAAGTCAGCAAGCTGGATTCCCGCTTTCGCGGGAATGACGATGTATTCAAAGCCTCCTGAAATCACGCGATGATTTTAGATAAGGCTAAACAGTTGAGGGATTTTCGAATGAATAAACGTGTTCTGGTGTTGCGTTCTATTGGCGTCGCGTTGGCGATGGCGCACGCTGTTGCACCTGCCGCAGAAAACTTCACACCACCGATGACACCGTGGGGAGAACCCGATCTGCGTGGCACATGGCCGATCAGTCATTTGATCGGCGTACCCGTCGTGCGGCCTGCAGAATATGGCGATCGTTTCATGCTGACAGACGAAGAGCTCGCGGAGAAACAAGCGAGCATCGAACAGCGCGACACGCGTTCGCAGGCGGGTCCGATTCCGGTGACTGACGCGACGGGCAGAGCCTTGCACCAGACATCCCTGATCTTCGATCCACCTGATGGCCAGTTTCCGCAGCTCACTGAATACGGCAAACAGCTGCAGGCTGCGATGAAGGGCAGTTATCATCCGACGCAAACGGTGTTCGACGGCATCGACGATTTCAGTTCCTGGGATCGCTGCATCACGCGTGGCATGCCCGTCTCGATGCTCGCGCGTAATTACAACAATGGGGTGCGCATCTTTCAGTCGCCGGGCTATGTGGTGATATCGCTCGAAATGGCCCATGAGGCACGTATCATTCCGACTGGCGATATACCGAGTCTAGATCCAACTATCAAACAATGGCTCGGGGAATCCCGTGGTCACTGGGAAGGCAACACACTGGTAGTTGAGTCAGCAAACTTTAGTCATGGCACATCAATAGGTTTGACCAGCGCAGGCAATCCTGGCTCACCGGGCCCATTGCAACCTTTCAGCGACAACATGAAAATCACCGAACGGTTTACGCGCACCGCAGCCGATACGATTGAATTTGAAATGAAAGTGACGGATCCGGACATACTCGCGCGTGGCTCCTACACCTACAAATATCCGATGTTTCTCGACAATGACTATGCGATGTATGAATACGCGTGTCATGAAGGTAATACAGCGGTGCGTAATTACATCGAGACGTCCCGTTTCGAACGCGCAAAACAGGCCGAACAATAAATTGGTCAAAGTAAAAAACATTGCCAGGAACACCACAGCCATGGAGCATCACATTATGAGTCGGCTATTTTTTTCAGCATCCACCCTTGCAGCGACTGCCACGACCACGGTGTTAAGTATCTCTCTTTTGTTCTCCACGACGCTCAGCGTACAAGCGGCGCCGGCAAGCGAACCAGTGATGAGACCCATCATCGCGGAAACCACTATTCCCGTGCAGGCAATTGTGCCGATTGCTTCCGATGGCACGGCAGGTGAAGCCTTCTTGCGTAAGCCGCCTGGCGATGGACCTTTCCCGGCAGTCATCCTGATTCACGGTGGCGCGCCGCGCTGGACCACCGAGGCCTTACGCGACTACATCGTACATATTCATGCTTCGCGTTTTCTCGCAGCCGGTTACGTGGTGGTAGCGATGACACGCCGCGATCTCGATCTTGAGTTGCCATTTGCTGAAGAACAGCCCGCGGTAAAAGATGCGGTTGCTGTACTCGATTACGTAAAGGATCTTCCTTACGTCGACCCCGATAACGTCGTTGTGCGAGGTACCAGTGTAGGCGGGTATCTCACACTTGAAGTCGCAGCAGCGCGAGACGTTGCCGCGATTCTGGTCGAAGAACCGTTTTCGTTTCCATTCGTTGGCGTCAATCTCGCTAACGGAACAGATCAAAAACCGGATACGAGCAAACTCGCGAGGATCAACACACCAATCCTTCATATCCAGGGAGACCAGACGCCCAACATCAATGACTTCAACAAAGACGTTTTTATGCCGGCAGTAAAAGCAACCGGCAAATCCCTTACCGAGCTGACCTATCCAGGTGAGTTACACTCATTCGCGTTTTTCGACAATGCCGAACGCACCTTGCATCCCGCAGTATCACTGGAAGCGTTCAAGCAGATCGACAAGTTCTTTCAAGAACATCTCACGCTTAAACCAACACCCCTGGCTGCAAATCTTGTGATGTATGCACCGATTGGTATGTGAGTGAACAGAGGGTATTTGAACAGGCGACGTGCGACTGGAGCGATGGTCGTCGTAGTCGCGATTCGTCCAGCACCGGTCGCTTCAGACGCACTCGCTCCCATCACAGGTTTTGAACACGGTCAGGGCAAGCGGTACCAAGCGTTGCTACGTCAAAACACGTAGTTGATCAATTGAAGTATCGAGATGTTGGCGAAGCGCCAGTTGCGATTAACCCGGTCATGAAACAAAAACCCGGTTACCAACGGCAGCCAGGGTAACGGGATGTTACTGATTGTTAGTGATTGTTCGCGTTTGCGATCTCACGACTTTTGATCAGGTCTTTGGCGCATTGCGGCAGAAATTCCGGTTCGAGCCCCACCATGAACTCCAGAAACAGATCGGGATTTTTCCTGCACACAACTTCTTCGATGTCTGCAACCACCGCAATATACGGAACAACCGGGCCGTAGTAGTCGAGTTCGGGGCCGATAGGTGTGAAGTCGAAGTTGAAACGATGTAACAGTCTTAGCAGGGTTTTTTCCATTGCGACAAACCAGTGCGTAATACCCTGGCGTTTGCTCTGCTGGTACATGCCCTTATACAAACCCAGGATTATTTCGGGCTTGTTTCTACGTTCCTGTGCGCCTTCAGGCATTTGCACCGGAGCCGCCGGAGCGGGGCGTTCCGCAAGTTCGGGATCGAAATCCCGTCGATATTCGAGTCCATAAAGACCGTCATTTTGACGCCTTCGATACATTTTCGAGATCGCAAGCCGGGAAATTTCCGCGCACGTAAGTAAACGTGTTTTGTCACGCAGATAGTCGTATTCGGGGAATAACTCGCAATGCTCGAACAATGGGAAACCAATCGGAGACGCCAACACAAGTCGGACAGTGCCTATCATCACACCATCCTGATTATGCCCGCCGACATGGATGGAATGCGCATCGAAAGGATCGATCTCCAGTTTAGTGGGGTAATCTTCGCACCGAAGAAACTGCCGCTCGTTACAGTACACTTCGTACCTGAGCTTGAAACTCTCATTGAGGCGTTCGTCATCGTTGATGACTGAAAAGTCGAAATGCCAATCCTTCAGCGCTTCTGTTGGCATTAACCCTTTGTTCTGCATGACTGTAGCCACGTCCCTTGTCCTTGCCGTTGCCATTGCCATATCAAGTACTCGTAGTCCAAGCATGTGGCAATACTAGTTAACATACTCCCCCAGGAATATTAAGCCCATCACAACTTTAACTATCTGTAGGCTGTTTTGCTAAAGTCTCGGAATCGAACGTCCCGATAATTACCGCGATATTAAAGTGCCGCACGGCTGATATCGATTAATTCAATATTTATCAGTGTAAGAAAAAAATCGCTCCATTCTCCTCTCAAACCATTCTCGCGTGTGTGAAGCACTTCTCACGCAGACCGGTTAACACTGATTTTTACTTTCAGGTACAAGCATAAAGAAAGAAGGAGTGGTCTGGCGATCTTGTGCGAAAAAATTTTTCCAGACAAACACACCAATAAAAGACGGTTATTAACGATGCCTTAACAATTTGTGGGCCCTTGTTACGCCGGCGTGATTATTCACCAGAACACACGCCGGACAGAGGGAATTTTTCCCGGCACTTGAACTTGTTTTGTGCTTGTTCAGATGATCATTTTTGTGAAACTACGCACGAGCGCAGGAATATTTATTTAGCAATGCTATAAAACTGGCAACAGCAAACTTACATGAAACAAAGCGTGGTCGTTCGGAGTTTGAATCGCTCAAGTCGCATCTGCGAAAAGCATGTCGTGACCAATGACAGAAAAGAGGCGCGGTGGATAAACGGCAGACAAAAGGTCGCGTTATGGATTGGTCGTTACAGGATAACCTGGCTTGACGGCTTGAAAATTCCAAGCCGATGGACGGAGTGTCGCGGAAGTGTTTTCTGCTAACACAATTATTCGGTCGGAACATCTCCCTTGGCGGGTTCTTCTTTTGCCGCGTCTTCCTTGACTTGTAGTCCCGAAAAATTTGCGACGTTGTCGACCTGATGTCCTATCTGGCGCAATCTCGCCTGCATGATGGTTTTGGGTGTGGAAGCGCGTGGGTCCATATCAACGGCAGCACACGTGAAACCGCGCAACGTACATTCGGATGTTGTGTGAGTAATGCCGCGTTCCTTCATTAGCCGACTCATTAACTCAAAAGCATTCTCATTAAACACGATGGCATTGTTTGGCCGAAACGTACC
>JAZKES010000103.1:30121-49042 GCA_040386995.1 Pseudomonadota bacterium | reverse complement strand
CCCAAACCTGCCGCAGCCGCAAGTGTGGTTTCATTGTCGCTCGATTTAATGTGCGGATCGGCGCCATAGTCGAGTAGCAGCGTGACCAACTCGAGATCCGCAGAAAACGCTGCGCGCATTAGTGCGTTGGCAAACACGATGCGCGGTGAACCACCACGCATACGTGCAAGTGGCGTATTGTTTACAAGCCAGTTCGGATCGGCGCGGTTGTCGAGTAACTTCTTGATCAGCGGGAATGGATCATCGGTGACCACCCAGGGAAAGTTTGGCGCGGTTTCCATGTTGCGTCGCTCGACAGCCCAGAACAGTGGCGTGAACCGCTGTGCATCAGCCTGATTCACATTGCTGCCCGCATCAATAAGGTAGTCGCCAATATCATAGCTGCCATTAAAAATGGCCAGCCCCAGCGCATTTTTGCCATCGGCAGCAATGGCGTCAACGTTTGCGCCTGATTCAACAAGCATCTTCACTGCGTCCAGATGTCCATCGCGCGCAGCGATCAGTAATGGCGTGAGTTCGCCACTCGCGAAGATGATTGGGCCCACTTCTTCTGCGCGGCGATCCCTCGGTAATGCGCCTTCAAAGCCGCGGCCTGTATCGGGTGGGATATATTTCGTTTGGGCTTCTATGTTTGCGCCATGTTCAAGCAATAGTCTTGCAACATCTGAATGGTTTTCTGCAACTGCCCACATCAGTGGTGTTGTTGAACCCCAGCTTTCTTTCGCATTCACATCGGCTCCGTGTGATAGCAACACATCCACTGCGTCTACTATGCCGGTGCGCGCAGCGAGCATTAGCGGGGTATCGCCTGTGGCACTCACCTGCATGTCTGGGTCAGCGCCGGCCTGAAGGAGCATCTCAAGAATCCGGGCGTTGCCGTTGACTGCTGCAGAAAGTATCACAGGAGCGCCTACCCGGTTGCGCACATTGACGTCCGCACCCGCGTCGATGAGTAGCTGACTCATGGGCTCATCATTTTCGTTGACTGCCCAATGCAGCGCAGTTGCGCCATCCACCTGCGGCTCATCAACATTGACGCCGTCCTGGATGAGTTTGCGGACCACTGCCAGATCGCCTTTTTGCGCCGCGTCGGCGAGAGGTCCTGCGTAGGACCCGGCCGACATTGTCAGCAACAAACCAATAGCAGCAGAACGCAGGCTCACAGAATGGTACATGACTTACCCCGGGGCATTATTTGAAACCTGAAAAGTACAAAGATTACAGAAATCATTTCCTGTAATTTTTTTAACCATATCGAGATGGTATTGCTTTTCCGGCTGCAGATTTTTTTAAGTTACGAATTATTTTTTTATCACAGATAAATTTTTTACCACAGATTCGTGCGTTGACAAAGCATTATGTGAATCGTACGATCCAGGCGTTTGCAGAATGTAAGTTTAGCTCGGCAATTATAGTGTATTTCTTATTTTTGTTTTCTTGATTACGCTCGCCACGCAACAGAACCAGCTGGTGCGGAAGCAAATTAAAAGCACTGTGAGGACTACAAGCTGTATTTACCGCGATAAATCATAAGACACGCGTTCGGCGAATATAAAAATATTAATAATGGCGTGAACTAAAAGTGAAAGTTTACGACGTAAAAGTACAAGATTGTTTTTTCGGGGTGGGGCTTGATGCAAAGAAGCAAATTATCGGCAGCCTGCTGTCTGTTTTCCGGATTGGTCAGCACTGCAAATTTTCCTGCGTATGCAGCGGATGAAAATCCACACCTTGCCGAGGTGAAGCAATACTGTGGCGACTGCCATAATTCAGATGACTACGCAGGCGGCCTCGATCTGGTCGGCATTCTCGCGAGTCCCTTAACTGAAAATGCTCCCGAATGGGAGCGCGCCATCCGACGTCTTCGCGCAGGTGTAATGCCGCCGCCAGGGCAGGACCGTCCACCACGCGAACAATACCTGGCCATGACCGAATGGCTTGAAGACCAGATTGATCAGAACGCAGCGGTGAATCCCGGCGGCAAAATGCTGCAACGCCTGAATCGCACCGAATATGCTAATGCGATTCGTGATCTGCTCGGTCTCGAAATTGATGTTTCAACATTACTGCCGGCCGATACCTCGGCGCGCGGTTTTGACAACATTGCCGGTTCACTCACGATTTCGCCGACTTTACTGGAAGCGTATTCGACTGCAGCCGCGCGGGTGTCCAGAGCCGCGGTAGGCTTCTGGCGGAGCCCAACCGAAGTTTCATATATCGCCCCGGGTGACGCATCACAAAACTATCAACTTGAAGGTATGCCGTTTGGTACGCGTGGCGGCATGGCCGTCAAACATAACTTTTTGGCGGATGGCGTTTACACGTTTCAAATCCAGAACTTTGGTGTCGGTGCGTTTTTCCCGGGCGAAGCACTCGAGCTCAGCATCGATGGCGAACGTGTGCAAACGTTTACCTATGAAGGCGTGGGTCTGAACGTAGGCATGGGAGGGGATCGGGACGGGACACTCGAAGTGACAGTGCCGGTCAAGGCAGGCAGCAGGCTTGTCGGCGCGACCTTCATCGCAACCAATTATCGTCCGCCCCTCGGCATGATCCGCGAGTACGACCGCAAGTCGATCGAAAATGAGAAGATGCCGCAGGTGCAATACCCACCGGTCATCGGTCTGTTAAAAATTCTCGGGCCATTCGAACCGTCCCGACCGCAGGATTCAATTAGCGTGAAGAAAGTATTCACGTGCCGACCCGCAAACGAGGACCAGTTCGAATCCTGCGCGCGCGAAATTCTCACACCACTCGTCACGCGAGCGTATCGGCGCCCCGCAACTGCCGCCGATATCGATGTGCTCATGACATTTTTCCACCAGGGCGAGCGCGAAGGTGAGTTTGAAGACGGCATAGAGCTCGCGCTTTACAGGATGCTCGCGGACCCGGAGTTTCTGGTCAGGATGGAACAGGAGCCAGAACAAGTACCGGCCGGCGAGTCGTACGAGATTGCCGAGCTGGAACTGGCATCACGTCTGTCATTTTTTCTGTGGAGCAGTATTCCTGATGATGAGTTACTGAAACTCGCAAGCGATGGCAGTTTGCGCAAACCCGATGTACTCGAGCAGCAGGTCATGCGTATGCTCGAAGATCCGCGATCACAATCACTCGTCACTAATTTCGGCCAGCAATATCTTTATCTGCGTAATCTGCCGAGCGCATCACCCGACGGCATTTATTTTCCGAACTGGGACGATGAATTGCGCCACGGTTTTCAGCGCGAATCAGAGTTGTTCTGGGAAAGCATCATCCGCGAAGACCGCAGCATTCTGGATATGATTGATGCGAACTACACTTTTCTGAATGAACGCCTCGCGAAGCACTATGGCATTCCGAATGTTTATGGTGCGCAATTCCGGCGTGTGGAACTCGGCCCGGAATCCGATGAACGACGCGGCATTCTTGGTAAAGGCAGTTTTCTTAGCACGACGTTCACCGAGAATTTCCGTACGTCGCCCGTCAAGCGTGGTGTATGGGTGCTCGAGAACATCCTTGGCACCGTGCCGCCAGAGCCACCACCCAATGTGCCCGCACTCGAATTAACCCAGGGCGGCGGTGAGGTGGTCATCAAAACACTTCGCGATCAATTAACACTGCATCGTGCAGATCCAACCTGTGCAACGTGCCATCGCATCATGGACCCGATTGGCTTCGCGCTCGAAAGCTTCAACGCGGATGGCAGTTGGCGAACCAGCGAAGGGCATCCACGCAAGGGTGACGGTCTTTCGGTGCCGCTCGATACCAAAGTTGTATTGTGGGATGGCATCGAAGTCGATGGCGTCGCGGGCCTGCGCGAAAATCTTAAATATTATTCGCCACAGTTCGCGCGTTTTATGACCGAAAAACTTATGACATATGCACTTGGCAGGGGCGTCGAATATTTCGATATGCCCGTGGTGCGGCGCATTGTTCACGAATCAGAAGCCAGCAATTACCGGTTCTCGGATCTGCTGCTGCGAATCGTCAAGAGTGAACCCTTCCAGATGCGCACCAAAGAAGGCACTGAACAAAATGTCGCGACGGTAACCAACTGATGAAAATGAAACAAACCACAAGTGCAGTTTGTAGATCGCGTAGTTGGATTTTTATTCTGGCAAATTCGTGCAGCCGCAGAGGTGCTTATTCATGAACTTTATTACGAAGAAGAAACTGGATCGTAGAACCTTTCTGCGCTCGGCTGGTGTAACCGTGGCATTGCCATTGATGGATGCCATGATTCCGGCCTTTACACCGATAGCAAAAGCGGCAGAACAATTGCGCCCGAAACGTTTCGTTGGCATCTGGCATCCACACGGCGCTGCGCCGGGTTACTGGTCGCCATTACAAACGGGCAGTGATTTCGAGTTTTCGTACATCACCAAGCCGCTCGAAACTTTCCGCAATCGCGTGGTGCTGATCAGTGGTCTCGATGTACCTGAAGCGTTTTCCACTGAGGAAGAACCCGGTGGCAATCATGCGCGTGGTGCGGTGTTTCTGTCTGGTGCGCGCGCACGACGCAATGCGGTGAGTCCTTATCTCGGTGAAACGATTGATCAGGTCATCGCAAAAAAATACGGCCAGGACACTATTCTCGGCTCGATTCAGTTGGGGGTGGAAGATGCGGGCAATTACGGTAACTGCAACTGGGGTTATAGCTGCGCGTATACCAACTCCATGTCATGGATTTCACCAACCCAGCCTTTGCCTACTGAAATAAATCCGCGTGTGGCATTTGAGCGACTGTTTGGTGATGGCGCGAGCGCCGAAGAACGCCAGCGTGGCCGCGAGCGTAATGCGAGTGTGCTCGATTCAGTGGCGGAAAAAATTCCAGGCCTTAAACGCCAACTCGGACACAGTGACCAAACCAAACTGGATCTTTATCTGGAGAACATCCGCGAGCTCGAGCGCCGTATCCAGATCGCGATGAATAATTCGGTTGCCGAACCAACCGAAGAAGTGCCATTTGGTATTCCGCAAAGCAAAGACGTTCATTTCAAGTTGATGTACGACCTGATTGCGTTAGCCTTTGAGGGTGACATCACGCGTTCCGCAACATTCATGCTGGGCCGCGATCTTTCATCGATCACGCATCCTGAGTCGGGCTTCACGGGTGGCTGGCATGGAACGTCGCATCACGGCGATACCCCGGCCAACATCGCGAACTACGCAAAAGTGAATCGTTACCACGTCGCTAACCTTGCATATTTTATGGACAAGCTCAGCAAGATCGAAGACGTGGAGGGCACTGCCCTCGACAATGTGCTGATTTACAAAGGCAGCAACATGGGCAACTCACATCGTCATGCACATGAGAAAGTGCCGGTAATCCTCGCTGGTGGTATCGATGGAACGTTCAAGGGCAATCGCCATATTTCGTATCCGGACAATGTCGAGCGTACGTCGAACATGCTGCTGTCGATTCTGCATCTCTATGGCATCGAAGCAGAGACTTTCAACAATGGTAACAAACCACTGGAGATTTCCTGATATCGACAGGTACACCAAAGACCATTTATGTAGCGGGAAAGCCGCATTAAATCTGAATATCAAACACTGGCGCCACTGCCAGCTCGAACAATAACGAAATATGAATTTGCTTTTGTTGTGCAGTACGGGGGAAAGGGTTTGTGAAAGTTGCCTATAAAATAATGTTGAGTAGCTTGTTGATCTTTTGCGGTACTGCGTCTGTGTTGGCGCAAGGAAGCGCCACCAGACCGCAGGTTCCGTTACCTGATGGTAAGTTACGCAACGTGATTCTCAAGAATTGCGTGTCGTGCCACGGCATCGATGACTACGCATTTCATGCACTCAGCCGTGAGCGTTGGGACGTCTTTCTGGACGAAAAACATGCTGGCCAAAACGTTAACAAACTGGCCAGAGGTGATCGCAATCTATTGCTGGATTATCTGGCCGACAATTTTGGTACGGAACAGTCGCCGTTTCCGCGCAGCTACATTCCGCCTGCAATTGATACGTTTTATGGCGAAGAAGACGGCCGTGTTGCACTCGACGTCACCTGCACCGAATGTCATGAACTTGATCGCGTCTACGAAACACGTGCAACACTCGAACGCTGGCGCGTATTATTGCTCGAAATGCGCGCACGCGGCGCGACCATGCCAGATGATCACGACCTCGAGCGTATGGCGGAATGGTTAAGTCGCGTCCAGAGTGCAAACAGGTTTGAATAAATAATCTGCGCTTAGCTCGACGCCAACGGCATGTATCTCGACTCTGGGTCAGTTTACGCGCAGAAACTCCGCAAAGAAGGTATCTTTAAAGAATCTGTAACCTGCCGATTCCGTCCCTTTATCACGTGATATAAAACCTGAAATGATGGCTTAGGCATAAAATACCAAGCCAGCCGGATTTCGCCATTTCTCTGATCAGGTAACTTCCTGACGCAATTAATCCATCCGAATCGCCCAGCAACACAACGCAAGTGGCGGTTACTTTTTGGCAGAACCTTGTACTATTAGCGAGCAATGCCGCAACGCTGATCAACATTAACAGCAACCATGAATAAAAAAATTAACCCGGCAACACCCATTCCACAGTTCGCGTTGTACGGCGAAACTGATATCAGTCACAACCCGGAATTCGCACATATTGAAGATATACGCGCGAGAAGTTTGCGTAATGGCTGGTTGATCAAACCTCATCGCCATACCCATCTATCGCAAATTATTTGTGTGTCCAACGGTGCAGCCGATGTGCGGCTCGATGCAACCAACACAAAACAAAGTGGTTGCTGGATCACCACAATTCCGCCCGGCGTTGTACACGGTTTCAAATTTCGCCCGGGCACGCGTGGCGTCGTGTTGAGCCTGGCTGTTGGTATGCCGGGCCTCGATGCAGAAAACCAGATAGGGCACCTGCTCGATAATACCTTGGCGCAAGCACATGTCTTCAGCTGTGAAAAAAATTCGCCACTGTTCGTGGATTTGTGTCTGTACCTGGAATTGATAAAACGAGAACTTGCGTCGCCATTTGAAAAACAGGATCTCGCGCTGTTCTCACTGATCAAACTGGTATTGATCACGGTTAGCCGGCAAATTCGCCAGGCCCATCTGGACAATGCGGCGCCAGGCAACACCATTCAGCTCGCAACGCGTTACAGAACCTTGCAGGAACAACACTACAAGGAACATTGGACAATCGGCGACTATGCAAAAATGTTAAACGTATCGATTTCCACACTTAACCGCGCGTGTCAGGAAGCATTAGGCAGTTCCGCGAAGCGACTGATACAGGAACGTCTTCACATCGAAGCAAAAAGGCGACTGATCTACACGCAGGAAACACTCGAGCAGATATCGCGCGATCTCGGTTTCAAAGACGCGGCCTATTTCTCCAGAGCATTTAAACAACTCGAAGGCAAGGCGCCGAAGAGTTATCGAACGAGTGCAAGCCCCGGAACCAAGTGACCAGTGCCGCGCTGACAATTGTGCTTTGCTCTTAACCCTCGCATCGATCTTGTCGGTGGACTAGTCAGCTAGCCAGCTAGCAGTATTTTCATCGCGATGATTGAAACTAATGTCTTTATTCGCCTGCATCCAGAAAGGTGCGAATCAGTTTTACTGTTGCGTCGGGATTTTCTTCCATGATCCAGTGCCCGGCGTCAGGGACGATGCCTTCTTCCACATTGGTCGCTGCGAATCGCATCACGGTTGCCATCATCGGTCCGAAAGACTTCTCGCCACCAATAGCGAACACAGGCATGGAAAGTTTACCTGTTGAAAGCAACGCCTGATTGTCTATCGCATCCTGATCAAACGCGGCGAACTGCGCGAAGCCCGAATGCATCGCGCCGGGCAGTGCATAGAGCTCTGCATAATGCGCGCGCGAGGCTTCCGAGAACTTGGCAGGACTCGCCGAGAACTCGTTCCAGAAACGGTCGAGGTAAATGCGTTCACGGCCGGCCACGAGGCGTTCCATGTCGGGGCCACCAAAACGGAAATGCCAGAGCAGGGGGTTCTTGAGTATCTCGTCCCACGGTCCCACGCCAGGTACCGGTGCATCGATCAGCACAAATTTACGCACACGTTCTGGATGTAGAGCTGCGAACGCAAAACCAACCATGTTGCCTATGTCGTGCGTGACGAGATCAGCGTTATCGACATTCAACGTATCGAGTAAACCAGCCACATCACCAGCCTGAGTCTTCTTGTCGAAACCGGTCGCAGGTTTTGACGACAGTCCGAGGCCACGCAGGTCAGGCACAATCACGAGATGATCACGCGCGAGCTCAGCCGCAAGTGGTGCCCACATGTCACCCGTTTCACCATAACCATGAAGAAGCACAACCGCGGGACCTGCGCCACCTGTCCTGACATGGACTGTAATGCCATTGGTCGCGATATCGCGCACTTCAAAATTTGTTGGAAAGGGTGGCACCTGCGCGATAGCGGGCATAATCATGAGCAGACAGATTCCTATCAAGATGGTGCGTAACATATTTGAACTCCGTGAAATTGCGGCAACACTACGGGGCGTAGGCGGCTCGCTGTCGAACTACAGTTTGTATCGAGTAACTCTGGTAAGTCCTGAATACAAGGTTTGGCTATACATCAAGAATCGTGACGTCACGATTTGAACCCAACACGAGCATGGCTGTTGTCGCAGAACGGTTTGTTGTTACTCGCGCCGCATCGACATAGCCGCGTGGATTCCATACGTGCCACGACCCGACCTGTACCGCTGATGATTTCCATATTGCCGCGCACTTGCAGAGGGCCATCAATCAGCGGATCTATGGCGAGTGGTCCATCGCGCACCGCGAGCATGTCGGTTTTGCCTGAGGCGGGTTCGCCGCTCGCGGAGAAACCGATCTGGTTATGCGTGCCGTCGCAGAACGGTTTATTCTTCGATGCGCCGCAGCGACAGAGTGTCAGGCGATAGTCAGCGGGTGGCGCGCCATCGAGGCGTATGTCGCCGCGAATCGCGTAGGGTCCACCTTCGCGTACGGAAATCAGATTCACGGGCGGCGCACCTTCGTCGGGCTGGCCGTCCTTGCGTTTGTAACGGATCGCGCCTGACACACACAGATGCGCAATTTCGGTCAGCGCATCGGTCGGCATCGCGTCGGGATTAATCCACGGGCCTTTGACGTTAGCGAGGAATACGTGTGGTCCCCACGTAACGCAGAATCGTGAATGGATACATTTTTTGCCTTCGTAAATAAGCGTGAGATCTTGGCCTTCGATGTAGTCGATACCATCGACTGAGTTGGGAGTAGGGGCCACGTTCCCTGGCTCGATAACTGAAGATGCTGCGGAGGATGCACCGGATGCAGTCGTCGCAATGAGTTTGGCCGGCGTAGTTGTGGTGGCGGCGGGAGGCGCTGGAGCAACCGCAGTCAACACCGCGGGTGATTCCTGATCGATAATCGCAAACCGTTCGGCTTTTTTAACGAGGCCAGTGAGAATACGCAGCGACCGTGCTACTCGTGCATCGCCATTCGCGGCCAGTGCCTGGGTGCCCGCCAGCAACTCTTGCAAACGTTCGACAAAAAATTTCCCGGCGCTCGCACCGGGAGGTAGCGGAGCAGAATCACGCAATGCAGAAAACGACATGCCCCCATTACAACCCGGATTCGCGGGACCGGCAGGTAAACGCGCTGCGCGTTCAGCCAGTGGCGACATAACATGCATGAGCTCGAGAGCGAGATCGATACACAAAGCCTTGGCTGGATGTGGTCGCGGTATGAGATACGAATGCGAGATGAGTCGTAACATGAGCATGTATGCGGAGTTCGCGATATCGACGGTTGCTGCGGTCTCTTCGTTTTCAAGCCATACACGTGCACCCTGACGCATCGGCCGTCGCAATACTGGATTTACCGCTGCGGGAAAAGCAGGTTGAAAATCCGGGTTCGCGGCGAGCAACTGTTTGAACTCTTCGCGAATCGCGATAAAACGCTGAAAATGTGAATTCACATTTTCCTGCAACGCTCCTTCACCCTGGCTCACGATAGCGTCGAACGCCTGCAGCGCAGTAATAGAACAAATCACCTGATCACATCCCTGGAAATCTATTTCCTTGCGCGTGATCTGCAGGTTGCGGTCACCGCAAAAAGCCTCTTTTTCTCCTACACGTGCGACGAACGCGGCGAGGTTCGTAGACAGAGTTTCATAAAACGCACCCACCGTTGCGTAGTCGATAGGCATAGGCGTGACACGTGGGCGCGCATCACCACGTGTGTACTGCCATTCCGCCTGAAATCCGTCACCGTCAGGTTCGGACGAGCAAGTCGGACGTTCGAGATAAATGAAATGCTGCAATACATCCATACCGAATGGCGCGAGCCGCACGATGACATTGGCCGGCAGGCCACCTGGATCCAGCGGAAAATTCATACGACCAAAACGCGGACTGCCGCCCAGGGCCGCCGTAATATTCCACACCGCCGTGAGATGGCCCATTTCTTCAATCGCGACCTGCAGAATCTCGCGCCGCCATCGTGCCGTGGCGTCGGCTTCCGCTGCAGTCAACCCTTCATCGACGCCGTTACGCAAACTGAATACTGCGTACAGGTAAGTACACATGAGGTTATGTTCCAACTCGGCGGCTTCATACAACTGGTGTATGAGAGTTTCCCGCGACATCACGCTTTGGCCTGGTGGTGGACTCACTTCTTTGTTCATGATCTACGTTCTCCATTTCCTGCGACGTTGCACTCCACGATAATACGGCGACACCGACAAGCGCTGAAAATAGTGCTGCAGTGCCCGTGAAGTTTCAACAAAAGCTCCTCGCACGAACAATACGTTTTTTAACTGTCAGCATGCAGGTGCGCCTCCACGAGCCACAACTGTTTATCCACGCCGCGGGATACACCAGTCAACAGATCAGCCGTGCCGGCGTCACCGCAGGTTGTTGCAGACTCTATCGCCAACCGCACCGTTGCACCGTAGGCCGCGAGCGCAGCAGCCAGTGCGCGCGCATGGTCGGTGCCCGCGCTTATGTCGGTGGGATAAGCTGCGAGCCGGGAATTTCTGCTAATCGTCTGCAGTGTACCTAGTGCTACACCGCCAAGTTCGACTGCGCGTTCCGCGATGTCATCGATAAAATCCTCGAGTTCCTCTGCAATCTTGTCGAACAATTCATGCAGCGAGAAAAAATTCGGACCTTTGACATTCCAGTGCGCAAATTTAACTTGTAGGCCAAGATCGATAACATCCGCAAGTTGCTGGTTAAGTAGCGCGATAACAGTCGTGCGTATTTTTTCGGAAAGATCGTTGCGGGTGTTGTACGTGGTGGTACCCATGAAAAGCTCCTCGATAATTAACTGTGTTGATAGAAAGCGGCGCTTGAAGAAATTGGCCTATCAGGCGCTCCATCTGGAGACTCTTGAAGGTTGTGGTCAGGACCAGTTGCATAAACACACAGCACCGGATGAGCTATTTCATCGCGCATATCCGGATGACCAAATTCCAGCATCAGGAACACAAACTGTGCGGTGTGTTATCAGAACGCAAAACAGTCACAGCCATCTCCCCAGAAACCCGCAAACCGGCCATTGGTCTTTGCTGCTCCTGCAAATAATTGCTGCAATACGTGTGCACACCCGTGCTGCTGACAATGCATGTCGTGAGCATGAGGCACGGGCACGCCGGCGCGCACCGCTTGCCGGATATCGAGTGGTGCGCCATAACCGCCGAAATAACGCGCGGGCGACCACTCAGGTAAAACAGGAATAGCAGCGGGATCGAGCGGACTGAACTCTGCGCGCGCGTACACAACCTTGCCGTTCAGAATCGTAAGTACGGATTCCAGCTGCTTGATATCGCCCTCCGGGACGGAAAAATAATCTGCAGTCAGCGCAGTGAAATCGGCGAACTGACCAACTGCGATCTGCCCCTTTTTGCCGCTGTCGCTGGAAAACCAGCTGCTGCCTTGCGTATAAAGCTGCAGGGCCTCAGTCCGGCTCAGGCAATTATCTTCGCGATACAACGCAACGCCGCCAACGGTTTTACCCGTGACAAGCCAATAAAGCGCAACCCATGGATTGTAGCTCGCGACACGTGTGGCATCGGTGCCTGCGCCAACCGGAATATCCATTGCGAGCATTTTTCTCACTGGCGGCGTGCGAGCGGTTGCTTCCTTGCCATAACGCGCCAGGAAATATTCGCCCTGATAAGCCATGCGGTGCTGGATTGCGATTCCACCGCCCAGTGCCTTCACTCTTTCGATGTTGCGATCAGAAATAGTTTCGCAATGATCAAAGAACCAGTTAAGTCCTGTAAGCGGCACTTCACGGTTTACTGCTTCGAACACATCGAGGAAACGGCTGATGCTTTCATCGTAAGTGGCATGCAGGCGGAACGGCCAACGGTTGGTCGCAAGCAGCGTGACCACTTCCTTGAGTTGAGTCTCGAGTGAATCGGCAAGCTCGGGACGCGGTTCCAGGAAGTCTTCAAAATCTGCAGCAGAAAACACCAGCATTTCTCCCGCACCATTGCAGCGAAGAAAATCATCACCCTTGCCCGGCGCGGTAATCTTCATCCAGCGCGCAAAATCTTCCTTCTCATGCTGGGGCTTTTGCGTGAACAGGTTGTAGGCAATACGCAACGTCATCTCGCCGCGTTTATGCAGCTCCTCGATCACCGTGTAATCCTCGGGGTAATTCTGGAAACCACCACCGGCATCAATAACACTCGTGACGCCAAGACGATTCATCTCGCGCATAAAGTGCCGCGTGGAGTTCATCTGATATTCCTCGGGCAACTTCGGGCCCTTCGCCAACGTAGCATAAAGAATGGTCGCGTTGGGCCGCGCGATTAACATGCCAGTGAGATTGCCGGCACCGTCGCGCTGGATTTCACCGCCCGGAGGATTGGGCGTGTCACGCGTATAACCAACAACTCGCAAGGCCGCCTTGTTCAACAGCGCTCTGCAGTACAGATGCAGGATAAATACCGGCGTATCAGGCGCGGCGGCGTTAATCTCATCCAGCGTCGGCATACGTTGTTCGGCAAATTGAAACTCGCTCCAGCCACCGACCACCCGAACCCACTGGCCAGGCGGAGTACGCTGTGCCTGTTCTCTCAACATACGCAGCGCATCTGCGAGTGAAGGGATGCCATCCCAGCGCAGTTCCATGTTGTAGTTCAGGCCACCACGAATAACATGCAGGTGTGAATCATTGAGGCCAGGAATCAGGCAACGCCCTTTCAGATCGATGACCAGCGTCGATGAATCGCGTGGGTAATGTTCTGCGCTGTCCACCCCGATTATCCTGCCATCTTTTACCGCGACACTGCTGGCGCGCGGATGAGCAGGATCCAGCGTGGTGATGTGGCCATTAACCAGAAGCAGATCGGGAATGAGAGCGGTGTTGGTCATGCAATTATTTCCTCGAATTTTTGTGCAGCCATCCATGCAGCGCGCGTGTCAGCAGTGGCATGACAAGCCACGTGAGCAACACCACGATACAACCACTGATCAACACGTTGCGAACCAGAAAGTGCCATTCGCTGGTTAACGGGCCAAGCAGTTGACCAAGGATAGTCGAGATTGGATATACGCCGATAAACGTCACGCTGGCCATCTTCCATTTCGGCAATGGCTGCAGCGCGGCGCCCGGAAGCGTGAACCAGCTTTCCAGACCACTGAGTTCTTCAGCACGCGCATCGCCGTCGGTAAGCCCTTTCACGAGGGTGCTCCATTCACCATAGAGAGCAGAACTCCGAAAATTCTGCAGCGAATCACGATCAGCGAATTTGCGGATGATCCCATATTCGCGCGATTCACTGCCCGGGGCGGGGCGCATGATGTGTACACCGAGCTGCCCGGGTAACTGCAACGAGCGCTGCACAAAATCATGCAATGCTTTTTCAAAGTCCACTTCGCAACCGGACCTTACTATACGCACGGTACTCAACGTAACCGGGGTGGGATCAGTCATGACGGACTATCACTCCTTGCAACACGCCCGTGAATCAATGGGATTTTTTAGTGACTACTTGCGGCTTCTGCGCAGACTGGGGCGCTTTGTGCACCATCGTGTAGGCGTATTCGACGCCGCTACCATAGGCGCCTGCATGTTGTTTGAGCAGACCCATCAACGCGTCATAGTGTTCCCGATTGGCCCAATCACGTTGCCATTCGAGTAGCGCGCCGATTGTGGTCAGCCGTACTGCGCCAGCTTGTACCATGCGCGACAGCGCAGCATCCTGTGCCGCAGCAGAAGTTGCGCCACAGCAGTCTTCCACCACATAAATATTGTAACCTTCGGCCAGCATGGAAAGGGTTGGCCACGTGACACATACTTCAGTCCATAAGCCCGTCAGTATGATGTTCTTGCGACCTGTCGCCTCAATGGCCTTGCGAAAACCCTCGTCATCCCACGCGTTCATGGAGCTGCGCTCAACAACACTCTGGCCAGGAAATACATCCAGCAGTTGTGGCCATACGTAGCCACTGAACGATTCCGTTTCCACTGCAGTGAGAATAACCGGCACCTTGAATTCCCTGGCGACCTTCGCGAGCAGCACAACGTTGTTGATCAGCGTGGCGCGATCAATATTGCTGACACCAAATGTCATCTGTGGTTGGTGGTCGATGAACACGAGCGCGGTGTCATTTGCGGTATAAAGATGGTGAAAGGGGTTCATGCAATTGCTCCTTGTAAGTGGGAATCAGTTCAGGTCAAACAGTAAAAAATGCGCGCCGCAGGTTGCGACGACGCGCAACGTTTGTTCTTCGTCAATGGCCAGCCCATCACCGGACATAATCTCAGTGCCGTTGACATCCAGATCGCCAGCGATCATCTGTATCCAGCCATGGCGCTGCGGTGCGAAAGACCAGTCAATGTGATCACCCGCCGCAAGCTTGCCGATATACAGGTCAACGTTCTGGTTCAGTAGAATCGAACCTTCGCGGGCATCACCCGAACAAGCCAGTGTGAGTTGGCCGCTTAACGCGCTTGCGAAGGACTGTTGTGCATAATTCGGCGCAACTCCGAGTTTCGATGGTGTTATCCAGATTTGCAGAAAATGTACTGGTTCGATGTCGGAGTTATTAAATTCGCTATGGGAAATTCCGGTTCCCGCAGAAATGCGCTGGACTTCTCCCGTCTTCATGACAGCAGCATGGCCCATGCTGTCTTCGTGCTTGAGCTCACCACTGATGACATAACTGATGATTTCGAAATCACGATGTGAATGTGTGCCGAAACCTTGTCCACCTTGCACGCGGTCTTCATTTATCACGCGTAACATTCGAAAGTTCATAAATTTCGGATCGTGATAACCCGCGAATGAAAAACTGTGGTGACTGTTCAACCAGCCATGATCGGCATGACCGCGTTCTTTACTGTGCCTGATGGTGAGCATGGAATGGTTCTCGCGAAGTCGTTGATCATAGTAATCCCGTCAACATATAAAGTCAGAGGAGGGGAGCCGTTCTTGAGCCAGATGGCTGGATGCGAAACCGCGCAGATGCAGCAAATCCCACCACCACGAATATCAGCAGCAACAGGGCCTGACTGATCACAAACGGTGCTTCGGTCTGCGTTGGCGCCATCGCCCGCAACGCCGGAATTTTCAGAAACGACTGCACCACTGCGACGAACGTATTCAGATACAGCGCGAACACAGCGGTGATCACATAAACCAGCCGCCATTTTCCTGCGAGGTGACGCAGATACCGCGCGTAAATCGCAAGAGCAAGCAGGACCAGCGACAACACACCAAAGATGTGAGAGGGCAGCAGCCCGGTGAACGGAAATCCGAAACCCGTCAGGCTGGTTAACAGCGTGGTACCCAGAAAAAATGCGGTCCACTTATCGAAGCGCGTTGCGTTCAACAAGCCATACAACACGATGAAGCCGGAAAAAATGCCTGCCAGTGCAATAGCGGTGTGGAGGTCGGTATACAGTGCCATATAGTCACCCATGAATATTTTCTTCGTGAATCGGTACCTGCTAACAGTGTTTGAATCGGAGGCGACGACGATTCAAACACTGTTAATAAGCTGTAGATTGGCTAACAATTGGCTCGTCGTCAGTATCGCGTGCGCAAAGTTGGGCCCGTTCAGTACGTGTGCCGCATGCATTCGATCCATGCTGAATGCGGCAGTCGCGTCACTCACGAGAGTGACGTGATAACCCAGCTCCATCGCAAACCGGCTCGTCGCCTCGATACACGTATTCGCGAGCAAGCCGATAACAATCACCTTGCCGATGCCGTGTTGTTTAAGCTGAAAATCGAGATCAGTATTCGCAAAACCGTTCTGCGCCCAATGTTCCTTGATGACGATGTCGCCGGCCTGCGGCGCGAAATCCGGATGCCAATCGCCACCCCAGCTGCCTTTTGCAAACGTCTCACGTTTGCCCGATGCGATTTGATCAGGACTTGGATGCGCCCATGTCTGATAGTCGCCTGGTTCCCAACGGTGATGCGGCACGATGAAAACAGGAATTCCTGCCTTACGCACCGCTGCATTTATCGCGCTTAAATTGTCGAGCAGGCGAACGCTGTTCGCGACATCCTTGACGAAGGGCCAGAGCTTGCCACCCTCTGATAGAAAATCGTTATACGGATCGACGAAAAGTAGCGCGGTGCCGGCCAGTGGATTTTGCATGATTTTAACTCTGCCGATTCGTAGTACGTAGGGTGGTACGCAGAAACGTTGCGATGTGTTCTGCGGAAGCGTCAGGATGTTCATGATGGGGACCATGCCCAGCAGCCGGATACGTCAGCAGTTGCAGCGTTGGCAGCAGTCCATTCAATGCGTACCAGTTCTCGATAGGAAAAATGATGTCGTGATCTCCGCCAATGTGCAGCAGCGGTATTTGAGTCGCTTTGAGCGCAGCCAGCACGACGTCAGCTGGAAACAGCGGTGCTTCCGGATTGTAGTGAAGGTGCGAAGCTGCCCACTGCGCTGGTACAGGCACCGAACGTTCAGTGCGCTGCGCGATCCGGTCCGATGAGCGCCGTGCGGCCGCACGGCTTGCGGGTGACAGCGGCTCGAAGAACAGAATGATTTCATCCTCGAAGCTGTTCACTTCTATCCCGGCCGTATCGTAGAACAATTTTTCTGCAGGCTTGACGTTGATTACCGGCGGACCCGTACCAATCAGCACGCCATGGCTAAGCCGTTCAGGGAACATCGCAATCACGATCTGGGCGGCCAGGCCCCCTAACGACCAGCCACCGATCACAACATCGCGCAGATCAAGCGCTTCGATCAGATCGCGCGCGTCAGTAGCCAACGCCACGGGATCATAATTTTTTTCGCCGGTAGACAGCCCCAGACCACTATAGTCAAACGTGATCACGTTAAACCCTTTGCCCGCCAGTGCATCCAGAAAAGCAGGATCCCACACATCCATGTTGCCGCGAAACCGCGTGCATAACACGATCGGCTTGCCACTACCGATTGATCGATAGGCAAGTTTGCGCCCACCTGTTGTGACATACAGATTGGGTGTAGTAGTTGCGTTATTGGTTGGCAGGGCGGTTTGCTGATTCATTACGAATCTCCCAAATCTTTTATGTGATGGCCCGATTTTATTGTTTGAGAAAATACAGCAGATCGGCATTAAGCTGCTCGCGGCTCGTATCACCGAGGCTGTGTGAGCCACCCTTGTAAATCTTCAGCGTTGCGTTTTTCACGAGTTTGCTCGACATCAACGCTGAGGTGCCGATCGGCACAATCTGGTCGTCGTCGCCATGGACGATTAAGGTCGGCACATCGAACTTGCGCAGGTCGTCGGTGAAATCGGTTTCTGAAAACGCCTTGATGCAGTCGAACGCACTTTTGTGGCCAGACATCATTCCCTGCATCCAGAAAGAATCGATCAAGCCTTGCGAGACCTTCGCACCGGGCCGGTTGAAACCGAAGAAGGGGCCACTCGCAAGATCTTTGTAAAGCTGTGAACGATCAGCGAGTGAACCAGCCCTCAAGCCGTCGAATACGGACATGGGTACGCCATCCGGATTCTGCTTGGTCACGAGCATCAAGGGAGGAACAGCACCAACCAGCACAGCGCGACTGACACGTTCGGTGCCATGCCGACCGATATAACGCGTGACTTCGCCACCACCAGTCGAATGGCCAACCAGCGTAACTCCGCGTAGATCAAGAGAGGTAATCAGCGCGGCAAGATCATCGGCGTAGGTGTCCATTTCATTGCCGTGCCAAGGCTGTGAAGAACGGCCATGACCCCGTCGATCATGTGCAATGCAGCGATAACCATGAGAGGCCAGAAACAACATCTGGCCCTCCCACGCATCACTGGTCAGTGGCCAGCCATGACTGAACACGACAGGTGGGCCGCTTCCCCAGTCCTTGTAATAAATTTCGGTACCATCCTTCATGTTGAGTGTGGGCATGAGGTTATTCCGTGGTGGCCTGGAGGTGGTTGGATCGTGCCATGTCCTGCCTGAAATCCTATTGCCCATCGGGACGAAATTTACCTCCTGCCAATGGCGTGGAGTCATCTCGTCCTTTCGGATGACCCCTGATCAGGATGTGTTGGCAAGAACGATGTAGAGAGCCATCTCGGGGATGGATTTTCCGCTTCAATGGAACGAGCGCGTGCGCGTTCTCGAAAACCGGATGACGTTGAGGCGGCTCTGATTAATTCGTCATTACCGCGGCTTTTGGAGCTTGTCTGCGCGCAGGAGGGGATAGGAATCCCGATTGTCGATTGTGCTGGATACCCGCTTTCGCGGGTATGACGTGTTCGAAATTAATCAGAGGTTCCTTGGATGATGTGGCGTGTTCGTAATCAATCAGAAGTTTCTTGAGTTATATGGACGTGCTCGTAATCAATCAGAAGTTTCTTGAGTGATATGGACGTGCTCGTAATCAACCAGAAGTTTCTGAGTGATATGGAGTGCTCGTAATCAACCAGAAGTTTCTCAGTTATATGGACGTGCTCGTAATCAACCAGAAGTTTCTGAGTTATATGGACGTGCTCGTAATCAA
>JAZKES010000103.1:0-30021 GCA_040386995.1 Pseudomonadota bacterium | reverse complement strand
GGCAATCAGTATACGTATCTTATCCACTGGAGTTCCTTCGAGTGTTGCTTCGTGTGTTGCTTCGTGTATTTCTTCATATGTTTGTACGTGAAAGCTTCTACTCAGGAGTTTGTTCGTGAGAGGAACTTCGTGAGCGTCAGCGGATTTTATTCACCGGCAGAACTGCTTTTTCGGCAGACAGCGTAACAGCTATTGTTGTGCCCTTGCCGACGATGCTGTCAACGTTCAATCGTCCATTCATCGCCGCCACACGTTCGCGAATTCCGATCAGCCCAAAACCTTCATGTATTGAATCAGGATCAAAACCGCCACCATCGTCATGAAATAGCAATTCAAGCTCGTCAGTCAAGAACGTCATTCGCATGGAAAAGTGACGCGCACCGGAATGTCTTATTGCATTGGTCAGCACTTCCTGACCTATGTGCAAGACATGTTTGTCGAGATCATGCGGCAGTGTTCGGGGCTGGCCGTCCAATACAAAATCTGCCCGCATGCTGCTGCCTGCAGTCATCTTGGCCATGAGTTCTGCCAACGCTTCGCAAAGCGTTCTGTCCTCCAGTATCTGCGGTCGCAGCGCGCGGACGGAACGACGCGCCTCATGCAAACTTTCGCGCGCGAGAGTGCCTGCACGGTTTATATGTTTTTCGGCTTCACTGATCAGGTCCCGCGAGATTGCGTCGGTAGCGGCCTCCATTTGCACGATCACGCCGGTAAACCCCTGCGCGAGCGTATCGTGAATATCGCGCGCCATGCGATTGCGCTCCTCCATGATTGCGACCTCACGGCTTTTCACGGAAAGTGTGGTCAGTTGCATGGCAAGCATTGCCTGGTTGGTAAGCGCCTGCGCGAGTTCAAGTTCGTCCGGGCGAAAGCTGCGCTGTTCAACAAAACGAATACCAATGACACCTTCAACGTGGTCGGCCATGATCATCGGCACTATCAATATCGTAATTACCCCCATGGCCAACAAATGATCGCGCCACGGGAAACTATGATTCTCGCGAATATCTTCCAATACGAATGGCTTGCCTGTGCTGAACACAACAGACCATGGCCAGAAATTTTCGACAGTTGATGACGCATTGATCTGAGCAAGTTCTGAATCACCTCTTGTTATAAGGCGACTATTCTCGAACGCATATTCAAATCCCACCAGACCACTTTGTTGCTGCCTCAACCATACACTATTGCTATGAGCATTGAGTTGTAAGGTGATGGTGCGCAGAACATGTTCCATCAGTTTGTCGAGCGCCGATTCTTTGGCAAGAGCATCGAGCGTACTGGTCAATGCAGCTACCTGCCCACGCGCAAACTGCTCGGAACCACGCAATGCTTCTTCGGCGGATTTTCGCTCGATTGCTATGCTGGCCAGATGAACATATTGCGCAATGAGTTCATGCCAGTGGGGAGACGGCAGGCCCGGTTCGCGCAGATAGATTGAAAAAACACCAAGCACCTTGCTCGAACTTGCAAAAATTGGCGTCGACCAACACGCACGCAAGCCGTTTTTCAATGCGAGATCGCGCCAGCCGGGTATGGGCGAATCAAGTCCCGTCGTCGCGTGAGTTTGCCAGCGCGTTTCTGTCATCGCGTCACCAACCAATATCTGCGATCGGGTCGCTGCTGCTGCAGCACAGGGACCATAATCAGTGTCTATAGGCCTGCCGTTAAGCGCGGCGTTGTAGTCGTCGGACAGACTTGGCGCCGCGCCATATATAAACCGTGTACCACTGGCATCAACAAGCAGGATGCTACACATCCGACCGGAATCATGTTCCTCAACAAGATGGCAAAGCGCATGCAGGATGGAGGACAGATCATTGCCACTCGCGACCATCTCGAGCAGACGTTTCTCGCCAGCGAGCAATGCTTCGGCAAGTTTACGGTCGTGTATATCGGTTGTTTGCCCGTACCAATGCAGCAGCTTGCCACGGTCATCAAAGAACGGCACTGCGCGAAACATAAACCAGCGATAGGAGCCATCGAATTGCCGCAACCGCGCCTCGGTTTCACCAGGCTGTTTGGTTGCGAGCAACGTGCGCCAATAACTATCGAGTTCAGCGATGTCCTCGGGATGAATTGCTACTGCCCAGCCCCAGCCACTGGCTTCGTCAAGTGTTAGCCCCGTGAAATCAAGCCAGCGTTGATTCAGAAAATCGATATGGCCATCGGGTAGCGCAATCCACACGAGGCCCGGGATCGTATCGAGCGCAAGCCGAAACTGTTCCTTTAATTCCCGGGTTTCTCGCAACGAACTTTCGAGTGCCTGCTGCGCGCATTTTTCAGCGCTCACATCCATCACCGCGCCGAGGTATTCAACTGCACCGGTTGTGTTGTTCTGTATGGCTCGACTTACCACTCGCACAAATTTCACACGCCCATCAGGCATTAACAAGCGGTGTTCAAACACAAAGTCTTCATTTTCAAACCGGGCTTTCTCTGCTGTTGTTTCAAACAGCAATCGATCATCTGGATGTAAACGTTGACGGGCAAGGTCCAGCGAGGGTTTCAGGGCGGGGTCGAATTCATAAATCCGGAACGTCTCGTCAGACCACGTTACAACGCCACTGACAGGATCCCACCAGAAGCTGCCTGAATGACTCAAGCGCTGCGCTTCTGACAAACAGGCCTCGTTAAGCCTCAGGCGTGTTTCGATGAATGAACGCTCCAGGGCCACTTTGGTCAGATGCGTCAACTGGTCTACGAGCGGTAGATACTGCGCAATCGGATCGCGACGCGTACGGAAACTCAGCCCGAAAGTGCCGAGCACATCGCCCGTCACAGACAGTAACGGTGTAGACCAACAAGAGCACAGGTCGTGCGCAAGGGCGAGGTCGCGATATTCCTGCGAAACCATCTGCTCCGAGGAATTTTGCCGTGCAATATCTTCGACGATTACGGGTGCTTTCTGCGAGACAGCGGAACTGCAGGGGCCGCCGAGGGAATGGATGTCATGAATACGGAGATAGTCAGTGTAGCTGTCGGGAAAACTCGGTGCGGCACCAAGCGTCAAGCGGTTAGTGTGAGGATCCAGCACGAGGATGGAAACGAGACAATCCGGAACTACTGCCTCCATCAACAGACATATCTGCTCGAGAACCACCGCAAGTGGCTCTTGCTGCGTCAACATCGAGAGTATCCGGTTCTCACCACTGAGCAGCAAATCGGCAGTGCGACGTGTGACAGCATCTGCCTCTGTATCCGGATTGAGGAGGGGGAGGGCCATACTCAACAACTTCAGTCGATTGCAATACCTGCATTAAACGCAAGATTGGAGATCACTTCAATCGGTGGCTGGACGGGTACAGTGTGCGGTTCGAAGCCAGACTTTAGGTCTTGTCAGGAAAATTTCTCTAGGAAATTGAGTGATTAGAGCCGATAAAGCAGTCGGACGTCGGCGGTAAGGCGACATCAATATATTGTGGGCTGGCGAACATGTCCTGCAGAGATCGAGCCCGAAATTTTACCCGGCAGCATATTTGCTTGAGTGAATAAGAAAATTTCATCAACGATATTGCAGATCACGATGATGAAAATTTACGCATGTTTGTTCCATCGGATCTCACATGAGACCGTCATATGTTGTGCAAAGCTGCGCCTGGGAAAAAATCAGAAACGTCCTGACTTTGATGTGCAGACACAACCTGACGACCAGCGTGCGTTGGAGTTACTTATAAAAACGTTTCTATGAGAAGCTAAACATGATCATCAAAATTGGACCGAGCTATGAAATAGCACGTCCTCCCTCGGCACCAACTTTGACTGCATCCGCTCCGCTTGAAGAACCGGAGGGCACTTTGGCGTTTTCACGCCAGATAAAATTTGGCCATCATTCCGAAATTGATGAAACCGGAATCGCACTCGTCGACCTAAGCGTGCTGGTCTACAGTCCGCTTGATATTCTTCAACGGGTTTTTTCAGAACTTGGTGTTGAGCCCGTCGCCTTCGATGCCTACTGCGACCGGTATCCAGACTTTGTCTGGCTGGAGCGACAAGCTCACGCGCGCACAATTGCAAATGCACTCGGCATCGAGCGCACCGCTGGTAAACGGCTTTCACCTTTAATAATTTACTCTGGTCTGGATGGTGAGCTTGCGAGGGCAAGAGCACTTGTTGACGGCGCCATCACGAGCGACAGCTCTGCCTCCGAAGATGACGAGTCGTTGTATCTGCAGTTGCGTCGCAAGGAACTTGCCTCCCTACTCGACAACTACCGAATAACGAGCGCCTCTACTGATGTGGATATTGCAGCCGATCGGCGCAACCTTCCGCCACGTGTGCTTGCTTTTTCACGTGACTCAAACGTGTATATAACTTTTCGCGGATCGGCAACAAGACTCGACTGGAAACGCAACTTGATGTTCTGGCCCGCAGGAGGTTTTCCGTGGCGGCATAAAGGTTTCACGGTTTGCTGGCAGGAGGTGCAGGGGCATCTGGAAAACTGGCTCGCAAAACGCACGCGGGAACTCGGACATAAACCAACCGTTCACCTGAGCGGCCATTCGCTTGGTGGTGCAATTGCAACACTAGCAGCAGCAGACCTCTCTGCGGCGGGTTATCCCGTCGGACGTGTCGTCACGATTGGTTCACCTTGTGTTGGTGGCTGGGGTTTTCGGCAACGTTATCGAAAAAGTGCAGCAGCACCAGCCGCTGGCGGCAGTCGTAAACTTTTTGAAGTCACGACACGTTTCGTGCATGGCACAGACGCTGTTACGTTCACGCCCGGATTACATGTCGCCAACAAGGAATCATTAAAAGCCAAAGATGCCTTGAACATCGAAGATTTTATCGGTCAGGGTTTGTTCGATACATCGGCGCTGCTTGCGCTTATCGGACTTCCGAACATAGTTTACGAAACCAACCACGTCGGCGGCCTCGCCAATACGGTTCCGGCCGGCAAGGTAAGACTCCTGCGCAACGCAACAACGCAAATACTGGCTTGGCTTGCAATGTATTTTCCGGCCATTACCTGGATGCGCGTGTTGCCGACACTCCCGATATTATTCGAACAAACGCGCACCAGTTTCGGCCAGCACCGCTCGGCGCGTTACTGGGAATTTCTGCCACCGACAATTTTGCGAAGTGCGTATTCCAGAATCCTGCGACAGTCAGCGACCACCGCAAGTACCGACAATCCTCTTGTAGCAGAGTGAGACGAGATGAAGAGGCACCTGACGAAAATCAGTGCGTGCTTAAATGATACTTTATGCGATCGAATTTTCAGAAATCTGTTGAGAAAAGCAGCTTCGTTTGAACATGTCTGTATCAGTGTGATAAATCCTCGTGGCGCAGCAACAAATTCAGATCGCGAAAATTACGCTCGAACACCGATGCCGGTAGCTGCTGAAGATCCTGAAATCGTTCAGTCTTCTCTACGGCTTGCACCACGGAGTAATCAAACGGCCGATCACCACTGGATTGACTAATCGCGCTGGTGATAACCCGGCCATTGGGCGCCAATCGCATGTGAATTATTACCGGCGTAGTGGTCCGCGTGTTGGATTGCCCGATCCAGTTGCTCGCGATTAAATTCCTGATTCGTTCCATGTGCTGCGCGACTAACTCAGTTTCTGCCCCTGCATTTTCGGACGACTCAGCCGAATACATGCGTGTGGATTGTGTTTGATGCGTGGACTTTTTCGCGGCAAGCTCTTCTGCAAGTACCTCCTGCTCTAGAAGCTCGAAGGCTCTATTTATGTCCGCTGCTGTGGCCTGTCTGGCGATGGGATCGCGTGCCGGTTTGGCCGACTCAGCAGCGACAGAGCTAGTAGCCAGTGCCGTCAGCAATAATGTGCATACCAGGTTGTTGGAAATTGTATAGCTCATAACAAATCCCTTTGACGAGTGCCAATAGTCCTCACGTTATACGAGTACTCACGGCTATCCGATTACACAGATTCGATGAAGAATCTCATTCAACCAGTGTTCTGAATTTAGTTCACGGGATTTAATCCCAATCACTGGACTGAAACTTGGTGTATATAGTTTCGGACAGGCCTGTTAGCAGAAATATTTCACGGAGCGAGAGTGACGCAAACAATGGATGAATCTAAAAAAGTTACGAAAGCCAATACTGAGAAAGAACGAGAAAACAGGATACTGAAATCCAAAGCCAAACTATTTGCCTTGGTCTGGATTGTTGGCACAGCGTGCGCGATCGCTGCATACTTGTTATACAAACGTTACGCTTGATTTGCCCGATTGCTAACGCATGTCAGTTTTCACTGCCCAACTTGATCTCGTTCAATTTTGATAGCACTTCTTGCTTGGTCTTACGAAGTTTGCCGACCTCCTTGTGAAGACCTAATCATTCGTAAGAGTCGAGATTATTCGTGAAAGCCATATCCGGAGAATTGATTGCGCGCTCTTTTTGCAATTTGACTTCTTTTCATACTGCGATTATCCCAGCGGGTACCTGTCGAAGGATCCCAATTCCGATAGATATCGCAACCCCTGCTCGGTTTGAGGTGTTTATTATGCCGCGTGGTAGGTACAACACGGTTATTCAGTCAACAAGGGATTTGATCAAGCTTTCGCCTCCGTCTCTCGCTGGCAGGCTCCGACAATTCAACTTCGAGGGTTTATACAGTTTCTGCCCCTGGAATGGCGGATGGTCAAGGTTGCCAAGGTTGAGAAATTCTTGTGACAGGGCTTGTTCATATCAAATCGAATCGCAGGTTATGTAGCGTGCATGTCAAACCTGGACGTCATTTTACTTTTGACCAATAGAAAGTTAGTAATTTAGTTGGTATCTGATCATGGGGCGGATAGGGTTTCGGCTTGAGCGCAGAATATGGGAAAGGATATTCTCTTGCATCTCTTGGGAATCCTCGTTTAGTCTGCTGATCTCTGGGTTGATGGTAAGGGAAAGCCGGCCCAGGCCTCCACAACTGATTGCTTTAATCTTAAACTTCGTTCTACGCCTTCCTCAGATTGAGAATCACATGGCTTTAGTTAAAAAGTCGAAAGTTTCCGCAGGCTCCTCCAAAGGAGTCGTAGTGCCTCCCAAAACAGTTACCGCGAAACAGACCGAAAAGCCCGCATCACGTCCGACGCAACAGCGCGCAAACATTGAGGTGATAGCTGAGCGGATTGCTGCCGCTACTGAAGAGCTTGCAAGCGGACTTACAGAGTCAACTGCGGCAACCAACGAGCTTCGACTGTCCATGGAACAAATTGCTTCCGGTGCAGAGGAAGCAGCAGGCGCTTCACAAGAACAGGCCTCAGCAATTAAAAAAATCGTTGCGAGCCTTGCTGCTGCGAGGACCGAGGCCGATGCTTCCAGCCGGCGTACGGACGCAGTGGTTTTGTATCTGGGTGAAACCACTGCGCAGATATCGGCATCTGTCCGCACGATAGAGCGAGCTGCGCAACGGCAAACCGAATCGGTTGCACTAACGACAGAACTGGATCTTCGTGCGCAAGACATCGGGGAGATAACACGCGTCGTGAGCCGAATTTCCGACCAGACGAATCTACTCGCATTAAACGCGGCAATCGAAGCAGCGCGCGCGGGTGAACACGGTCGTGGTTTCGCAGTAGTTGCCGATGAAGTCCGCAGCCTGGCAGAAGTTTCCGAAAGGAGCGCGCGGGAAGTGCAGCAGCTCACCGAAGCGATACAAAAAGACGTATTTGAGGTTGCTAGTGCACTCAAGGCCACGGCAGCGGTGTCGGCCAGGGAAGCCAGCGCCGCCGCTAGTGTTATAGAAAGTCTTGATGATCGGCGCGAAGACATGGCGCAGATTGCCGAGGGCAGTCGCGCAATTCTCACGGCGGCAATCGAGGCCGAGCGAGCAGCCATCGAAGCACAGAAAGGCGCTGAACAGGTTGCAACTGCCGCAGAAGAACAGTCATCTGGTGTTAGTGAAGCACAAGTAGCGGTGGAACAGCAGGCGAGGGCACTCGACCAAGGGCAGGCCGCCGCGCAGGGGCTCGCATTGTTGGGGCAAAATTTACGCGCGCGGAAAGCAAGCGCTTCGACGGCCGAGGAAATCAGTGCAACTGCGGAAGAATTGTCGGCATCGATCCAGGAGCTTTCAAGCGCGGCATCGCAGATCATGGCTGCGGTCGAACAAATTAATCGCGCCTCCCAATTGCAATCTGCCGCAACTCAACAGACCTCAGCGGCATTGAACCAGATTGAAACTAGCGGAAAACTCACTCAAAAAAATGCCAGGCTCGCCAACGACCGTGTGGAAAACATTGACGCCGCTCTCAACAAAGGCCGTACCGCAGTGCAAACCCTGCTCAACGGTGTTGACGTTGCGCTGCAGCAGACACGCACAAGTGCTTCTACGGTCAAGCGCCTGGAAGGTCTGGGACGCAAGATCGAAAAAATCATTGCGGCGATCGCCTTGATTGCCGTGCAAACCGGCATGTTAGCAGTGAGCGGTGCGGTAGAAGCTGCAAGAGCGGGAGATTCTGGTCGCGGATTTGCGGTAGTGTCGAAAGATATTCGCACGCTTGCGCGAGAAGCTTCTGAAAACATTGACCGCGCAACAGACACCGTGCGCGGAATAATGGATCAGATAACCATTCTGAAAAATGATCTTGAACAGATAATCGTGTCTAGCGAGGCTGAAATTCAAAATAGTCGAGCGATTTTTGTCTCGTTGCAGAAAGTTGCCACGGACGTCGCAGTTCTCGGAACGGCCAGTAATTCCATTCTCGAAGGCGCCGACGATATTCTCGCGATGACTGCGGAAATGGCCACGGCCGCACGTCAGATCGCTACCGCGGCAGAGGAAGCAAACGCAGCATCGCGGCAAGCGGCAACTGCAGCCACCCAGCAATCGAGTGGCGTGGAGGATCTCGCTGCTGCGATTGAGGAAATTGCCTCGCTCGCTGACGAACTCAAGCAGCAAACAGTGTGATGCCTACGTGGAGCCCATAGTCAAAAACTCATCCGACCGCTTTTTGACATTTCTCATTGAGACGCAACTCTACGCCTTGCGTGCCGAGGATGTGTCGGAGGTGATGTTATTCCCTGTACTAGCGCACATTCCTCAAGGTCCGGCTGCACTGCTTGGCGTCGCAAATTTGCGCGGATCGGTATTGCCTGTTGCGAGCTTGCGTGAACTGCTGGGAAAGCCCGCCGTTGCTAATACACCAAGCTCACGCGCAATCGTGCTGGATATGGGCTCGGCAGTGGCCATCGTTGTGGACGCAGTTGAAACACTTGAAACGGCCACACAAGAACAGATTGAAACGCACTCAAATGAGTTTGCTGCAGCGGATGCAGAAAAACTCATTGGTATTTTTTCAGTGAGACAAAAGGTAGGCCAAAATAAGTCGGTTGCCAAAATTCTCGACATCAAGGCATTACTCGAGTCAGCCTTTATCAATCGCGCACGACCACAGCGTCAGTTAACTGCAACCGGGGCCCAGCCACGAACGGAACGCGCCGCAGGTGACGACGCCAAAAACGCTGAAATTCTGGTCACTTTTGAAGTTGCAGGACAAGAGTTTGGCCTGCCGCTCGCGGCAGTGCAGGAGATCATACCTGTGCCGTCGACGATGACCCACGTCGCGCGCGCCGAAGCAGTTGTGCTTGGGGTTATTTCCGTTAGAAATTCATTGCTACCCTTATTGTCACTGCGTGGTCTCCTCGGATTTGGTGCACCGCCGGTCGCGGATGGCAGCGAGAAAATAGTCGTAGTAAAAGTGGCTGGCACCGAGGTTGGCCTTGTCACTGATCGAGCGCGTTCTATCGTTGTGGCTGATTCCGAACTCGTGGATCCAGTGCCGTCCGTTCTTGCGGCGAGAACTGGAGGAGAGTCGCGCATAAAAGCTATCTATCGCGGCGACGGTGGGCGCCGTTTGATTTCCATACTTTCGCCCGAACAACTTTTTCGCGAGGACGTCATGCAAAAGCTGGTCACCAGCCATAAAACCCAACATGGGCCAGCAGCGTCATCCGATGTTGCGAGCCATGCGGAACTGATATTTCTCGTATTCAAACTAGGCAACGATGAATTCGGGCTGCCTATTGATACTGTCGTGGAGGTTGCGCAAGTTCCCGCGCAGATTACTCGCGTACCAAAGACCCCGAAATTTCTGGAAGGTGTGGTCAATTTGCGTGGTGAGGTTCTGCCAGTGGTCGATCAGCGCCGGCGCTTCGATATGCCAAAACTTGAAAACACTGCAAGCCGCAGACTTGTCGTCATTCGGACAGAACGTCATCGTGCGGGGCTCATCGTGGATAGCGTTGCGGATGTACTACGAATCTCTGCCGACGCAATCGAACCAGCACCTGATCTCACCGATGACACGACTCGCCTGGTGCGCGGCGTCATTAATCTCGAAAAATCGCAGCGCCTGGTACTTGTGCTCGATCCCGCTGAAGTTTTAACGCGTGCCGAGCAGGGCTTGCTGGACACTTTTCAGGCGGCCGGAAAGAAGACGAATGCATGATCAGGGTTCTCGTCGTCGATGATTCTGCACTGGTACGTAAACTTTTTGGCCGGGTTCTCACCGATGCCCGGGAGTTCGAGGTAATGTTCGCCCGTAACGGTCTTGAAGCGCTCGAACAGCTCGAAGTTTTCCGTCCAGACGTTATCACCCTTGACATCAACATGCCGCAGATGAATGGTCTTGAATGTCTGGACCGCATCATGATTCTAAGGCCGTGTCCCGTCATCATGGTGTCCACCCTGACTGCCGAAGGCGCGGAAGAAACGCTCAATGCGCTGCGTCTGGGCGCGGTGGATTTCGTGGCAAAACCAAGCGGCGCTGTATCGCTCCATATCGATAGTTTTACACCTACATTTCTCGACAAAATCCGCTCAGCGGCGACAGCGAAACTTCCAGCAAGCAGGCGGCTGAGGGAGCGTGTGCAATTGAAGACTGCGGGTGTATTAACGCGTGCTGAAGTTTCTAAAGCCGAGCTCAGCGAAATACAGGCGGAACCTCTAGCGAAAGATAGTTTTGTCCTCGTTGGCACCTCGACAGGGGGTCCACCCGCCCTTGAAGCACTACTCGTCACACTGCCCGCCAATTTCCCCTGGCCCATTGTGGTCGCTCAGCACATGCCTGCCAGCTTCACCGGCTCGCTCGCGAAACGTCTCGATGGTATCTGCGCGCTTAACGTCGTTGAGGTCTCGAAACCGATGTTGATGCAGCCGGGCTGTGTCTATATCGGCCGAGGTGATGCCGACGTCGTGATATCCCGGCGTCCTGCAGGACTTATCGTCATGGCCACGCCCGCACGTTCAAACTACCTATGGCACCCGAGCGTGGATCGCCTCGTGCGCTCAGCGATGGAACATGTGCCAGCCTGCCAACTGATTGGAATTCTAATGACCGGTATGGGCAACGATGGAGCTATTGCGATGACTGAACTTCGCTCTAAGGGGGGCAAGACAATCGCAGAAGCTGAGGAAACAGCTATCGTGTGGGGGATGCCGGGAGAGTTGGTAAAAGCCGGCGGAGCCGACTGGGTAGTGCCCTTGCCAAAAATCGCCGGGCAACTGCAAAAATTGGTACCGAACCATGCCGCTAATCCGTAAATCCGGCGGGGATACCCGCAAACCGGACGCCGATCCGGTATCTGTACTGACCGCACTCGTAAATGGCAACCCGGATGAACGCTGGGCCGCGGCGCGTGCTGCTGTTCATGTGACTGGTGGGGTGGACGCATTAGAGACGGCGCTCGCATCTGAAGTTGATCCGCGCGTACGTGAAGCAATATTTACAAGTCTGATTCGGATTGGATCCGCGCAGAGTGTCAACGCGATAATCCCTTTGTTGAAACTGGATGACGCCAGCATACGTACTGGTGCGTTAGACGCATTGCGTGCGATGCCTGCAGCTGTTCGCGAACGGTTGCCTGAATTGTTAAATGACAGGGATAGTGACGTTCGCATATTGAGTTGCGAAATCGTGCGTGGCCTGCCAGGTGAAGAGGCGACATCAATATTATGCACACTACTAGCTCATGAGCCCGAGGCAAACGTCTGTGCGGCCGCCATTGAAGTGTTGAGCGAAGTCGGCGGCGCGGATGCAATACCCGACCTCGACCGGTGCGCTGCACGATTTCCCGGGATCTCGTTTCTTTCGTTCGCGATCAAAATTGCGCGCGATCGGATCCTGACCCAGCTAACGGATAAACATGTCTGAATTTCCGGCACTGACTGAGGATGAATTTCGAAAACTCTGTGAGTTTCTCTATAGACGGACCGGCATGATCTTTACTGAGACAAAGCGGTATTACGTGGAACGACGCGTGGTGGAACGCATGGTTGCAACTTCCGCGGATTCCTTCTCCAGCTATTTCACCCGTTTGCGCGCGAACCTGGGGGGCGAAATCGAGCAGTTCGTTAACGCATTCACGGTCAACGAAACGTATTTCTATCGCGAAGATCACCAGCTCAAATGCCTTACCTCCGATTTGCTCGCGCAGCGAATCCTTGATCGCAAACATGGCGATGCAATCCGGATCTGGTCGGTACCTTGTTCAACTGGCGAAGAGCCTTATTCCATTGCAATGTGGCTGCTGGAAAACTGGTCGCTTGTTGATAATTATGAAATTGAAATCGTCGGCTCGGATATCGATACCAAAGTTCTCGAGATCGCGCGCGAAGGAATCTTTGGCAAACGCGCGCTCATGCGGCTTACGCCTGAAATTATTACAACATATTTTTCGCAGTTGGATGAATTTCGCTGGCAGATCATCGAAGACCTGCGCGACTCCGTCAGGCTTGGCCCGGTTAATATCGTTGAACAAAATGAGACACGGCCGTATGGGCAATTCGATGTGATCTTCTGCAGGAACGTTCTGATATATTTCGACGACGCCTCGCGCCGCATAGCAGCAGAAAATCTTTACGAAAATTTACTGCCAGGCGGATTCATCTGTCTTGGGCACGCCGAATCGATGAGCAGGATTTCGCCCCTGTTTGAAGTTGCACGTTTTGCTGATGCGATTGTCTATCAACGACCTTTCAACAGGGGGACGCATGTCGCCTGATAAAAAAACCGTTCTAGTGGTTGATGATTCGAATCTCGTCCGACTCTATTATCGATCCATACTGGAAACCGCCGGCTTTCACATAGAAGAGGCATTAAATGGTTTGGAGGCGCTGGAAAAACTGCTGACGACACCCGCAGACCTACTTATCGTCGACGTCAATATGCCCCAGATGGATGGTTTCACTTTCTTGACAGTGCTACGGAGAAAAGAGGTGCCTATCTCGGGAATCCCCGCGCTCGTGACCAGTACGGAAGCCAGCCAGCAAGACTTCGACGCGGCGCGCCACGCAGGCGCCAATTTTTATCTGGTTAAACCTCTGGACGAAAAAACGTTAGTGGAGTTCGCATCAATGCTCACTGGCGGCGCAGCATGAATGAATTTATCGAGCAATTCATAATCGAATGTCGCGACTACATCGAGCAGGCGACGTCTGCGCTGCAGACTCTCGAAAATTATCCCGATGATGCCGAAGCGCTTGATGCGCTGTTCCGCGCACTTCACACCCTCAAGGGCGGTGCAGGTATTGTCGATTTTGCGGCAATGGAACGCGCGTTACATGCAGCGGAAAGTGCGCTTGGTCACGCCAGAGCAGGCGATCGCAATGTATCAACGAAGTTAAATGCTGACCTTCTTGCCTGTCTCGACCTGGTGGTGCGCTGGCTCGACGAAATGGAGAGAACCGGTGAACTCCCGGAACGAAGCGACGCTCAGGCCGAGGTCCTGCTCCATCGTTTGAGTGAGGTTGCGCGAGATGCCGCGACTGCGCAACACGCTGCTGGTCGGTTATCTCCTGCGCAAGGCTGGCTTGAAGGGGTTTTGGCCAACCATCAAGACGTAGGTGCATACGCACAAACAGCAATACGGTTTATTCCCAAACGCGATAGCTTTTTACGCGGCGAAGACCCAATTGCATTAATGGGGGCGTTACCAGGATTACTCGCGCTGGATCTGCAGCCTGACGGCGAGTGGCCTGCACTGGATGTGCTCGATCCCTACGAATGTATTCTCATTTTGCTTGCACTCACAAGTGCGTCGACACGAGACGTGAGCACATATCTGAAAAATCATGTCGACGAATGTGAAATCATCGAGCTCGATTCCGCTGCGGTTACGAATGTACCAGGCGAACTGCCACAGAGCGCACGAGATATTCTCGAAGCACAGACCGCTCTGTTGAACGATGTAGCTGATGAGGCTTTTGCGGGCACCATAACATCAGTTGGCATGGCGGCGGCGAATGTACTTGTTTATTGCGGACACAATAGCGCTGCTGAGCGTATTACATACGCAAGTTCTCAAAGCCTTGCTGAAGGAACCACGCGTTATCTTCAAGAGCAGCTTGTTCAAGCCCTGCGCAACCCGATCGTGGCGGAGGTGTCGCAATCACTTCCTGCAGCACCGGCGCGTGCGGACATCTTTGCGCGGACCCTCAGAGTAGATGCCGAACGTGTTGAAACACTGGTCCGTCTCATCGGTGAAATGACTGTCGTCAAGAACGCAATCGGGCATGTAGTAAATCTGGCGCATAGCGAGGCGAATCCCCTCGCGACTATTCTGAAAGGTCATCATGGTGTCCTCGATCGCATCACGGGGGACGTGCAACGAACAGTGTTGGGCATGCGAGTATTGCCGTTACGTACGGTGTTAGGGCGCTTTGGGCCTGTGATACGTGACATGTCGGCGAATTTGGGCAAGCCGGTGAAACTGGCCATCGAAGGCGACGAGACGGAAGCAGATAAAGCGATCGTCGAAATGCTGTTTGAACCATTGTTGCATATCGTTAGAAACGCCATGGATCATGGTATCGAAAGTCCTGCGATCCGCGCGCTTGATAATAAACCCGCAACCGCATCGATCGTTATTCGTGCATCAAGGCAAAGTGATCGCGTGTTCATCGAGGTCAGCGATGATGGAGGGGGTATCAATGTTGCGCGCATACGTGAAGTGGCGCTGGAACGCGGCGTTGTTTCAAGTGAAAGGCTTGCGGAATTATCGGAAGCGGAAATTATTGATTTGATATTTGCACCCGGCTTCTCCACTGCGGCCCAGGTTACGGAACTGTCGGGGCGTGGAGTGGGTATGGATGCCGTACGCATGGCAGTCGGCCGGATGGGTGGCATGGTCGCGATAGAGAGTCAGTCAGGCCAGGGAACAACTGTCAGGTTTTCTCTGCCATTCAGCGTGATGATGACACATGTGATGACTGTGGAAGCTGGCGGTCAAACCTTTGGCATACCCATCGATGCAGTGATTGAAACAATTCGGGTGCCGGTCAACACTATTGCAGAGGTAGGTTCGGCACAAGTGATTGTGCATCGCAATCGTACGCTGCCAGTTTTTGATCTCACAAGTCTCCTGCAGGTGCAGTCGCTGCCAGGCGATGATAGTGAGGCGGTGATTGTTGTTGCCGCTTTTGCGGGGCAATGGGGAGGTATCCGCGTTGAACGGGCCGGAGAACGCATGGAAGTTATGCTCAAGCCACTCGAAGGATTGTTATCCAGCATCCCCGGAGTTACGGGCACGACGATCATGGGTGACGGTCAGGTATTACTGGTTCTGGACCTCGGAGAAATACTGCTGTGACTATTCAGCTATCTACCAACGGTAATATTGAACTGGTTGGATCCTGCACGGTAGACGATGCTGAATTTCTTTTGCAGGCACTTCTGACGAACCCGGGCATTACCGTAGACTGGAGCGCTTGCGAATCCGCACACGGGGCTGTGATTCAGGTTTTGCTGGTGGCTAAAACTCGACCATTCGGCAAACCCGTTGACACGTTTCTTCGCGACAAAGTGGGACCGTGGCTTGGTGTTGCGATGTGAAAGACTTCAATGTTTTTTCGCTAATTCCCTCATGTACAATGTTTCGTCTGGTAATCTATGCAAAAACAGTTTGAGAGGTATTCGTGGTAAAAAAAGTTTTAATTGTCGATGACAGCAAGCTTGCCCGCATGGGAGTGATAAGGGCGCTTAAGGCGCTTCACCCCGATTGGGAGACTGAAGAAGCCTCCAACGCTGAAGATGCATTTGCAAATGTAAAAGCGAATTTGCCGGATTTTATTCTTATGGACTACAACATGCCGGGCAAAGACGGCATCACGCTTGCTGCGGAGTTGCGGGAATTCGACTCTAGCATTTGTGTAGCTGTGATCTCAGCTAATCATCAGGTTGAAGTTGTTAATCGGGCGCAGGCAGCCGGTGCTGCTTTTCTGCCCAAGCCGCTTACAGAGAAAGCGCTGGCCGGCTTTTTTGAAACGACAGCGCAACAGCGCAATGCGACGGGAAAATAATGGACGCCCCTTCAATCGGCTTGACTGAACTCGAACTCGATGCCCTGACGGAACTGGTCAATCTCGGGGTCAGCAATGCAGCATTCAGTCTGCGCGAGATGGTGAAAGAGGAGGTTATCCTCTCGGTGCCAAAAGTTTCCCTCGTATCTTGTGACGAGGCGATATCGATTCTCGGTGAGCAGGCGACACGCCGCCTCGTGGCCGTACAGCAGAATTTTGACGGCGCCATAAATGGCCGTGCTCTGCTTATTTTTCCTGAAGTTAATAGTCTGGAATTGGTACGCGCGGTAGTAGGTGGGGCTCCATCGCTGGAAGATATCGCAGAACTCGAGCAGGAAGCTCTGGCCGAAACAGGTAACGTACTTCTTAACGGCTGCCTCGGTACGATTGCCAACATTTTAAACCGCACTCTAAAAATTTCGTTGCCAGAGGTTATATACGGCGAGAGCGGCGATTTTTTCAAAGAGCCTCCGCCGCGATCAGCTAGCGATAGAGTTCTGTTTGTTTATATCAACTTCGCTCTCCGAGGTGGCGATTTGAAAGGCTACATCGCCATGCTGCTGGACATTCCCTCGCTCCGCACGCTTCAGCAGTTACTAAAAGAGCTGATCGAAAATATCGCCGGCCAGACCTCTATATCGAAAACCCATGTTGACTAACGATCAGTACGCAGAGAGCGCCATTTTTGATGCGCTCGAAGGCGGTATCATCGTCCTCGACCTTCATGAGCGCATCGTGAATTGGAACGCCTGGATGACCTCTGCGTCCGGCCAATCGTTCGAAACTGTCTACGGAAAAACCCTCTCGGAAATTTTTCCGGGATTGATGTTCAGGCGCCTCGCATCCGCAATAAAACTCGCACTTGAGTCCGGTGCCTCGACCGGGATTTCCAATGCTCTCAATTCATCACCATTGCCGCTTCGGACACGCTCCCGCCGCAAGCTACTTCACGACATCAAGGTCTCGCCAATAGGTAGCTCTCCCATTACGGCCTGCCTCGTATTTATTACAGACGTAACAATGGCGACCCACCGCGAGCAATATCTGCGCGATCAGCAAAAAGCCCGATACAACGCGGTGGTGGAAAGTGCTCCGGATGTCATCATTACGATTGATGGCGCAGGCTGTATTCAAATGGCTAACCCTGCGGCCGTCTCCCAATTTGGTTACACGCTAAATGAACTGACAGGGAAAGACGCAGCAATATTATTCGATGAAAGAAGCGATTGGCCGACAACGTGGCGAACCGCAGTCGAAAGCTCGACCCCCGTGCAATCAAAAGAACTGATCGCCATTCACAAAGACGGATCTTTGAGCTATGTGGAAGCGTCAGCATCGCGCTGGAACATAGGCGCGCGAGCTTTAGTGACAGTCATTCTGCGGAACATCACCGAGCGTCGCGCGATTAACCTGGCGCTGCGCGCGAGCGAGGCAGCCGCACGAAATTCCGCCGCTGCTTTGGCGGATCTCAATCAAAGCCTCGAACAGCGGGTAGAGCAACGCACAGCGCAATTAATGAACGCTGAAGAAGCCTTGCGTCAAAGCCAGAAGATGGAGGCCATCGGTCAGCTTACTGGTGGCATTGCTCATGATTTCAATAATCTTCTGCAGGGAATCACGGGATCGTTACATGTGACACAGAAGCTCATTGCGCTCGGTCGCATCGGCGAAACCGACCGCTTCCTCAAAGCCGCAATAGATTCCGCTTATCGTGCTGCATCTCTGACACATCGCTTACTGGCATTCTCGCGACAGCAACCGATTGACCCCCGGCCTCTGAATGTAAATGAATTGATTACATCCATGGAGGAACTGTTGCGCCGAACAATAGGTGAGACTGTACAGATGAACTTTACCGCAGCTGACAGTCTCTGGCTGATCAGGTGTGATGCCAACCAACTTGAAAATGCCATTCTTAATCTCGCCATCAATGCGCGCGATGCAATGCCAGACGGCGGCACGCTCACAATCGAAATGTCCAACAAGATATTAGATTCAGCGGAAGCTGCTCTGCGTGAGCTGCAACCGGGCGAGCATGTCCGTCTCATCGTGAAAGACACCGGCGAGGGAATGCCTGCCGAAGTGCGCGCGCGCGTTTTTGAACCTTTTTTCACAACGAAGGCCATAGGCAAAGGCACTGGGCTTGGGCTTTCGATGATCTATGGCTTCGTCAAACAATCCAATGGTTCCGTGCTTATTGAAAGCGAGGTTGGGAAGGGCACTTCGATCGAAGTTTGTTTACCGCGTTATCAGGGCAATCTCGACGTGGAAGCAACCGACGAAACAAACCCGAGAGAAAGTCGCGCAGGCCTCGATGAAGTCGTTCTGGTTGTCGAGGATGAAGGGGTAGTTCGCCTTCTTGTCGTGGAGGTATTAAAGGAGCTTGGATATTATGCACTCGAGGCGCAGAACGGCGCCTCTGCGGTGCAAATTCTGGAATCGAGGCAGCGAATTGATCTTCTCATCACGGACCTCGGCCTTCCCGATATAAGTGGCAATGAAGTGGCCCGAATTGGCATCGCGAACAGAAAAAATCTTAAGGTGCTGTTTATGACGGGTTATGCTGAAAAAGCCGCGAGCAATTCGTTTTTGCAGGAAGGTATGGAGATCATCACCAAGCCATTCCCGATGGATTTGTTAGCCGAGCGTATACGCTCTATGATCGAAACCAGGTAAGATTTCTCGCAATGAAAAAGATGGAAGTGCCTCAGACAGCATAAAGTAAACCCGCCCGAAAAAATCACCGTCTTATTACATCACGCTTCATGGCGTCTTTCAGTCAGGCAGACAAATTAGTTTTGCAGTCATTGCTGGAGGTTGTTACAAGCAATGTCACATAAACTTCATGCACTCGTTTGCCGGGAATTCGGACACTTGGCGGGTCTCGGTCAGCGATTGATCAATGCTTGCCTAATTAGCGCGGCTCCGATTTTTACGGATAATTGCGGCAAGAATAATCAGAAAGGCAAAAAGACGAACGGTGTAGATGATTGCACTGCCTTCATTCGGCGAGACAACAAATAAAAATCCCACACGATTGAATGCTTCGATTATGAAAGCAGCAGAGAACGCCAAAAACAGATTGTCACCCGTACGCCGCCAAAATTTCATAAAGAAGATTCCAGCTGTAAGAGATGCTGTTGTGATGACACCTAGTAGAAATCCCTCAATCATCATTTTTACTCGCTTTCCCAAACAAGACCATATAACAATATCAGCATCGCCAAAGCCGCGGTCGATAGCCGTAAGACATAGAGGTCCGAGCTCGCCGGTAAGACCACCAGATCTACAAACAGCAGCACGTTGTTCACAGTCAAACCGACAAAACAAAGGCCACTCCACAGCAAGAGTTTCTCACGACCCTGGGAGTAGCCACGCAATAGGAGAAACGCACACAACAGCGTTGTCAGAGCTCCCAGAATATAAACGATTGGACCCATACTATTCCTGGCGTTTGAATGTGAAGGCGCGTGCGAATTCCTGAACCGCACCCGACGCAGCCTTGCTATGAATGAGACCTGTTACGTGCACTAGATGCCGCCGATAAGTCGTCGCTACTTCACGCATGATCTGCGCTTCGTCCGACCGCGGATCGTAACAATATCCACTGATAGCGTCTGAAAACAGGATAAACCCATGCCTTTCGAGATTACCAAGGATCGCTTGCGCTTGATCCTGGCTCATATAAACGCGCTTGGAGATTGTTTCTTTGGACCATGAGGTATTTGGGTTTTCCCAAAAAAGCAACAACGCCTCTAAATGAGGCACGCTGTCGATCCGGCGGGCAATGAAATTCAAGACAGTGTCTGAAATGTTATTCACTAATTATATTTACTGCAGTTCTTTGGATTCGGCTTGCGGTCTTTTCTTAAAATATCCATATACGGTAACGCAACCAAATCCTGCAGTGTTTCGATGCGAAGGTCATTGCTAGCAGTATTGTCATTGATGTTGTCGGTAGGCTCTGGCAAGTAACACAGTTCCTGCTGCTAAACTCTATCTATTAATACTGCGAAGAATCAAGACGCGATTTTTATCACTGATGAACATCACCGACGTCCCGACCATATCACAGCGCCGCGTCTCGGGAACAGCGAATTGACCCGATAGTATTGAGACGGTCTGAACGAACACAATCGTTGAGTCCCAAGTCCCAAGTCCCAACTGTTTAAACGCGCATTTCACCTATGCTTTCGCATTCCAAGTGTCGGCTTGTCTTTTTTGCGCCTCCTATATAGAAAAGCCAGCATTTTCAGGGTTAAACTCGGCCGCCGTTATCTAATCCGTACCGTTTTCAGCAATGGCATCATTATCGTGACGTGTGGGTTGTCTATCCCTATCCACGAATCGCATCGGCAAGTCGCAATTATGGATGGAAATATGACCAAACCCTCAGTTATCTCACCTGAAACTTTCACCCCCGCTCCCGCAATAGCGAAGGGCAAAAGCAGCCAGAAGACCAAGCCGCGAGGAGCGGCCGTGCGCCAGATCGAAGACTCCTCCGAGTCACGGTCACGGTCTTTGCTCGCGGCAGTGGTGGCATTTCGAGATGGAGATTTCTCAGTGCGGTTGCCAGCGGACTGGGACGGAACCGAGGGAAGGATTGCGGAGGCTTTCAATCAAGCGCTTGCACATGAGGAGCGCATCGCTGGTGAGGTATCGCGGTTGAGCGTAGTGGTGGGTAAGGACGGCCGGCTGTTGCAGCGTATGACGGTGCCGGGCGCAATCGGCGGCTGGGCTACGAAAGTGGATTCGCTCAATGGACTGCTCGACGATCTTGTACGGCCGACGACCGAAGTGGCGCGCACCATCGGCGCTGTGGCGAAAGGCGATCTTGGGCAGTCCATGGAGCTGGAAGTGGATGGGCGCGCGCTTAAGGGCGAATTTTTGCGCTCGGCGAAGCTGGTGAACACGATGATCGAGCAACTGGCTGTTTTCACCTCGGAGGTCACGCGCGTGGCTCGTGAGGTGGGCACGGAAGGCAAGCTTGGCGGACAGGCACAGGTGAAGGGTGTGTCGGGTGTCTGGAAGGAATTGACGGAGTCGGTCAACCAGATGGCGGGCAATCTCACGGCGCAGGTGCGCAACATCGCGGACGTGACAATCGCGGTGGCGAATGGCGACTTGTCAAAGAAGATTACCGTGGACGTGCGCGGCGAGATTCTGCAGCTGAAGGAAGCCATCAACACGATGGTCGATCAACTCCGGTCGTTCTCCTCTGAAGTGACGCGCGTTGCGCGCGAGGTCGGCACCGACGGGCGCCTCGGCGGTCAGGCGGTAGTGCCTGGTGCGGCCGGCACCTGGAAGGATTTAACTGACTCGGTCAACGCCATGGCGACCAACCTCACCACGCAGGTTCGTAACATCGCGACGGTTACCACGGCCGTGGCCCGCGGCGATTTGTCGCGCAAGATTACAGTGGATGTGAAGGGTGAGATTCTGGAACTGAAAGAGACCATCAACACGATGGTCGATCAGCTCAATGGTTTCTCTTCGGAAGTGACGCGCGTGGCGCGCGAGGTCGGCACCGAGGGCAAGCTAGGCGGCCAGGCGCAGGTAGGCGGTATCGCAGGCACCTGGAAGGATCTAACTGACTCCGTAAACTCGATGGCGTCCAACCTCACGGGCCAGGTTCGCAATATCGCGGAAGTAACAACCGCTGTGGCGCAAGGCGACTTGTCGCGCAAGATTACAGTTGAAGTGAAGGGCGAGATTCTCGCGCTTAAAAACACGATCAACACGATGGTGGATCAGCTCAACGGCTTCGCTTCGGAAGTGACGCGCGTGGCGCGCGAGGTCGGTACCGAAGGTAAGCTTGGCGGCCAGGCCGAAGTCGGCGGCGTGGCTGGCACCTGGAAGGATTTGACGGACAACGTAAACTTCATGGCATCCAACCTCACGGGCCAGGTGCGCAACATTGCTGAAGTAACGACAGCTGTAGCGAATGGAGACTTATCGAAAAAAATTACGGTGGACGTGAAGGGCGAAATTCTCGAGCTCAAAAACACCATAAATACGATGGTCGATCAGCTAAACGGCTTTGCTTCGGAAGTAACGCGCGTGGCGAGGGAAGTTGGCACAGAGGGCGAGCTAGGCGGGCAGGCGGAAGTACGCGGTGTCGCCGGTACCTGGAAAGACTTGACCGATTCGGTCAACGCGATGGCAACCAACCTCACCGGCCAGGTACGTAACATCGCCGAGGTTACGACAGCGGTTGCGAACGGCGACTTGTCGAAAAAGATTACCGTGGACGTTAAGGGCGAAATTCTCGCGTTGAAGAACACCATCAACACAATGGTTGACCAGCTCAACGCATTCGCTGGCGAAGTAAGTCGCGTGGCGCGCGAGGTCGGCACCGACGGCAAGCTCGGCGGCCAAGCCGAAGTGTTAGGCGTTGCTGGCACCTGGAAGGATTTAACGGACAACGTGAATTCGATGGCATCGAACCTCACCGGCCAGGTGCGCAACATTGCCGACGTGGCGACGGCCGTGGCGAACGGCGACTTGTCGAAAAAAATCACCGTGGACGTTAAAGGCGAAATTCTGGAGCTTAAAAACACGCTCAACACGATGGTCGACCAGCTCAACTCGTTTGCAGGCGAAGTAAGCCGCGTGGCGCGCGAAGTGGGTACCGAGGGCAAGCTTGGTGGGCAGGCGCAGGTACGCGGCGTGGCCGGTACCTGGAAGGATCTCACCGACAACGTGAACTCGATGGCGACCAACCTCACGGCGCAGGTGCGCAACATCGCCGACGTAACCACAGCCGTTGCGCGTGGCGACTTGAGCCGCAAGATCACCGTTGAGGTGCGCGGCGAAATTCTGGAATTGAAAAACACTATCAACACGATGGTGGATCAGCTCAACGGCTTTGCCTCTGAAGTAACGCGCGTGGCGCGCGAGGTCGGCACCGATGGCAAGCTCGGCGGCCAGGCGCAGGTGCCCGGTGTGGCCGGTACATGGAAGGATCTCACCGACTCGGTCAACGCTATGGCGACTAACCTTACAGCGCAGGTGCGTAACATCGCGGATGTGACCACGGCAGTTGCGAACGGCGACCTTTCCTCGAAAATCACCGTGGAAGTGAAGGGCGAAATTCTCGCGCTCAAAAACACGATCAACACTATGGTGGATCAGCTCAACGCGTTCGCCGGCGAGGTTAGTCGCGTGGCACGTGAGGTCGGCACCGATGGCAAACTCGGCGGCCAGGCTGCAGTAGAAGGCGTGGCTGGTACCTGGAAAGATCTCACCGACAACGTCAACGCAATGGCTAACAACCTAACCGGTCAAGTGCGCAACATCGCCGAGGTGACCATCGCGGTCGCCAACGGCGACTTGTCGAAAAAAATCACTGCTGACGTGCGTGGCGAGATCCTCGAGGTGAAGGAAACCATCAACACGATGGTCGATCAGCTACGGTCGTTCGCTGCAGAAGTAACGCGCGTGGCACGCGAGGTCGGCACCGACGGCAAGCTTGGCGGCCAAGCGCAGGTGCCCGGAGTAGCCGGCACATGGAAGGATTTGACCGACAACGTGAACTCGATGGCGTCGAACCTTACGGGACAAGTTCGTAACATCGCCGACGTGGCAACCGCCATCGCACGCGGTGATCTCTCGCGCAAGATTACGGTGGACGTGAAAGGCGAGATTTTGCAGCTCAAGGAAACGATGAACACGATGGTCGATCAGCTCTCGGCCTTCGCTTCAGAAGTGACGCGCGTAGCGCGCGAAGTCGGAACTGAAGGCAAGCTCGGCGGACAAGCTGCAGTGCCCGGAGTGGCCGGGACCTGGAAGGATCTTACTGACAACGTTAACTCGATGGCCTCCAACTTGACTGGTCAGGTACGCAACATCGCCGAAGTAACAATCGCGGTGGCCAATGGTGACCTCGGCCGCAAAATCACGGTGGACGTGCGCGGCGAAATTTTGCAGCTCAAGGAAACCATCAACACAATGGTTGAGCAGCTACGCTCGTTCGCCTCGGAAGTGACGCGCGTGGCGCGTGAGGTTGGCACAGAAGGCCGACTCGGCGTGCAGGCGGTGGTACCTGGCGTAGCAGGAACCTGGAAGGATTTGACAGACTCCGTTAACACTATGGGAGCGAACCTAACGGCGCAAGTTCGCAACATCGCCGAGGTGACTACTGCGGTGGCGCGCGGCGACCTGAATCGCAAAATCACCGTGGACGTGAAAGGTGAAATTCTGGAATTGAAAAACACCATCAACACCATGGTGGATCAGCTCAACTCCTTTGCCGGCGAAGTGACTCGCGTGGCGCGCGAAGTCGGCACCGAGGGCAAGCTTGGTGGCCAGGCACAGGTCTCGGGCGTAGGCGGTACCTGGAAGGATCTCACCGACAACGTGAACTTCATGGCTTCGAACCTTACAGAGCAGGTCCGCGGTATTGTGAAGGTGGTGACGGCCGTGGCGAACGGCAACCTCACGCAGCGCCTGACGGTGCAAGCAAAAGGCGAAGTCGCTGCGCTCGCCGATACTATCAACGGCATGACAGATACGCTTGCGATCTTCGCAGACCAAGTGACCAACGTCGCGCGTGAAGTGGGCGTGGACGGAAGGCTCGGCGGCCAGGCGAACGTCCCCGGTGCCGCCGGCACATGGAAGGACCTCACCGGTAACGTCAACCTGCTCGCTGCCAACCTCACCACTCAGGTACGCGCCATCGCCGAGGTCGCAACCGCCGTGACCAAAGGCGACTTGACGCGTTCTATTCAGGTTAACGCGAAGGGTGAAGTGTCTGAGCTGAAGGACAACCTCAACACGATGATTCTAAACTTGCGTGAAACCACCGACAGTAACCGCGCGCAGGACTGGCTGAAAACCAACATCGCAAAATTCACGGGCATGTTGCAAGGCCAGCGCGAGCTGAACACCGTAGGCCAGATGTTGCTCACCGAACTGGCGTCGCTCATCACTGCTCATCAAGGATCCATCTACCATCTACGCGAGAGTAGTAATAATAGTGGCGGTGGAAGTGGAAGCAGTAGTCGCAATCTTGATCTGCTCGCGAGCTATGCACATGGCGGTGACAAACAACTCGCCACGACCATTCGCCTCGGCGAAGGCCTGGTAGGTCAGTGCGCGGTGGAAAAGAAGCGCATTCTGCTTGCCGATGTGCCGGCCGATTTCATAACCATCTCCTCCAGCCTTGGCGCTGCGCGCAAAGTCAGCATCATCGTGCTTCCCGTGCTCTTCGAGGGAGAAACGAAGGCAGTCATTGAGCTTGCGTCGCTAGAAAATTTCACCGAGGTTAACCTCAACTTTCTGGAGCTGCTCACGCAGAGCATCGGCGCGGTTTTCAACACCATCGAAGCAACGATGCGCACCGAGGGTCTGCTCACACAATCGCAGCAGCTGACGACCGAACTGCAGTCGCGACAGAGCGAACTTCAACAAACAAATGAGGAGCTCGGGACCAAGGCGAAGTTGCTCGCTGAACAAAATGCCGAGGTGGAACGCAAGAATACAGAAGTTGAGCAGGCGCGACATGCACTAGAGGAAAAAGCTGCCGAGCTCGCGCTGACCTCAAAATATAAATCCGAGTTCCTCGCGAACATGTCACACGAGCTGCGGACTCCGCTCAACTCGATCCTGATCCTCAGTCAGCAACTCGCCGAAAACGCGCCGGCGACGCTCAATCCAAAGCAGGTGGAGTTTTCGCGCAATATCAATAGCTCTGGTTCAGATTTGCTCCATCTCATTAACGATATTCTCGACCTTTCCAAAATCGAGTCCGGCACGGTTACGGTCGATGTGGAGGAGATTCCCTTCGCCGATTTGCAGGGCAATATTGAACGTAACTTCCGCCACGTCGCCGAGGCGAAGAACCTGCCGTTCAACGTGACGTTTGCTCCCGACCTGCCGAAAGCCATGGATAGCGATCCGAAACGCCTCCAGCAAATTCTCAAAAACCTGCTTTCAAATGCCGTGAAATTCACCGCGCAGGGCAAAGTGGAAGTGCGCGTGAACATGGCAACGCGTGGCTGGAGCACAGATCACCCTGTACTCAGCAAGGCGCCACAGGTTATCAGCTTCGCGGTTGAGGACACGGGTATCGGCATTCCGACCGACAAACAGAGGCTTATTTTCGAGGCATTCCAGCAAGCGGATGCCGGTACCTCGCGCAAATACGGTGGTACTGGTCTCGGTCTCGCGATCAGCCGCGAGCTGGCCGTGCTGCTTGGCGGCGAAATCAAGCTCGCTAGCATCCATGGCCAGGGCAGCACATTCACGCTTTTCTTGCCGGTTCATTACTCTGGTCCCGATGCGGTACGACCCGCGCTCAACACTGCCACCACACTCGCTGAGGCACAACGCACACATGCGCTCACTATCCAGGCACCGGTGCGCGAGGAGCACATCGAAGATGACCGTAATGCCGTGAAAGATGGCGATCCTGTCCTGCTCATCATCGAGGACGATCCGCATTACGCGCGCATCCTTCTTGGGCTGGCGCGCGACCGAGGCTTCAAAGGTATCGTCTCTCTGAAAGGAGCCCTCGGTCTGTCACTCGCGCGGCAGTTTCAACCGTCTGCCATCTCGCTCGACATCTTCCTACCCGATATGCTCGGCTGGACGGTACTCAACCAGCTCAAGCTTGATCCAACCACGCGCCATATCCCCGTGCAGGTTGTAACTTTAGAGGAAGAGCGCCAGCACGGACTTTCACACGGCGCTTTCTCTTACCTCATCAAAGCACCAACCACAGAAGGATTAGAAGCGGGGCTCGAGCGAATCAAGGAATTTACCGCGCCGCGCACCAAACGACTGCTCGTCGTCGAGGACAATGCCATCGAACGCGCTTCCATCTGCGAGCTGCTCGGATTCACTGACATCGAGATGGTCAGCGTAGATTCTGGTAGCGACGCGCTAAAGGTGTTACGCGAGCGGCCCTTCGATTGTGTCGTTCTGGATCTGCGGCTGCCTGATATGACAGGCTTCGAGCTGCTATCGAAAATGCACGCCGAGCCTTCGCTGGAAGATGTGCCTGTGGTCGTCTTTACTGGGAAAGACCTGACTATAGAAGAGCAGATTCAGCTCAAGACCATGGCAAAAAGCATTGTTCTCAAAGACGTACAAAGCCCAGAGCGGCTACTTGATGAAACCTCGCTCTTCCTGCATCGCGTCGTTACCAATCTGCCGGTAGAAAAACAGGCGATGCTTAAAAAACTGCACAGTTCTAAAGAAGTGCTTCGGGGCCGCAAAGTTCTGGTAGTCGATGACGATGCACGTAACATCTTCGCCCTTACCTCGATGATGGAAAATCAGGAGATGAACGTGATCAGTGCAACCAACGGTCGCACCGCGATCGACGTCATCAAGAACACTCCCGATCTGAGTCTGGTGCTAATGGACATCATGATGCCCGAGATGGACGGCTATGAGACGATGCGCGAAATCCGCAGAGATCCAGAATTCAGAACATTGCCTATCCTCGCGCTGACTGCGAAAGCGATGAAGGGTGATCGCGAGAAGTGTCTCGATGCCGGCGCGAGTGATTACATCGCCAAGCCGGTAAATACAGACCAATTACTTTCGTTGATGCGTGTATGGTTGTTTCGATGAATGTACGTGTGAACTGCCAAGTCACGCTCGAGACTTTCTCAACCGGAGACCGTTTGAGATTTGGGCGCTCAATACGATTTCAGTCTTTGGAACAAGACCCAAATGACGCTCACGCCTCGACGGTCATTATTTCCTCGCCGGTGTTGGCTGGAAACGTCACATCCGATCATCTGAAACCTTTTGCTGAGCTTTGCTGCGCGCACGCCTTGCATGCGACCGCGCTTATCTGCAGGGTGCTTCATTCACTGGATGTTGCGATGACAGCCGATAAGGCACGGTTCCCGCGTCTCATCGCGAAGGCCTCCCTTTGCCAGATCAAGGTTTGAACATGGAACAACTGATCAATATTTTGATTGTAGACGATGAGTCAAAAAACCTTACCGTGCTTGAAAGCATTCTGGACGACCCTGGTTACAGGCTTGTGCGCGCGGAATCCGCCGATCAAGCGCTGCTCGCCTTGGTAGCGGAGGAGTTCGCCTTGCTGATACTCGACATTCGCATGCCCAGCATGACGGGTTTCGAGTTGGCACAGATAATTAAGGAGCGAAAGAAAACTGCGTTAGTGCCAATTATCTTTCTCACCGCCTATTACAATGAAGACCAGCATGTGCTTGAAGGTTACGACACCGGCGCCGTGGACTTCCTCCATAAGCCGGTTAACGCAACTGTCCTCCGCTCCAAGGTCGCCGTTTTCGCCGAGCTATACCGAATTCAACGCGAAAGTGCGGTGGTCAATCGCGCGTTGCTCGCCGAAATGAAAGAACGCCAGAGCGCCGAAAAAAGCTTGAGCGAGTTGAACGAGATGCTCGAGCAGCGGGTGATCGAGCGCACCGAGGCGCTGCGCGAACTTACTGAGAAGCTGACCGACGCGGACCGCCGCAAGGATGAGTTCCTCGCGATGCTCGCGCATGAACTACGCAACCCGCTTGCCCCAATCGTCAACGGTTTGCAAATAATGCAAATGTCGAACGGCGATGGAGTGGTGATCACGCAGATCCTTGCAATGCTTGAGCGACAGCTGGGGCAGATGGTACGTTTAGTGGATGACCTGCTTGATAACAGCCGTATTAGCCAAGGCAAACTGACACTCCGAAAGCAGCGTATTGCACTGGCCACGGTGTTGAGCAACGCGGTAGAAACAAGTCGTCCACACATTGATGCCGGAGGACACGAACTCAAACTCGTGGTACCTCCAGAGCCAATTCTTGTAGATGTCGATGGAACCCGGCTTGCTCAGGTGTTCTCCAACCTACTCAACAACTCGGCCAAATTTACTGCGCAGGGCGGATACATACAGTTGAGCGTCGAGGTTCAGGCCCGCGATGTTGTCGTGTCACTGAAGGATACCGGAGTTGGTATTGCGCCTGATAAGTTGCCAAAAATCTTCGAGATGTTTACACAAGAGGATCATTCGCTTGAGAAAGCGCAAGGCGGCCTGGGCATCGGACTGACACTGGTGAAGAAGCTGGTCGAGATGCATGGCGGAAGCGTAGAGGCAAAAAGTGATGGGCACGGGCGGGGCAGCGAGTTTGTAGTCAAGCTACCGGTGGTATTGTCAGTAAACCCGGACTTTAAGCCACCGCTGGAGCAAGACAAACCAGTACGCTCCGCATCTGAATATCGCATATTGGTTGCCGATGACAACAAGGATGCGGCCGACAGTTTGGCGATGATATTCATGATCAATGGTAGCGAAGTACGCACGGTCAATAATGGATTGCAGGCTGTGGCAATGGCCGAAACGTTCCAACCCGACGTAATACTGATGGATATTGGCATGCCTAAATTAAACGGCTATGACGCTTGTCGTCGTATCCGGGAGCAGCCGTGGTCCGAAAAAACCTTTCTAATCGCCCTCACCGGCTGGGGCCAGGACGCCGATAAACGACGCGCGAAGGAAGCAGGCTTCCATCATCATATGCTCAAGCCGGTCGATCTTGCTGCGCTTGAAAAGTTGCTGGCTGGATTACAAATGGGACTCGATCGTCAATTTTTAACACCAGCAGTGTAGACCCACACCTCTAGCATCTGGGTTATCACTAGCGCTGGGTCATGCAAAACTGAAGTATTCAACATTACAGATCTTGTTGATTTTATTCTGCTCGAAGGGTTACTTGAAATAAGATGGTGCCCCGGGCAGGAATCGAACCTGCGACCTGCCCCTTAGGAGGGGGCCGCG
>JAZKES010000102.1:0-5566 GCA_040386995.1 Pseudomonadota bacterium | reverse complement strand
ATTTCAGCAAGAAATCCGCGATTTCCTTCTCTCTGCAGCCGTTGTTGAAGTCTCTAATGATGCATTCTGCAGGAATTTTTGGCGGTCAGTTCCTACAACAGACGCTTGGCAAAGGCGAATGGGGCAGAAAATTCGCTGAACCTTGATAACCGCCTGGCCAAAGTTACTGCAAGCTGCTTCCTTCAAGGCCGCCACGTGGATGATTAATCAATTTGACGATGGTGCCTATAAGTCGTTCTAATGAGAGCGGCTTGTTGAAGTGGGCGGAAAAGCCGGCTTTGAAGCATTGGGCGATGTCCTGCTCTCGGCTTAAGCCGCTCAGAGCGATGGCGGGTAATTTTGCGCCGGTTGGCAGTTGCCGGACTTTCTTGATGAATTCATAGCCGTTCATCTCGGGCATGGATATGTCTGAAATGAGCAGGTCAATTTTCTCCCGTTTCACAATCTCAATCCCTTCTTTCGCGCTGCACGCAATCAGCACTTCGGCACCTTCCATCTCAAGCAGGGTTTTGAAGGCTGAGATCATATCTTCCGAGTCGTCCACGATAAGTATCCTCAGGCCGGTAATTTTTTGCCCAAGTTGGGACACACTGACTTTTTCATTATCGTTGTCAGAACCAATCGGCAACCAGACACTGAAACAGGTGCCTTGGCCGCGACCAGCTGAGGTGGCGTTTACTCGCCCATTATGCAATTCGGCAATCTGGCGGACCAATGCGAGACCGATGCCGAGCCCTGATTTGCTGCGAGAGGTCGCAGAGCCAGCCTGGCTGAACATGTCAAAGATAGTGGAGATGACTTCCGCGGCTATGCCTTGGCCTGTATCAATTACATCAACGCGAGCTTCAGAATTTTCATTGCCGAGCCTGATCATGATGCTGCCTCCGGAAGGGGTGAACTTAAGTGCATTGCTCAGCAGATTAAGGATGACTTGCTCAACGCGTACGGAATCTGCCATAACCACGAGCGGCTCATTGGTACCTTCCATGGTGATCCTGATGTCGTTCGCTGCTGTGTCCGACTGAAAGACCTCGACGATCGAGTTAATCAGGCCAGCGAGATCAACAGGACTTTTGTTGATGGTTAATTTACCCGTGTTGAGGCGCGACATATCGAGTAGATCCTCGATTATTTTTGCCTGGCTTTGTACTGAACTGCGGATTACCGACGTCGCTTTCTGGCCAAGTGGAGATTCGATGACACTGTTGAGTCGTGACAGCAGTTCGACGTTGATATGGATCAGGTTGAGCGGATGGCGCAGCTCATGCGACATGATCGCGAGAAACTGGTCCTTGAGCGCGCTCGATGTCTCCGCGTTCCAGCGTCCAAGTTGTTCTTCATTCAGCGCTGCTTCCCGCTGACTTTCCATTTCCACGCGGGCAGTCTGGTCGCGCGCGATCTTGGCATAGCCGTACAGCGTGCCGTTGGTGAGCGGCGTCATAACACCACTGCAGTAAAATTTTGAGCCATCCTTGCGCATGTGCCAACGTTCGTCCTCCGCGCGCCCATCTTTGAGAGCACGCCGCATTTCATCCTGCGGAACTCCGCTCGCGCGGTCTTCCGGTACAAAGATTACATCGGCTGGCTGGCCAATAATTTCTGCTTCTGTAAAACCAAAAATCCGTTCTGCGCCTTTGTTCCAGCTCGTTACGCGACCGTCGGTGTCGAGTGTGATGATCGCGTAATCCTTGGTGCTTTCTGCGACGAGTCGCATGCGTTCTTCACCAATTCGCACACGTTCTTCAGCGGCACGTCGGCGCGTGATATCGAAGAATGTCATAACCGCACCATCGATCTTGTCATCCGTCGTGCGGTACGGCAGCAGCCGGACGATGTAGTAGTTACCATCATGCCTGCGTACTTCGCGTTCAACCGGCCGCAATGTTTCGAACGTGGCAGCGGCATCTGTAACGAGGTTGTCATATTCCAGGACGTGGGAGAGATCCGTCAGAGAGCGCCCGATATCAGACGGGATGATGCTGAAAATCTCGGTTGCCCTTGGCGTAAAACGTTTTATGCGCAGCGCTCTGTCGACAAATATCGTGGCGATGTCGGTGGAGGCGATAAGGTTGTTGAGATCGTCATTAGCCTTGCTGGTCTCTTCAACTTTGACTTTAAGTTCGTAGTTCACCGTAACAAGTTCTTCGTTGACCGACTGCAGTTCTTCTTTACTGGTTTCGAGCTCTTCCGTCGCCGAGCGTAGCTCTTCATTGATCGCCTGCAACTCTTCATTAGTAGCGCGCAACTCCTCGGTAGATATTTCGGCGTGCTCCACTGTCTCCTGCAGCTGTTCTTTATTGCGTTGCAATTCAGCCTCGAGCTGGTGCAACACAGCGTCATTACTAAGTCTTTGCGACACTGTTTCAATCGCGGGCTTTAGCTCTTCGCTGAACACAACGAGTAGTAAGTCGGTATCGATACTGCCGTCGCGGAAGCGATGCACACATATAGTGACTTCATATTCCTCGGCGTCGCGAGTGAGCAAAACGTAGCGTTTTTCAGTCATGACAATGTTTTGCTGCGCCTGAAACAGCACGGTGCGTAGTTCAAGCCGCAATTCGGGTAGTACCAGCGCCAGCAGATTGCGTGAGGGTTCACCCGCATTGAACCGCAGAAAGCGCGAAGCTCGGTCCGACATATGAACAATGTTCAGGTCGGAATCCACCAGAAGGCTCACCGGCCCATAATGCATTAGTGCCAGTTGATGGATCTGGGCGTAGGACAAAGGCTCGCGTTCCGATTTTTTTATGTTGGGCAGGCGGGGGCTTATTTTTTCCGCACGGGCAGTAACAACATTCACCGTGCGGTTAGAAGGTTTCGCGCGGTAGATGCGATTTTTTTTATCAATCGGAATAAACAATTCGCTGATGGAGTCCGCGGACTCAGAATTGCCAAGAAACAGTATGCCGTTGGGCTTGAGTGCAAAGTGGAATATCTCGAGTACCTGTGCCTGCACGCTCCTGTTCAGATAGATCAGCAGGTTTCTGCAGGAGATAAGATCAATCTTTGAAAACGGCGGATCCCGCAGCAGGTTGTGCGAAGCAAACAGGATCTTGTCGCGGACGAATTTCTGGATAAGAAAGTTGTCTTCCTGTTTGGTAAAAAATTGCCGCAGCCGGGGCGGCGGAACATCGGTCACAATCGAAGAAGGATATATGCCTTTACGCGCCATGTTGATCGCGTGTTCGTCAATGTCGGACGCGAAGATCTGGATCGATGGAGTGTTGTACAACTGCGCAGCTTGGTCAATCAACAACATTGCAATTGAATACGCTTCCTCGCCGGTCGAACACGCCGGTACCCAGGCACGTATCTGTTCTTCGGGATCCCTGTCTTTGAAAAATTCTGGAATTACGTCGCGTTCGAGCGCTTCAAAGGCCTCACGGTCACGAAAAAAGTTGGTTACCCCAATCAGCATATCCTTGAGCAGATTGAAGTATTCAGCCGGGTCACTTTCAAGGAGAGTGTGATAAGCAGGTAACGTCGTCACGCTTTTTACCTGCATCCTGCGCTCGATTCTACGCAGTACAGTAGCGCGTTTGTAATGGCGGAAATCATGTCCTGTATGAACACAGAGATTCACAATGATTTGTTGCAGTGCTTCCTCGGCTGCTTCGCGCGAAGCAGGGTTGGTAATTTCGACCTTAATGGTTTCGCCGTCGTTAAGAGGAGGTAACTCGATATTGCGTGCACTGCGCCAGAGGTCGATAAGTTTTTGCGGCATCTCAACTGCAGGCAACACAAAGTCAGTGAATCCGGTATTAATGGCGGCGCGCGGCATACCGTCGTATTCGGCATCTTCAGGCAATTGTGCCAAGGTAATGCCGCCCTGTTCCTTGACTGTCGCAATTCCAACCGCCCCATCAGCGCCGGTGCCAGACATGACAATTGCAATAGCTCTTTCCTGATGCACATTTGCAAGCGCACGGAAAAAGACATCGATTGCCACGTGTTGCCCGACAGGTCGATCGAGAGGTTCAATACACAAGTAGCCATCGTTCATCAGCAACTGGCTATTGGGCGCGATGATGTACACGTGCTCCTTTTCGATAGGTGTCGTACTCGTCACCATCGTCACGGGCATTTTGGTTGCGCGCTGTATCAGTTGATCAGCATTGCTTTCGTGCTTTGGCGAGAGATGCAGGATAACGATAAATGTCATGCCATTTGATGCAGGCATGTGTTCGAAGAAGCGTATGAGTGCAGAAAGCCCACCCGCAGATGCGCCTATTCCAACCAGCGGAAATTCCAGGTCACTGATAACGAGATCCTTGTCATTCTTCGGAACCGAAGAAGTGTTATTTCTGTTTGTCATCCGTGAGACCGCTCGATTGATTTGCTCTGCCTATTCTTGGCTTGATGAAAATAGTTCGTTGTTAGAGGGCAGTTACGCCGAAGTGTCTGATCATAGCCCCGGAAGCGTTGTTTAGCACAAGGTTTAAGCTCCGCGGATCATTAATAGCGGAAGATCATGGTCCGAACTCAGGTGTTCAAGCCGAGCAGCGCTTGATCACTATGAACAAAACGATAGCACGTAAATGATCACGCCGCGTCAGCACGTTGTTTCGGCAATGTGGGTCACGATACGGATCATCCAGCGATCAAACTTGCGCGGCATACCTCAATAAAATACCAACCTCCAATACCGCCGCCCGTTTGTTTTCCGTCGCTTCCATCTCACCCCAAACAACGCAAGTGTCCGTGATCAAAGCGGGTCGTTGAGTGCTGATGCTGACAAATTTCATATGTCGCGATTTAACAAAAATTTAATGGGCTTAACTTTAGGAATGTAATCAGGTTGTCGGTGGTTGAGTAGTAAATTTGTTTTGAGCATAAGTTCCAGCATGAAGACCATGGCCGGGATAAGTTCGGATGCGTAGTGAGAAATCGAGATATCTGCTAGCCGATTGCCACCATATCGAATTCAGACCGTGTTAAATTTTGGTAAATAAATAGCCTTATTTTCTGCATAAATTTGGCAACCGTGCAGGAATTCATGATGATGAAAATGGTGAGGGGCTATTCCATAAAATTTCCATAATCAGTTCACATTACAAGCCATAATCCACATAACAGCGAAGTGACGTCATAAATTGATCTGAGCTGCCTGCAAGCTTGATGACGCGCGTGACTCGGTCTCATTTTTGCATGATGTTTTACTCCGGACTGGGATCCAGCCGGTAGTTGCCCTTTATGTTGGCCACATGTGGTCATGGAGTCTGAATTTGCGCTTCTTTACACGTCATCCCATCCTGCTCACATTTTTAGCCGGAATCGCCGTGCTTGTTTTTGTGTCATTTAATAAGGCGCAGCACCAAAGTGCAGCAACCGCAAATAACTTTGCCCAGCGCGGACAGTCCGCCGCAACGCCGGTTGTCGTCGAAACAATTGGTCGGCAGATGCTTGCGGATCAGGTTGAGTCAGTGGGTACCACTGGCGCCAATGAATCGATCGATATCACTGCAAAGGTCGCTGAGACCCTCAACAAAATTCATTTCGAAGATGGTGCCTTCGTCCAGAAAGGTGACCTGCTCGTAGAACTTACCAATAGTGCAGAAGCGAGCCG
>JAZKES010000101.1:0-5502 GCA_040386995.1 Pseudomonadota bacterium | reverse complement strand
GCAAATTCCGTCATACCCGCGAAGGCGGGTATCCAGAAAAATCAACAATCTGGATTCCCGTCCCCGCTTTCGCGGAGGCAAGCTTTAAAAGCCGCGGGAATGACGACTTGTTCCGAGCTTCCCTGATCTGTTAACTACGAGCTTGAGAACCGCCTGCCACAGAAGCAGTCATCTACATTTCAAGCAACGCAGCTCACATCACAATACTTGCCCAATCAACTACAAACTCTCAAAGAGGTTTGTAGTTATCGTGACAAGCCTTGCATGCCTTCGTGAATTCCAGTGCCTGATCCGACGCACCGGTAAAATTCTTTTCTTTCAGTGACGCGATAATTTTCTCCGCGCGCGCCTGATATTGCTGCGAATATTCCACCGCGTCATTTGCGTAGCCCCACTCGGCGAAAAATCCTTCTATCTTGCTGAACGCATCGCGCAGCTCGGTGGCAAGTTGCACACCCGCGTCGACATCCTCGAACACAATGCTGGTCTGCAATTCATTGGCGTTGAATTCGACCTTCTCCATCAGTTCTTCAAAATCAAAATCCGGTTCTGCTGCATTGACAAATTGGGTTGATAACGCAGCCGCCAGCAAAGCTGCAGCCGCTAAACTTTTACGCATCGTTCTTTCCTGCCCTTCCTCTTAAACCAAAAAAACCCGGCTGGTAATCCAGCCGGGCTGACGTTGAGATTGCTGTCGGCTATTAACCGTTAACCAATCAACTCCTGAATCACTTTTCCGTAAGTGACTGTTGGTCGTTCCGAGCGACCGAGGTGTTTGTAGATGAGTTTCTGATGGTTCAGGCCCAACTGGTTCAGAACCGTGGCGTGAATATCATAGGTGTCGACTTCGAAACCTTTCTCAGCCTGCAAACCGATTGCGTCGGTAGAACCATGCGTGTAGCCAGCTTTTACGCCGCCACCCGCCATCCACTGTGTGTAACCCCATGGGTTATGGTCACGGCCGTTACCGGATTCGCTCCATGAACTGCGACCGAATTCGGAGGTCCAGACCACCAGCGTGGAATCGAGCAAACCGCGCGCTTTCAAATCCGCCAGTAAACCAGCGATTGGTTTATCAACGATGTGTGCGTGTTTGCTGTGGTTTTCTTCGATGTTCACGTGAGCATCCCAGCTCTCCATTTCGCCATCCACCTGGGTGCGTCCTGACACCACCTGGATGAAACGTACACCACGTTCTGCAAGACGGCGTGCACGCAATAACTGTTCGCCGTAACCTTTGCTGAGCTCGTCGTTCAGGCCATACATTTCGCGAGTGGCTTCCGATTCCTGGCTCACATCAACAGCTTCCGGTGCTGTTTCCTGCATGCGGTAGGCAAGCTCGTAGGATTCCGCGCGTGCTTCGAGTTCGCTGTCTGACGGGAAGTGTGAATCGAGGTTCGAGTTCAGGCGCTGCAACAAATCGAGTGAATGACGCTGCTGTGCCTTGGACAGGAACTCTGGATTGTCGAGATGCAGAATTGGTGTGCCACCTGGACGGAACGGGGTGCCCTGATAAACCGCAGGCAAAAATCCTGCGCTCCAGTTGGTCACGCCGCCTTCTGGTTCACGGGTGTCGTCATACAACACAACATAACCGGGCAGATTCGGATTCGCAGAACCCAGTGCATACTGAATCCATGAACCCAATGTTGGGCGACCGGGATTCAAGCTGCCTGTATTGAGTTTTAATACAGAGATGTCATGTGTTGCGCCAATGGTCACGCTCGACTTGATGAACGCAATGTCATCGGCATGCTGCGCAAGGTTCGGCATGAGGTCGGAGAACCATGCGCCGCTTTGGCCGTGCTGCTTCCATGTACGATCAGTTGCGATCAGTTTGGTAACGCCACCCTGCGTCGATGTCTTGATTCCTTCCAGGAATGACTGCGGCACACCCTGGCCTGCCAGCTTGATCAAGTCGGGTTTGTAATCGAACAGATCCAGTGTGCTCGGCGCGCCACTCTGATGCAGCCAGATAACGGTCTTCGCTTTCGCAGGGAAATGTGGCTCCAGCGCCTTGAGTGGATTATCTGCAGCCAACACGCTTGCCATGATTCCACCACCAGGCAACATGCTTTGCACTGACAGTCCACCAAGTCCAAGGCCTGTGACCTGAAGGAAATTACGTCGTGATTTTTTGAAATACATTATTTATTCCTCGTTAATTATGGTTAGTTTTAGAAGCGATGAATGAATTCGTTGGAATTCACGACGGTGTGCACGAGATCGACAAACGCAGCGACTCGGGCTGGCTGCAGCTGTCCCTGCTCCAGATTTTTGGGCAGCGAAGCGGCCAGAGCATCCGCTGACGCACGTTCAGTGATGACCTTTTCCTGCTCATCCAGAAACTTCTCGAGCTCGCCGCTCTCGGTTTCTGTCGGAGTACGTGCAAACAAAATCCGGTACAGCTCATCGAACTGTGCCTGTTCGCCGCCTTCGGCTTCATTGATAACTCTGCCAGCCAGCGTTCGCGACCAGTCATAAACCAGTTCGCTGTTAAATAGCGTCAGTGCTTGCAGCGGCGTGGTGGTGACTTCACGTTTGCTGTGTGCTTCCTGCGACGAGGCCATGTTGAACACATCCAGTAACGGATATGGCAGGCTGCGACGTGTGAAGATGTACAGGCTGCGACGATTGTGGTCTTCCGCATTCTTCGATTCCGTCCAAAGGCCGCGGTAGCCGCCATCCTGTCCTGTTTTTGGCAGCGGTGGTGACACACTTGGTCCACCTACCGCATCCTGCAGACTGCCGGATGCCACTAACAGTGAGTCACGGATCTGTTCAGCCTCAAGGCGACGGTGTGGAAATACGCCAAGCAGTTTGTTTTCAGGATCCGCCTGTTGAACATCTTCACGTTCTGCGGACGATTGGCGATAAACACTGGACAGCAAGATTTCACGATGCAGCTGTTTGACACTCCAGCCTTCTTCTACAAATCGGCTCGCGAGGTAGTCGAGCAGTTCGGGATTGGTTGGCTCCTGGCCTGCTTTACCGAAGTTGCTGACAGTTTCAACAATGCCGCGACCAAAGTACTGATCCCAGACTCTGTTGACATACACACGCGCGGTCAGCGGATTTTCAGCGCTGGTCAGCCATGTCGCTAACGCTGCACGACGACCGGACGAGAATGGCAACTCATGGATCTCGGGCTGCGCATCTGTAATAGCAGCAGGGAAACCGGGCTGTACTTCTTCGAGCGGACGTTCGTGATCACCGCCGAACAATACAAATGTCGGTGGCGAGTCTGCGTGACCAAGTTCGGTCATTGCAGAAATTTCATCCGAGCCAAGTTCCAGCGCCGGCTTGAGGTTGTTGAACTGCTTCAACTCTTCATCGAGAGCATCCAGCTCAGCCGTTTTTTCCTTGTGCCACTCGCTGAAGAAATTCGGATCAGTGCTTCGTGCTCTTTCACCAAAATAATTGGTCAGCGCGCCGGTATTGGTTACGGTCGCAAGGCGATGATTGATCCAGCGGTCGAGCGGGGTCCATTCACTCTCGGGTTTGAAGATCGCTTCGCGGGTATCAGTCAGGTAACGTTCCTTGTGATAGACCAACGCTGCGTCACGATCCTGATCGATGATTGCATCGATCTTCGCGCGAATGTCTTTGGTAGCCTCATCGTACTCAGCAGTTGCTTTTTCGTAAGCCAGGTCAGTCGCACTCTTGTGCTGCACAGGGATGTTGTTCACTGAATTGACGTTCGCAAAGAATGACTGCAGCGAGTAATACTCTTTCTGGCTGATCGCATCGAACTTATGGTCGTGGCATCTGGCACACTCGAACGTCTGACCGAGTATCACTTCACCTACGGTATCGGTGATGTCGGTAACGATCTGGTAGTGACGCTGCACCATGTCGCGTGAATTGCGGTTGTCGGGGTAATGCGCCATGAAACCCGTTGCGATCAATGCGGTTTCGTCGCCGGGCCACAACTCGTCACCTGCCAACTGTTCCTGAATGAAGCGGTCAAAAGGTTTATCTTCATTAAAGGCGCTGATGACGTAGTCGCGGTAACGCCACATGTTCAGTCGGTTCGTGTCGTTTTCGAAACCCGAGCTATCTGCATATCGTGCAAGGTCCAGCCAGCGGCGTGCCTGGCGCTCGCCGTAGTGAGGAGAGGCCAGCAACTTGTCTACGAGTTTTTCGTATGCATCGGGTGACTCGTCATTAACAAATTCTTCAACTTCTTCCGGTGACGGAATGTAGCCGAGTACATCGAGGCTGATACGACGCGCAAGTAATGCACGATCCGCATCCGCTGAAGGTGCAATGCCTTTTTCCTCGAGTCCTTTCAGGATGAACGCATCGATTGGCGTACGCACCCACTGCGCATTTTGCACTGCTGGTATCGCTGGCTTTTGCACAGCCTGGTAAGACCAGTGATCAGATTTTGTTGACGCGGTTTTAGCGGCATGTGCTGCTGGCGCAGACGCGACGCTCGCAGCTTCGTCATCCGCCCTGAGCACGACACCAGTGGTCGTGAAGGCAATGCCCAGCAGCACAGCGAGGTAGAGCGGTTTTCTTCTCATGATAAATCTCCGAATTATTTCCAAGTGGATCGAGTACAGGTAGAACCTGGATCAACAAGGCAATAGCAATTGATATGCCAAGCGCAGAGATTTTCCATAGCGCAAGAATTACTCGTAAAAACACGGGTAAAAATGCCGGTATACACAAACTTTCTGGACGATTTTCGACCGAAGCACCAAGAAGAGGCGCTGATCCACAGAATAATCAGATCGTGATTTTTATAAATTCTGTAATGACTATTTCTTAATTGCGCAAACACAACTTACATCGGCTGGCAGTTGCTGCTAATCCAACAGCCGTTTTTATCAATGTTGAAAACTGTGTTGCTAACGAAACATCAAAGCTCCACGCAAGAGCTCGCAAAACACTGCGTGATAAATCTGCCAAGCGACGCTGATGGCAATTTGACCCGCACACGAAATAGCGCATACACAAGTCTTTTTTGCGCAACTCTGTGTTGCCACATCTATTGCCAAACGCGCTCTGCACCAGAATTTTTCATCACGCGTCACCGCCGCAAACAAAAATTTTTGCGAATTCCTGCTCTGGCACACTTCATGCTTACTCCAGCAATCACGACATCCGGCACACCGGATTTATCGAATCAATTTACATTTTTCTGGTTTTTATAGGAGTAGTAAAAAATGCAAGCAAGCGACGCCACTGGGCAAAATTCAACTCACGCAGCGAAGAAAACAGAACCGCAAACACGAAGCAGCTTTGCGTTCAAAGTGGGTTTACTTGCCATGGCAATCAGTTCTGCGACTGAAGTTTCTGCGCAGCAGGAAGCGGGCGCAGAAGAAATCATTATCGTGCAATCGCGCTCACGTAATCGCCTCGAAAATCAGCAAGACGTGCCCATCTCGTTATCGCTGGTCGGTGGCGATGAGCTGGATCGCTTGCTCGCAAACGACATCAACTCGCTCGTGTTACGCACCGCGAACATTTCTTGGAACCAGGGCAACCAGCGCA
>JAZKES010000100.1:34728-59291 GCA_040386995.1 Pseudomonadota bacterium | reverse complement strand
TAGCCGCAATTTCCGCAGGAATAGCCTTTAGTTCCAGTGTCACGGCCCAAAATACCAATGGGGCTGATAACGAAATCGAAGAGATACAAGTTACCGGTTCGCGTATCCGCCAAACGGATGGCATGGCCGCCCCCACACCAGTCACTGTCGTTACACCAGCAGAACTTTCCAATTTCGAACCAGGCGGTACGGTTGCAGAACAACTTGACGCGCTGCCACAATTTTTTGGAACACAAACAGCACAACGCGGGGGACTAGCTCTTTCTGGCGACGCAGGTGCGAGCTTCCTGAACATGCGCAGCCTCGGCACCAACCGCACTCTCGTACTGCTCGACGGTGCACGTATGGCGCCAGCGGATAAACGCGGTTCTGTTAACGTCGACACTTTTCCAACCGCCCTCGTACGTACCGTCGATATTGTGACTGGTGGTGCGTCTGCAGCGTATGGTGCCGACGCACTCGGCGGTGTGACAAACTTTATCATTGATCGCGAGTTTGAAGGGCTCAAGGTCAGCACAGGTACTGGCCTCATGGAAAATGGTGATGGCTTTCGCTGGAACGCGAGCATCGCTGGTGGCAAACAATTTGGTGATCGTCTCAATGTGATTGGCTCGTTCGAGAACAGGTTCATCGAGCAAATCATCACTGACCCTGAAGATCTCGACACGGACTGGTATCAACGCTGGGGTCATGTCACCAATCCGGCATGGGCGGCAGCCGCTGCGCTGCCAGCAGGAAATCCCAACAGGTGTGTTGTTAACGTACGCTGTGCTGCGGGCCCTCAACGTTTGACGATGCCGTGGATAGCGCCGACCGAGACCCATGTGTACGGTGTAATTTCAGGTGTAGGCAATCCCGCGTTTGATGGCTCACATTTCAATCGTGAAGGTAGTGCTATTGTTCCATTTGCTGATGGAAACCTGACTTCAAAGAGTGGCCCCGGTACTACGCGCAGCACGTCAGGCGGACCTGAATCCGTGTTGGCGCACCAAGCTTATGCCGGCCCAGGCAACGGTGCAGAAGTAGTAGGCCGATCGTTGTTCCTGGCGGCCAAGTACGATGTCACCGATGATCTGTCGGTATACGGGCAAGCGGTCGTCGGCCGTTCGGAGTCCAACCAGGATCCTAATCGTGCCGATCTCATGGGCATCAACCTGACGTCGATCTGGGCCCCCTTGGTCGCAGTTGACAACGCCTATCTGCCAACCAACTTACGCGACGCGATGGTGGCGAGAAACATCAAGGAATTTACGCTCAATCGCAGTGGCGCTTTTATCGATCAAGCCGACATGGGCATCGATCAGAGGGACGAAAATATTTTTACTACCGAGACCTACACGCTCGGTTTCAACTATGCCCTGCCTTTCGAATGGGATCTGTCGGGCAATTATTCCTCGGGCCAAACCAAGCGTCTTTCAAGCGTCGACAACATGATGAGGGTCGACCGCATGTTCCTGGCCATGGACGCGGTACGTGATCCCAAAAATGGCGCAATTGTTTGTCGCGTACAGTTGGTCAATCCTACCGTTGCGCAATTGAATGCCGCAGGCCTGGCTTCTGGCAGGACGAATGACCGCGTCAAACCAGAACCACCACTCAAGTCACCAATTGGGCTCGATAACACCATTAATGATTGTGTTCCGTACAACGTGATGGGGTTCGGCAACATCAGCCGGGAAGCTATCGACTATGTGGGAACCTTGAAAGAATCAATCGGCCTCGTTGATCAGGATTTTGCCGAGATTCTCGCGACTGGTGAAATATACGAGGGCTGGGGTTATGGCGCGCTTTCCATGGCAGCAGGTCTCACCTGGCGCGAATCGTCGTTTTCGGATGGCGCTTTTCCAATAGAAATTGACGAACTCGGCCCTCCATTCAATGTGCCGGAACTTGGTATTCGCGGAATTCCTGCAGGTTATAGCAGCGGCAGCCCGAACCTGCATCAGTTCTCGACCGTGCCGTTGATCAGCGGGGAGTTCAACGTGTGGGAATGGTTCAGTGAATTGCAGGTACCAATCTGGGAATCGACTTCAGGTGCACAAAGCCTGGGCGGTTCTGTTGCGTACCGTAGCTCCGACTACAACCTAAGCGGCCGGTCCGAGAGCTGGAAGCTCGGTATTGAAGTTGACGTTATTGAAGGCCTGCGTTTTCGTGCGACAAAATCCCGCGATGTGCGCGAGGCTTCCTTCTCCGAGCGATTTGATTCGCAGGGAGGCGGCGGCAACGTAACAGATCCAACGCTAGGTATCTCTGTACCTACTACAGTTGTTGCATCGGGCAACCCCAGCCTGCGTCCCGAGGTGGCCGATACGCTGGTAGCTGGCGTGGTGTATGAGCCGAGCTGGGCATGGGCTGAGGGTTTGTCCATTTCGACAGACTGGTACTCGGTAGATATCGCCGACTCCATCGAACAGATTGCCGCACAGGACGTCGTGGACCGCTGTTTCTTTGGCGACTCCGAACAATGTGCGAATGTCATACGCGATCCTTCCACGAACAGTATCAGCAGCATTATCCGGCGCTTTTTCAACGTGGCGCAGGACAAAGTAGAAGGTGTAGATCTCGAGGTCAGTTATCGTATCGAGCCTAATTTCTTCGCAGACAAAGAAGAAAGTTTCAGCGTCCGCGCATTGAGCGGTTATCTGATGACGCGTGAGGACGTCTCGGGTGCAGGTTTAAAAACCAATAGGCTAGGACAATATACAACGCCGAACGTGACCGCCAATCTCACATTCAATTACGGGGTCGGACCCTACTCCTTCCAGATGCAGGGACGCTTCATCGACGGTGGCAAATTGAATCGCATATGGGAAGAAGGCAGGGAAGTTGATGATAACTGGGTGGCGTCATCCACTTGGTGGAACGGCCGCATCGGTTATCGGGGTGAGCTGGAATCAGGCGCAAACTGGAATCTCGGCCTGTCCATCCAGAACATGTTCGACACTCACCCACCGATTATTCCTGGTGGGACCGCCGGCGCGCAAACGGTCAACGGTCAGTACGATGAGTTTGGGCGCCGTTACGCCGTGTCATTGGACATGACGTTCTAGACGTCTGCAGCATAAGAGGATCGTCAAGCGAGCCTTGATACATGATTGCCACAAGCAATCATTATCAAGGCTTTCTTTTTTCAGATTGGAGAGAGGAAGAGAGAGCCGTACGTTGGCTCAACATTTATTAATAACGAAACGTCCAACGCAGCTTGCCCGTAAAACCAGTATTGATCGGCATATAACTACCGTCTTCGATTTCCCAACCCTGGTTGATCACAAAGAAGAAGATATTTCCCGGCTGCAATTCCCAGCGCAGACGGCTGTTCCAACCCACGCTCTTGCTCACACTGTTGTGCTGAATCAGGTTTTGCCAGGTCATACGCGGAGTTAAATTGAAATCGACGTTCAGACGTGTGATCGCAAAATCGAAATTGCCCTGCGGCAGTTCGGCTTGTACGACCTGATAGTTGATCGCGGTAAAAAATTGCGGCAGTGGGCGCAGCTCAATAAAGCCTTCGTATTCTTTTACGCTGCCTGTCCAGAAATCACCCCAGCGATAACGAAACTCGCCACTCAACTTGCGGCCGTTGTTGAACTGAATGCGCGCACGGTGACGAACAAACGTGTAATCCCCTGCCGGAATTATCACGCCTTGTGAAATCTGAAACGGCACATCGAGCACTTCACGCGTGCTGTTGTAGTTTGTCTCTATGCGATCGTTTGCCTGCGACGCGAGCTCGAATATTTTCAGTACACGTTCTTCCGTTTGAAGATTGCCGTTCATATCCTCGACGCGACTCCAGCGGCCGCCAGTGTCGATCAAACGCAGCGCGGCGTTGCCGTCGTTACGCTTGCGCAGGCGATAGCTGGATTCATAATGACGAATGCCCGCGCGGTTGACGAAACCAAGCTTCGGATTGAAATTAGGCTGTATTTCGCGGAAAAATCCCTGCACCTGCACGATGTCGTTCGGATAATCGAGCTTGAGACCATAGGCCATGTCGTCATCTTTGACATCGGGGTTATCGGACTTCTGCACCCATGCATCACCGATCAATACGTTGCCGCCAAACACGTTACTGTTGCGATACTGAAAGTCGGAACCATAAAGGCGACTGCCTTCGTTGGAGTTAGCGTCGCCGTCAGTGAAGATCATGCCGACACGTGATTCGTTCAGAATACCCGTGCTCACACGCACGACCGACAGGTCTTGCGAATCGAGATCATGTTTGCCTTCGATATGCGTGCTGATCACACCGACGTTGAGATCACCAACACGACCGGTCATCTTCGCGCCGAACTTGAGATCTAGTGCTTCACCTGTGTTGATGATGCCCATGCGGCGCGAGAAAAACGGAATACCGTTTTCCTGGTTGAGCCCACCAAACTGAAAAATGTCGGCATCATTCAGGAAGAAGTCGCGTGTCTCGGGAAAAAATAATGAGAAGCGACCGATGTTGTTCTGCACCTGATCGACTGGCGCATCGGAAAAATCAGAATTGATTGTGACCTGTGCGGTCAGTGAAGGTGACACGCGGTAGATAACGTCACCGCCTGTCACAACGATTTGGTCGGAATCGCCAATCGGGCGATTATTGCGCGTCTGCACCGCAAAGGTCGGAATGATGTCGAGACCAAGCCCCTGCTTCAGACCCTGCAGGCCGGCCATGTCACCGAACGCTGCAACGTATACATCCTGGCGGTTCTGCGAAATATTGGCCCAGCGCATACGTTCGTTTTTGCGGCGAATACGCCGAATGATTTCGAGGCCCCATGTGTCGTTGTCCGGATCGAACGACATCGTCTTGAACGGGATCACCATCTCAACAGTCCAGCCTTCGGCATCAATGTTGGCTTTGCCGTCCCAGATACCATTCCACTGCGAGTTCCAGTTTTCGTTGTTCTCGATGCGTGCGTCGATCAACGCGCCGGCCGGGTTCATCGAAAACCCAAATGCGTTACGGCGATCGCTGAACGTGTCGAGCATGATTGTCATGTGATCGTTCGGCTCCATGTCGGCGTCGCGACGCATTTCGGTCGCAACAACGGCGGACGGATCGGAGTCGTAAGCACGAAAGCCGACGTACAGGTTATCGTCGTCGTACAACAGATACGCAACGCTGCTTTCACTGGGTTCGGCGTTGAGCACAGGTTGGGTCTGCCGAAAGTTGGTGATGGCTTGCGCGTCTTGCCAGGCGGCGTCATCAAGAATGCCATCGATCACGGGCGGGGTTGTGGTGCGCACCGGACGGATTTCAGGGCGGACTACATTGTCTTCCTGGGCTTGTAATGCAGGGGCGAAAAAAGTGGAGAGGCCTGAACCCAGAGCTACCAATGGCAGTAATGTGCGGGTTACTGCGGTGAACTTGTTTTTTAATACCACAACAAAGCGGCAGCGTTGCTCACTGGTCATCAACATTCCCTAATTTCATTAACTCATACCTCTACTCATGGAGACGTAGCTGAAATCCGCTCAGGCATTGTTTTTAGAACACCCCGGGAGACTGTCTTTTTGCGCAGAAGCTTCGTTGGGTCCGTGTTCGAATCAGTCATTTACGGGTGTGTAAGCGCCGGTTCTGTACGCGGAGTCAGCTGGCCGCAAGCAAAAGTCCTGATATCCCGATGTCCCTTTATTATGAAATTGCAGAATTGATGTACTGTGATATTCACACACAACAAACGACAACATTCCGACTGCGGTTACTGGCTGCTGCCAGTCATCGGAAGCGCGCGATTATAGCCAGCCCTGCCAAGGGGTGACCGTTCTGGAGGGCAAAAATTGCAATTTCTTTGTGTTTACACATTTTCGAGCGGAAGGGCGGTGGTGCTGACAACCTGACGCAGCACGAAGCTCGAATGTACGTCAGTGACACCAGCGATACGGGTGAGATGATTGAGCAGGAAATCCTGGTACTCCTCCATGTCTTTGACGATCACTTTTAATTGGTAGTCGGCCGATTGGCCCGTGATCAAAATACATTCGAGGATTTGTGGATAGGTTTTGACGGCTGCTTCAAAGTGTTCGAAGCGGTCGGGGGTGTGGCGGTCCATGCTGATCTGCACAAGCGCCATTAGTTTGAGGCCAAGTTTTGAGGCGTTAAGCAACGACACGTAACCATTTATAAGCCCGGCTTCTTCGAGTTGCTTGACCCTGCGCAGGCACGGCGAAGCCGAAAGGCCAACTTTATCCGCCAGCTCGAGGTTGCTCAACCGCCCATCTTTCTGGAGCTCTTCGAGAATACGTTTGTCGATACGATCAAGGGCCATCAGAGCTCTCCGAGGAACACCACAATTGCCATATAATTTAATTACTAGCAATAATATAGCGCATATTAATAATTATTTGGCACTTAATATCATATTTAATATTTTATTAGCCATCTTCGCAATTTTATTTTTCAGGTCCTGCAGTACACTGCGCAGCCTGAATAGCAGAATACCTGCACGAGGAAAGCACCATGAGCAACTACGACCATCGCAAATACAAACCTTTTCCGGCCATAAGCCTGAAAGACCGCACCTGGCCCGACCAGGTCATCACTGCCGCACCTATCTGGTGTAGCGTTGATTTGCGCGATGGCAACCAGGCTCTGATCGAGCCTATGTCAGTTGCGCAGAAGAAACTCATGTTCAGCCTGCTCGTGGATGTCGGCTTCAAGGAAATTGAAGTCGGCTTCCCCGCAGCATCCCAACCCGATTTCGACTTCGTACGATATCTCGTCGAAGAGAACAAAATTCCGGACGACGTGACAATCCAGGTGCTGACCCAGGCGCGACCCGAGCTGATCCGCCGCACTTATGAAGCCCTTAAAGGCGTGAAGAAAGCGATTGTCCATCTGTATAACTCGACATCCGTCGTGCAGCGCGAAAAAGTGTTCAAGCTGGACAAGGCCGGCATCAAGGCGATTGCGGTGAACGGCGCTAAAGAAGTGCTGCGCTGTGCCGGACTCGCACCCGAGACCCAATGGTTCTTCCAGTATTCTCCCGAAAGTTTTACGGGCACCGAACTCGATTACGCCGTTGAAGTTTGCGACGCAGTGAATGATGTCTGGCAACCAACACCGCAACACAAAGTCATCATCAACCTGCCCGCGACTGTCGAGATGGCAACGCCGAATGTGTATGCCGACCAGATTGAATGGTTCTGCCGCAATGTAAAAAATCGCGCGTCAATCGTGATCAGTCTGCACACCCACAACGATCGCGGCTGTGGTGTTGCTGCTTCCGAACTTGGCGTGATGGCCGGCGCCGATCGTGTCGAAGGTTGCCTGCTCGGCAACGGCGAGCGCACGGGTAATCTTGATGTCGTGATCATGGGCATGAACCTGTACAGCCAGGGCATCGACCCCAAACTCAATTTCAGCGACATGGACCGCATCACGTCGGTCGTCAAACAATGCACACAGATTGATGTGCATCCACGTCAGCCGTATGCGGGCAGCCTTGTGTTCACCGCGTTCTCGGGCAGTCATCAGGATGCAATCAAGAAGTGCCTCGATATCTATGAAGAAGGTTCGACCTGGGAAATTGCGTACCTGCCAATCGATCCGCGCGACGTGGGCCGCACGTATCAGGATGTAATCCGCGTGAACAGCCAGTCAGGTAAAGGTGGCGTGGCGTATGTGATGGACAGCAAATACGGTTTTCAACTGCCGCGTTGGCTGCAGATCGAATTCAGTCGTGTCGTGCAGAAAGCGGCTGAAGATAGCGGCCAGGAAATTTCGCCGCAGCGGATCTGGGAACTGTTCCAGAGTGAATACATCAGTCTGCCCTCTCCACTCAAGCTGAAGGGTTTTGAAATTCATCGCACTGAGCCGAACCATCAACGCATCCTTGGCCAGATCGAACTTGAAGGCAAAACCTTCAGCGTCGAAGGCAAAGGCGCCGGCATGCTCGAAGCGTTTGTCGATGCACTGCAAACTACCTTCAGCATGCAACTGCAGATTCTCGAATACGGCGAACACGCGCTGAGCCAAAACGCGAATGCCGAAGCCGTGACGTACATCCAGGTGAAACATGGCAATTATCGTTACATCGGAATTGCAATTGATGGCGACATTGTCACCTCGTCAGTCAACGCGCTGCTGAATGCGGTAAGCCAGATTTTGTATAACAGAAGACAGGAAGCGGCGTGACGTTGTAACTAAAACTCAAGTGACGTGGTTAGTTAATATCGAGAGTTGTTAAGGCGTAGTCTTGTGCAGGATCAGTTTCATCAGAGGCCCACTGATCAGCGTAGTCACCATGGCCATTACAATAAGCGCGACAAAAATTCGCTCGTCGATGAGCCGCGCTTGATAGGCTGAAGTCGCCAGAATAATTCCGACTGCTCCTCGCGCATTCATACCAAACCCGATCGCGAGTGCTTCGCGCGTATCGACCTTCGCAATTTTGGCACCTGCGAATACCCCAAGAACCTTGCCGACAGTCGCAATACCCACCACAAACAAAACCAGCACTATATCGAACTGTTCCAGGAAATTTACCTGCAGTCCTACTGCAACAAAATACAGCGGTGCAAAAAATGCGATGACGATCTGCTTGATCACTTCATGCATGCGGTTTGTTTCGGGATTCGAAAACGCAATGCCCACAACAAAAGCGCCGAGGATTGCATGGATGCCAATTTTTTCTGCGATTGCGGCGGTTATAAGTATCAACACCAATGTGATACTCAGAAAGGTGTTATCACGACTGGGATGCGCTTCACTCCATGTCGTGAGTTTGTTTGCCTGGGTTCGTCCAACAGTCAGCGCAAGTCCGAACATTACGAAGATGCCCAACACGGATAAAGCTGGATTAATGCCTTGTTCGCCAGTCGAAAAGTTCGCCACCAATATGGCGAACAATATCCAGCCAAGCAGATCATCGATAGTTGCAGATGCCAGAATGATGGAACCGATCTTGCTCTTGAGCAGGCCGAGATCAAGCAGCACACGCGCAATGACGGGCAACGCTGAAATGGATAACGCAGTGCCGATAAACAAGGGCAACAACCATTTGTTGGTATCGGACGAGTAATTCCAGATGCCCGGAAACAGGAATATTGAAGCCACACCCAGCACAAACGGAAATGCAAACCCTGACAGGCTCGTCCATACAATTGTGTTTCTGAGTTCCCTGATTTTATGCAGGTCAATCTCGAGCCCAATCACGAACAGCAGCAGGATCGAACTGATATTCAGCAACGCGCCGCGCGCCTGCGCAACCTCGCCAGAACTTGCAAACAGTAACTGATTAAGCTCGGGCCAATAAATACCAAGCACGGTCGGCCCCAATAATATGCCTGCCGCCAGCTCACCAATCACCGTCGGCATTCTGAAGCGTCGTGCAAGGTAGCCCGCTGCAATGGCAGCCAACAGAAGAAGACCTAACGAGAGAATAAACTGAACCAGGACATCGGGCTTCATTAACGAAATAGTCGCCTGCAATAAAAGTGAAATGAAAACGTGGTCGGGACCAACAACATTAAAATATCCTGGTCACTATTTCGTGATTGCTACCGTCATTCAGTTAGAACTCCTTGCGGGACTTCGCTCAAATCAAACCACCATTCACCGAGATCACCTGCCTCGTTATATATGCAGCATTGTCCGAAAAAAGATAACTCACGAGGCTTGCCACTTCATGCGCTTTACCGAGACGTTGCGCAGGAATGACTTTCAGAATTTCTGCCAACACGTCTTCTTCGACCATCTCAGTATCGATGAGACCCGGCGCAACACAGTTCACGGTGATCTTGCGTTTGGCGAGTTCGATAGCGAGTGCTTTGGTGGCGCCGATCAGGCCGGCTTTCGCAGCGCTGTAGTTCACCTGTCCACGGTTGCCTATGATGCCCGACACCGATGACATGACAACGATACGCCCACCCTGCCGTTCGCGGATCATCGGCATGATGAGTGGCTTGGTCACGTTGTAGAAACCATCGAGGTTGGTGTGGATGACCTGATCCCAGTCGTCATCGGTGAGTGCCGGAAATGCATTGTCGCGCGTGATACCTGCATTGCAGACCACGCCGTAAAACGCGCCGTTGTTGTCAACCTCTGCCTCCAGCACTTCGACGCACTGTGCGCGATTACTGATATCGAACTGCAGCAGGCTCGCAGTTCCGCCCGCGCTTTTTATTTCTGCGACAACCGCTTCGCCAGCTTCCACGCGCGACAAACAGTGCACGACAACTTCAAAACCATCTTTGGCTAGCGCTAGCGCTACTTCTTTACCAATGCCTCGACTCGATCCTGTCACCAACACACGCCTAGCCATTATTAACCTCTGTTGTTTTTGTCACGTCGTCAGTTTCAAACACGTTGACCCTGGCTGTCACGTACACCTCGTCTCCATGACGAATTTCGCAATCGAAATTCGCGAGCCCCGAATCATCCCAGAACAATTGCCTCACATGAATCTGGTAACAGCAGCCCGCGCGTAACACTTTTTGCTGCAGCAACATTTTACGAGTGCCGAGCAGAAAACCGATTTTTATACCGGCGTTTTTTTCGATAGCACGCAACCCGCCAAGCGCCGAGATTGCCTGCGCCATATATTCGATGCCGACCCACGCCGGCACGCCTTGTACGGCCGCATCATAAAATTTGCAATCGACCTGAATCGTAATTTCGGCGATAAGATTCAAGTCGTCGTAATGCAGAATGCGATCAAGCAACACCATCGGCGGCGAATGCGGAATCAATTCTTCGACGCTGTACTTCGTGCAATCAAGCATCATCAAGCAACCTGCCAAGAATAACGCTCACATTGCTGCCGCCGAATGCGAACGAATTACTCATCGCAAATTTGACGGGCGTCTTTGTTACCGATGATTCGCATAACGAAAGTTTGCTGAACTCGGGATCGAACTGACCATCGTAGATGTGTGGCGCAACTTCATACACATTTGCATTGTTCAGCAGCAACCAGCAGAGGCCTGCTTCTGTAGCGCCGGCGGCGCCGAGCGTGTGACCTGTAAGCGGCTTGCTTGAACTCGCGAGCACATGATCGCCAAACAGTGAATAGACCGCGTTACATTCCATGCCGTCATTGAGTCGTGTTCCTGTGCCGTGCAGGTTAATGTAATCAATCGCTGATGCATCAAGCTTGGCATCTGTCAGCGCTGTCTGCATCGCTTGTAACGCACCCTCGCCTTTAGGTTCCGGCGCTGTCATGTGAAACGCATCCGATGATTCACCCACACCGGCCATCAGTACACCGTACGGTTCGTGGCTCATCAGAAAAATTGCCGCACCTTCACCGATGTTTATCCCCTTGCGATTACTGCTTAACGGATTGCAGCGCTCATCCGACAATGCTTCGAGAGATTTAAAGCCATTAAGCGTAAGTTCGCAGAGTGAATCCGCGCCACCGACAATCACTGCATCACATAAACCCTGTTCGATCAGGCCACGTGCTGATGCGAACACTTTTCCACTCGACGAACACGCAGTAGAAATACTGAACACGGGGCCTCTCGTCTGAAAATAATCCGCGATGAACTCGGCGCTCACGCCGATCTCCTGTTGCCGGTATGAGAAGTCATCGGGAAAACTGCCTTTGTTGTGAAGCTCTGCAAACGCAACTTCGGCTTCGGCGACTCCACCCGTGCTGCTGCCCATCACCACACCGATCCGCGCGGGTGAATATTTTTCGAGCGCGGTGCGAATCGGAGCTTCTATCTGGCTCAGCGCAGCGAGAATGAGCTGATTGTTGCGGCTGCCGAAGTTCGACAGCTCGGCAGGAATACTCGGCAGCTCATCAACCACCTGCCCTGCGTAAAACGTTTTCTGCGTGACAGCCGTGGTCATCAGTCCCATGCCAGGCGCATTACCCGCGAGCATATTGTGATACACAGTGTCCTTGCTGTTGCCGAGCGCGTTGATGATGCCAAGCTCGTTCAAATATACCGGATTCATAATTGTCCTCTCCCTATTGGCTGAACTTCCAATGTCTCCACATTCAAGTGGTAGCCACGTTCATGATGCTCGTATGACGTTGAATTCTGATAATGCGGAACCGAGTCATACTGAATACTGATTACTGCGTTGCCATTGCGGCTTATGTTGCGCTGCAGGTGATCGGTAGATTCGGTGATCTCACAACTGCCCGTCATAAAACATGTGTTCGTCAAAGCGAGACTATTCGCGACCGCTTCGAGCGGCCACTGCGTCAGTTGCAGATCAGCCAGAAAATATTCCGGCGTAATCCTGCTCAACAATTGTTCGCTACCATCACTCTGTATGACCAAACCATCATAGACGATGCTGAACAGGCGTGTACCGTTTGGCAGTGTACCCACGATGGTAATTTTTGTTGGCGAGATCTCGGTGTAAAACAGCAGCTCATATTGCTCCTCACCAAACTCGATCAACGCAAGCTGCGTGAGCACCAGACTTTGACCGAAACTTGCTGGTGGCATTAGATCGAGCGCAATCGCATCCGCTACACGCACCTGAGTGCTACTGCCGGTGTGAGCGCATGCGCACAACAGTAAAATGAATACACCAATCAACGCATGCTTTTGCATATTTCCGCCAACACACGCAGACGTCGTTCGGTTTTGTCGGTGTAGGGATTCGTTTCATCCCACGCATATCCTGCGAGGATCGAGCATAACTTCTGGCGAATGTCGTCGTTAGGATCAAGATGGAAAATAATGTCCTGCAAAGTGCCGTCATACCAGGTACCAACAAACGCTCTGAAGGTATCAACGCCTTTCATCAAGGGTTGTGCATATTCCGTTTGCCAGTCTACCTGTTCGCCGTTGCGCATCCTGATCAATAAACTTGTCGCGAGGTCGGCGGATTTAAATGCGATGGTCACACCAGAGGAAAATACCGGATCAAGAAACTCGCCAGCATTACCGAGCAACGCGAAACGTTTTCCGTATAAGGTTTTTACTTTCGCTGCATAACCACCCAGCTCGCGCACCTCGGTAATGATTTCAGCATTTGCGAGTAGCACGGCCAGCGAGGGCTCCATCTGTTCGCAGGCCAGCAATTTCGCTTTGATGTCGCCAGGAACTGAATCGAAAAATTTTGCTTCGCCGACAACGCCAAACGACGAAGTACCATCGGAGAACGGTATCAGCCAATACCAGACGCTCGTATCGACAGGATTTACGCTCACGAGAATTTTGGTGCGATCGTGCGCCGGGTCTGTGATGTTGTCCTTGAAGTGACAGAAGATTGCTTTGCGCAGCGGAAAATCCGACGGTACTTCGAGATCGAGCAACCTCGGCAACACACGACCAAAACCACTTGCATCGAGTACGAAACCAGCCTTCACCTGATACTGTTTACCTTCCTTGTCCTGCACGCTCAGCACCACATGATCATCCTGTTCGTCGAAGCTCAGCACTTCCTGCTCGTAACGAATTGGCACACCCTGGCGTTCTGCTTCATCAGCAATACGTTTGTCGAAGTCGGCGCGTTTAACCTGATAGGTGGTGCCAGGTCCTTTGGAAAATTTTTGTTCGAAATTGAATGCGGTGTAGCTTGATCCACGCCGAAACGCCGCACCGTTTTTAAATTGAAAATTGCCCGCGCGTACTGCATCGAGCATGTCGGCCTTTTCAAGAAACACCATGAGCTGCGGCAACAGGCTTTCGCCAATCGAGAAGCGCGGAAACTTTTGTTTTTCGAGTACAAGCACCTTGATGCCAGCCTTGTTCAGTAGTGCTGAAGCAAGGCTGCCAGCGGGCCCCGCACCGATCACCACCACATCGAAACTTTCGATGGCTGCAGCAGACTGATCCTGCTCCATCGGTGAACTAACCTGTTGTACCTGCATGCGTGAATTCCCTTTGTTTGACAAGCATATTACCGGCAATTGGTGAAAGTAGCAGATCACACGTCAGGCCAATCAGCATACTCAGGCCAAACGAATGAATGGCTAACGTTGTACTAAGCGTGAGAAGGCCGAATGAAAAAAGTGTCGTAAGTGCTGACAACAACACGGTCAACAAAGTACTGCTCGACAGACTGCCATCTTCCGCAAAAAAAATACCGAAGTCGACGCCAAGGCCAACGAGAAGAAAAAATGGCAGGACGTGAAAAAGGCTTAAATTTTCACCGATAAGTGCGAGCACGATTACCGTAGTCGAGATAGCGATGACGGGCACCGTCAGTATCAGCAGGGCTTTGTGCAGGCGGTAGCGCCACAGCAGAATCACAAAAATCAGGCTGCACGTAACAAACAGCAGCCAGCCGATATTGTGACGGTAAGCGCTCAGCATGGAATTGACGGTCGATACTTTGTCGACGAATACCGCCTGGCCGCCCGCACCTGTTGCAAAGTCCGCCATCTGGTCCAGTTGCTTTACATTGCGCAGCGCGATTACCGCAGCGTAGCCAGAGCTGTTGTTGTCAGCTTGAGTTTGCGCAGCAGGATCAAGCCAGAGGTACGCGAGTTCCTTTCCTATTGGCGATGTTTTCCATTCCGCTGCGTCGAGATAGTTTTGGCTGTCGCTTTCGAATGCGGTCTTTGCCTTGGCTAGCTGTTCTTCGGTAAGCAGGCCCGCGTCTATCAAGGCGCGCCCTGCGTCGGAGTTATACAGGTTGCTGTAGAGTTCATAGTTGCGCATCTGCTGCTCAACGCTCGGCAAGCTGCCGGCAATGTTCACAAATCCATCGATAACATCTGCTGCGACCATCGCAGAGAGCTTATCCTCCGCAGCTTCCAGATTCGTTAACAGCTCATCAGGGCTGGCACCCTTAACAAGGTAAAATTGGTTGGCAGCCGGTGCATTTAGCAAGTTTTGTATGGACTCTTCCTGACTCAACAACTCCGCATTCAACGCCTGGAAACTGCGCACATCTTCCGGCGCATTTTCTGTGTAGTACAAACTCGCCAATGCAAACAGCGGAAATACCAACGCAAGATAAAACCCGTAACGAGCGCCCTTGGTAGAAGACAGCGCAATCAGTCGTTTGCACAGTGCAAGCAGCCATGGCGAATTTTTGTCGTGCAAAGGAATTACCGGGAACAGCAATACAACAGTGAGGTATGCGCCGATCAGTCCACTTATCGAAAACACCGCCATCTGCTGCAATCCCGGAAAGGGTGTTACGAGCAAGGCAGCATAACCAATCACACAAGTGAGCAGGCCAAGACTAATCGCGGGCAGGATATGTTTCAGCCGCGCCGCGCCGGAGCGCTCTTCTTCAAGTGCAAAATAATGAAACGCGTAATCCTCGGCCACGCCGATCAAACTCGCGCCGAATACCAGCGTCAATAAATGCACTTCGCCGAACAACAGCCGCACCAGCACAAAACCGGTTGCTACACCGAAACCCAGTGCAATGCTGACAAGAATGAGCGGACCCACGCTGCGGAACGCGAGCAACATCAACAGCAGCACAAGCACCATCGAGCCGCCGCCAATAATGTTTACTTCACGGCGTGCAGTTTCATAGGCATGTGCCGCATAAAACAACGCGCCGGTTCTTATGAGCCGAGAGTCATTCGCGCTCGCTGACCAATTTGCTTCGAGTGAGCTGATGCCCGCGAGTGTTTCGAGTTGTACTTCCTGATCGAAAGAACTTCGGGCGAGCTCAGCAGTCACCAACACGTAATAGTCACCATCATCCTGCGCAACGAGGTAACCATCATCAAGTGCAAGGCTCTGCTGATTGTTGCTCGCTGTAGCGGTCGCATTGCGAAACGACAACAGGAACGGATCATTCTGCAGCAAGGCAATCAGCCCACCGGAGAATGGTGCATAAGCTTGCTGAATGGCCTGGTCGCTGAACGCCGTGAAATCGCCCGCCGCCAATAACGCTTGATCACTTTTGCTCAACAGGTGATGACGATGCCGGAAGAAAAAATCACCTGTTGTTGCCTGATCACTGGTGCCGCGTTTGAGCTCAACCGATTCGATGAAGCGATTTGTTTGCAGCGCGTTTGCCAATTCATCTGCGCTACGCATAGCCGCTGCCTTGTCTGTGTTGGCAACGAGAAATACCAGGCGCCTCATGGTTTGTTCGGAGAAGTTGGTGAAGGCCTGCTCGACGGCAGGATCTGCCTCGGTGGCGGGCAGCAAGCTCAGAATATTGCTATCGAGATTAAGCGTATTATTTTTTGCAAGAGTGATGAGGTACGCGCCGAGCAGCAGGGCCAGTAAACACCACAGGAACGCTCGCGGCTTAATTCCCGACATAGGTCGCAAAATTTTCCACCGGTCCTTCGAGTGCGGGCGACAATACAATTTCGGTGTTGTCACCGCGTGTCTCCGCAAAGCTTATTTTCTCAATCCGCGCCGCACCATCCAACGCGATTGTTGTGAGTATATTTTTGAGTTCGTCTTCTATGGGTTCAAGGCTTAAATGCCAGTTCTCATTTTCACACGTCAGCTTCTGCGTGAACGTTGCATCGAGCGCCTTCGTATCACCACTGAGCAGACTCAGGAACACCTGCGCCAACTCGGTGGCTATCGGGTTTTCCATGTCATTAACCAGCTCATCATTGCGATTAAATTGTTTGAGTCCTTCAGCGCTGATGACAAGTGTCGACTTGAGTGGTCGTAGTGTTTGCCAGACCAGTTGTTGCGCTTTACTTAAACCCATCACTCCGCTGGATATCAACGGCTGGGAAAGTGCTGCGACCGTTTTGGATTGCGTAAATTCGTAGTGCATCGCGTCATCGGCAACCAGAAATTTCAGATCGGTCATTTCGCATGCAAACGAGACTGAAGATAGTGTTGAAGCCAAAAAAATAACCGCGCTGCGAATGTTCATAATTTGCCCAGCTTTTTCAGCATGATTTGCGGCGACATCAACTGCATCACATTTTCACCAAGGCTGACTGCAACCTGTACGCTCGACCCTTTCGTGAGTCGATCACCCGTTTTTGCACAGTGAATTTCATAGTCGATCTTGAGGCGATGTTCATACTCGACAATTTTTGCACTGCAGAGCAAATCCTGGCCAAGCACAGCCGACTTCAAATAACGCACATTCAGATCTATCACCGGCCAGCCAAAACCGGACTGCTCCATCTCCTTATAGCCGTAGCCGATTTTATTGAGTAGTTCGCAGCGTGCGATCTCAAAATATTTTACGTAGTGCCCGTGCCAGACGATGCGCATCGGATCGACATCGAAAAACGGCACCTTGATTGCGACTTGCGCCTCGGGAAGTTTATCCACGGATCAAATCCTCATGCGCCAGAGGTGATCTGTTTCCAGTTGAATTGTGCCGTGATAATTGGCAACTAGAGATGTTTGCTTTCAAGTTGTTCCCTCTTGGTCGCCACAGGATTATCCGTATCCCAGAAATCATAAAAATTGAACCACTGCAGTGGCGCTTTCAAACAATAATGTTCGAGCCGATTTGCATAGGCCTGTACTTTGTCCGCAAGCATCTCCCTTCGTTCGGCGCGTGGAAATTTCAGCGTGTCGGCAAAGGGCTCGAGGTAGACGTTATAAATTTCCGCTTCCTTGATACAGAAGATCAGGTAGACGGGACATTCGAGCAGGCTTGCGAGAATACAGGGGCCTTCGGCGAAGGGTGCTTTTCTGCCGAGGAAGTTTGCATACAGAATTCTGCCTGGCGTATTAACCGGCGTGCGATCACCAACGATGATCACGATTTCGCCGGCCTCTACTTTCTGCTTCAACAAAATAGCGGTGTCGATGCCGATGGTTTCAACATGCAGCAAATTTAAATCAACTTCTGGTGCGCAGGCCTTGAGCACCTTCTCGAATTTCATCGCGTTCTGCTTGAAGACCACGGCATTGATTTTGAATCGATCTGATTTTTCCCCTAACGCGCGGCACAATTCAAGATTGCCAAGATGCGAGCCTATGAATACTGCGCCACGGCCTGAAGCGAGCAGGTCACGAAACAAACCTGTGTCGTGGATGTTTACATCGCTGCGTTTGATGTCGCCGGTCCACGAACCAATCTTGTCGATAGCCGCAACACCAAACTCATAAAAATGTGCGTACACTTTTTTGAAACTGGTATCAGGCGTGATGCCCTGAAACTCCGCCATTTGCGCAAGATACTGACGCGAGGCTTTGCGCGCTGTGCTGTCGCACAATGAAAAATACAAAACGACCGGATGTAGTATCAACAGAAAAGCTCTTTTGCCGAAGAGTCGATAAATCCAGAACAATATTTTCAAACCTGTCACGCTGCCACGTTCGGCGATGTGCGCCCAATGCTTCTGCTTTCGTTGTTCATGGCGGCGCAGCAGCAATTGCGGGATTCGCAGTAACATGCCGAGCACGAGACGTGTGTGCATTTTGGCGAGAATGATATTGTCTTTGACCAACCTGTAGTTTGAGAGTCCACCGACCGGATAAATAACTGCAGTGCGCACGGAGATGATTTCAACCTTCTCCCAATACAACTTCACGAGAACTTCGATATCGAAGTCCATCCGTTTGCCAATGCTGTAGCGCGCAAAAAGTTTTTCAACTGCGGGAAGTGGATACACCCTGAAGCCACACATCGAATCACGAATGTTAAAACTCAGCGTGATGAGCCACACCAGTGCATGTGTAATGTAGCGGCATAATTTTCGATGCATTGGTACGGAGTCATCATAGATTGGACAGCCACAAATTACTGCATCTGGATTAGCGCGACTGAGGTTGAGAAATTTCTCAATGTCATTCAAATCGTGCTGTCCATCCGCATCGATTTGAAATGCATGAGTGAAGCCACGCGCAATCGCGCGCTCAAAACCTGCCGCAACCGCGACACCTTTGCCGCGATTCTCGGCGAAATGAATGACTTCTACCTCCGGTTGATCGCGATCCAGCTGGCGCAATATTTCTGTCGCGTCTGCGTTGCTGCCATCGTTAACGACAATGATCGGCACATTACGCGCGAGCATCTTCTCCACAAGAGGCACAAACCCACGCGAGTGGTTGTAGTTCGGAATGATTATGCAGGGGTTGAAAGTTGTCATGCGCTGATCGCTATTTTGCCGGAGGAGTAACGTTTTTCCGGCGAGCTGAACATAAACACCAGTTTACCGTTAGTCAGTTCGAGATCAAGCTTGACCTCGATACCGGGCGTCATCACTTGCTGAAACTTCACCGCCTCCATGCTTGCGATTTCAAACGGCGACACGGGCTTCAGATATTGATTCGCAAACTGCAGTGCCCAATGAATCTGCAAGACACCAGGCACAATCGGTGCGCCGTCAAAGTGACCATCGAACCCGTCGAGTCCAGCATGAATGGACAGTTGCAAACTCGTCAGGTTTTGCTCTGCGCTGCGCATGACACTGATGATTGGTGGCAGATCCATCAGTTGAGCTCCTGTGTATTGGTGAATTCCATGAGCAGCTGGTTGTGGTCAATCTTGCTTTGCGAGTTGACGGGGATTGCAGTCAGTATGCGCCACAGTCGCGGAATCGTCACCGGCTCGAAACGACTTTGCATTGTGGCCTTTATGTTCTGTATCAGCTTGTGTTGTCCCAAACTTGCCAGCGATGTGTTGCCCTCATCGCTGAGCACAATTGCACATGCAATCACATCGCGGCGCGCGTAAATGGGTAACGCGACACATTGCGCTACAGCAGCGTGCGCTTCAATGAACTTTTCAATTTCCGTCAGGGAAATGCGTTTTTCCGCGATTTTGACGATTCTGTCTTTGCGGCCTTTCATGAGGAATTTGCCATCGGGCAGAAACTCGAGATGATCGTCGAGAATATAAGGCGGATGGCCGGGCATGTTTGGCGATGTTAGTTCTATGCCGTCGTCAGTCGGTGTCAAACTTACCCCGGTAAAAGGCAACCATGCGGTAGTCGGTTCTGCCTGCTGCCGGTAGCCGATGCCGCCCGTTTCAGTGCTGCCGTACACTTCGATTGGCCGCACAGAAAAATATTGCTGCGATGCGTTTGCAGCAGCAAAACTCAGCGGACCACCGGACGAGAACACGGCCTTCATCGCGACGGGGGGTAATTTCTGGTCAAGGCGACTCAGAAATGTCGGGCTGGAGATGAATACCTTAGGGCCATAGTCCTCGAACTTTTCGGCGAGCCCGAGCAATTGTTCCGGGTAGTCTATTTGTTGCCGAAGCGCTGGTGCCTTGATCAACAAAGGCAGCAGAAGCTTGAATAACAAACCGTAGATATGCAGGTGAGAAACACTCGCAACAAACATGCCTCCGCTGATTGCGGCGTGGAAGGTGGTACCAAGTGTGGTGACTTCGTTTGTTAACGCGAGCAGATTTTTTTCAATCGCTTTAGGCCTGCCGGTGGAACCCGACGTGAAGAAGACAATCTCTTCTGCCCCATCAAACTGTGGCTGCCAGTTGTCATCCGGCTGGCTTGGTAAAGCAAAATCGAAGCACGATTTTTCCGCCGTTTTTCCGTTCTCGAGATCGGGCACAACAACTGTCTGGTCACTCAGCACCGCATCAAACGCATCACCAAGATCGTGCAACCATTCGGGTTTCAGACTTGCGCTGATGACGATCTTTTTCTTGAGCCCCAGCAACGCCAGAAAGCCCAGCAAAAAGTAATGGGGATCGTCGGAATACAGCAGCCAACGTTGGGCATCACTCGCCGAGAGTTTTGTACGCAAGGCAGAAATTTCCTGACGGAACTGGTCTAGCGAAACGTCAGGCCCACCGCCGAGATCGCACCACAGAACATGGTCGTCCCCTGGTCCGACGTCAGGTTTGCGCAAAAATGTATTGAGGGTTTCGAGCAAAATTCTTCCTTTTGTTCCGCCTTGGCACTGGCGCGGAGTCATCCCTTTTTCAAAAACCTGTGGCGGTACAACAATTCGCCACCAAGCAGGCAGGCGATCAGCACATAGGCAATCAGTCCGTTATAAAGCGCCCAGACTTCAAAGCTCGCATATAGCGTCGTGTACAAGGCGACAAGACCGTTGCATAAAAAGAATCCACACCAGACAAGTGTAATCGTGCGCGTGTATTTAACACCAGCTACGGGAAGGTCAGGATCAGTGATCCGCGCAATTCTTTCGATGGCGGTAGGTGGATACAACACGCTCCACGCAAAACTGAGCAGAAGGACAAAACTGATCACGACAGGATAGAGCTTCAGACTTCCCGGTTCGTTATTGGCGAACGTATACAACACGAGGCCTGTCAGCAAAACGGCTAGAAGGATATTCAGATAACGCTCAGGGTTGTTGCGACCAGTCTGTTCGACGGTTGCTGTTGATGACGGGCCCAGCATACGGCCGCCCGCCAGCTTCAGCAGCAACACCACACCGAGAAAAATGGCGAGATAACGCGGCTGGAAACGGCTCAAGCCGAAATACACGACCAGTGGATACAGAATGGCACCGAGCACCGCCATTGCTGCGAGCAACTTCTTCATTGCTGATTGATGATGTCGTCTATCGCGTTGACAACATCTTCGACGGTTCTGACACGTTTGAATGTTTCAGGATTAATTTGCTTGCCGCTGATCTCTTGCAGCCGAAGGATCAGATCAACTGCATCGATGCTGTCGAGACCAAGTTCCTGGTAGAGATTCACATCCATCTTGATCACATCCTTATCCGTTTCAAATTCTTCGGCAAGGATGTTTACTACGGTCTGGTAGATTTCGTCTTTGGTTTTCATCAAGCGTTGTTTCTCTGCGAATCTACAAATTGAGCCAGGCTTGCAACTGAATAGAAATGTTTGCGGGATGCATCTGAATCGCCATCGAGACGCACGTTGTATTTGTTCTTCAGCGCGAGTCCGAGTTCGAGCGCATCGATGGAGTCAAGATTCAGGCCTTCACCAAACAAGGCTGCTTGTGAATCGATATCTTCAACACGCACACCTTCGAGATCCAGTGCTTCGATAATGAGAATCTTGATTTCGTTTTCCAGCTCATCCATATCGTTTCAAACTCGTTATGTAGTAATTCTGTATCTGCGCAGTCAGATGCCGCGCTCTGATCGCGACACTCGGCTTTTCCACTTCGAAATTTACGGTGTCGATGACGTCATCAACACGCAGAGAAAATTTCACCTTTGTGGGTGGAACACTGTACCACTTCTCATTTTTTGTCAGCGTGGCTGGTTCACAATTTATTAAAACCGGCACGAGAGGAGCCTTGCAACGCAAGGCTATATTGGACGCTCCCCTTTGTAATACCAACGCTTCACCCGGCGTTGTCCGCGTCCCTTCAGGGAAGATGATCAGCGAATATCCCTCATCCAGGGATTGCTTGCATGCGCTGATCAGCTGCTCTACATCGCCGCTGTTATTAATGTATTGTGAGGCCCGCAAGACCTGACCTATGTAAGGATTATCCCACAACTCGTTCTTGACGATGCAGTCTGCGTGCGGCATCAGTGAGATAAGTACAACAACATCAATCAGGGAGGGATGGTTGGCGATGACAACCTTGCCGTGATGGTTGCGCAACACCTGCCCGGCTTCTCGAATATCGAATTCGATTACACCGAGCACACTCATCATACGCGTGAAAAAGCGCAACGTGAGATGAATGAGGTGACGCGTCCGACGACGTTTTTCTGTGGCGTCTTTACTTATGAGACTTACCACTGGAATAACCAGAAAGCTGAATATCAACCCACCGATGCTGAACGTCGCAAAACACAGCCCTGTTGCAACAACACGCCAGTAATAATTCAGCCTGTTCACAGGCGGCTCCAGTGCCACCTCGTGCGTTCGGTTGTGACGTGGCCTTCTGCCATACCGGATAAATAGAACTTCAGAAACTCGAGCCCCATATTGCGGTCTTCGCTGACTTTGCCGTCGTTGAATGCAAAATTCACGTCGACATTCGGGGTGCCCGCTGACAACAGCAGCGCAAGGCTGAACACAGGTCCAGGAGGGTCTTCCATGATATTAAGTGGTGCTGGCAGGGGTTCGTCGAAATAGACGAGCAAGACGGGTACTTCAGGAAACCGGCGCAGGTAGGTCATGGATTCAATGAGCGCACTGCCGAAGGTGTCTTCTCCGCCAACCACCATCGTTGAAGGCGCCTTGTTTTCAGAGACGATTGAATACAGTCCGAGCGCAGTATTGAATACAGAGAGACTGAAATCCGTAGGCGAGACGTCTTCCTGTTTGACGATGCTTTCCATGATTTTTACGGTGCGACCCAGTTCGCCGTGGCGCGATGCAAAGATACAACACGGTTTTACGGACGACGATGCGGCAGCGGTTGCGGCCGTGGCGATGGCCATTTTGCTGAGACTGCTCATGCGACGACGCTGCATAGCCGGAACGGAAGAGATATCGGGAGGTCCGGGTTCCGTCTGAAACGACTGACCCAGCGCCCAGGCCTGCCAGTCGGACGCTCGCGTTTTGTCTGGAGCCCAGGCAGACCAGGCGTCCAGTGAAAATTTAAGGCTCATGCCAGTTCCTTCTGTCTGCCCTTAATATGAATAACCGAATGTCAGCACAAAAGGAATATCAATGCCATCGTTGTCGCTGAACAGGTTAGCGTTGGAGAAGTGTTTGAATGACACCTGCAACATAAGCGCTTTCTCTGTTTCTAATTCTTTGCGATAGCCTACGCCCACCTGAGCCTGAAACGCAAAATGTTCAGCTTGTTGGCGCGCGCCGAGGCGGTTGTCGCTGATATAGGTTGGCCCCAGCGCACGTACGAAAAAGTAGGAACCACGCAGGGATTCGCGCACGGGCCAGAGCGTCAACTGCGGATAGAAAGAAAACGCCTTGATGCTCGTATCAGTGGCAGCATTTGTCCAAAGCCGGGTGTAACCCATGCCAAGCGAAAAGGTCTGGCGCGTCGAACGGTTAAAACGATAGAAGTTGTAGTCGAGTGCGACCTGCGAATTGTGCTGATGTCTTTTGTGCTGCGGGCCGGTACCCCATGAGGCGTAGATTTCATCGATGCGCTCGCCTGCCTGCGCAACAGAAGACAGCAGTGTGACTATAAGTGTGAGAACGTAAATACGCGCGTGAGTTTTTATCATCCGTTATGCCCAGCGTTTAAAGATCAAAGACGTGTTGATGCCACCGAAAGCGAAGTTGTTGCTCATGACGTATTCACAGGAAAGCGCACGCGATTTGCCGATGATGTAATCGAGATCTGCACACTGCGGATCGACCTCTTCCAGATTGGCTGTTGCATGGAAGCTGTTTGTATTCATCATCTGGATGCCAGCCCACGCCTCGATTCCACCGCAGCCACCCAAGGTGTGCCCCGTAAAACTTTTCATCGCGCTGATGGGTACATTGTTGCCAAACACATCGAACGTCGCCTGGCTTTCTGCCACATCGCCGCGATCAGTAGAAGTACCGTGGGCACTGATATAACCAATGGCGGAAGCATCGAGACCCGCGTCTTTTAACGCTAGCTCCATCGCAACCCGCATTGTCTCGCGAGACGGTTGGGTAACATGGACGCCATCGCAGTTTGTCCCGTAACCCACGACTTCAGCCAGAATCTGTGCCCCGCGCGCCTGGGCGAGTTCGAGATCTTCGAGGATCAGCGTGGCGGCTCCTTCGCCAACCACAAGACCGTCGCGTTTGCAGTCGAAGGGGCGAGGCGTCAGTTCGGGCGTATCGTTGCGGGTACTGGTCGCAAACAAAGTGTCGAAAATAGCCGCTTGCGACACCGATAATTCTTCCGTCCCACCCGCCACCATTCGACTCTGCT
>JAZKES010000100.1:27259-34628 GCA_040386995.1 Pseudomonadota bacterium | reverse complement strand
TTAAGTGTGCCGGCGGATTTATGCAGCATCAACGACCCGAAATCCATGATTGCTTCGGGGCTGCCCGACGACGATCCATAGGCAATTCCCATCGTACCGTCGCCAATTTCGGCGCTGCCGAGCAAACCTGCCTGCTCGAGAGCCAATTCGGTCGCGCGCGCAGCCATCATCGAACCGCGTCCCATGCTGCGGATCATCTTGCGGGTGTAGTGATTGGGTAACGCAAAGTCGGCAACGGGAGCGGCAAGCCTGGTGTTCAAGCCCTGGTATTCCTGCCATTCCGGCATGAAGCGGATACCCGTTTTGAGGTGATGAAGATTGGCGCTGACTGTAGTCCAGTCCTGACCAATCGGGGTGATAGCTGACATTCCGGTGACTACAACTCTTTTCATGTCAGCACTTGCAGGATTACGGGGATTCTTTACGGCGAAACAGGGTGAACACTACCATCATTCACGCTTCGAGAATATCCAATTTCCGGGCGACCAAAGCCCTGTGCCGATACAAAAAATCCCGTGAATACCTGTCATCTTTGGCTGACGTCAACGGCATAGAATCCATCACTCGCCCTTCACCTTGTTAATTGGTGGAACCAATCCAGGTCTTTTATCGGTGCTGATATTTTAAGGCGGTATTTCGGGCGTTTTTTTGAACAAACACATCAATCAATCACGCCACAAAATTTCGCACGACAGTCTTGCGTTTCCTGCTTGTTCGCCCATTGTGTTTTATATACCATCCCTGAAAATCCAGTGGTTCACCGCCCCGATCTATCAGGAGCTCATGCGAAATACGAGTACGCCTTTTGTTCGCAATCCAGTGCGGGTTTCACACCAGTCTTCTTCCCCCTCTCCTGCTGTTATTCATCTGAGCCGTGCGCATATCCACTCCACCATAAACTCGCGCCAACGCAATCTGCTTGGGGTTATGGAACAGGTCCTGGATAAAGCCGGAGTTATCACCTTTACTCAGAGAAATGAAGATGAGATGAATGAGGGTCGCGTGAACTCGGTGGCCGTGAGGAATTACTGCGCTAGTCCACGGCTTTCGCTAGAGGTACCAAGAGTATCAATTGGCCGGAAGAATCATTGCTGTGATTCTACTAATGCCCCGGTTAATACACTGACGTGCAATCTGCGTGTTGTTCTAAACGTTGAAGACCGGGCACAGATTGGAGTTTCCTTTTGATGGCATTCATTGAAAATCAAAATTACTGATCTTTAACGTATGAATTACCACGCAACTATATTTTTTAGGGAATTTTATTATCACTTTTACCACACCAACAGTTATCTATATAAATTTCGCGTTAAAAACGGAATTAAAATATCGAAGTGGGAAATTTAGTTAAAATTTATGCTCGAAAAGGCTTCATTGGTTAAGTTGGCAAACAGGAGAATGCCATTCGGAAAATATCAGGGACGATTGCTGATGGACTTGCCGGGCCCCTATCTGAACTGGATGGCAAGCAAGGGTAGTTTTCCATCAGGCGAATTGGGCGAGTTATTGCAACTTATGAATGAAATTGACATCAACGGCCTTAAATACCTGTTAATCCCGTTAAAAAATGAAACAAATATCGCTCCTTAATCCCACAATGCAGTTTCCGTATGAACTGGTACGCTCCAAACGTATCACTCTCGTGGTTTATGTTAAAAAAGGCCAGGTTGAAGTACGCGCGCCTCTGCGTGCGCCACAATATTGGATTCAGGGTTTTTTGAAAGAAAAAACACCGTGGATCCTTGAGCAACTGGCAAGCCAAAAGCAGAAACAGGCGGAAAGTCTGGTTATCGCTGACGGGCGTGAATTTACCTTTCTGGGCAAACCACGAGTCATCGTGGTGGTACTCGCGAAGCAGCCAAAAGCACAGCTCAAAGGAGACGCGCTCTATTTGTACAGTCGCGATGGCAGCAAGGCGAAACTCGAAAAACTTTTCAATACATGGCTGCTGGACCAGGCGCGCGAATACATGGCCACGCAAACTATCAAGACTGCGCGCGCATTAGGCGTTGATCATAAATTGAAGGAAGTGGTATTCCGCAAAACCAAGAGTAAGTGGGGACACTGCTGCGAAGATGGCACCATCCAATACAACTGGTTGACGATGATGGCGCCGCGGGAAGTGGTGGACTATCTGATCGCTCATGAAACCAGTCACCTTCGCCATCTCGACCATTCGCAGAAATTCTGGAATACGGTGGCGTCGTTATGCCCCGATTATAAACACCTGCGGCACTGGCTCTCGGACAATGGCCATCGTTTCTGGCCGAGAAGCAGCGCGTACTGAGTTGATGATTCGCCTGATAGGTTGAAATGCCTTGAGTTACGCCAGACTTAAACCGTTCACTAGCCCGACGAATACCCTCGCGATACATTCAAACTTCTGACTTCAAACCTGGTAATTGGTGCTTCGTGCTTCAACAAGTTACCTGCGAAAAACCTGGTGACATCGAATTAACTTCTAACGCACTTTTTCAAACATCAGATCCCACACTCCATGGCCGAGGCGATGGCCGCGCTGCTCAAACTTTGTCAGCGGTCGCGCGTGTTCGGTAACCCACAGTTGATCACCTGCGCGGTTTGTGAAGTTTTCAGCTTCGCTCATTACTCGCAACATCTGATTGGCATAAGGCTCCCAATCAGTCGCGAGATGTAACACACCACCGGCCTTGAGCTTTGCATGTATCTGTTGCACAAATTCCTGCTGGATCAGGCGACGTTTGTGATGTTTGGTCTTGTGCCAGGGATCGGGGAAAAATATCTGCATCCTGGTCAGTGCGTTGTCGGCGATACATTGGTGCAACACATCTTTGGCGTCAGTTTTGTAGATCCTGACGTTGGTCAGCTGCTGCTCGGCGATGATGCGCAGCACATTGCCGATGCCGGGCGGATGTACTTCGACACCAATGAAGTCCTGATGCGGATTGGCCTGCGCCATGCTGATCAGTGCTTCACCCATGCCGAAGCCAATTTCAAAAACCAGCTCGGCGGAACGACCAAAAACTTTTTCAGCATCCAGCAAACCATCGCTCAGGTTCAAGCCATAAATCGACCATTGGGATGCGAGCGCAGTTTCCTGCGATTCCGTCATCCGGCCACGACGGATCACAAAACTTTTTACCGTGCGCATCGGAACGTTCTTGAGTTTGGTCATCATACGTTTTTATTACCGTAGCTGGCCTTGGCGAGCATGAACCAGCCGGCCAGGAGTAATACTCCACCGATTGGCGTGATCATACCGAGCCAAGTCACACTCGTGAGCGCAAGTAGATAAAGGCTGCCGCTAAAAAAAGCGATGCCGGCGATGAACAATCTCGATATGAAGGTGAACGAATGTGCCGGCATGTCGCGCGCGAGTACGTGAATTGCAACAAAGGCGAGGGTATGAAACATCTGGTACTGCACGGCCGTGTGATAGACATCCAGCATCACGACATTAATGCGGTCTTCGAGTGCATGTGCGCCAAAAGCACCGAGGGCCACGACGAGAAATCCATTGAGTGCGGCAAAAAACAGAAAGGGATATTTCATACAACGCAGGTCCAATAGCCTGCAATCACAACTGGAAATTCAGAACACGAATGATATCAGGCGGCGTTGCAAAGCTCTAAATTTGCAGAGCTGCAAACAATCCTCATGACGATTTTTTTCTCTGCAACTGAACACTTATCTGTAAAGGCGCGAATACCAGAATGAAATGTCCCATCCGGGAGCATGATTTGCCATAATCAGCATCTGTCCTACTTGAATAGGTGCACAGCGTGTCCATTCCGGCTTTGCCAGACAATCCCGCCCGCATCGTCCTGGTTAATCCCACGAAGTATCTGGGCAACTTGCTGATAGCAGGCAACCTGGTGCAGCAATTTGCTGAACATTGCCGCACGAACAACATCGAATTCAAAGTCGTCGTAGACGAGAGCTTCCAGGAATTGCTTAAAGGCGCATTGCCGGAAGATGTCCTGATTTTTTATCCGCGCAAAACTCTCGCCAAAGCTCAGCTGCTGCAGAAATTACCGATCTACCTCAAATGCCTCCAGAAAATCCGCAGCTTCGAAGCCGACATTGCGTTCAACGTCGAAGAAGATTCTGTTGCTCATCGCCTGACACAACTTTCGGGTGCGACCTATCGCCTCGGTTGTAGTCCGGCGCTGCACAAGTATGGTTATCACTACGCGATGCCGATCAATTTTTCTGCACGCGAGGAAGGAAAAGAACACCGCTGGTATAGTTTTCACGAAGTATTCATTGGGCTTGGGATGCCAGATAGCGAAGCCCGTTATCTAAAACTCGCGCCGCCGCCGTTGTCCCAAGTGCTGAAACAAAAACTGGAGAGCTTCGGACTAGATTTCAGCCGCAAAATTATTGCGGTACACGCTGGCGCTACAAAGGCCTATAAAAAGTGGCCGCGCGAACACTTTGCAGCAATGGCATCGGGCTTGCTGCAGCAAAACCAGCAAGTTGTTTTTATTGGCGCTGGCCAGGATGCGATTGAAACCGACGCCGTGCTTGCCATGATCGACACAGCGATAAGTGAGCGCCCAGTTAATTTATGCAATCAGTTGTCATTGGCTGAACTGGCTGCTTTTTTCAACCACGTTGTTGCGTTTGTTGGCAATGACAGCGGCCCCTCTCACCTCGCCGCAGCAATGCACGTTCCGGGATTTGTAATTTTTGGCCCCACCGATGTGAGTATCTGGGGACCACTGTCATCACGCACGGAAGTGATTAAAGGCAGTGAACCTTGCGCGTTTGAATGCACGCGCAAGCTGTGTTTGCATAATCATCGTTGCTTGAGGTCGATCGAGCCGCAGCTCGTGGCAGAAAAACTGCAGCAGATTTCTGTTGTTGCGCTTCAGTAGTAATAGTCAGTTTCACTACATCTAACTCAGCAGCTTTATCAGCAGAGGAAAGGCTGCGGCGAAGTTGGTCGACTGGTATCGGCGTCAAGTTGATTCAAGACATCTAGTTTCGACACTTGTAGTTACATTACTTTCCACTCACGAAAACACCTGGTGTCGAGCCGACTTGAGTATCGTCCCGTCATACGCGATTTATTAGCCCGCTTTTAATCAGAACTCCTTATTAAATTTGCGGGCATAAAAAAGCCGTCACTAGGACGGCTTTTGATTACTGCTTCTGTGTGCTCATGCTTCGAGCATAACTTTGACTTTATCCATCGCATTTTTTTCGAGCTGACGGATTCGTTCTGCCGAAACATTATATTTGGCAGCCAACTCGTGCAAGGTGGCCTTGCCATCGTTGAGCCAGCGCTGGGTCAGGATGTCGCGGCTGCGTTCATCAAGTTCATTAAGCGCCACATAAAGACCATCGGTGCTGGTTTTTTCCCAGTCATCACTCTCGGCACTACGGGCCGGATCGAAGCTTGAATCTTCCAGATAAAAAGCAGGTGATTGGCCGTACTCTTCGTCATCAGCGTCTGCAGCACCATCAAAAGCAGCATCGAACGCACCCATGCGACCTTCCATCTGGGTAACGGTTGCAGGATCTACACCCAGATCATTTGCGACTTCATTCACTTCAGCCTGGCTCAACCAGCCCAGACGTTTTTTAGCACCACGCAGGTTGAAGAACAGTTTGCGCTGCGCCTTGGTAGTTGCAACTTTGACAATGCGCCAGTTGCGCAGAATAAATTCGTGTATTTCAGCTTTGATCCAATGTACGGCGAACGACACCAATCGCACACCAACTTCTGGATTGAAGCGTTTTACCGCTTTCATCAGGCCTACGTTACCTTCCTGGATAAGGTCGGCTTCGCTCAGACCATAACCGGAGTAAGACTTGGCGACATGTACTACGAAGCGCAGGTGAGCAAGTACTAACTTGCGGGCTGCATCAAGGTTTTCCTTGTAGTAGTACTGATTAGCTAAATCGTGTTCTTCTTCGGCACTCAGGATCGCAATATTGTTGACCGCAGTAATGTAGGCCCCCAGATCGCGGCCGGGAACCATGGTGTCGAAAATCTGTAACTGCTTGCCTGCTGTTTGCTTTGCCATAAATTTTGCGCGATTCGGTTGTTTCCAGATGGCTTTGCCTGGTTTGACGTCATCATCCGTTTCGGAATCAGTATCGACGTCGAGATCCGTATCAAAATCGGACTCGGCGAGCTCCAGCTCTGAATCTAACTTGAAATGTTTACTATCTTTCATAACCACGACTCCTTGCCGCGGGGGCACGAATACTAACACTGTCCATTATACGCGCCAACCCATGAACCAGATTTGTCCGGCTTCAAGGTCTGTAAACCTCTCCGCCCACTGGATAATTCAAATGAATATAGTAGTGATCCCGGTGATTTCAAGGTGTCATTTCACCTCGCCATCAAATATTCCTGACCTTTGAAACATCTGCGGCAGTCGCTATTACATAAGGCTACGCCGCCCGGTTTCACGCCATTTCTTGCAATTACCTACTTACGCCAACCTCTCAAAATCCTGAAAATTATCAATAAAATTATAAGGTTAGAAAATTACACAAACCAATCATATATTACGAAGCTTTTGGTTCTATGTACTATTTAGGACATTAAGATATAGCGATTTATCCTCCTTTCCTGTGAAACAAATATGAAGACATCAAGGAATGATGGGCGCTTACCCGCGCTTATGTCCTCTCAACGCAAAATCACGCAATCCTTGCGCCACTCACCGCACAAACGCGTGATGCTGCCCTCTTCAAAAGCCTGGACCCTCTACAACCTTACCAAGTAATCTGCAGCGCATCCCAAGTTACACTTATTAATAGGTACCCAGAGCAACATGATTAAAAAGTCGATTGATGTTTCAACTCCCATTCTTCCCCTGTTAGAACAACGTTATAGCGGGGTTTCATTCGATTCGACCCGGCCGGTGGCTCACCAAACCTTGCTTACTCTTGCCGAAGCTGCGCGCTGGGCACCCTCATGTTTCGGTGATGAACCCTGGCGTTTCATCATTTGCAGTAAGCAGGACAATCCGGACGCATGGAATAAGGCGCTTGAATGCCTGGTGGAAAAGAACAGGGCCTGGTGCCAGCATGCCCCGGTGTTAATCATTACCTGTGCAAGCCTGTTGTTCGACCACAACGGTACACCGAACTCATTCGGCCCCTACGACACTGGTGCCGCTGCCATGAGTATGTGTTTGCAGGCAACGGCATTGGGATTGATGACTCACCAGATGGCCGGATTCGTAGCCGACAAGGCACGCGAATTGTTTGCGATTCCAGAAACGGTCAAACCTCTAGCCATGATGGCAGTCGGTTATCAGCTCCCGGAAGCTAGCCTGCTAGAGGAGTTCAAGACCCGGGAGTTATCACCTCGCAAACGCAAACCGCTGGCTGAGCATTTCTTTGGTGGCACGTGGGGCGTAGG
>JAZKES010000100.1:22604-27159 GCA_040386995.1 Pseudomonadota bacterium | reverse complement strand
CTCGCAAACGCAAACCGCTGGCTGAGCATTTCTTTGGTGGCACGTGGGGCGTAGGGCTATAGTAGGACTATAAAAGGTAGAGCTCTAATAGCTGGCATGTTTTGAATAGCGGATAACGATTTAACAACCACAGCTCGAACAAACAAATCCCGGCAATTAAGATCAGCAAATGACGCCTGTCCACTCGTCATTTGCCTGGTTCCATTACGCCGGCTTCATTTAGTGATCAGTGCTACTAAAACACTTGTCCGAGCTTCCTCCCTTCCCTGACTAACTCACCCCCGCTTCACCTAACGGGTGCCAAAGTTGCGACCAAGGTCTCTCAGTTGCCCCAAAATCCTGTTGACCCCCCTCCATTTATGAGTGAGAATTATTCTCATCTTTGTTCTCAACTAAAGTTTGCCAGCCATAGCGCTCTCAAGAATCGGCCCGATAAGGTTTCTTGAACTGTTTGGTCTGGAGAGTCGCCAAATGAAACTCACAAAATGCCAAGCCCTGTGGCTTAGCCTCTCGGCTCCATCGACCAATATGATGGGCTTCGGGGGGCGACGCGCGTGTGGCATTTGGCGGGCAAAACGAATACAAACTTTTGGCCTAGTGACAGTCATTGCGAGGTTCGTCTAGATCGCCATGGCTTCATTCAATCAACCTGGCACTTTGCACATCGGCATAATCGCTGCGGTCGTTTTGCACGCTACTGCGGCGTTCGGACTATTTGGTATCGCGGCACAAAAAGCACAACCTGCATCGAATGCCGTGCCAATCATGGTGAGTATGATCACCGCTCCAGTCCCAGAACCTGTTCGGCCGCCGGAGCCAGTGGTAGTTCCCCAGCCGGTACCGGTGGTCAAACCACCTGAGCCCGTCAAAAAGAAAATAATCGTCGCTGAAAAACCGGTCGCTCAACCAGCTGAAGCCGCGCCAGCACCAACTCCTCCGCCGGTTGCTGCACCCACACCACCGCCCGCTGCAGCTCCGTCACAGGCAAGTAATACTCCAGTGACCGAACCAGCGCCGGCTGCGCCGGTTCCGCCAAGTTTTGATGCGGCGTACCTCGACAATCCTTCACCAGCCTATCCCGCGATGTCGCGACGGATGCAGGAACAAGGCCGAGTAATCCTGCGTGTATTCGTCAATGCTGATGGCACGGCTGGCGAGATCGAATTACACACCAGCAGTGGCGCCGATCGCCTCGACCAATCAGCACTTGATACCGTGCGACGCTGGCGTTTCGTTCCTGCCAAACAAGGTAACGAGGCGGTTGCCGCCTGGGTGCTTGTACCAATTTCATTTTCGCTTTGAGGTAAATCTCGTGGAAGCCACACAAATGACCGGTTTTTCCGGTTTTCTCGCCCAGACCGACAGCGTTGGTATGGGTATCGTTGTAATTCTCGCCTTTATGTCGATCGTGACGTGGGCGCTCATTGTCGGCAAAGGCATTCTGACGTGGCGTGAAAAACGGCGCAGCAAGGCGTTTCTCGATACTTTCTGGAATGCCTCATCGCTTAGTGAAGTTGGCAGCACACTCAAAGACACTGCCGATCACACGCAGGATAATCTATTCGCGCATCTCACGTGGCACGGCCTGCAGGCAGTCAAGCACGGTGGCGTCAATGCCAAACGACTGGAAGACGCGGGTGGCGGCGCTGAATTTCTTACACGTTCATTACGCCGCGTGATCGATGAAGAAACCGCGCGCCTCGAAGCTGGCCTTACGATTCTCGCTTCCATCGGTTCCACTGCACCTTTCGTTGGGTTGTTCGGCACCGTATGGGGCGTTTATCACGCGCTTGCTGCTATCAGCCTGACTGGCCAGAGCACACTCGATAAAGTCGCCGGCCCAGTCGGTGAAGCGCTCATCATGACTGCCGCAGGTCTAGCCGTTGCGATGCCAGCGGTACTCGCGTTCAACGCGTTTGTGCGTTTCAACCGCGTGGTACTCGCGCAACTGGATTCGTTTGCACACGACCTGTTTTCCTTGCTCACGATGGGCTCACGCGTGAGTGAATCTGTGGTGCCGATCAAAAACACCATACCGAAGGCAACGACATCGTTGCAGGAAGCGTCCTGATGGCTTTCGGCGGATTCAATAAATCAGCGGCCAACAGCATGCCGATGGCCGAGATCAACATGGTCCCGTTGATCGACGTCATGCTCGTTTTACTCGTGATTTTTATTGTCACGGCGCCAATGATCACCCATGCAGTAAAAATAGATTTGCCACAAGCGAGCAGCCAGCCCGACCTCAATACGCCCGACAAGATTGAGCTTTCGATTGACGGTACGGGCGCTCTTTTCTGGAATGGCGACGTGTTACCAGCGGGTGATCTGGATGCGCGTCTGGCCCAGGTTGCACTGCAAACACCGCAACCTGAACTGCACCTGCGCGCCGACAAAACGACGCAGTACCAGGTACTCGCCGAAGTAATGTCAGCTGCCGCCAAGCAAGGTGTCACTAAAATCGGTTTTGTCACAGAACCCGGCGTCAGCGATGTTTCCCTGCCTGCTCCTCAAGCAGGTCCTCAAGGCGACCGCCGTCCTCCGGGTGGACGTCCGGGAGACCGACCTGGCAACCGCCCCGACGATCGTCGGGATAGACAATAAGAGCGTCTCAATAAGCGCTTTCCAGCCAGCTCTCATCAAATCAAATGCGTGATTCTTCGATTTGAGGAAATGTTGATTTCTTGAGTGCAAATAGTTGTTGAAAGTGCAAATGATAATCATTACTATTTAGTTTTACGAAAAGAGAGCCGCTATTTTTAGCTTTCAGGAAGCGCATATGAACCGTAGCGCTGAACGGTAGCGACAAGGCTCGCTGGACCTTTCACAAACACACCAATGGAGATGAACCAAATGACACACCCCTCACGGCCAATTCGTAGCCGCAAGCATTCAACGACTGTTCAAGGAAAGTTCAACAAGTCACTGCTTGCGCTGGCCACTCTAGCCATTCCGTTTTCGGGCTATGTTCAAGCAGCCGCGAGCGAGACGACATTGCCTGAAGTCAGAGTTCGAGCGGAAGCAGATGTTCCTTACAAGGCAGATGAATCAGCAAACACCAAATTGACCCAACCGCTGCTGAACACACCGCAGACAGTGCAAGTGATCAGGAAAGAAATTCTGCTTGAGCAAGGTTCAACCTCTTTGGTTGAAGCACTGCGAAACACCCCTGGCGTCACGATGCAGCTTGGCGAAAACGGGAATACCTCCGCTGGCGACACTCTTCAGATGCGCGGTTTCTCTGTTTCAACTTCAACATTCGTCGATGGCATCCGCGACCTCGGCGCCGTTACGCGCGATGTGTTCAACCTGGAGCAAATTGAAATTTCCAAAGGTCCAGCAGGAACCGACGTTGGTCGCGGCTCGGCCTCAGGTTATCTCAACCTGATCTCCAAATTGCCAACACGCAACAGCGCGACCACGGCAACCGCGGGTTACGGCACCGCAGACAGAAAACGCGCAGCGGTAGATATTGGTGAGAATTTTGGTGAGACCGGCGCAGTTCGCTTCAACGCGTTATTTGCCGATGGTGGTGTTCCGAAGCGCGACCAGGTTAGCAACGAAAACTACTCCATCGCACCTTCGATTGCGCTGGGCCTTGGCACCTCGACTCGTTATTACCTGTTCTCACAACACGTTAAACAGGACAACGTTCCCGATGGTGGTCTGCCAGCGCTTGGTTATGGTTATGCGGTGCTTCCATACTTCGACACGACAAACGCCACCACTCAGGTGACTACTCGAACCGACAATGCCGCAACCCGCGCATTGGCCGCCGCAATCAACAGTGCACCTGCGGTCGATCGTTCAAACTTCTACGGCTACCGTGGCGACAGCGAAGAAGTTTCCGCTGACATGATCACTTTCAAGGTTGAGCACAATCTCGGCGCCAACACTGTGGTAAGAAACGTCTCACGTTTTGGCCAGACCAATATGGATCGCACGTTGAGTGGTGTTAACTCACCCGCCGTGAGTGCTAATACGACGAACCCAGCCAACGCTGCATATTTAAACCCCAACGATCTGGCTTCATGGACATTTTCACCAAGCCGTCAGGGTCTTGATCGCACAGATGAAATCCTGGCCAACCAGACCAGCTTCAACAGCGAACTCGATGCCGGCGGCCTGCATCAATCCCTTACTGGTGGTCTGGAATTCATGCGCGAGAGCCAAAAGTCGCTGACGCTTGGTAATGCGGCCGCAACTATCAACGGTGTTGTTTACGCAGCTCCGGTCAACCCGCCAACCAGATTTTATAGTCCCGACTCCGATATTTTCCGTGGCCAACTTTACTTGAACGGTGCATTCACCGATGGCGAGACCAAAACTGCAGCGTTGTATTTGTCCGATACTCTTGAACTCAATCCACAGTGGTTGTTGAGCGGTGGATTACGTTACGAGCGTTACACCACAACCACGGAAGGTGCATCAATCGCAAACAACGTGCTGACAGCATCACCTGAGCTGGAAGATAAAGACAATCTACTGAGCTGGAAAGTTGGCGCGGTATATAAACCGGTAGATAGCGGCAGCATCTATGCATCCTACGCAACTT
>JAZKES010000100.1:19268-22504 GCA_040386995.1 Pseudomonadota bacterium | reverse complement strand
GGCGCGGTATATAAACCGGTAGATAGCGGCAGCATCTATGCATCCTACGCAACTTCACAAACGCCTCCCGGCAGTGCGAATTTTGTTTTGTCCGGTGCGGACAACAATCAGAACAACTCGGCTCTCGATCCACAGGAAACCGACAACATCGAACTTGGTACCAAGTGGGCCTTGTTCGACAATCAGCTGAACCTGGCGGCCGCGATATTCCGTACTGAAAACGACAAACAAGCGTCGTTTGACGATCTGGGCAACCCGCTGCAGATTGGCCGTACGCGCGTCGAAGGTGTCGAGATCTCGGCAGTTGGTCAGTTGACCAACTTCTGGCAGGTGTCGGCAGGTGTAACACATCTGGACGCTGAAGCTCTCGACCAACAAAGTTCTACCGGAGTAGAAACAACCGGTGTTCGCTGGAACCCGGAGCTGTCTGCAACGCTTTGGACTTCCTACACATTTGGTGACCTGACTGTTGGTGGCGGCGCACGTTACGTTTCCGAACAGGAACGTATTATTACGGTAGTCACTGCACCGCAAACTGGCGCGTCGGAAATTCCGTCCTTCTGGTCTTCAGACATGATGGTTGCGTACAAAGCAACGCCACAACTCAACCTGCGTTTGAACCTGTATAACCTCACTGACGAGGAATATGTTGAAACCTTGAACAACGGTGGTAACCGTGTACGTTTGGGCACCCCACGCTCAATGATGCTGACAGCAGAGTTCAGCTTCTGATAGGGTTGTGATTCTCCAGAAGCCCGCCACTGGCGGGCTTTTTTATGAACGGGGTTAGTCACTGCCTGTATCCACCTGGCGCAGCTCAGATCGCAGTTGCTTCGAGCACCGCAGACACTTACGGTCGTTACTGATTCAAGAGACAAATGACACTGACTTAAGGCTAGTAATCCGTTCTCTCTTTTAACCTCATTTTTGAGCTCTTTATGTCATTGCGAAGCTCTAACGTCATTGCAGAGATCTTGATGTTATTGCAGAGCTCTAAATGTCATTGCAGAGATCTTAACGTCATTCCCGCGCAGGCGGGAATCCAGGGGATAAGACGCGGTTCGGATGAATTCCCGCCTACGCGGGAATGACGGAATGCAAAAGATCCAGCGTAAAACAGTACGATTCGATTCACAGACCGATGTTGAGAAGTTACCCATTTTGAGAAATTACCCATGATGCTGCATGTACCCGAGGTGCTCTCTGGAGAACTGTTGACTCAGTTGCGCACTGAACTGCGCGCTACGTTATCGACGTCCGAATGGCTCGACGGCACTGCTACATCGGGACAGCAGGCGAGCATGCGCAAACAGAATCGCCAACTGACTGCAGGTTCTGCTGCTGGAAAAAAACTTGGCGCAATGGTGAGTGCCGCTCTGGAGCAACATCCACTTTTTGTATCGGCAGCGTTACCGCAATATGTTTTGCCACCGCTGTTCAACTGCTACGAAGGCGGCGGCCATTACGGTAATCATGTGGATAGTGCGATTCAACGTGATGCGGCGCGTCAGGCAAAAGTGCGCACCGATATATCGATCACCGTATTCATCAGCGACCCAGATGAATACGACGGCGGCGAATTAATTATTGAAGACACCTACGGCATGCATGAAGTGAAACTCCAGGCAGGTGACGCGATTCTTTATCCGTCCACGAGCCTGCATCGTGTTGAACCCGTTACTCGCGGCATGCGGCTCGCCGCAGTCACCTGGGTGCAGAGCATGGTGCGTGATGATTGGCAGCGTGCGATGTTGTTCAATCTCGACATGACGATCATGCAGCTACGCCAGCAACTTGGCGACACCACCGAAGTTGTAGCACTCACCAGCCACTATCACAATTTATTGCGACAATGGGCGGACCTGTGAGTTCAGTACTCCCACCTCTTAACGCGATCCCTCGCGAGATTGTTGCCGCTACCGATTACGAAAACTTCGCACGCGCACGCCTGGACGACAATGCCTGGGAATTTTTAACCGCTGGCGCTGCCGACGAAATTACCTTGCGCGACAATCGCGTGGCGTTCGACCGGTTGCGCTTGCGGAGCCGCGTGCTGAGTGATGTGCGCGGAGGTCATACGCGGCTCGATCTGTTCGGCCACACGTTTGAGCATCCCATTTTTCTCGCCCCAGTTGGTTACCAGAAGTTGTTTCATGCAGATGGCGAAATTGCGAGTGCACTCGGCGCGCAAGTGATGGCTGCGCCGTTTATCGTGAGCACATTGGCGACAACCAAGCTTGAGGAAATAGCTGCCGCGAAAGGACAGCTGTGGTTTCAACTTTATCTGCAGACTCGACGGGCCGACACTCTGAGCCTCATTCGGCGCGCAGAAGACTGCGGCTGTCAGGCATTAGTCGTTACAGTCGATGCACCACTCTCTGGTATTCGCAACCGCGAACAACGCGCAGGTTTTCATTTGCCGGCCGGCATCGAGGCGGTAAATCTCGCAGGACTGTCTCCACTATCCGCGCCGCCTGTACCGGCCGATGGCAGTGTTATATTCGATGGTGTGTTGGCGCACGCACCCGGTTGGGATGAGATAACCTGGCTCGTTGGTGCGACGCGTTTGCCCGTTATCGTCAAAGGTATTCTCGATCCTGCAGATGCCCTGCTTGCAATCGAACATGGAGCAAAGGGAATTATTGTTTCCAACCACGGCGGTCGTGTACTCGATACGCTGCCAGCCAGCATTGATGCTTTACCCGCGATTGCAGCAGCCGTTGCAGGTCGCGTTCCATTACTACTCGATGGAGGAATTCGGCGCGGCAGTGATGTGTTCAAAGCAGTAGCACTCGGTGCAAGCGCAGTGTTGATTGGTCGCCCCTACATCTACGCACTCGCGGCTGCTGGCGCGCTAGGTGTTGCTCATGTGCTGCGCACGTTACGTGAAGAACTTGAAGTTTGTATGGCACTAAGCGGATGTTCAAATTTATCCGCAATTGATCGAACAGCTTTGTTTGAAGTAAACGCTAGATGATCAACTTCATCGGATACAACTAGAGATCAGTGTCTTCCCGATTGATGGTCACGTGTATCTCACCATTGGCATTACTCTCAATCACCCATGATTCACCATAGTTGTTGACCGGAATGTTCTGACAGTTTTCTCTGAGGAACTGCGGCGCAGGTAAAGGTTCTGTAACCGTGCTGCATATACTGTGTCCTTCCATTCGCCACACGCCTCTGGAATCCCAATCATCATTTCGCATGACCTTGCCGGGCAGCGTGAGTACGTA
>JAZKES010000100.1:11806-19168 GCA_040386995.1 Pseudomonadota bacterium | reverse complement strand
CTCTGGAATCCCAATCATCATTTCGCATGACCTTGCCGGGCAGCGTGAGTACGTAGGTTCCATCCACTTTGAAAAACAATTTCGACGTTGCAATAGCGCTTTTGACGGTAAGTGCCGATCCACCAAAATTCTGGAAGTCTATGAGTTCCTGTTGAGCGGCAGCACAAGATGCGAACAGAAATCCTGCAATTGTGGTGAACAGTTTTTTCATCGAAGCTCAATTTCTTGCGTGATTATCAACTGCTCGGTGAGCAGCGCGAAAAAAAAATCAACATCATCGATGACCATACAGTCGATGATGTTTTGGAATTTCAGGGATCGGAGTGAACAGTCAAATTCGCAACGTCCCTGTTATACGAATTTGCTGTTGAATCAGCCAGTATTCACGAATCAGCTTTCAGCCCATGAACATTTTCGTCAGTGAGGTATCAGAGCGTCTCTGCCGTACCGAGAACCGCAGTCACCTGACTCGACAGATAACCACCATTGCCGTTACACGCGGCGAGCCTGGCATTTTTCACTTGTCGCTCACCACATTCGCCACGTAATTGCTGCACGGCTTCGATCAGCAAGAAAATGCCGTACATGCCGGGATGCACACAACTTAAGCCACCACCGTTAGTGTTTACGGGTAACTTGCCGCCGGGTGCAATGTTGCCGTTCGCGACGAACGCACCACCCTCACCTTTTTTGCAGAAACCCATGTCTTCGAGAAACAGAATTGTGTTGATCGTGAATGCATCGTAGAGCTCGACCACATCGATGTCGGCAGGTTTTACGCCAGCCATCGCAAATGCTTCAGGCCCGCTTTGTGCTGCAGCAGTCACGGTAAGGTCCGGCATTTCGGAAATGATGTTGTGCGTTGTTCGCGAAGAAACACCAAGTACGTATACAGGTTGTTTCGGGAAATCTTTCGCGCGATCTGCCTTCACGAGAATCATCGCGCCGCCACCGTCGCTGACGAGGCAACAGTCACGCACGCCAAACGGATCAACAATACGGCGCGCTGCGAGTACATCCGCAATCGAAAGTGGATCACGCATTTCTGCCGCAGGATTTAATTGTGCCCATTTGCGGGCTGCAACGGCCACTTCAGCAAGCTGCTCCTGCGTGGTGCCGTATTGATACATGTGTCGTGCCGCAGCGAGTGCATAAGCCTGCACGGGATAACGTGGTTTATAGACTGACTCAACGGTGCGCGCGTGTGCGGGAGCAACTATACCGCCGCTGCGATTATTGCTGCCGTAACAAACAAGCGCGACTTCACATAAGCCGTGTTTGAGTGCGAGCGACGCTGACAGCAGCGCATTTACAAATGCGGAACCGCCGACATTAGAACCATCAATGAAATCCGGCTTGATACCAAAATATTCGGCAACAACAAGCGGAGTAAGTTGATCAACAAAGTTGGAAGCGAAAATGCCGTCGACATCTTTTATTGTGAGACCCGCATCAGCCAGTGCGTGATATACCGCTTCGCCCATGATCTCCATGTGGCTGCGACCCTTCAGATCGCCAAACCGGCTCAGACCAACCCCAACAATTGCAGCTGCACCGCGCAGCGATTGTTCGCCCTGCAATTGCTTTACCATTCGCGGCTCCCCTGTTCCTTGTTGTAGAACACGACCGCACGTACGCCATCGAGCTCCGCAATGTGTGCACTGACCTGCATGCCAATCTTCACTTTGTCGGCATCGATATCCATGACACGGCTCAACATACGTGGGCCTTCTTCAAGTTCGATGATCGCAACGTTGTAATCGCCGCCTTTCTCTGGCTTCTGGCGCACGACTGAAGTGGAATACACAACGCCGCGTCCCGTGGGTTCAACCCACTTGAGTGCCACGGAGCCACAGTGCTTGCATAACACGCGCGGATAAAACACGAATTTGCCGCAGTCTTTACATTGCTGGATGAGGAACTGGCCCTGGTTAAGGAAATCCTGGTACACCTGTACCGGTCCCGGGCCGCTAAAATCGGGAAGGGTTTGAGTCACGTTATTCTCTCTTGTTTTTATTTAGATGAAAGCAGAGCCATTATAGGCCGCGCTTGGCGAAACCCGAAACCACAATTGACTTGCCTGCAACGACTGCGGCATGCTCCTGCGATAACAATAGAAATCACTCATGATAAATAAAATCCTGCCTTCCATACCCGATGCGGCGCGGCTGATATCCGACGGCGCAGTTTTATTTACGGGTGGTTTCATCAATTGCGGCTTTGCCGACGACCTCCTCGAGGAGCTGCATACGCAAGGCAGACGCGATCTCACCATAATTGCCAATAATCCGAGTGTGGGTGAACGTGGCATGGCGCATCTGCTGCGTGATCGCCGCATCAGCAAGCTGATCTGCTCTTATTCGCGCAAGGAAGGCACCACGTTGATTGAAGACTTGCTCGACAGCGGCACGTTAACACTCGAAATTATTCCGCAGGGAACGTTAGCAGAGCGCATCCGCTGCAACGGTGCCGGCATTCCGGGTTTTTATACCCGCACTGGCGTGGGCACACCATTGGCAGTTGGTAAAGAACATCGCGAATTCGATGGTGCGACGTATATTTTTGAACCGGCAATCAAAGCGGATTTCGCACTGGTTCGAGCATTACAAGGCGATCGTTGGGGTAATCTCACTTACGACAAAGCCGCGCGCAACTTCAATCCTGTCATGGCGATGAGTAACGCCATCACGATTGCGCAGGTAGATCAGATTGTCGAACTCGGCACGCTTGATCCCGAACGCGTAATCACACCTGGCATTTTTGTGCAGCATGTCGTCGCCACGAGGAAACCCTGATGAACAATCTCACCAGGCAACAGATTGCATGGCGCGTGGCGCAGGATATCCCAGAGGGTGCGTACGTAAATCTTGGCTCCGGCATGCCGCTGATGGTATCGGACTATGTGCCGCTGAATCGCGAAGTGGTGTTTCACAGCGAGAATGGTTTGCTGGGTGTTGGTCCAAAACAGACGCAGCTAATCAAGGACACGAATCTCGTCAATGCCGGCAATATTCCAGTGACGCTCCTGCCAGGCGGCAGTTTTTTTCATCACTGTGATTCGTTTGCAATGGTGCGTGGTGGACATCTCGACATTAGTGTTCTTGGTGCGTATCAGGTTGCGCAGAATGGTGATCTCGCCAATTGGGATCTGCCACAAGGACGCAAGGCACCTGCAGTGGGCGGTGCGATGGACCTTGCAGTCGGTGCGAAGAAAGTATTCGTGATGATGGAATATTTTGCGAAAGACGGCAGCGCCAAAATCGTCGAACACTGCAACCTGCCGCTGACGGGCCTTACTTGTGTGACGACAGTTTATACGGACATTGCCGTGCTGGATCTTATCGGTGGCAGAGTATTCATACGCGAGCTTATCGAAGGCATCACGCTGCATACCCTGCAAGCTGAAACAGATGTCGAGCTGCATGTATCTCCGCAGCTGGCATTGTTAAGGCCGCCTGCACTGGCTTGATGACGCCGCATTGGTGAAGCCATTTTGCGACTCATACAATCCACGGATTAAGTGAGCCGCGTTATCAGGTCAAGTTCAATTAGTTATTAACACGCGCAGCGGGAGCTTCCTCCCGCGCTAATCAGTTGCTGAATTTTTCGCATCCGCGCAAATCGACTATTCGAGTTCAGCCGTTCCATTCGTCTCGCGCAAGAAGAACGTCCCTATCACAACTGTCATCAGCGCCACTCCAATCGGGTACCAGAGACCGTAGTAAATATCTCCGGTGTAAGCAACGAGCGCAAATGACACCGTCGGCAGAAAACCACCAAACCAGCCGTTGCCAATGTGATACGGCAACGACATGGATGTGTAACGAATACGCGCTGGAAACAATTCGACAAGCCATGCGGCGATTGGTCCATATACCATCGTCACGTAGATGACGAGGATCGTGAGAATCAACAGCACAATTGGATAATTGATCTGATCGAGATCCGCGCTCGCCGGATAACCCGCAGTATTCAGCGCACTGGTAAGTTCAGCACCAAAGGACGCGCTCTTTGCAGCGAATTCTGCCGACGTTAATTCAGCACCTTCAAATGCATTCACCACTTGCGAGCCGACACGCACATACGCAACTGCGCCTGGCGCATCCTCGTTTGAATAAGGAGTACCTGCGCGTGCGAGAGCACCTTTCGCAACATCACATGAAGCGGAGTAGACCGTTCTGCCAATCGGATCAAACTGGAATTTACAGGCGTCTGCATCTGCTACAACAACTACCGGACTTTGCATCTGCGCTGTTTCAATCGCAGGATTTGCGTAATGAGTCAGCGCTTTGAAAAGTGGAAAATAGGTAAGCGCCGCGATCAGACATCCTGCAAGCACGATACGTTTCCGGCCTATTTTGTCTGACAATCCGCCGAACACGACAAAAAATGGTGTGCCGATAATCAGTGCACCAGCGATCAGCATGTTGGCTGTGAACGCTTCGACCTTGAGCATCTGGGTCAGGAAAAACAACGCGTAAAATTGTCCGCAGTACCAGACGACAGCCTGGCCTGCAGTACCACCGAACAAGGCCAGTATCACGATCTTGAGATTGGGCCAGCGTGCAAACGAATCGGTCAACGGCGCTTTCGATGTTTTGCCGGCGGCTTTCATCTCGATAAATACTGGCGACTCGCTGAGCTGCAGACGAATGTAAACGGAGACTGCCAGCAACAAAATTGAAATCAGGAACGGTATACGCCAGCCCCACACCTCGAAGTCAGCACCAAGAATACTGCGGCACGCGAGAATCACGAGCAGCGATAAAAACAAACCGAGTGTAGCGGTGGTCTGAATCCAGCTGGTGTATAGGCCACGTTTGCCGGGTGGCGCATGTTCAGCAACATACGTTGCCGCGCCACCATATTCGCCACCCAGCGCCAAACCCTGCAGCAAGCGTAAGCCAATCAGGATGATTGGCGCAGCAACGCCGATTGATGCATAGCCAGGCAGCATACCCACGACAGCTGTCGATACACCCATGATGACAATCGTGATCAGAAAGGTATGTTTACGGCCGATCAAATCGCCAAGTCTTCCGAAGATCAGCGCGCCAAACGGGCGAACAGCGAAACCTGCAGCAAATGCCAGCAACGCAAAAATGAATGCGGTAGTCTCGTTAACACCCGAGAAGAATTGGCGGCTGATGATCGCTGCAAGCGAACCATACAGATAGAAATCGTACCACTCAAAAACAGTACCGAGAGAAGAAGCAAATATGACGCGTCGATGGGCTTTATCTATCACACGATATCTCTCGCAGTTTGTGGAAGCCGGAGAATAAGCAGGAGTACGCGCGGCGTCCAGCAGGATATAGGGATGACCAGATAAACAAACTGGAGCTGTGTTTATCAGGATGAATGACGCGGTCAGTTGCGAGACATGGAAAACATAGCGTCGCTTACAACTGCGTCATCTCAATTTAGTGACGCGCTGCTTCTGACTACCGCTTTTTTTTGAATATGGTGATCAATACGTCGCGAGCGCGAAGCGTTGATTGCACGGATTTATATGACGTATCCGGGCAGTGATCCCGCGGCAGGGGCCTGCATCAGCGTGTAAGACAATATCGATAGGCTGCGCTACACGGGCGGGTTCGGTGGGGACTTGGTACCGATAATGATTGTCTACACAGGGTTTGAAACGGTTATGTAGACGCCCGCTCGCATCGTAAGCAACCATTCCGTGTTCTCACGATTTAAAGCAATCACTCACACTTTTTTGACGAATTCCGACTTCAGTTTCATCGCGCCAAAACCCTCGATCTTGCAATCGATGTCGTGATCGCCATCCACGAGACGGATATTTTTCACCTTGGTGCCCACCTTCACCACGAGTGATGAACCTTTGACCTTGAGATCTTTGAGCACCGTGATCGTGTCGCCATCGACCAAGACATTACCCACAGCATCGCGAATGACCTTGGCGCCTTCTTCAGATTCCAGCTCCGCAGTCGCGGGCCATTCATGTGCACATTCAGGGCAGATGAGCAGCTCACCATCAGCATAGGTAAATTCAGATTTGCATTTGGGACACGGCGGTAAAGTGGTCAACGATATTTTCCTTACTAATATATGGCGCGCCAGTGTAGCGACGCGATCTTGTTACTACTATTAACAACAACCATAAAAAAAGAGGACCGAAGTCCTCTTTTTGTTCAACAGTTTCAGCTGTTAGCCATTGCCGCCGGTATAGGGCAGCAAACGACCGATGATGATCACGAATACCCACACCACCAGCGAGATCAGTGCAATCAACTTCGCGCGGAACGGCGCTTGTTGACCATCAGCCAGTTGCACAAGTTCTTTGTGTTCACCAAACCAGAACCACAACGCATTCACACCAGCGATTGCAATCAAACCCATCTTCCATTGAAAGCCAGGGTTCGCCAGGTAGTTGTAAGGATCGGCATGCAGGAACGCAAGGCCGGTCAAGAGATTCACACCGAACGCAACAATCGCGACCGGAATAAATTTCATACAGGCTTTCATGTTCAGATACGGGGCGATGCCAAGGATGCGACCATCAACCACAAGCAGCGAACCAAACAACCAGATCAAGCCCAGAAAATGCAGTGTTTCCATCAATGGAAACATCCAATAAATATTGACCATCACTCCATGAAACCAGGAGGATTGAAGCCAAGCAGCAAACGGTTCCCAAAACATAGTTATCCCCTTATCAGGCCAGATAGGCCATCAGGCGGCCAGTAACAACACCCACTATCCAGCAGAGCAGGCACACCACGGCGAGCACTTTTTGCGTTGCTACCGGTTTATTGTCGCGCACAGCGCCCATCACAAACTTCATGAGGATGCCACCGAGCAGGATCGCGCCAATCTTCAACTGAAAGGTGCCCTGAAATACGTAGGTACTTGTACTACCCGCAAACAGAATCAAGCCTGAAACCAGGTTGATGAAAAATCCGAGCCACGCAATATTGAACAATTTGGCAAATGCAGGAATGGAAAGTTCTTTCGCATAACCCAGCACACGCATGTTCAACACAACAACTACACCCATGACAGTCGCCATACCTACGGCATGACAGAACAGAACAATTGGGTAACCCCAGAGCGATTCACGAATGAATAGTCCGACGGGGCCTTCTTCATACCACAGCAAAAAATCCATGAGCAGATCTCACCTGTTATGCACTGCAGGAGCGCAGTGTCTGAAATTGAGCACTCTTGACTTGAGCACTCCTTGATTTAAGCAAGCTTGTTTCGCAGAACCCGGGTAATGGCAACAGTGTTGATAACTTTCGATGAACACCCGACCGATGAACACCCGACCGATGAACACTCGACCGATGAACACTCGATCGATGAACACTAAATAAACACAAGTAGAGACTGATA
>JAZKES010000100.1:0-11706 GCA_040386995.1 Pseudomonadota bacterium | reverse complement strand
CGACCGATGAACACTCGATCGATGAACACTAAATAAACACAAGTAGAGACTGATAGACACTTTGGCAGACATCTGACGGTGATTGGTTGATCAATATCAAGTATGTGAAATGCCGAAATATGTTTCGGTCGTCTTGTTAGGCATCCCGGAAAAAAGCTGGCATAAAGTAAACCAGCAGCAATCAATAATCAACCTTGAAAACACGCATCAAAACGTTATGCGACACAGATTCGCCAAGTTTTGAGAAAACAATGCGCAAGGAATATGCAGATCATCGTTTCTTCAAGCAGACGCGAAAATTGCCGCTCAATAATGCGGGTCGTACATAGTCTTTGTTATATGCGCGGCAAAATCCTTGCCGATAACCTTTTTAGTTAAACCAGCCTGTGCACCGGTTTCAGCAACAGCTACTGCAATCTGCGTGGAGACCTCACGAATCGCACGCAAAGGCGGATACAAACAGCCTTGATCTATGCGTTCCTGCGATACCGCTTCTGCCAATGCTTTGGCGGACGCAATCAGCAAGTCATCGTTGATGTGCGTGATGCCAGCTTCCAGCACACCAAGGCCGAGGCCCGGGAAAATGTAGGCATTGTTGCCTTGTCCTGGAACAAGTGTCTTGCCTTCGTAAACCACTGGCGGAAATGGACTGCCGCTCGCAAAAATAGCGCGGCCCTGCGTCATCATGTAAGCCGCTTCCGCTGTACATTCTGCTTTGGAAGTTGGATTCGACAATGCAAAAATAATCGGCCGCGCATTGTGTTCAGCCATTTTTTCGAGAATTGCGCGTGTGAACGTACCGCCGCGAGCGGTGGCGCCAATCAACGCGGCCGGTTTGATCGTGTCGATTGCTTCTTCAAGACTCATTGGCGGAAGATTCGCTGCAAATGGCGCTGCGTGTGCGGTGATCTCTGCACGATCGCGCGTGATAAGACCTTTGCTGTCACAGCAGAAGCAATGTGCACAGGCTTCTTCGTAACTGAGGCCTTCGCGCTGCATCGCTACTACAAGCAGTGCCGCAATTCCGGTTGCTGCCGATCCTGCACCTGCAAACAGAAAACGCATCTCTGAGAGTTTCGTGCCGGTAATACGCGTCGCCGCATAAAAACCCGCAACGGCAACAGCTGCCGTGCCCTGGATGTCGTCGTTAAAACACAGCAGACGATCCTGGTATTTTTCGAGATGTGCGATTGCATTCGGTGTGGCGAAATCTTCAAACTGCAGCAAGGCTTTTGGAAAGTTGTGCTGCACTGCGGTGATGAATTCTTCGATGAAGTCAAAATATTCCTGGCCGCGGATACGCGCTTCGCGACGGCCCTGATAACGCGAATCCTGTCTGAAGCGCAGATTGTCGGTACCCACATCAAGCGTGATCGGCATACACTGGGCGGGATCAATTCCGGCACACGCGCAATAAAGCGCGAGTTTGCCGATCGGGATACCCATACCGCTGACGCCGAGATCACCAAGACCGAGAATACGCTCGCCATCGGTCACCACGATCAGCTTCACATCTTTTTCGGTCCAGTTACCCAGCAGCGTAGCAAGGTTGCCTTTTTGATCAATTGATACGTAAAAACCGTTGGTTTCACGGAAGTGTGTGGAGAATTCCTGGCAGGCCTGGCCAACAGTAGGCGTGTAGACGATGGGCATCAGTTCGTCGATATGGTCGATCAACACACGGTAATAAAGGCGCTCGTTGCGTTTCTGCAAACCGGCCATGTAACGATATTTATCGATAGGTTCACTTTTGCCGCGCAGGTTAAGCATGACCCACTCGACCTGCTCAGCCAGTGTGCTGATCTTGGGAGGCAAAAGGCCGTGCAGACCGCTTTCGGTGCGCTCGGCGAATGTGAAGGCCGTCCCCTTGTTGAGTCGGGGATTATTCAATATGGCAAAAGCTTTGGAATTCATGTGTGGCAGGGCACCAACTTGAAAAGTGCGCAAGCGTAGCCAGCAAGGCGTAACCTGTAAAGTAATTTATATTTTATGGCGTTCAGAACTTTTCATAAGTCGCAAAATTGCCGTCGTGCCTGCTATTGCCGGACCATCTCAAGGTAACCACGCCCCACTTCAGTGCCATTCATGTCAAACACATCCACCGCGCCTTCCCAATACGGAATGGTCAGCTCCATCAGTTGTGCATCCACTACCGCTTTGATCCGCCATTCCTGGCCCTTGTAGCGCAGGTGCCACTCGGTTGCGTATACAACACCTGCCGGGCTCGTCCATGAAGCGGTTTCCTCGAGGCTGATGTCCGTGTTCCTGATCAACTGCTGATTACCGTTCTGATCAGTCCAGTTACCCTGACTGCTCGAATGCGCGGCGTCGGCGCTCGTGCGCAGCTGGTAATACATCAGCTCCTGGCCGTCGGCAAACTGGAGTGAAAACCAATCCCAGCCAGTTTGATCATCGGCAAGCGCACTTGTGCTCCATTCGCGGTCAAGCCAGCTGTTGCCGCTGACGCTGAAAACCTCTGACCCGATAGTAATTTCACCCGAGCTCGGCATACGCGTGAGGCTGTAATAATAGGAGGCATTCCCTGCCGCCGGACTTTTCTGGCTGAGCCCACTGTCACCCTGCAGGACTGGCGGTTTGCTGCTCGTCAGATCAAGTGTTAAGCCCAGACCTTGATCGGCCACTTGCAAGTGCCAGGGATAGTCATTGCTTTGTGCAGTCAGCGTCCAGTCTTCGAGCCACACTTTGAATGGCGACACCTGCGCTCCCGCAAGCCCCGGATTCTCGCGTGAAAAGCGTTCACGTGCGTCGTGATTGCCAGCCTGTACATCCGTGATTGCAAAATGCGCCATCCAGAGTCGTTCGCTATCCCACGCTGAATTGGCATCAGCGGCACCCGGCGGCCGCATGGCTGCGTTGAAAAAAGTGACCTGGTAACCAAAACGGCGACCTTCCTCCGTTTGCAAATTACCCGTCAGGTACCACCATTCGTTACGAAAACCCGGATGTGAACCATGATCCGCAGGAAAACTAAATTCGCGTGGCGATTCTGCGCGCAGAAAACCTTCTGTGTTGCCACCGCCAAGCACTTGTTCGAGTTGGAGCGTTTGCGAAGTATCCTCAGGCGATTCATCGCAACCAGCTAATAAGCCAATAAGCAGTAGAACTCTGGAAAAGCGCCTGCGCATCACTCTTCCCTCAAGCCTTGTGCAGGACTTACGCCCGCCACACGTATCGCCGGGTAAATGCCCGCAAGACCCGCCGCGATTATCGCGAGCAACATCGCCTGGATGAGCACGGAAGCCGGCAGAATATGCAGCATGCTCCAGCCGAACGACCGTTTGTTGATCACATCAATCAGCACATCCGACATCAAGAGTCCGAGCGGAAGCGCAAAAAGTCCCGCCAGCACACCCATCACCAGCGTTTGCACGCCAATCATGCCGGCGACCTCGCGCACCGTCATGCCGGTCGCGCGCAGCAGCGCGTATTCACGCATACGTTCCAGCTGCAGCGCGATCAATGCACTCAGCACACCCACAAAGGCAACCCCGATCGCGAGCAAGCGCAACACATGAGTGATTGCAAAAGTGCGATCAAAAATGGTCAGTGTGATACGACGAATATCCGCATTGGCCGCAACACCCCAGTTACCAGGCAAGTCAGTGGTGTATGAACGAAGGTCGCGTTGCAAGGCCGTGAGATCCTGCCCTTCTGCTGCGTGCAGGATGAGGCTATTGGGAAGACTTTCGGGCCACCATTGCACATAAAGTTGCTGCGCTATAGCTACCATGCCCGCACCAGAAGTGTAGTCATAAAAAACTCCGGCCACGGGAAGGGTCAAAGAACCCTGCGGTGAATACAGCGTTACTGTGTCATCTATTTCGAGATTGTTAAGATACGCAAACGGTTCGGATACCAATAACGCAGTGCCCGCTTCTGCCGCTTGCAAACCTTCCTGACTCGCTGTCTTGATGAACAAGTTGGCGGCCATACCATCACCATAAGCAGCAACGCGTACTTCGCCGGCACTACTCTCAACACGCTGGTTGAATACGCGCGTCAAGCTGCCTACCTGCAATTGCTCGCGCACAAAAGTTTCAAACTCTGCAGAGACTGCACCTGCATCATTATCCAGCCGCGTAACCTGAACATCGCCACTCAGCGTCTGGTCGAGCCAGAGGATTACCGTCTGCCGAAAACTGCCGACCATGATGCCAACCCCAACAGTAACCGACACAGCGACAGTCAGCGCCGCGACTGCCATGCCAGTACGACTGATGCCTGATTGGATATTGCGCAGCGCGAGCCGCGTGCGTTGTGACAACCGTCGATTGAAGCCATAAAAAAACAACTGCAGCGAAAAATGCATCGCGAGCGGTATCAGCAGGCAGAAGCCAAAGATCAGCAGATTGAGTGCAACAAATCCCGTCACGAGTGAACCGTTCTCAGGCAGCAGCAATAACAACCCAGCTCCCATCACGAGCCCACCACACAATGCGAGCATTGGCAGTTGTTTCTGGATTTTACTGTCCTGCACCGCGCGTTGTTGCAGCGTGACGGGTTGCGCGCGACCGGCCTGCCAGGCGGGAATTGCGGCCGCGAGCAACGAAACTCCGGTACCCCACAGCAGACCTTTGCCAAGCACGAAAGGGTCGAGCAAAAACGAGGTTACGCTAAGATTAAAATAAAGATCATCGATAGTACGGGTAACCAGTTTGACCAGGCCTTGACCCAGCACAAGCCCCATAACAACTCCCGCGCAGCTGGCCAGAACACCACGCACAATACTTTCGAGCAGAATCAGCATTATTACTTCGCGCCGACTGACCCCCAGCGAACGCATGACGCCGAGCGTCTGCTGCCGCTGTAAAACCGACAAACTCACCGTGTTGTAAATCAGCAAACCCGCCACGAGCAGAGCGAGCAGACTCATCGCAAGCAGATTGACACCGAATGCGCTCGTCATCTGTTCGAGCGCTGCATTGCGCGCATTTACTTCAACAAGTGTTAGTCCCACAGGTAGCCAGCTGCGCAACGTCTCGATGTCATCGTCAGCAAGAACAAGGTCGATAGAATCGATGCTGCCACGCTGCGCGAGCAATGATTGCGCAGTTGCGATGTCGGCAAACACGAGACCCTCAGTGGCGACCGGCTCGCTACTTGCAAACGTTGCAGCAAGTATTGCGGACTGTGCGCCCTCGGCACTTTCAAGCGTAAAAACCTGATCGACCGCCAAACCTGCGGTCTGTGCGGTCTCCTCACTCATCATTACCGCGTCAGCTCGCGTGAGTGCAGCAAGCGCGAGGCCACTCATTTGCAGTGATTCTGTTGCGAGGCCCGGACGGCGGCGTTGCAGCGTTGCTTCACTGCTGAAATCAACACCGATGAGCGTGAGTTCGGTTCTGCCGACGCGAATTCGTGCGCTTAAAGAGGGAGCACTGTTGCGAAGCCCAAGCTCGGTGCGCAAGCCAGTGAATACTGAATCAGGCACACCACTGGAACCACCAACAATCTGATGCGTGATGTTGCCGTTAACTGCCGCGACTGAAAGCGCAAACGCGCGCTGCGCACTACTGTTGGCGAGATCAACAGCAACCACCATCATCACGCCAAGCATGATGCCAAGAAAACTCAGCCAGGTTTGCCAGCGATGTTGGGCGGCATACCGCCAGGCGCTTAGGAGCAGAAGATGGTAACGAGCCCTGTTACCAGGCGAATTCACCACTGCGCTCCTCAATCACACCATGGTCAAGTGTCAGGATACGATCGGCAGCGCGCGCAACCGCGAGGCTGTGTGTAACAAGCAGCAAGGTGCTGTTGTTTTCTCTTACATGCGAGATCAACAACTCAAGCATCTGTGCGCCAGTTTCTGCATCAAGATTGCCGGTGGGTTCGTCTGCAAGGACGAGCTTCGGAGAATGAATCATCGCTCGTGCGAGTGCGATACGTTGCTGCTCGCCACCCGAAAGTTGCGAAGGAAAATGTGAACCCTGTTCTTGCAGATTCATTTCCTGCAACAACTGCTGCGTACTTTTCATCGCGCCTTCCGCACTTCGACCATTCAGCTCCAGAATTAACGCGATATTTTCTGCCGCGGTCAAACTCGGAATCAGATTGAAGAACTGGTAGATGAAACCAATATTGAGGCGACGAAACATCGTGCGTTCGAGCTCGTTCATCGCAGTTAGTTCTCTGCCGCCAACGAAGACCTTGCCGGAGTCGGCGCGATCGATACCGCTGATCAGATTCAGCAGAGTGGATTTTCCTGAACCACTACGACCAAGCAAAGCAACAATTTCGCCGCGGCGCAGGGTAAACGACAAACCCGCGAGCACGACTTGCTCGCCATTGCCATGGGTGAATTTGCGACACAGGTTTTCCGTCTGGATAAACACAGGTGCCTGCGATTGCGCAGCTTGAGATTGTTCTATTGGTGATTGCAATTTGGCCCCGGGGTCATTAATCAGGACGTGTATAGTAACATCAGGGAAGGCGCATAGGCCTTGCTATCCCGTAACCTTGCACATAGTCCACATCGAGATCGATCAGGGCGTTCAGAATTTCATTGTCCTCGACGAACTCGGCGATGGCTTTTTTACCCATCGCGTGCGCCATGTCGATGATGGCTTTCACCATCGCGTGATCGACAGGATCGGTCAGCATGTCTTTAACGAAGAAGCCATCGATTTTCACAAAATCAACCGGCAAGTTTTTAAGATAGGCAAACGACGACAAGCCTCTGCCAAAATCATCGAGCGAAAATTTGCAGCCATATGCTTTCAGCCGCTTCATGAAAGTAGTCGCACTGCTGAGGTTTGTGATCGCAGCGGTCTCAGTGATTTCGAAGCAGATTTTTTCTGCGGGTATGTTGGAGTTTTCCACAAGCGCGATAACTTCCTGCTGGAACCCCTCATCCCCGAGCGTCTGGCCAGACAGGTTTACTGCACAAATGCCCAACCGACGCATGATCAGCTGATTGTTGTGCAACCACTTGAAGAGCGCACGAATCACCCAGCGATCGATACGCGAAGCGAGGTCATAACGCTCTGCTGCCGGGAAAAAATCAGCAGGCAGAATCAGGGAACCATCGACATCCCGCATGCGCAGCAATACTTCAAAATGATCCTCTGCGGTCTGACTGTGCTGGGTGTCGTGGTGACTGATTTCAGCAATTTCCTGCGACCACAATTCAAAGCGATTTTCATCGAGTGCCGCGTTAATACGCGATACCCAACGCATTTCGACATGGCGCAATGCAAGTTCTTTATCGTCCATGCGAAACACATGCAGCCGGTTACGACCCGCCTCTTTCGCGGCATAACAGGCAGCATCAGCTCTACGCAACACTTCAGAAATTGTTTCACCCGTACGCGCAATTTGCGTAAGACCTATGCTGATACCAATCGTGAATACAGTATCAGCCCACGCGAAGCGGAAGCCTTGCACCATTTCCTGCACGTTGTTCGCAACTTTTTCCGCGTTCTCGATTGAGCAATTCTCAAGCAGGATCGCAAACTCATCACCGCCCAGACGTGCGAGCGTGTCGTCGCGGCGCACACATTTGTAGAGTATTTGCGCAAGCTGGCGCAGCAGTTCGTCGCCGGCCATGTGGCCACAGGTATCGTTGATCACCTTGAACTGATCAAGATCGAGATAACACAACGCATTGTCGACCTGGCGTTCTTCAGCGAGCTCTATCACTTCCTGCAGACGGTCTTCAAATTCGCGGCGATTTACGAGGCCGGTGAGATCATCATACGTAGCCTGATAACTCAGTTGATTGGACAACTCGCGCGCCTCGGTAACATCCATGATCGCGCTGTATAACATCTCTTCGCCATCGAGCTTCAGCACACTCGTGTTAATCGATATCCATGTCTGCACATCACCATGACGCAGATCCACTTCAGAATTCTGGAATTCGTTACCCTCGAGAATACTTTCAATCAACTGCGGAGAGACATGACTAAACGCGAGCACGTCCTGGTAATCGAGATTCATCATTTCGCCACGCGTGAGCCGAAACAGACGCGCCGCCTGGTTGTTCACGTAACGGATGTGACCGGTGTGAAGTTCGCTGATGACGAGAGCAACCGGCGAGGTATCGGCAATTACGCGGAAGCGCTCTTCACCTTCACGCACGGCCTGCTGTGCTTTCATTTGTTCGCTGATGTCGCGCACAAAACATACGGCGCTCTCCTGACCATCTACTGACGTTGCAGTCGCGACTATTTCCACTGGATATGTCGTGCCATCTTTTTTGCGGTGCAGCGTTTGGCGCGTCATGACTTTGCGCGTGCTGTCCCAGAACACGAGGTTGTTGTTTTCGGAAAACAGCGGATCGAGATCCATGATGTTTTTGCTCAGCAACTCCTCGGGCGAATAGCCGAGAACCTCACTCGCGGTCGCGTTGGCAAAATGAATGCGGCCAGCGCGATCGTATAAATAGACGGCGTCGGAGGCGTTCTCAAGCGCAAAACGCAAATGCTCCGATTGCAGTTTGATTGCCATACGTTTGGAGATATCACGCACAAACGCACTGATAAAAATCTTGTCGGCAAAGGTGCCTGCAACAAGTGAGATCTCGACCGGTATCAGATGTCCCGATTTGGTGCGGTGCACAGACTCAATAATGCGCCGCTCGCCGAGGTCGGCGCGTTGTTTGAACAGTTCAGGAGTGGCGCCCGGATAAAGTGTGTCGAGGTCACCGATGTTCATCTGCAGAAGTTCGCTTTTGCTGTAGCCCGACTGCGTGCAAGCTTTCGCATTCGCGTACATGATGTTGCGCTTGTCATCGAAGATATAGACGGCGTCGTTGGCAGTTTCGAGCACAAAGCCCAACACACCTGGATCAATATCTATTGGATCTCGGGACAGCAAACCCGCACCCTCCGGCATTCTGGAAACGCTTGATGAAAAGTTGTCGTGATTAACCATGGCAGAATACTTACAGCACCGCGTCCCTGTGGATATTGGCCAATTCTACCCTTATCAAAGACTTTACTGTCAAAGGATAGTCAGCGCCGAAATTGATTCGCTGCCGGCATGGCGACAAATTTTGTAAAAACTACAGCAGAATTCAATTATTGCTGCGTGGCATTGTACATGGCGCGACAACAAACGGTGCGCTAATTGCAGGCCTTCTGCAGTAATGGCGAAAATCATTTGTCTCGTTCGTCTTAAATGACCGGCGGACTCAGCAGGAATTTTTTGCAGCGCCGAAAATAACAAGACGAAGAGTGATCAGCAAATTGCTCCAACTGCTCGTAAAGCCGTTCCTCGCAAAGCCGCAAGCAGACCCGACCCGGTCACGTCAATCTGATGACAACCCTACGCGCGCTTGCCTCGACAGGCTGCCCACGACGGCGCTCAAAATCCGACTCGATTGTTCTTCGCCTCGAGACGCGCGAATCGTCGCGACTGAACATTTTTTATTCACGCAGATATCGATACTGATTAGCCCCGTAGATGTGAAGCTGGACTAGACCCGGGTCGGCGAAACAATGGAGTAATTGATGCAACAACGCAGTTCAACGGCACTGTGGGGAGAGGCCCGACGTAGCTAGGTTGTATTGGTTGAATCGCTGGCACAGATCAATGCCGATGATGCGACGGCCACGTCGTATCACATCGAGATTATCGAGCAATCATCTTTACCCGGATTTTTTTGTTACCACGAAACGTTTCAGCAGAAGTTATGCGAGACAGGTCTTGATGAACTCAGCGATGTCGTTGATTTCCTCGTTACACACTTCATGACCCATGTAGTAAGTGCGGAAATCGGGTTTCAGGCCAATGTGTTCGAGCTGGCGCCGCGAACTTCTGGCAAGGCTGATTGGCAACAGAGGATCGGCACTGCCATGAAAGATAGCAACTGGCAGATCGGCATTGGCCGGCGCCAGCGTAACGGTGCGCGCACTTGGAAAATAGGTCGATAAGGCGAGCAGGCCAGCGAGTCTTTTTTCGTAACTAAGTGCAGCCTGGAAATTCACTGCCCCTCCCTGCGAAAAGCCAATCAGTAGGATGCGTTCGCTTGGGATGCCGCGTTCGATTTCACGATCAATCAAAGCCTGAATTGCGGCCGCTGATTTCAACAGATCGTCATGGTTGTATTTACGTTCAGCATCGAAATCCATCACGTCATACCAGGCTGGCATAACTGCGCCATTGTTGACGGTTACCGCCATGACAGGTGCGTGTGGCAACACGTAGCGAATTGCCATGTCGGCAGGCAAATTCAGAAACTTTATGATGGGCACGAAGTCGTTGCCATCAGCACCAAGGCCATGCAACCAGATGATGGCGGCCTTGGCGGGTGTGGTGGGTTCAACTTCAACAGCGGACAAATAATCGGTCATTCTTCAATCCTTGAATCAAGCAGTAGTTTGTTATTTAACAGTGGCGTCAAAAAGCTGAGCGAGATACTGGATGATTTGCTTGAAATCGTCCAGCCATTGCATGGCCTTGTTTCCATCTGTTCCAAGGCGTTGCGCGGACATACGGTATGAGGAGACTATGCTGATCGATCTAGTTTGCGCGATGTTGCAACACCGGGGTGCGAGACCAGCACAGTGAAATACCTGATACACGTTCAAACTTCACGGCCCGCCTTTGTAGTTGTGAATGCGCAACTTCTTGATGGCCTACGCCAGCACACTTGCGAGCGTGCGCTACGCTAAGTCCGCACACGGAAAGGCAACCAACCAAAAATCTCCACTGTAAGACAAACGATTTGGCAAACGGCTTTGCTTGTCGTCATCGTGCGCTGACAGGAAAACACATGGGCCCCGGACGGAGAGCTCGAAAAAGTGGCCGCATTATCTACAGCCCCATGGGGCTTGTCGACCAAGAGTTAGTCCCCATATGTGAGGTGGGTGATTTAATCCAGTGAACAGTTGAAAAGGAGCTTTTCGTGTCAAAGATTGTGCAATTTCCCACGCGTTGGCCACCAACGATGCCAGACGCCATTCAGTTATATTCCATGAATACCCCGAACGGCCAGAAAATTGGCGTATGCCTTGAGGAGATGGGCCTGAGCTATGACGCCCACCTGATCCACATCGGCAAAAATGACCAGCATGATCCCGAGTACCTGAAGCTCAGCCCTAACGGCAAGATCCCGACAATCCTCGACCCGCAAGGCCCCGAAGGACAGCCGATTGTCCTGATGGAAAGTATCGTGATCCTTGAATACCTGGCCGACAAAACCGGCATGTTATTTCCGAAAACTTATCGCGACCGCATGGATGCCAAACAATGGCTGGCTTTCCAGGCTGCGCACATCGGTCCCATGTTCGGCCAGTTCGGCCATTTCTTTCTTTTTGCGAAAGACAAAACCACCGACACCTACGCACAAGAGCGCTACACCAAAGAGGCCAAGCGGCTTCTCGGCGTACTCAATACCCGATTAAAAGAGCGCGCCTACATCATGGATGATTTCAGCATCGTCGATATTGCGATGGTACCTTGGGTCGAATGCCTCGATCTGTTCTACCACGCCAGCGCCCACCTCGACATGCCCGAGTACGAACACGTACAAGCCTGGCGCAAACGCGTAACAACAAGGCCGGCTTATATTGTTGGAAAGGATGTGTGCAAACCGGGGTGACGGGAATTTTTTGAAGTAAAAACTAAACGCACCTGTTTACTTTCAAGAAGTCCCGCAACTGCTTGATGCGGGACTTTGTTAGATATGGATTAGCAACGATCGTAATAACCCATTGGATCCCACCAGGTGAAGAAGTC
>JAZKES010000099.1:0-2849 GCA_040386995.1 Pseudomonadota bacterium | reverse complement strand
ACGTCGGTCAGCAACAGGTCGAAGTGTTTGCCACTCTGCACCTGCTCGAGCGCCGACGGGCCGTCTTCGGTTTCGATCGTCTGGTAGCCGAGTCCTTTTAGCCAGGTCATGACTATTTGACGCACGTCGGCGTTGTCTTCGACAACCAGGACGGTCTCGCTGGCACGCGCGAGTGGTAGTTCGCCAACGTCTGTTTCGCTTTCATGCTTCGCGTCACTGTGCATCGATGCAGGGAGTAGTAGTGTGATGCTGGTGCCGATGCCGGGTGTGCTCTGGATATCGAAATGTCCGCCGGTCTGCCGCACAAAACCATACACCATAGGTAGGCCGAGGCCGCTGCCGGCGCCGTCCGGCTTGGTGGTATAGAAAGGTTCGAGTACGCGGTCCAACTGATCGGCTGGAATGCCACATCCACTATCTTTGACTTCCAGGCGCACGTAACGACCCGGTTTGAGTCCCTCATCGAACGCCGCAGAGCGCGCATCGAGCACTATGTTGCGGGCCGCCAGCGTGAGCTTGCCACCTTTCGGCATCGCGTCGCGCGCATTAAGTGCGAGGTTCAATACGGCATCCTGCAACCGCGATGCATCGGCATGTACTCTCCACAGACCGTCTTCGATCTCAAGGTCGATGCTCACGCTTTCTTCGAGTGAACGTTCCAGCATGCGCGCTTCATCGGCGAGCAGTTCGGCCACGTCGATATTGCTCGGCTCCAGTGATTGCCTGCATGCGTAAGACAACAGGCTTTGCGTGAGCGAGGCCCCACGCATGCCCGCATCGTAGGCGTGTTGAGCGCACTCAAGTTCGCGCGGATCGGCGAGCGCTTCGGTCAGCATTTCAAGATTGCCCAGCACAACGGCCAGGATGTTGTTGAAATCGTGCGCAATGCCCGCTGTCAGTTGGCCGACGGCTTCCATCTTCTGTGATTGCCGCAACTGCGCTTCCATTCTGGTACGGTCGGTGATGTCGTTGGCGATACCGAGAACGCCGAGTAATTCACCGTTCGGCAGGCGCACGGCTGTCTTGGATGTGCTGTAAAGGCGTCTACCCTTCGTGGCTACGTCGACCCATTCCTCGTTGATCCTGACGCCGTTGCCCGCGAGCGCGCGCTGATCGTAGTGGCGGAATGAACTGGCGTGTTCGTGGCTGAACAGGTCGAAATCGGTTTTGCCCACAACTTCCGACGGTTCGAGGCCACACAGATCCTTGAACGCATTACTGCATGACAGGTATTTACCTTCCGGATCCTTCAACCACACCGGGTCGGGCAATGATTCGAGCAGACTTTGTGCCCACGAACGCTGCTGCGCCAGTTCAAGATAGGGTGCCTTGACCGCCGCCGTGAACAGGGCCTGGTAGACCAGATAATAGGCTGCCAGTTTGTAGAGGTGTCCCATCAGATTGAACAATCCTGTTATCTGTACATAGAAGACAAAAAACACTTCGGACAACGCCATAGTCCAGGCCGCCGCCGCCAGCAGCGAGTCACGCCGATCCTGAGTGCGCCTCGCCTGTCTGGCCAACAGCAGTCCCGATACGGAATACAGCAAAATGAGCACATACTCGGCGATTGCTTTGGGAGCCGTGGTACCCACGCCTTGAGCATAAAACGGCGCCAGCCACGTCGGTTGCTCTACCCCCAACCACCACGCAACGCCCGTCAGGCCGAGTGCTGCTGCCAGCAGTAACCGATACATACCAATGCTGCAGCGTCCACCAGGCAGGAACAGCCCGAGCAGCATCAAGGCCAGCACGTAGCGTGCAAACAAGCGGAAGGCGATGGCGGCATTGGTGCCACCTTCAGACAAGAAATTGGACATGCCGGGATACGCCATCGTATGGCCAAGATCACTCAGGCCAACTGCAATAAATCCGCAGCCGAGCATGACGAGGTGCCAGTCAAGCCGTGATTTAGGCAGGCTGCTGACCAGCAGAAATACCATCATTGCCACGCCGATCGAGAGTAATTCAAACAGGTTGTGGAAAGTCAGATAGTCGGACACGTTGGCGAACAGCGTTATGTCCGGCATCGCCATCAAGCAAATTAACAACAGCGTCAGCGCGGCAGCCCACAGCATCGGCGTGCTGAACTGGTAGCGACCGAAAGAGGTCAGAGTGGGAACTTGGGGCAGGACAGTCGTGTTCATGAACGCATTTCCGGGGTTTCTGCCCCAAAAATTTGGGCAGAGGCTAGGTAGAATTACGGCATTTGATGCGCTTTCTTTAACCTGAGGTGCGTTCGTACTTTCAGCGCCATACACCTTCTGGAGGTCGGTCATGCCACGCTCTTAGCTACTTTGCTCCAGTTTCTGTCGATAAAACAGCAACTTCTCACTTAGCTCTGGCGGATTTGGCGAAATAAAACAACGACTTGAAAAACATCAACAGTAAGTGGCTTTTTCCTGGATGCGCCGTTATGCGATGTGGCTTTTCATGACAAGGTTGATCGCCGTCGCGGGACTTCCGCCAGTTTGTCGATTGCTCGTGAAGTTTCCGTAGTAACACCCGAGCTACTCGATCTTGATAACAACGATATTCTCTTTCATGTGGGGTTGATCCTGAGCGTGTAGTTGCAGTCATTCGTTGACGCGTAAACCGTTGCTATATAAGGATGCAGTAATCGAACGGGGACGGTTTTATTGCTGGTCCAGAATCAAGTGACGGCGCGTTTTCAATTGTCTTCTGGCGCACCATTCCAGAATATCCACGGCTTGGAGAATCAATCCAGACAGATAACAGAATTTCCCATTATTAAAGATAACCGGACAAGCACAGTTGGCTTTGGCGGATACATTCAAACTCCGGAGTTTTTACCTTGCTGAGCACTCAATTGCAGATTAACTTCATCA
>JAZKES010000098.1:0-1889 GCA_040386995.1 Pseudomonadota bacterium | reverse complement strand
CTCGATTTCATCCATGCCGTACACCGCGCGTGGGAACGTGAAGAATCCAAAGCCGCAAAAGATGCAATGGCGCAGATCCTCATCAATTCGCGCATGTGTGCTGAAGGCAAACGCCCGCTGTGCCAGGACACCGGCATCGTCACTGTGTTCGTCAACGTCGGCATGCAGGTGCAATGGCAGGGCAACCTGACACTCGAAGAAATGATCAACGAAGGTGTACGCCAGGCTTATCTGCATCCGGACAACGTGCTGCGGGCATCGATCCTGAGCGACCCGGCCGGCGCGCGCAAAAACACCAAGGACAATACACCTGCCGTAATTCACACTCGATTAGTTGCAGGCGACAAGCTCGACATCACCGTTGCAGCTAAAGGTGGTGGCTCCGAGAATAAATCCAAGATGGTGATGCTCAATCCAAGCGACAGCATTGTCGACTGGGTACTCAAGACCGTGCCGACGATGGGCGCAGGCTGGTGTCCGCCGGGAATGCTCGGCATTGGTATTGGCGGCACTGCTGAAAAAGCAGCACTGCTTGCAAAAGAATCATTGATGGACCCGGTTGATATCGATGAGCTGCGCGCGCGCGGCCCAAGCAATCGCGTCGAGGAATTGCGGCTTGAGCTGATGGACAAGGTAAACGCACTTGGCATCGGCGCTCAGGGTCTCGGTGGCCTAACCACGGTGCTCGATATCAAGATCAAGGATTACCCGACACATGCGGCATCGCTACCCGTCGCGATGATTCCGAACTGCGCTGCAACGCGTCACGCACATTTTGTGCTTGATGGTTCCGGCCCGGCTGAACAACATCCGCCGAAGCCCGAGGATTATCCAAAGATCACCTGGGACGTTGGCCCTGCCGCGCGTCGCGTGAATCTTGATACTGTCACGCGCGAAGACATTGCCACTTGGCAGCCCGGCGAAACCTTGCTGCTGTCAGGCAAGATGCTGACGGGTCGCGATGCGGCTCACAAACGTATGGTTGAACTCTACAACAGCGGCAAAGGCCTGCCTGAAGGCGTCGATCTCAACGGCAAGTTTATTTATTACGTCGGCCCGGTCGATCCGGTGCGTGATGAAGTGGTTGGTCCTGCGGGTCCTACCACTGCAACGCGCATGGACAAATTCACTGACACCATGCTCGCCAAATCAGGTCTCATCGGCATGATCGGCAAATCCGAACGTGGCCCGGTTGCGATTGAAGCGATCAAAAAACACAAAGCGGTTTATCTGATGGCTGTGGGTGGTGCTGCGTATCTCGTTTCCAAAGCGATTCGCAAATCACGCATCGTTGCGTTCGCGGAACTAGGCATGGAAGCAATCCATGAATTCGAGGTGCAGGACATGCCCGTGACTGTAGCCGTGGATGTAAACGGTATCTCCGTACACGAGACGGGACCGGCCGAATGGAAACAGAAGATCAGTGCAGCGCAGGTTATAAAAATCAACGAACCGGCCTAGTTTGTTAACAGACGTATTTTTCTGAGAAGGTGGCAGGGGGATGACGAAAGAGTTGTGTCATTCTCCATCCGCACTTGCTGTCGAGTGATACAGATCCGACCGAATCACTCCGATCGCGCCAAATAATAGCTGGCTGTCTTGTTGATAAAATTTCGTTGGTAGAGACGTCGTTAATAAAAAGTTCATCAACAACAAGCAGGCCAGATCAACAGGGGGATGTAGTACATGCGTATAACCGCAGGTGTGTTGCTGGCCATTTTTTCGGGATGTGTATTTGCGCAAACCTCCGATCTCGAACGCGGCGCTATTGTGTTCCAGAGTTATTGCACACGTTGCCATATCCCTATCGAAATCGAAGCACGCCTGCGCAACGACTGGTACGGGCACACGGGTGCTGAACTGCTGCAACGCGTCAGCACCACGATGCC
>JAZKES010000097.1:0-13836 GCA_040386995.1 Pseudomonadota bacterium | reverse complement strand
TACGTTTTTTGTTAGTTCATGAAAACAAAACAAGTACGCGGGCCTGGCAGTCGCGTGGAATTGCAAACGAAACGAACGATCAGAGGAAGCGGAACAGCGAGAGTTCCGTAGTTTTCACAAATGCCTGCTGCGCAGCCTGCAGTGAAGTCAGCTGCTGGTTGAAACGGGAAATCGCTTCAGCGTAATCAAGATCCTGGGTATCCGACAACACGTTTTCGAGCTGCAGTTTAAAATCCAGATTGACGTCTTCAGTCGCGTCTATTGTATTGAGGCGTGCGCCAAGCGTGGCACGCTGATTGTTCACCGTTTGCAAAGCCTGGTCGATATTCGCGAGCCCACGACCCATCGCATTCTGGATTTTTGCGGTTGCCGCAGAATCAGCGGCAGGAATCTTGAGCGCGGCACTGATCGAGCCGACAAGATCAAATACGTTGGTGTTCTCGGCAGGTGTTATTTCGAGCGTATCACCGGGTTTCGGAACACCTGTGAGTGCGATATTCACACCGGTGAAACTGATCGTATTGCCATCGATATATTCGGCACTGGCCACGGTGTTGGCGGGCGTAGCGGAATCACGAATCGTATAAAACATTTTCTGATCTGGACCCTGCAGCGAAAATTCCACTGAATAATCATCTCGCACGAATGCGTTGCTTGCAGAGTACTGGCCGATCAGGACCGAGCCGGTGTTGTTGGCGCCCGGTTCGACTTGCACCCTGCCGTCACCGTTCGGAATTTTCATGAAGATGTTGTCGCCCGTATCGCGCACGGTGATGTTCTGACCTTCACCAATCTGCAATTTACGAATCGACTGATCACCCTGATAAATAAAATCGTCTCCGCTCTGTACGAACGGCGTGGTGGTCGTTTGGGTACCGGAGAACATGTATTCACCGTTCACGTCGCGGCTGTTCGCGAGCGATACAATTTCGTGCATGCGTTGATCAATTTCTTTTGCAATGCTTAAACGTGCGCTGTCATGGTTGGTTGGATTGTTGGCCTGGACGGTCAATTCACGGATACGCTGCAAGCTATCGTTGATCGACTGCAACACATCTTCCTGCATCGACAGATCCGCCTTCGCGGCACTCAGATTGCGGCCGTATTGATCGATCTCGCCCATGTTCGCATTGAGGTTCAACACTTTGACCGAGCCCGATGGATCATCTGAAGGACGCAGAATTTTCAGGCCTGACGTCAGCTGCAACTGTGTCTGCTGCACCTTGGCGGACTGCTGCTGCATGGCGGTCATGGCTTGACGGTAGAACTGGGAAGTTGCGATACGCATGAGCGATTATGCTCCGAGAGAATTCATGAGTGTGGCAAACACATCGTTCGCAATTTTGATGATCTGCGCCGATGCCTGATATGCCTGTTGGTAACGCAGCATGTTGGCTGCTTCTTCGTCGAGGTTTACGCCGCTGACGTTCTCGCGATATTGCTCCGCCTGCTGCAGTAGTGACGCCTCTACGGTCAAGTTGGCGTCGGCCTGGCGACTGCTGACACCAACTTGTGCAACGATGCTGCCGTAAAAATTCTGCAACGTCTGCGTGCCATTAATCGTTGGTTTGGTTTTCAGTGCCGCAAGCTGCAGTGCGTTGCTGTTGTCGCCACGCGCGCCAGTATTGTTGCCAAGACTGAAGCTGTCATTGGCATTGGGCTTACCACTTACCGTGAACGTGACACCAAGCGTACCCAACGTGAAACTTTTACCCGCACTGTCTGCGGTTGGATCGTAGGCCAACGTACCACCACTGCCACCATTAACGATGAAGCCGGGCTGTCCCACGCCAAGTGCATCCGGTGAAAATTCGAGCGAAACCGGCGCAGAAAGCGGGATAAACGAAGGATCGGTAACTTGTAATCCGGATATCGTGGTGGCACCCGTGTTCGCGGTTGCCGCAGTGGTACGCACTGCCGACGCTGCCGCAATAGCGGCGGTATCGCGAATCGCCAGCGTAAACTGGTTGCCTGCGGCGCGTGCGGGATTAAATTGAAAGCTGTCGCCGGTCACTGGTGTACCAGAGCTGACATCCAGCTCCATGCCATCGAGTTCTAAAATACCTGTGCCGCTGACACTTGTGTTATCACTCAGTCGTGTGAGTTCCCACTGGGTACCGTTATAACTCACGCGATAGTCGCTGGCTTTAACGGCCGAGGCATCCACCACGGTCAACGCGGGTTCGGTAGTTCCGGTATTGGAAACATGGCCGTGAATTTCCGCCACGCCTGAGTTAAAAAACGCCGAGCCTGCATTGCCATTAAGATCGACGCCAAGTTCGTGCTGCTCATTAAACGCCTGCGTCATTGCGAGTACGATCAAGCCTGCGCCGTCTTGGGCAGGTAACAGGCTGCGATTGCGGAAATCGAGCAGGCCTTGCAACTGACCGCCGTCGAGGAAGCGACTGATGCTCGTGAACGACTGTTGTCCTTCGATACCAATCTCGAGCAGGCTGCTGTCGTAGGGATTGCGGCGCACATCAAGATGGGTCGTCTCGCTGCCAACAACAAGTGCCTGGCCACGGCCCACAAAAATATTCACTGAACCATCCTGCTGCGGCACTGACGTTACCGCCACTTTTTCCGCGAGAGCCCTAATCATTCTGTCGCGCTGATCAAGCAGATCGTTTGGCTGCATGCCGTTTGCAGTGGCAACTGCACTGATGATTTCTTTGTTGAGCATCGCGATTTCATCGACGAAACCGTTGATCTCACCCACTACGTTGGTCATCTCATCGTTTAGCTGCAGGCCCATCTTGTTCAACATATCGTTGAGGCTCTGCTGGCGATAGATCAGGCTTTCGGCATCAGCGAGCAATACCTGGCGCTGCGGCAGGCCTGATGGATTAGCGGCGACGTCCTGCAAGGAATTAAAAAAGGTTTGTAATGAACCGCTGATATTGTTCTTGGAATCCGCCATCAGATCATTGAGGCGATTGCTGTAGCCAACAAAACTTTCGTACTGGCTGTGGCTTGAGGTAAAGGTTTGCAGCTGATTATTCAGAAAGCCATCGAACGCACGATCAATACTGCCGATGGTTGCACCCTGCCCCACATAACCGAAGCCATAACGCTGGGAGTTCTGTGTCACGACGTTGACAGTCTGGCGGCTGTAACCGTCAGTATTGGCATTCGCGATGTTATGTCCGGTGGTGCCGAGCTGCGTCTGGATGTTTACCAGTGATCGGGTACCAACTTGTAATAAATCTGTCATGGCAGAGCACCCGCATCACTCAACACCGGGTCAAGCTGTTCAGTGTTAACAGGAGCTGCTCCGGACTCGAAGCCAAGTCCCATCGCCATCTGCCTGGAAATCAGATCAGCGAGGCCGAGGCCGCCCTTACGCGACAGGTCGAGTGACAATTGCTGGTCAAACATTTCCTGATAGTTCTCCATCTCGTTGCTTGCGAGCATGCCGTCTTTCGGCAAGGTATCGCGCATCGCCTTCATCATCATTGTCACGAATACTGACTCAAACTGTTTCGCAACTTCGTTGAGCGCAGCGGAAGGATCTTCCTTGCTCTGCAGCTTTAAACGGCTGAGGCTTGAAAGATCGTTGTAGACAACTGGTGCTGAGGCATTCATGGCATCAACCTGTTAAATAACGACGAGCTGGGCGCGTAACGCACCCACTTGTTGTAACGCTTCGAGGATCGCCACCAAATCGCTTGGTGACGCACCCACTTGATTTACTGCACGCACAATTTCATCCAGTGATACACCCGGCTCGAACACAAACATGCGGCTTTCCTCTTCGTCGACCGCAAGCGTGGAGTCTGGCACGACTACAGTTTGACCTTCCGAGAACGGCGCGGGCTGGCTGACTTCAAAATTTTCCGCAATGGTCACAGTGAGGTTGCCATGGGAAACCGCAGCCGCTTCTACCTGGACGTGTGAACCTATAACGACAGTTCCTGTGCGCGAGTTAACAATTATTTTTGCGGGAGCGTCACCTGGATCGATTTCGAGGTTTTCGAGCATGGACACAAACGCCACTTTCTGGCTGGAATCGGCTGGCGCCTGCACCTGAACTGAGGAACCATCGAGTGCATATGCAGTGCCGTCGCCGAACACACGGTTGATTTCGGCACTCAGGTGCTGCGCAGTGGTGAAATCGGACTGATTGAGGTTCAGCGTGAGTACGGGCTGCGCGTCGGCAAAAGAGGTCAGCACTTCGCGCTCGACCGAAGCGCCATTTGGAATTCGGCCGCTGCTCGGAATATTTACGGTAATGCTGGAACCATCAGCACCTTCTGCACCGAGACCACCTACGACGAGATTGCCTTGCGCCAATGCGTATACAGTGCCGTCGGCACCCTTGAGTGGTGTCATCAATAAAGAACCACCGCGCAAACTCGCGGAGTTACCAATCGAAGAAACGGTTACATCGATGGTCTGGCCGGGTTTGGCAAATGCGGGCAAATCGGCATGTACGATTACTGCAGCAACGTTCTTGAGCTGCGGATTGATATTGTCGGGAATCACCACACCAAGCTGAGCCAGCATACTTTTCATGCTCTGCACCGTGAACTGTGTTTGCGTGGTCTGGTCGCCGCTGCCGGGCAAACCGACTACCAGGCCGTAACCGACGAGCTGGTTGCTGCGTACGCCGGCGATCGACACCATGTCCTTGATACGTTCGGCATGAGCGGCACTACCGATACACAAAAGGCCGAGGAGCAGGACGCTACGCATTACTGTTGTTATTTGCATGGATGAGCTCCGTCGTAAAAACTGTTTTAGAAAGGCCAGATTGGGCTGAACAATACGCGCGCCATCCAGCCAACTGCATTGGCGTCTTCGGTGGCGCCGGTGCCGCTGTAGGAAATATGTGCGTCAGCGACTTGTGTCGACAGAATGGTATTGGCCTGGCTGATGTCGCGTGTGCGCACAATGCCGCGCAGTTTGATAAATTCTTTGCCCTGGTTGATCTGCATCCATTTTTCACCTTCGATCAGCAGATTGCCGCCTGGCAATACCGCACGCACGGTAACGGCAATGCTCGCGTTTAAACTGTTGCTCTGGCTGCTGCCGCTTTCGCCGCTGAAGGTGTTACCCGAACCAAGACCGATGCCAACTTCAGGATATGTCTCTCCACCTATGCTTGGAGGATCAACGCTGATCGAGGTGGATTTATTGAGATTGGTGTCTGCACTTTTCTGCGCCGAATTCTGCTCGATAAGCCTGACGGTAACGATGTCGCCAACACGGCGTGCCTTGATGTCTTCAAACAACGCGACTTCAGTGCCTGCTTGATAAATGCCGCCGTTTTTTGCCTGCGGCTGTTCGGAAACCATGGCGTAGTCGACGTAATGTTCCTCGTCTTCAATCTTGGGAATACTCGCGCAGCTCTGCAGGAGGCAGAAGCCAGTCAATGAAACCAAAGTGATGAACGTATTAAACAGTCTCATTACCCTGCTCCTACAAATTGTTGTTAACGAACTGCAGCATCTGGTCGCTGGTGGAAATGGCTTTCGAGTTCATTTCATAAGCACGTTGGGTTTCGATCATGCTGACCAGTTCTTCGACGACGTTGACGTTGGAGCCTTCAACATAACCCTGCATCAGCGTGCCAAGACCATTCTGGCCAGGCGTGCCTGCTTGTGGTGAGCCGCTCGCGCTTGATTCGAGATAGAGGTTACCGCCGGTTGGTTGCAAGCCGCCTGGATTGATGAAGTCCACTAATTGCAAAGTACCAACCTGGGTGGTGCCTGTTGAACCGGGTGTGCTTACTGAAACTGTGCCGTCGTTGCCGATGGTGATCGACTGCGCGTCTGCCGGAATCGTGATGGCCGGCTGTACCGCGTAGCCGTTGGAATTTACGAGCTGGCCCTGGTTGTCGACCTGCAACGCGCCGTCGCGTGTATACCCAAGCGAACCGTCAGGCATCAATATCTGCAGAAACCCTTTGCCGTCGATGCCAACATCCAAAGGATTTTCAGTCTGGGACATCGCTCCCTGGGTAAATAATTTTTCAGTAGCGACTGTTCTTACACCAGTACCAATCATGAGACCTGTCGGATACAGCGTGTCCTGTGATGACTGCGCACCAGGTTGACGCTGGTTTTGGTACAGAAGGTCTTCAAACACTGCGCGGCTGCGCTTATAGCCTGACGTGCTTGCGTTGGCCAGGTTGTTCGAGATGACCGACATCTTGGTCTGCTGCGCGTCAAGGCCGGTTTTAGCTATCCACAATGATTGATTCATAGTGTTCTCCAGTTATCAGTTGAGCCTTAACAGGCTGGCTAGTGAGGCGGAATTTTCATCAGCCGATTGAATGAGTTTTATCTGGGTTTCGAACCTGCGTGAAAGATCGATCATCTTCAGCATCTCGGCGACGGCATTAACGTTGCTGCTTTCCAGGCTGCTGGGTTGCAACTGAACAGACGCATCGGGTGGCGCAATGATTTCTTCGCCGTTTACGGGCAGCAAACGCATGACGCCATCTTCGCCGCGGTGAATGGTTTGCGGATCAGGATTGACCAGCTTGATGCGGTCTATCACTGCCATTGCTTCCGGACCCTGACCAACTGGCTGAATGGAGATCGTGCCGTCCGCGCCTATTTCAATATTGGTAAAGGGTGGTAGTGAAATCGGGCCACTGTTGCCGATGAGCGGTTGGCCTGCACCGTTGGTGACAAGGCCAAGCGAATCAACCTTGAGATCGCCACGGCGACTGAAACCTTCAGTGCCTTGCTCAGTCTGGACAGTCATCCAGCCCTGGCCATTGATTGCGACATCGAGGCTGCGACCAGTTGCGCGAATATTGCCGGGTGTAAAATCCGCCGCGCCCGAAATTTCGAAATCGCGGTTCTGTTCCTGCACATAAGCGAGCTCGGCCTGGAAGCCGTCAGTGCTTGCGTTGGCCAGGTTGTTGGCGTTGACGGCTTGCGCCTTCATCACCTGTCTGGCTCCGTGCATTACTGTAAAAAACAGATCGCTCATGTGGGTCTCAGTTTGCTAGTTGCTGCGTGTTATTAGCGCAGGTTAATCACTGTCTGGGTTATGGTATCTTCAGTCTGGATCACTTTTGCGTTAGCCTGGAAATTGCGCTGCGCGACGATCATATCGACGAGCTGCTGGGTAACTTCCACGTTCGAATCTTCTAATGCTCCTGACTGCACAGCACCCAATCCTCCTGAACCAGGACCGCTGATTGCTGGCTGGCCGGACGCAAAAGTTTCAGCCCATGCGGTACTGCCAAGTGGCTGTAGGCCCGCGGTGTTGGAAAAGTTTGCCAACGCTATCTGACCAAGTGCGCGGGACTGACCATTGGTAAAACGTGCAAACACGATACCGCCGTCACCTACTTCGACACCCCGGAGTTGGCCAGTCGTGTAACCATCTTGCGCGATATTGTTCACGCTGAATTCGTTACCGAATTGGGAAAGATTGGAAAAATCAAGTGTCAGGCTCTGTTCTGCCGCACCATTCGGATCACCGTTCTTGTCGAGTGGAACCCAATCGGCTATAGACACTTCGAGGGGCAATGACGATTCATCGATTTTGCCGGATGTGTCGAACAGCACTTCGTCGGGACCACTTACTGAAACGCCATCGATCAGCGTATGAACATCCCAGGTATTCTGGTCGGATTTAACAAAATACATGCTCTGTACATGCGAGTTACCAAGGCTGTCGTAAATCGTTACGGACGTGCTCGCGTTGAACATATCGGGGTCTGGCGCTGTGGGTGGATCTGCAAACGCGTCGAAACCAGTCGTTGGCCATGCAACAGCGGGAGCAACCTGGCGTGAATCAAGGTTGGCCAGCAAATCGATCTGTGAAGTGGTTTTTGGCTGAATAAGTGACGTATTGATCTTCAACTCACCCATTTCGCCGGTTACCGCTCCGGTATCGGTGGTGTTGAATACCATCAGCTTGTTGCCGCTGGAGTTCACCACGTTGCCGTTGCGATCGACCTGGAAATTACCCGCGCGGCTGTATACGTTTGTACCGTTATCGCTCAGCACGAAGAAGCCGCTGCCGTTGATCGCCATATCAAGTACGTTGTCGGTATAACTGATGTTGCCTTGCGTGAATGACTGGTTCACTCCGACTACCGCAACGCCCTTGCCAGCAGAATTGCCGGAAGCGCCGAGCAGACTCGCCGTGAACACGTCGGCAAATTCGCCGCGTGAGGTTTTAAAACCTGTGGTGCCGGAGTTGGCAATGTTGTTGCCGATAATGCCAAGGCTTACGCTCGAAGCCTTAATGCCGGAAACCGCTGTATCAAATGACATGAGTTGCTCCTGTTGTTATCGAATTAATTAACGATATTGGGAAATGTTGGAAAGGTTCACGCGTGTCTTGTTGTCGAGCTCTAGCTGGATCTGGTTGTTGCGCTCCAGGGTCACACTTTCGACCGTGTTATAAAGCTGGACTGGCAAGGCAAGCTGTTTGCCATTCACCAATGCGGTAGCGGTGATTGCGTATTCGCCGGCTTCCTGCACTTCATCGAGTTCGTTAGTGCCATCCCAGTTGAAGGCGTATTCACCTGGTTTGAAATCCTGGGTGTTGAGCGTTTTGACAAGTTTGCCGTAGTTGTCGCGCACCTGGATGTTCAAGCCATCTGCGTAGTCCGGAATTTCGGTGACGCCGCCGAGAGGTTCGCCATCTTCCATCCACGAGGTGCTGGTTTCAGTAAGCACCTGTCTGCCAACAAGGCTGGCCGCCTGCATCGCCTGTGTGCTGCTCATGCTGCCTGCGACTGAATCGAATGAGGTGCCTAATTTGTCAATGCCATTGACCATGCTGAACTGCGCGATCTGGGCGAGAAACTGGCCATTGTCGGTAGGATTGTTCGGATCCTGGTTTTTCATTTGCGCGACAAGCAGCTTCATGAAATCGTCCTGGCCGAGTTCCTTGGGGCCCTTCTTCGCGTTAGCCGGTGGCGCACTCGTGTTTAGTAGTTGCTGGATATCCATGTGTTCGTTTCCTCAGGAGCGGTATTAGTTGCCAAGAGTCAAGGTGCGCAGCATCAGATCTTTCGACGTGTTCATTACTTCCACGTTGGATTGATAGCTGCGGGAGGCCTGGATCATGTTTGTCATCTCTTCAACCATGTTGACGTTTGAAAGGTAGATATAACCCTCTTCGTCAGCGAGTGGATGTTCGGGCTGGTGTTGTTTATCGATATTCGCGCCGCTTTCGATTTCGCGTTGCACTTGCACACCGACGTTTTCTCCGATCATGCCCTGGGCTAACAGAGGCGCGAATACGGGCCGCTGTGCGCGGTAGGCGCCTGTCTCAGTACCACTGACTACCTGAGAGTTCGCCATGTTCTGCGCGATCATGTCGAGGTGGCGGCTGTGGGCATTAAGTGCCGTGCCGGTGATCTGATAGATATTCGAAATACCCACGGTTATTCTCCTTTTATGGCTAACCGCAAGGTGCGGAAAGTGCCATTCAAAAATTGCAGGCTTGTCTGGTACCGCACGGCGTTATCGGAAAATGCTGCCTGCTCCACTTCTGCTTCAACTGAATTGCCATCACGGTTTAGCTTGGTTGGTACGCGGTACAAGGTGTCACCGAACTCTGCTTCTTTGCTCGCACCGAGGTGCGACTCGTTACTAACAGCCATTTGTAGATGACCACCACCGGAAGCACTATCGAGTGCAGTCTTGAAATCAAAATCCTTTGCCAGGTAGTTGGGCGTCTCGGAATTCGCGATGTTGTTGGCGAGCACTGAACTACGCAAAGACCTGAAAATCAGAGCTTGTTGGGAGATTCCGAGTGCATCGTCTATTCTGCTCATCGCGTTTTCCTCGCAAGGAAGTGTTGTATGACCCAGAGCAAGCGGCATGCCAATATTTTTTTTGACACTCGAAAAGCACGAGCGCCGACGATAACGACGACCCGCAATAAGTAGTTGTCATGCGTGATGACGCGCAAACTGGAACAACTATTTTGTAACGCGCCAGCCCGCAGCCCGCTTGAGTTTTTGCATGGACAGATTGACCCGCTTCTACTGCTGCCGAAGCCCGTGCGCGAAGGAGTCATAACTACAGCGATTAAATTTCTCGTTGGTCACAGTCGAACAGAAAATTTTTATGACAACGTCAAATTTTCCACTAAAGTTTTGACGCGGGGCGACGTTAATACTTGTAGCCGTGCAGCAGCTGCGGCAATCCCTGGTATGGAAAGCGGCAAGATTTGCCGCTTTTACGTGACTATGGTTAATTACCCTCAATACACACTTCTTTTTCGGCTCCCCTTACCCGCCAATCTCCGTCTGATATCTGGCATACCGCTTGCATTAGCCCTTCGCATAGTTAGCTTTACAGCTGTTGCCGTCGAATAAACGCCAAATTTTTGGCTTATCTGTTAGCGACAACATTCTGTAGCGACAACATATTTAGTGGCGACGACATTTAGTGAAGACATTCATTGCGCACTTAACCGCAGTGATCACAAATTCTGGAAACGCAATGATCAACAACAAAACAGCGATAAACAGAACGGCACGATGTGTAGGGATAATGGCAGCCTTGTTCAGTCTGCAGGTCGCCCCAGGGTTTGTGTCGTCTGCGTTTGCTGAGCAGACAACCAGCCAGTCATTGCTGGAGATAAGTAATACCGCTGAACAGTTTGCACTTGCCTCGCTTGATGCGAGCACCTATAGCGATGTAGTAGTAACAACACAGGCACTGGATCCACGCCTGCGCCTGAAACAATGCGAAAATCCGCTGCAGGCCTCGACCAATAACGCGACGCTCAGGGCTGGTCGTACTACGGTAAATGTCCGGTGTGATGGTGTTTCACCCTGGTCGCTTTATGTACCAGTCACTATCAGTGCAAACGCTGCAGTTGTCATGATCAAGGGTCCCGTCACACGTGGTACGGTACTCGGTGCTGGCAACCTGGCCGTCGTGCAAATGCCCGTCGCGCAATTGCCGCCAAATTATCTGAGCGACATTACGCAAGTCAGCGGCCGCGAGTTATCCCGCGCAATAAACGGTGATACTTACGCCACGGTTGCGATGCTCAAGGAGAAAAACATGATTCAGAAAGGCCAGGAAGTCATTATTTTGGCGCAAAGTGCGAGTTTTCAGGTGCGCATGAGTGGTACCGCACTCGAAAATGGCCAGAGCGGAGAGCGAATTTCAGTAAAAAATAACAATTCCGGTAGGACAGTAGAAGGTAAGGTAGTAGCAGAAAATGTAATAGCAGTAGGCCTTTAGGACGCTTTCTGAAAGTATTTTAAAAAGATGAAAAAAAGCACTAAAGTTTTTTTGACGGATGTCGTAAATATTTAGGCAGAGGCCTACAAGGCAAAATTGGAGCTAAATCATGGCAAATGAAATAAACACTAATAACCCATCGTTGTATCTGAAAAGTTCAACCCAGAACACCGCGGGCAAAACCCAGGGTTCGGGTGAGAACAATCGTGGTGGCGTCGGGTCAGCCAACCAGGGTGACAAAGTCAGCGTAACGTCAGAGGCATCACGTTTGAAACAGATTGAAGAGCAGTTGAGCAATGTGCCTGAAGTCAACAGTGCGAAAGTTTCCGAAATTCGCAAAGCCATTGCAGACGGTACTTTCAAAATCGATCCGCAGGTGATTGCTGCCAAACTGATCGCATTTGAAACCGGCAACCGCTAATCCCTGGAATAACTGCAAAGAAGTAACGGAATAACGCCTGTGGTCAGTGTTAACAGCTTTAGCGGTACCCTCGATCTCCTGCTTGCGGACGAGCTCAAGTTGTCCGAACAATTGCTGCAGCTGATCAACCAGGAAAAAAACCAGTTGGAATTTTTACCTGAACCAGAGGCCGAGACCGCAATGCGGTTCAAACTCAGCCTGCTGCAAAGGCTCGAAGACCTCAGCAACAAGCGCTCCCATTTAATGCTGAATGCCGGCTTCGACAATACACCAGAAGGTGTCAGGGAATGCCTTAACGTATATGTCCACGCCCCATCGCTGGAACAAAAATTCCGCGAACTTGCCGAGCTGGCGCGCGAATGCCATACGGCCAATCAAGTGTTAGGACAAATGCTCAACCGCAAATCCGGATTTTTCAGCCGCCTGCTCAATCAGCTCGCAGTTGCAGGACAAGCCCCTGGCTTATATCAGGCTAACGGGCAGCAAGACGCACCCTCTTCCTTACATCGCCGCTTGTCCATCTAGGGCGGCACGGCGGTGTTGCCCGACAATAATGCCAATTCACCGGCCAGCACTCCTGACTCCGACAACGAAGCCTTACAGCCCACACACGTCCTTATTTCCGAACGCGCAGAAATAGTCCAGATATTGCATCAACTGCTCCAGATGCAAATCAACATTACGCTGCAAATTACTACCTCCGAAGGCATTCGCACGACTCACAGCACAGTGCTGCGCATTGACGAAAAATCAAAGCCCGCCCAGGTTGTTTTGCATCAACCCGAACATGCAACGTGGTATCGCCTGCTGGAAGATCGGCCAGTTGCAAAAATAACCTGTCACATGCCGAATGGCCGACTGGCTTTTTCCACGCGTCTGGCACCACTGGAAGCACCCGTCGAAAAAAATTTCTATTGCAGTTTTTCCGTACCGAAGGAGATCCGCAAATATCAGCTGCGCACAAGTTATCGGGTTTCGGTTGTGCCTGGCACGAGCATCGCGAAGCTTATGATTGACGATAATCGACTTGGCGGCGAATGCCTGGATTTTTCTATCAGCGGCTGCTGTCTGGTGTTTCATCCAACGCCAGGAGCCCACCTGCAAGAAAACAGTGAACTGAACAATCTCACGCTTCGCCTCGATGGCATTAACGACCTCACTGTCAATGTGAAGGTTTGTCGAGTCACTACCACGAAAACCGGCCGCTTGATTGTTGGCGCCAAATACCTCGACCTGACCAAACAACAGCAAACCCAGTTGCAGACTGCGTTGACACAACTTCAACGTCAGCAATTGAAGACGAAAACCCGCCTATACTGACCTGTTGTCATAAACCCGGCCACTGGTCAAAAATCTGACGTGTGTTGCCGCTTCATTCGAGCTAAACACTTCGTTAAACTCTGTTTTTCCGCGAAAAACCCGCTATTTTCAGCCTGTTTTCCATATTGAGCTGGCATGCGAATTGCTCTAGGTTATTTGATACTGGCACGTTGCTCAACCAAGCAGTCAAACACTCGAACTGTCCAGGCGCAGTATAGCGATCAGCTCAAGAGAAAGAGAAAATGAATAACTCAGTTTCAAAAACCACGAAAAGGACAAAGCTCACAATGAAAGGTGATCATCCTGTCGCCATCCATACCACCCTGCCTATCGAAGACTTGATCGAGATTATTGAGCTGGAAATGAGAGATCGTGTGCGCTACGACTGCTTTGAATTTACCAGCGAGCCCAACGGCAACTTGATAACGTATGGGACCGCGCAACAGCACAAATGCAAATACCGCATTAACGTCGCCGGAAAATTATTCGGGCGCGTTGCACTGAGCAGAAAAACACCTTTTATAGAAACTGAAATCAGGCTTATCGAGAGTGCGCTTGGCGCATTGATTATTCACTTGAATAACGCAGCGGAGCACCAGGCCCACTTGGGTGAAACCGAACTAAGCCAACTGCGTACTGATGGGGCTTTTATAACGGCTACACAATAATACGGAATTCTGAATAACGACTAGGGCCTTGCTCACCTGTTGGAACGTTACGCAAAATATTCGTTTTATTAACCAGTACATCGCCTTTTACACCCTGCTTAACGCTGCTGAGTGCGCCTTTACTCGTCCTGTCGTCTGACTGATGTCTTCTCCCGCTTCCATCGCTATCGCGTTAGCCAAATGCGCGAGAAAACTAGTTTACTTGCGAGGGGGTGCTCAGGAGTTGTTGCTTGAGCAATTCAAA
>JAZKES010000096.1:0-3590 GCA_040386995.1 Pseudomonadota bacterium | reverse complement strand
TGGATTTGTGACCAGAAAACTCCTGCTTATTCCCTTCGTAATCTGAAATCCCTTTGGCTTTGATATCGTGAAACGTCCACTGGATGCTCATGTCGTATTCTTTTTTGATTCTGGCTTTGTTCTGAGCCCAGATCGTTTTGAGTCCATCCGCGGTGTAAGGCTGGCCCCACTTGTTAATCAGCACATACATGCTCGCCACTGCGCCACGCTTGCTCATGCTCAAAAGAATGCGCTTGCGTATCTCGAGCGCAGCGTCGACGGCATCCTGTAGCCGCGGTGTCCAGAGCTTTAACTGCTTCTTGCCAGTTTTCTCCTGCTGAATGTAAACACCTTTGTCTTTGATATCCGAAAGCATGATTGCGCGCACGTCCTGGCCACGAGCTGCCTCGACGTATGAGAGCTCCATAAACACTTGAATGATTGGCGTCGACCGACTCAGGAATAATTCGTATTCGTTGTCTTCGATGTAATAGTCCCGCGGTGACTCCGGAAATTTGCGCACACCGACGCATGGGTTCTGTCTGACAAGCGATCGCTCAAAACCATGCGCGAAAATATTGTAAATCAGCGACAGGTCGCGATTCGCCGAAACCTCTCCTGTCAATCCGCGCTTATCCATGTACTGCCGAATGTGCTTTTGTTTAACCTTGGTGGCGTCGACATCTTCAAACACCTTCTTAATTGTCTTCCATGAATCCGCATATCCTTCCTGCGTCTTTGGTCGACGTCGCTTGTACTGCGTCGACTTAAAATATTGATCAGCCAAATTGCCAACGGTCAAAATGGATTTCTGCAGCGACGCCTGGTAAGCCGCCCACACGTCAGCCGGTGTCGACTCGAGACTGCATAGCGCTATTGCACCGCCTTTGGCTGGATGGAGCTCGTACTTGCACTTGCCGCGGTAAACCCGTGGCGGCATCCACTTATCGGCTGGCTTTCTACCTCGACCCACTGAGCGCCTCCAGGTTCATTCCTATATCCTCGTCACTGTCATTGGCTGGAAGTTTGGCAATATAACGATTCAGCAATTCTTGAGGCAATGCCGCGGCGTCGACCCACGACTTGAAAACCACAAGCTCTCGAGCATCGTTGATAAAACAATGGATGCCAGCCTTATTTAGCTTGTTACGCTGCTTCACGGGATGATCGCCTGGTATCCCGGTGATTCGCTCGATTTCTTTGTGGCTTAACAAGTCAGCCATTCTTCTCTCCGTTATCAGCGTTATGAGGGGCTAGGGTTTTGGTTGCGACGGGGTGAGCACCAAAGTCGTGTTTTTGAACAGACCTAGTAGCGCCTCCCTGTCCACAACATAAACCGGTTCGCTATCTTCGCTGGCATCCCAAGCATGTTCCGTAAGCCAATCGCCCAGATCATCCTCGCTTAAAGTATGGCCGTGCGCCCATGCAGGTATTGATTCGAGAGCGGTGATTTGCTCCTGCAAGCTTTGGCAATGATCCATCAGGGAATTATGCTGATGAACTAATTCGGTCTTGTCTGCCAATAGTGATTCGAGAGCGGCGATGCAATCTCGCTCAAGCGATGCGTCGTATTCCCAATCGTGCGCCACTTCATCGTCTATTTTTTGCTTCAATCTCTCAACCAAACTACTCATTCTCATTATCTCCGCTTGAAGGGGTGTGACTAATAGCCTCATCTTCCATTTCATCAAGTCGCCGCATTTGCCTTTCAACTTGCTTGTCTCGTTCTTTCTGGCGAAGGTCCGTAGCCACGCAGCACTTGCATCGTTCCGGCGATTCAGTTGTCATTGTTAATCACCTCAATCTGTCGAACGGCATAGCGATCGCCACTATAATGATGAGTGCCAGCCGGATTTGTTGCGCCCCATTCATCAAGCTTTTTCTGGAATTCCGCCTCTTGCTCTTTAGTCATTTCCATTGAAAATTCAGGCTCAGCCTTCAAGTGCTCGTTAGCGGCTTGGCAAATCATCAAGGCTTGTTCTCTGCTAGCAAAAGCACTGACAACGTTCGCTCCGTCATAGTCGTGAACCGCCATCAAAAGATAAATCTCCATTGGTCTCTACATCCTCATTAAGCGCCTGAGCGCTGGTGGTGGGTTATTCGCCGCGAGCCTTGGCGAGAGCTTCATCTGCTTGGCATGGCGCACAAGTACGATTTATCGGCTGGCATAGGCAACCGTCATGACGATGAAGGCGCGCCATCCTCTCAAGCGCGGCATATAAGTCGGGGGCGGCAGCAACCAATTGCGCGTTTGCTTTTGATTGCTCGCTGAACTTAAAGCCACGCTTCTCGCATGGATCAACCATTGAAACATCAGCGATTTCTAGCTCACTTGTTGACACCATTCTGTCATCGATGCGCTTGCTGGTTTCCCACGGCCCCGGTGTAAATTTAGTTTCCATATCCTCTCCTCAATCCTGCGCCTGTACGAGTTGTGTGGCTGGCAGCACGATAATGTTTAGTGATGAAGCATCAAAGTCGAGACGTAACAAAGCCTGCATACGCGCCGCGGTTATTTCATCTTCCTCGCCATCTTCTGTCTCAATAACGCACTCTATCTTCACGTACTTTTTCATTTGATGTCCTTGGCTGCTGCCACAACGATTCTTTTAAATTGGTATCGACAATCACGCGGCGAACGCATTGCAAAAGCGCTTCGTAGCAAAAGCCGCCCATTGGTATCTCGTGGCCTTTTGTCGGATGCGTTCCCATGAACTGAATTCGCTTTGTTGGCCCGCCGAATTCTCTTGGCTCTCCACCAACTGAAAAAATTTCTTCCACAATGGAAGTTGCTAACGCAGTAATTTGTAGAGTGTCCATTTATCTCCTCACTTCTGATCGCACAACAATGCGTCAGGGTCTTTGTTGGTGGTTGGGCGATCTCTGCCGGTTATTTCTTTGTACTTTTGATCAGTTAAGTCGCCGCTGTAGAATTTGTTTTCTATTGCGGAGCCGGTCGTGTATCTGATTGGTGCGCCAACCTTCAGGTGAGAATTTGCAGATTGAAGCCGGAGCAGATTTAACTCGTCACTAAGGACTTTAATCTCAGATTGCAAATCTTCGATGGCGTACCGAGAAGCGGCAATAAGAACCTGCGGCACTATCTTGCAGCCATCATCAGTAGTTGATTTCGAAAATTGAAACATTTGTAAGATGCGACGCACTTCTTCTGCATCAACCTCATCTTTGCGCCACTTCAAGTCTTCTAGTTGATACATTCTCATTTCCTTAGTTTGGCGCGTGAGTGCCGTTAGGGTTGGTAGTGGCAGGGCGTTACTCCTGCTCGCAATTTTCACTCTCTGTCCGAAACTGCCGGTCGGCGGGTTGCTATCCCCTTGCGGATTTTTAATGAGAATCCCGTCACTCGTTTGCGTGTCTACTCTCCACGCCGCACTACCATAAACTTTTAAATCAATTTGGAGCATGCACGCGGTCAGGGTTTGTCGCTGGCGTCGAATAGCTCAGATGGTTGTTCGTGTTAGCTCTGACCTCTGTGTTTATCGCGGCCACTCGCACCTTGATTGATCCTGGATATGGAACCATGCGCGCATCGATACCAATTGCATTTACATACCATTCGGTGGGTCGGCCTTCCCAACGTAACGATCCGG
>JAZKES010000095.1:0-5829 GCA_040386995.1 Pseudomonadota bacterium | reverse complement strand
CCTTGCCGTTGAGCAGGTAGTGGCCTTCGGTCGGGCGGTCGAGACAGCCGAGAATGTGCATCATGGTGGATTTGCCCGAGCCAGAAGGCCCGGTGATTGCGACAAATTCACCTTCTTCGATGTCGAGTGATACGCCGCGCAGGGCGTTGACAGTATTGTCGCCGAGTTGGTAAACCTTCTTGAGATTCTGTAATGAAATAACGGGCATCTGTTAGTTCCTGGATGTCGGTAAATACGGACTGTCGTTCGGTAATCACTGCACTCCTGCCAACGGCAAGGTTGCGGATTGTTGTTCACTCACACTGGCAGTTGTGGCTGCACCTGATGTAACTGGCTCCTCATTGAGGCCGGCGTAGTTGTAAAGTGCAGTCGCAATCGATTTCTCGGCGCCTGCCATGCCATAGGTATTGCCGGCGCCTTCAACGACGAAAAACTCGTTGGCTGCATGCGAATTGCCGCCGGAACTCACGTTGCCGCCAGCAATCGGAATGTCGAGCACATCGCCGGCAAACAAATAGGCAGGCCAGTAACCACCCAGGATGGATTCATGCTCGATGGCGGGCGGGTTCGGCTTGCCGAAAGCAGCGAACATCCTGTCTACCGAGCGCGCGAGATCGTTGTCGTAGCTCATTTTGGCCCACGGCACATCACCCACCACGTTGATCTCGACATCCTGGTAGCCATGTTTGTCGAGATGCGCGCGCAGCTTGGCCACGATATCCATGCCATTCATGTTCGGGATGTAGCGGAAGTTATGCTTCGACACGATGCGGTTCGGCAGGATGGCACCGGAGCCACCAGCGAACATGTTGCCGCCCCAGATGCCATCGAGGTTCATCGAGGTGCCGTAACGTGCCATCGTCAACTGCTCCAGTGGGTCGTCGGTGATGAAGCGCTCGACGCCGAGATTTTTGGCAGCGGTTGCAAGGTCGCGATCTGCCGCATCGAGTTTTAATGCAGCGAGTTCCTGTTCGGTGAGCGGTTCGATGTCATCGTAGAAACCATCGATCATCACCTTGTTGCCGGTCTCATCGACCAGCGTGGAAAGCATCTTGATGTGGCGCCAGGCCGGCGCGTCCACCGAACGTTTGTTGCCACCGTGGATGTCGCTGTAGTTGGGGCCGCGGCCCCAGCTGGAACCACTGGTAATCAGTTCGACGAATACACAACCCTCAGAACCACCACCGTCGCCGAGTGCCCACATGGCATCGACGCCTTCGAACAGATGCGGGTTGTCGCGGATAAATTTGCGATAACCGATCGACATTCTTTCTTCGTCACCTTCAGCAACAAAGATCAGATTGACCGGCAGTTTTCCGGTCACGGCCTTGATGGACATCATCGTGTTCCAGAACGCCATCTCACGGCCTTTGGAATTGTTGGCACCGCGGCCGATCATAACTTTTGAGTAGGGAGCCTGTTCTACCAGGCGACCTTCAAACGGAGGGGCTTTCCACAGATCAGGTTGGGTTACCGGCATGGTGTCGTACATCCAGTACACCACCAGAGTCTTCTCTGCACCTTCGTCGCACTTGGCATAAACCACCGGGTTGCCCTGTTGGCCCCACTCAGTAATACCGACGTCATTGACGCTCGTTTCCTGGCAGCCCAGCTGGTCAAAGAAACCTTTCACCATTTCGGCCGATTCCTGGATGCCTTCACCAGTATTGGAAATACTGGGCTGCTGGATCCACTTCTGCAGGTTGATCACATGCTCGTCGATGTTGGTGTCGATATGCCCGAAGATGTTTTTCAGTTCCTCGGAATGGATCATGCTCATGTCGATGGCGACTTCTTCATCACCTTGCGGGCGAATGCCGAGCAACGGTGCAGGCGCCTCTGCTGCAACCACAGGAGCAGTAGCGGTCTCCGTTATTACCGTCGTTGTGGCTGCCGGTTCTTCGCTGCAACCAGCCACCAGTGCCGCCGAGCCCACCACTACTGATAGCCAGAATTTACTTGCAGTGCGTATCCCGCTAACTAGCGGTTTGATGCGTCGTGTTGTCTTGTAATTTGCTTTCATAGGGGATCCTTTCATTCAGCTGGCAGTTCAACTGATGCCGACACGACTTCTACCGGAGGCTTGTTGAGGCCTGCATAGTTGAAGAGGACTGTTGCTATGGATTTTTCGGTGCCTGCAAACCCATAGGTTTTTCCGGCACCTTCAATGACGAGGAACTCATTGGCTGCATGTGAGTTGCCGCCACTGCCTACAGCTCCGCTGGCGATCGGGATGTCGAGCACATCGCCCGCAAACAGATAGGCGGGCCAGTAACCACCCAGAATGGATTCGTGCGGAATGGGTGGATCAGGTGGATTGCCAAATGCCGCGAACATGTCATTGGCCGCATAGGCAAGTTCGTTTTCATAACTCATCTTGGCCCAGGGCACGTCACCCACCACATTGATCTCGACATCCTCGTAACCATGTTTATCGAGATGCGTGCGCAGCTTGGCCACGATGTCCATGCCGTTCATGTTCGGGATGTAGCGGAAGTTGTGCTTGGACACGATGCGGTTCGGCAGGATGGCGCCAGAGCCACCCGCGAACATGTTGCCGCCCCAGATGCCATCAAGGTTGATGGAAGTGCCGTAGCGCGCCATCGTCAGCTGTTCCAGCGGATCGTCAGAGATGAAACGCTCGACACCGAGATTTTTGGCAGCAACCGCGAGGTCGCGGCCTTCAGAATCCGCTTTAAGTGCAGCCAGTTCCTGTTCGGTGAGCGGTTCGATGTCATCGTAGAAACCGTCGATCATCACCTTGTTGCCGGTTTCATCAATCAGAGTGGAGAGCATCTTGATGTGGCGCCAGGCTGGCGCGTCCACCGAGCGCTTGTTGCCGCCGTGGATGTCGCTGTAGTTCGGGCCGCGGCCCCAGCTGGAGCCACTGGTAATCAGTTCGACGAATACGCAACCTTCAGAGCCGCCGCCACCCCACATCGCATCGACACCTTCGAACAGGTCGGCATGTTCACGAATGAACTTGCGGTAGCCGATGGACATTCTCTCCTCGTCACCCTCGGCGACAAAGATGAGGTTGACGGGCAATTTTCCGTACACCGCCTTAATGGACATCATGGCGTTCCAGAATGCCATCTGACGGCCTTTCGAGTTGGTGGCGCCACGACCAATCAGTACTTTCTTGTAAGGTTCCTGTTCAACCAGGCGGCCCTCAAACGGAGGCGCTTTCCACAGATCAGGTTGGGTTACTGGCATGGTGTCGTACATCCAGTACACCACGAGAGTCTTCTCTGCACCTTCGTCGCACTTGGCATAGACCACCGGGTTGCCCTGTTGGCCCCACTCGGTGATGCCGACATCGTAAACCTGCGTCTTCTGGCAGCCGAGCTGGTCGAAGAAGCCTTTGACCATATCCGCCGATTCCGGAATACCTTCGCCGGTATTGGAGATACTGGGTTGCTGAATCCACTTCTGCAGGTTTTCTACATGACTGTCGATGTTCGTATCAATGTGGGCGAACACCTTCTTGAGGTCTTCGGAATAGATTTTGCTCATGTCGATGGCAACTGTTTCATCGCCAGTGGGGCGGACGCCCAACGAAGGTGCTGCCGGCGCTGCCGTCGGCGGCGGTGCGGTTACCGCGGCCGGAACAGCTGCGTTTGCGGTCGCCGCCGGCTCATCGCTACAACCGGCGATCATCACGAAACTGCCTGCCACAACGGGCAGCCAGACTCTTCTCGCGTTACGGATGCCCGTAACCAATTTGTTTGTTGCTTTGTTTGTCTTGCCCAACGTGCCGGACTGCTTTCTCATGGATTTTCACCTGTCGGTTAATTCGAGACTGCGTAGTTGAAGGATTGGAGTTGAAGAAAAGGCGTTGTAAAAATTTGTGTGACATATAAATGGGCGCGGCTTCAGCGGCAACAGCGTGAAGCTTGAGCGAAAAGGATAAGGCTTTGTGTACCGTCATATTCACATCCGACTCCAGTTGTTCCGGGTGAAAACGAGCTTGGTAACCATATGCGATAACGCACACGCAATAGCAGCTAAGGTGATGGTTGATATGGACCACCGGCATTAGCAGCGTCTGCACATAACCAAGCAGAAAGTGTGCCATCAAGTTCGTCCACTTTTTGATCGTTTGTTCTGCTGCAGTGATTCGCCAAAAAAGATGCATGAATGTCTCGGTTTTGAGCCAATCGAATATCATTTTTTCAAATGAGGCAGCAGAGGGGGCTTTGGATTTTCTGCGCACCATCAGTGGACATTTCTGCGCGCGCTGCACCCTTGATGAACGATTCTGCGACGCGCGTCTCGGTTTGTAGTCGTATATCTGTAGCGGGAATGCGGAAAAATAACGCTGCTTGGCGTTGGCACGCTTGATGCACTCGGACTGAAAGGTTCCGCTATGGAATCAAGCTGACTTAATTATCTGAGTAGTGTTAAGCAAATGCTGATGAACGTTTCCGCTCGACCCCTTTCTTTTTCCTCGTTGTTGCTCATGTTGGTGTTGTGGTCCTCGCAGGCATCAGCCCAGCAGACAGTTAGTACTGATATTGATCAACACACATCAGGGATGGTGTTCCAGCCGGGCTTCGTGCCGATGTGGTGGGATGCTGCGCGCGGACGCGTGCTGCTTGAGATTCCGGTATTTGAAGAAGACGTGTTGTATTACGTGTCCGCTGCGAGCGGTGGTGGCTCCGTGGAAATGGGGCTTGATCGCGGCATCATGGTCAGTAGCGTTGTGCATTTCCGTCGCTCGGGCCCCAAGGTGCTGGTGATCGACCAGAACCAGTCCTTCCGCGCAGTGGGCGGAACCGAGGAACGCATGGAGAACGTGGTCGCCTCGTTTCCGGTTTCGGTACTCGCCTCGCTGCCGATAGAAGTGGAAGAGGGTAATCGCGTAGTGGTGGATGCGAGCGCATTGTTCATGCGTGATGCTGCCGGCATTGAAGGCGAGCTCAGCAGCATCAATCAGGGCAGCATGCGGTTTGACGCCTCCCGCAGTAGTTTCGTGCCGGAACGCCTGAAGGCTTTCCCCGACAATACCGAAGTAGAAACCCTGATTACATTTGACGTGGACGGAGCTGGCGCAGTGGCGCGTAACATATTGCCCGACGAACATGCCATGAGCCTGTTCATCCATCATTCGTTCCTGCGTGCACCGACTGGTTACGTGCCGCGCGTGGCCGACCCGCGTATCGGGGTCAGTGCGTTTGACTTCAAAAACTTTGCGGCGCCGGTCAATGAAGATCCGCAACAATCCTGGATTACCCGCTGGCGGTTGGAGAAACGCGATCCGTCTGCGGCCATGAGTGAGCCGGTAAAACCGATTGTGTTCTACCTTGACCCTGCCATTCCCGAGCCATTCCGTACTGCTATGCGTGAAGGCACGTTGTGGTGGAACCAGGCCTTTGAAGCGGCCGGCTATATAAATGCGGTACAGGTTGCTGATCCGACTCCCGACATGGACCCGATGGATATCCGCTTCGCTTGGGTGCTCTGGATCGAACGCGATGGTCGCGGATTTTCCAGCGGTGGTACTTATCGCGACCCGCGGACCGGCGAAATTCTCGGCTCCAAAACCCGCATGGACTCCGACCGCATCCGTACGATTGCCAATTACTGGGAAAGTTATGTAGGAGCAGTCGGCAATCCGACCGCACAACTCGACATGGTGGTATTGCGTCAGTCGTTGCTGGTCGCACACGAGCTTGGCCATTCACTCGGCTTCCAGCACAACTGGGCTGGCAGTCTCAATGAACGCTCATCCGTGATGGAATATCCAACTCCACGCGTCAAGGTGGTCGACGGCAAACTTGATCTGAGTGAATCGTTCCAGAGCAGCATTGGCGCCTACGACAAGAT
>JAZKES010000094.1:15209-21637 GCA_040386995.1 Pseudomonadota bacterium | reverse complement strand
ATGACGAAATTCAGGGCTCCCTGGCTTTTATGCTCGGAATAAAACCACCAACCGTCTTCCACCTTTCGAGTTTCGCCTTGCTTCAGCAACTGCGCTTACTTGATAATCCCGACATGTATCTTCACTTCCCGCGCATACGATTTCTCATTCTCTCGATATTCCTGTTCGCGATAGCGGGTTGCGTGAGCAAGCCACCGTCAGCGCCCGTGGAACCTCCAGTGGTCGAAGCCCCTCCGCCTGCTGCGCCCGAGGTGCTCGAAACAAAAACGGGCCTGGCTTCCTACTATCATCCATCATTAGATGGCGACGAAACTGCGAGCGGAGTGCCGTTCGACAACACAGCATTGATGGCTGCTCATCCGACTTATCCCTTCGGCACGTTGGTGCGAGTAACGAATCTGGAAAAGGCCGGAGCGGTAGTTGAAGTGCGTATCACCGATAGAGGCCCGACCGCAGAAAACACGGCCGAAGGAGTGATCATTGATTTGTCGGGCGCAGCAGCCGAGAAGTTGGGGATGATCATCGATGGACGTGTTCAGGTGAAAGTGGAGGTGCTCGAGTGGGGAACGGACGAGCGCAGTTAACGCAGGCTTGGTAAATACCAGGAATTAACACCATGCCGTGCATCGGCACCTCGGCTATTTTCGACTTCCCGCTCTTTAGATTCTGGATTTACCGGAGACAGCTCTTCGACTCGCCACTCTCACCATGTTGCGTATATCAATAACTTTCGATCAATACGGACTCACCCCGGATATGAGTAATGAACAACCGAACAACCCGTTACATGGTCTCTCGCTGGAAGATATCGTCGTGCGGCTCGAGGGTCATTTCGGCTGGGACTCACTCGCCAGCAAGATCAGTATTAACTGTTTTAAAAGTGATCCATCTGTGAAGTCCACGCTCAAATTCCTGCGCAAAACACCTTGGGCCAGAACCCAGGTAGAAAATCTGTATATTGCAACTTTTACGACCCCAAGCGTGTGGGGAAAAATATAGGAAAAATTTGCTCAGGGCAGCTACGCGCAATTGTCCGGCAGCGATCTAACACGTAATTTTCAAAAGTGGATGTTTGGCGAATTCCTAGGGAGTTTGCTGCCGGTATGTGATCGCAGGGAGGATTGCGCGGGAGATTAACTTCTACTCTTGCTACGTTGATTCCATACGACCCCTATCTCATCATTTACTACGATCTCCCTTCTGCTTGATTAACGAGGTTGCGCCAAAGGACGGTGGGTTGAGAAAGAGCAATCTGATATCCACTTTTCGTGCGCTTTCTTGCTATAGATTACGGTCCAACACTACGTCATACCACGCGTTGCCAATGGTCGCCCAGGCCTGCATGCTTCGCGTTTTTTCCGTAGATCTGAACACGGACTGATGCACTCGAACGACTCTATGGAAAAACAGGCAGTAAACTTTCGCAGGCAGGGCGTTTATCTCGCCACCGCAGTTACTCTTATCATCCTGTTTATTGCCTCGCGCGACATGCAGTGGTCTGGATCAACGCAGCTGCACACCTTGATGGAGGTTGTGGCCACACTGTTGGCGCTCATGACAGGTTGCCTGTCTCTGATGCGCTTCTATTCGAAACAAGACAAGACTTTTCTGCTCGTTGGCGCTGCGTTCATCGGCACAGCGTTTCTGGACGGGTATCACGCGCTTATCTCTGCGGACTTTTTCGGGCAATACATGCCGTCGGCCGGTTTGTCGGTGATCCCGTGGAGCTGGCTTGCCTCGCGTATTTTTATTTCGGTGCTGCTGTTTCTGAGTTGGCTGACCTGGCATATCCATCGCGAGCGTGCCGATTCGATATGGGAAAGGGCACGTTTCATCTACGGCATCACGGCCGTATTCACGATTGCGTGTTTCCTGTTTTTTGTCATGACACCGCTGCCTTCCGGTTATGGCGGTTTTGGTCCCATTCACCGGCCCGGCGAATATCTTGCGGCCTTCTTCCTGTTTGCAACTCTCATTGGTTATCTGCGCAAGGGAGCCTGGCAGTTCGATCCGTTCGAACACTGTTTGATCATTGCGCTGATCCTCAATCTCGCGGCGCAAGCCTGCTTTATGCCGACGTCGTCCGGGTTATATGACCTTGATTTCGACGTCGCTCATATATTGAAGATTGCGTCGTATATAGCGGTGCTGGTTGGCCTGCTGATCAACATGTATCGCATCTTTCAGGACGAGAGTTTGCTCAGGCAGAAACTGGGCGAAAGTGAGGAGAAACACCGCACGATCTCCGAGAGTTCGCACGATGCCATCGTTCGTTATGATCGTGAGCATCGCTTCACTTACCTCAATACGGCCGCCGCACTGGCGTACGGCTGCGATGCGGACAGTTTTATTGGCATGAAGCCGAGAAATCTAAGCTTGTCGCCGGACTTGTGTGGGACGTGGGAGTCGGCAATCGATGCGGTGTTCGCGAGTGGCAAACCGTGTTCGCTGAACTATGAGGTGAATACGCTCGATGGTCTGGTCACGGTCGACTGGAAGGCGTATCCGGAATTCGATTCGCAGGGCAAAGTCGAGTCGGTCATTAGCGTCTCGCGCGACATCTCGCAGTTCAGGCAGAGCAAGGAAGAAACCAGTCGTATCCACAAGCTCGAAAGCATCGGCCTGATGGCTGGCGGTATCGCCCATGATTTCAACAATATTTTGTTAGGTCTGTTTGGCAACATCTTTCTCGCGAAAAGTGCATTGCCCGAAAATCATGAAAGCCACCAGCATCTCGAAAGGGCGGAGCAGGCGTTCAAACGCGCCACAAATTTGACCAAACAGTTTCTTACCTTTTCTCAAGGTGGCAATCCGGTTAAAACGCTTGTTGCACTTCAACGTATCGTCGAGGAAGTTGTGCAGTTCAACCTCGCCGGCACCCAGACGACGTCGGTACTGAGATTTGCAGATGACACCTGGCCAGTGCTGGCAGATGAGGGTCAACTGGTGCAGGTGTTTGCGAATCTGGTAATCAATGCGAGCCAGTCGATGGATGGCGGTGGCAGCATCACGATTACGATGGAGAATGCGGTAGTAGGGCAGGCCGAAGATCATCCGGATGATCCGCTGCAGTTCGTCAGGATTGTTGTGCGCGACAATGGTGGCGGCATTGCTGCTGAACACCTCGACAAGATTTTCGACCCGTATTTCAGCACCAAAAATGCTGGTCGCGGGCTCGGCCTGACCACCGTTTATTCCATCATCAGGCAGCATGGTGGCAACATCTACGTAAAATCGGTGCCGGGTACTGGCACGAGCTTCACGCTGCTGTTGCCCGCAGAGGCGGGCGCAACTAATCCGGAGCGTACCGCTACCACAACCGCTCCAGCGTCACGGCATGCAACGGTGTTGGTCATGGATGACGACAGGTTAGTACTGGAAGTGAGCTCCGCGATCCTCAGAAAGCTTGGTCATGTAGTGGAGGTCGCCAGAGATGGTGGCGAAGCTATTGAAAAATACCAACACGCATTGAAGTCTGGCAAGCCTTACGACTGCCTGATCATGGACCTTACCGTACCCGGAGGGATGGGTGGTATGGAAGCCATGGCGAAAATTCTCGAAATCAATCCGCGCGCGAAAGCGCTGGTATGCAGCGGGTATGCTACAGACCCCGTCATGGCGAATTGTCGCGCGTATGGTTTCATCAGCGCGTTGCCCAAGCCCTTCACGATGTCCTCGCTGAAAGAGGCGCTGGCTGAAGTTCTCAACAGCTGAACGTTGCGCGAGTGTTGTTGAAGGGCAGGATTGATAAAAAATCGGTGAGAGACAGGTGACACTCACTGTTACATTCACCGCGTAATAATTAGTCAAACTCGACAATACCGACGACAACAGCAACTGCGTTTTGCAAGTAACTAGTTTTTACAAGTCACTGGTATTGCTGCGGGTGAAGAACGACGCAACTTGATCCATCCCATATTGATCAGCACGCCGAATAACACTACTACAATGCCGAGCAACTGCGCGGTATTGGGTAGCGTGCCGGTCGCGACGCTGACGAGGAGGGTGAATAACGGTACCAGGTTGAAACTCACCGCAGTTTTGTCGGGGCCCAAATGGCGTACACCGTGAACCCAGAAAATGTACGCGAGTACCGTGCCGCATGAACCCATGTAGAGCAGGATGGCGTGAGTACTCAGCGAGAGTTGGGTCATCGCGGCGAAAGGACTTTCCTGAATAGTTGCCGCGATGACTAACGCAACAGCGCCAATACTGACTGTCCAGCGCGAGAATTGCTGCGGCGGAATGTGCGCAGCAAAACGCCGCGATCCCACCGTGTAGACGCTCCACACGAAACACGCTCCGAGCATCCAGATATCACCGGTCGCGATGTGTAACGTGGAGAAATTGCCACCCGTAATAACCAGGCTCACGCCCACGAACGCAACAGCTATGCCGAGCATCTGGGTAGCGTTGATCGAGGTCTTGAGTAGCCAACCGGACAACAACAGCGACAACATCGGCGACAGCGCCATGATCAGCGCGGCGTTGAGAGCGATGGTTGTATGCATCGCGGTGAAGAATGCAAAGTTGAAACCGAATACACCGATCAGGCCCAAAGGCACGAGGACCAGCGCGTCACGCCACTGGAGGCTGGATTCCGCTTTACCTTGCCAGGCGCGGAACAGCAGGAACAACACCAACGCGATCGAAAAACGCTCTGCGGCGGCAGTCAGAGGCTCCGCACGACTCGCCAGCACTTGCGCAACGTTGAAGTTGCTGCCCCAGAAGAAGGTGCTGATGATCAGCATTAGCCACGCAGTTCGATTTGCTTTCATGACGCTAATTCCCTTGGTTGGCGAAACCCTGGTCCGCCAGTTTTCTCAGGTTGCGTAGCCTATTGATTTCAAATATGTTGATAAAGGCCTAATTTTGGAAATTCAGATTCCATATATGAAACATAAATTCTCGCTCGATGACCTGCAATTATTCCAGCTTGTGGTGCAACACGGCGGCATCAACAGCGCCGCTGCAGAAAGTAAAATTCCTCCTGCAACGCTTAGCCGACGCCTCAAGGCACTGGAGCTTGCGTTGGGTGGTCGCCTGCTCGAACGCAGTGCCCACCATTTTGCGCTTACGGAAATGGGACGCCTCTATTATTCACGCTGCACGCCATTGCTCGATGATCTGCAGGCAATCACCGCAACGCTCGAGGAAGACCAGCACCGCCTTGGCGGACAATTAAAAGTCACCGCGCCGGTCAGCATGAGCCAGCGTTGGCTGGGCCAATGTTTTTTTGAGTTCATGAAGCGTTACCCGCAGATTCAGCTCGAACTCGTGCTCTCAAACCAATACGAGAACCTGCTGGAGAGCCAGTTTGATGTGGCTGTTCGTGTCGGAGAGCCGCAGGACAGCAGCTGGATTGCGCGTTACCTTTGTTCTACCCACATGGGGCTGTGCGCATCGAGTTCATATCTTGCGAACGCGCCACCGATTCAGCATCCGCGCGATCTTGCCACTCACCGCCTGATCGTTGCAGAGCCACTTGGCATCTGGGATCTGAGGCACACCGACAGCGGCGAAGAACTCACGATCAATCCGCAGCCCTCGCTGCGTACCAATGACTTCATGCTCGCGGTAAAGGCAGTAACCGAAGATCTGGGGGTTAGCCTGGTACCCGACTACTACTACGCCGACGCGGACGGCGCGAACACAACGCCACTTCAGGCTGTGTTGCCCGAGTGGAAATTCCGGAAGCGCTCCGTATACCTGATTTATCGCAATCGCAATGTCATGTCAGCAAGGTTGCGTGTGTTTATAGAGTTCGTGTTGGCATGGATGCCGGATGCACTTGCGGAGCAGGGGCATGGTTCATAACTAACCGACCGTTAGAGAAATTGGACAGCCTCTTTTTTGTCTTTATGTCATTGCACTTTTTCTACACAGCATCCATCCAAGTGCGCTGCTCTCCTGCGCCGCGTCGAGAACATCTACCTCATCGACTCATGCCTTTTTTATCCGGTCTCTGAAACATTTGCCACTCTCCACTCTCCACTCTCCACCATCACGAAAGGTCGCCCATCCAGCCATTTTGCCCTGGTGGGAAATCTGGTCTAGGCAGGGACAGAGCACGGCATTTCATACAACTGGTAGATCTCGCAAGTGCCGCCACCAGCAACGCTCAGAAAACGTTTTGCCAACTCAGTGACATGCGCTTTTGAGTCGGCTTTCAGCAGTGCGTAACCACCAAGCACTTCCTTGGTTTCTGCAAATGGGCCATCCATGACTACTGTCTCGCTGCCTGAGCCTTTGTGCACGCGAAAGCCCTTTTCGCCGAAACTCACGCCTTCAGTTGCAAGCAGCCAGCCCTCCTGCATGGCCTCCTGAACCAGCTTGCCCATTTTCGTCATCTCTTCCTGAGTTGGAGCTCTGTTGGTTGGTTCGTGAGTGAAGATACTGATGAAACGCATATGTCCCTCCAGGGTTGT
>JAZKES010000094.1:9760-15109 GCA_040386995.1 Pseudomonadota bacterium | reverse complement strand
GACCGCTATACTAAAAAGGAATAGCGATCATCCACCTCTGCAGGAATACCTTCATGCGTTTCAGATTCATACTTGCCGTCACCACGGTGAGCTTTGCCGTTTCGACTGTCGCTCAGCAAACCGCCAATACCAATGCGAACGGCGCAACAGTTCTCGAAAACATCATCGTCACCGCGCGTCGTCGTGAAGAAAATTTGCAGACGCTGCCCGCTGCGGTGTCAGTAATAGACAGCGATCTGCTCGAAAATTCCTACACGGTAAATCCGCAGCAACTGAGTCTGTTGGTGCCATCGCTTTATTACAACTCCGCAAATCCGCGCAACACCGCGTATACGATCCGTGGTCTTGGCTCGAACACACTCTCCATCAGTGCTGCGAATGATGGTATGGAACCGGGTGTTGGTTTCTACGTCGACCAGGTTTATCACGGGCGGCCGGCGACAGCAGCGTTCGACTTCACTGATGTCGAACGTGTGGAAGTGTTGCGTGGTCCGCAAGGTACGCTGTTCGGCAAGAACACTACGGCGGGCGCGATCCATGTCATCAGTCGCGAACCCACTTTCGAGCCCGAAGGCAACGCGGAACTTTCTTATGGCAGTTATGACTTCACGCAGGCGAAGGCTTCCATCTCGGGGCCGCTGCTTGGCGACAAGGTTGCGGGTCGTGTTTCTGCACAACTTACGCGGCGCGATGGGCTGGTCTATAACGTAACGACGGATCGTCATCTCAATAATCTCGACAACTACGCCGTGCGCGGACAGCTGTTGTTCTTACCCGCCGAGAAGCTGAAATTTCGTTTGATCGGCGACGTCTCGAATCTCGATTCATCGTGCTGCACGCAGGGTTTCCTTCGAGTTGGCAACAGTCTGCGCAGCGCGGCGCGGCAATTTCCGGGGCTCGCTGCGGGTTTGGGGTATGAGCCACCTAGTCGCGATATTTATGATCGCTTGACTGACATCGACGCGAACCTGCTTATTAACACGCAGGACGGCGGTGTGTCGTTGATTGGCGAGCTGGATCTCGGCGCGAACACGCTAACCTCGGTTTCGGCCTGGCGTTATTGGGATTGGGATGTTGCGAATGACCGCGACTACACCGGCGTTCCTGTGCAGATGGTGCAGCGTATTCCTTCGCGTCAAGACCAATACAGTCAGGAATTACGGCTCGCCTCTAACGGTGATACGTCGTTGAGTTACGTGGGAGGACTGTACTGGTTCAAGCAGGAGATAGGTGGTCGACCTTCCAGCATCTATGGTCCCGAGGCAGCTTACTGGCTGTTGAGCCAGGCAAATTTCACCGTGCCTATTCCACGCAATCTGCTTGATGGTTACGGCCAGATCGGTGACTCGGCCTTTGAGATGGAAAGTTATGCGGCGTTCGGCGAATTGAACTACGCGTTCACGCCGCGCCTGACTGCAACCCTCGGCTTGCGATATACCTATGAAGACAAGGCGGGCGACTATGAGACGCAAGTCTTCGGTGGTCTCAATCTCGGCAGCTTCGATACTGCGACAGCGACAGAATTGAACCGTGCCAAACTCTCGATCTTCCGCCCGCAAAACTACACCGCCGAGGATAGGGGTGGCAGCTGGTCGGGCCGTACCAATCTTTCATACGCACTGACCGATGATCTGTTCAGTTATGTGAGTTATGCGCATGGCTACAAGTCCGGCGGACTTAATATGTCGGGCCTGCCACTGGATGCACAGAATCGTCCAACACTCGGCACTGCTGTTATTGAAGACGAGACCAACTCCACGATTGAGGTGGGTGTTAAATCTACATTATTTGACGGTATTGCCACGTTGAATCTCGCGGCATACCGGACGGTGGTGGAGGACTACCAGGCCAACGTGGTATCAAATCTTGAAACCGCCGCGATTCGTTCGTACCCCTCAAATATTCCTGAAGTAACAGTGCAGGGCATAGAAGCAGACGTCACAGCGTTGTTGTTCGAAGGTTTCCTGTTGCGAGCCTCGGCAGCGTATGGTGATGGCGAGAATACCGACTACCCCGAAGGTCCTTGCCCACTTGAAGTACAAACTGCCGCGACCGTCGCGTGCAATCTGACGGGGGTGAAACTGGCGGGTTTGTCGAGTTGGTCGGGAACGTTGGGCTTCGACTATTCAGTGCCGATGGGAGAGGGCAACTTTGTTATGCACGCGGATTCGAATTTTCGTAGCGACTACAACAGCGATACCTCGGCGTCGCAGTATACGAGGGTAGCTGGTTATGGCATCACCAACGCGCGGGTTGGTTATCACTTCGATGATAGTTGGGAGATCGATCTGTTCGCTCGTAATCTGTTCGATGCCGACTACATCTCCGCACTCACGATCCAGACCGGTAACTCGGGCCTGATACTGGGACAACCCAGCGAACCACGGATAGTGGGAGTGACTGTTCGTCGTAACTTGTAAAATTCTGATTAATCATCCCCTTATTTTCAGTCATCGTTCAGCGCGAGATCAATGAAGGTAGGGGGGAGTGGTTTATGTCCTGGCACTATCTGTCTCACAATTCTGGCCAACGCTGGGTCACTTTGGCGGATATTTTTGCTAAAGAGAAACACCTGTTTTTCCTGCACCCACTGTGTAACGTATTCCCGCTTGAGACTTACCCATTCCATGCAACTCCCCAATTCCTGTTCGAAACGCTGGTGCATGTGTCAGCCAACTTCGCCAACCGAATAGACTTTTGCAGCCGCATATCGCAAGTACATACCAACCAGGACGAAAGTAGGCTTCCGACCTAAGTCATTCGATAAAGGCTATCCCTGAGGTCAGCGAATGCGTTGAAAATCCGGTCGATTTTCGTCGGACACTTCGCGAGGCGTTTGGCCTGCTTACTGTTCAAAGTTGGCGGGCATCGATGGCGGTCGAAAGCTGCGGCGCGATCATGCAATTGGCAAGTCAATGAGTTAAACGGAGGTTATGTGATCACCTCAAGGAAAATTTATAGCCAATATTAATACCGTAAGTTACACACCTCATTTTTGAGGGTGCCCATCCCAAGGTCAATAAGCCGATCATTTTGAAGACATGGGGCTAAATCGGAGATGCGATAGAAGTGCGGAAGCTTATGTTTTTGATAGAGTAACAGCAGTGAGACAGATGCAAGACCAAGCGGTTGAAAAGTGCAGATGGTGCCTGGCTCAGCGTTCGAAAATCCTGGCCGTTGTTACTGATCTACTCAACCAAGTGTGTATTTTGTTCCACCGAATCCACTCGGCAGGTTCTAGAACGGGTATTGTCCTTGCGCTGCAACTGGCAGTCGACGCCTCGCACCTGAACTTGTTTTTGAACTTACTCTAAAGCTCATCTTTTTCAGTTGACGTTAATATAACTATGGGTTAAAAACGTTGCAGCGTACTCGTGCGCTGGAGTTACGCTTTCACGTTTCTAAGTTTGTAGTCGAATCGATTGCCGCTTTTAAACAAATAATAAGAACAGCCCTCATACCAAAGGGACGCTTCAAACCTGTCTAATAAGGATAATCACAGAATGGTCTTTCAATAAGTCATTGAAAGCCGTCGTCAGGTGTGGAGGCTAATAATCATAATTACAAAGGGAGACACCACTCTATGCAAAAAAAATCACCTTTTTTCCGTCACAAGTTGCTAATTTCCGCAATAGCAGCAGCTTGCGTCTCACCGGCTTACGCCCAAAATCCAGCAGCAGAACCAACAGAGGGATTAGAAGAAATCCAGATTACGGGTTCGCGTATCCGTAATGTCACCAGCATGACCACACCGACCCCGGTTACGGTCGTAACGCAAGAAGAACTGATCAATCTAAATCCAAGCTCCACAATGGCCGAGCAGCTTGATGCATTGCCACAATTTTTCAATACTCAAACAGCGCAACGCGGTGGCGGTACGTTCACCAGTGCCAGTGGTAGCTTTTTGAACCTTCGTGGTATGGGTGCCAGCCGTACGCTGGTATTGCTGGATGGCTCTCGCATAATTCCTGCTGACGCCAACGGTAGCGTCAACATCGATAACTTCCCGAGCGCGTTAATGACTCGTACCGACGTAATCACCGGTGGTGCTTCTGCTGCCTACGGTGCTGACGCTTTGGCGGGTGTGGTGAACTTTGTTCTCGACCGCGAATTCGAGGGCCTGAAAACCCGCGTGTCTACCGGTGTGAGTGAGCGTCGCGATGGTGAGAACATCAGTTTCTCCATAGCGGGTGGTAAAGGTTTCATGGAAGATCGTCTGCATGTGATTGGTTCATTTGAAACTCGCCTGATCGATCAGATCAATGCCGATCAGGATCGTCTGGATAATTGGGAAGATTATGGCCTGGTGGCCAATCCTGCATGGGTCTCCGCCACTGCAACCCCGAACATACCACGGCGTATCACGGTTCCTTCTGTATTTGGTAATCGCAGCTCGCCACAGGGTTTGATAACAACGCCAAATTTTGCGTTGACCAACTTTACCTTTACCGATGACGGTTTAGGGGTGCGTCCTTATCGCTTTGGTGCTTACAGCAACAGTTTCACCAATAGCCAGAGCGCTGGTCCTGAATACGGCACTAATAACCTCGCCAATGTGAGTGGACCTGATGGTAATGAAGTCGTTCAGCGTTCGTTCTTCGGTGGTGTTAAATTCGATATAACCGATAGTTTCAGTGTGCATGCACAGGGCATTACAGGGCGTACTGAATCAAATGCTTTTGGCCTCCGCGGAAATATGATGATTGCCCAGCGCACTCCTACTGCTGCGGGCATATATGACTATATTCTTTATAAGGAAAATCCTTATCTGCCCCAGGTTGTTGTAGATGAGATGACCAAAGCGAATTTATCTTCGATCTCTGTATCCAAGCTTGGGCAAGTGCGCGGGCCGGGTTTATTAAATTCTTACGACAATCGCGCTAACCGTGACATCAGCCAGTTGGAATCAGCAACCGTTGGTTTCGAATGGGACATCGATGATAACTGGCATTTGACCGGTAATTACCAACATGGTGAAAGCAAGGTCCAGACAGGTGCTCTCAACATACCCCGTATCGACAGATATTATTTAGCTATTGATGCGGTGAAGAATGGTGCGGGTCAAATCGTTTGTAATATCAGCACTGTTAATCCAACTGCAGAACAGTTGAAAGCCTTCATGGCCGGCAAACTCCTGCCAAGCCCGTTGACTCAGTTGGGTGTAACAGCTGATTCGCCAATTGGTCCAGTAAATCCCGCCGATTGCCGCCCGCTGAATATCCTGGGTTTGGGTAATTCTTCGCAAGCAGGTATCGATTACGTTGAAGATGCAGAGAAGAAATCCGTACGTAACATGGAACAGGATTTTGCTGAAGTCTTGTTGAGCGGCGAAATCTACGAAGGTTGGGG
>JAZKES010000094.1:0-9660 GCA_040386995.1 Pseudomonadota bacterium | reverse complement strand
TGGAACAGGATTTTGCTGAAGTCTTGTTGAGCGGCGAAATCTACGAAGGTTGGGGCGCAGGTCCGATTTCGATGGCGGCCGGTTTAACCTGGCGTGAAGAAGATCTGGTGCAAGAAACTTTCCCGTCTTTTGGCGAGCGTGGTGTGCTTAACGCACCTGCACTTGGTATTCGTGGTATTCCCGCTGGTTTCGCTGGTGCGGGTAACCGTACTCTGCATGCCTTCACGGGTCCAGCAGTCGGAACTGGTACTGGTTCCGTCAAAGAAGTATACGGCGAATTGAACATTCCAGTGTGGGAGTGGGAAAGCGGACAAAGTATTACATCAACCGTCGCATACCGTCGATCTGACTACAAAACTTCAGGTGCTGTTGATAGCTGGAAACTCGGCTTTGATGTGACCTTGATGGAAGATCTGCGTTGGCGCATCACCAAGTCTCGTGACGTGCGTGAGCCAAACATGGCGGAAAGATATTTTGTGGCGCCCGGTGGCGGTACAGTGAACGACCCTGTTTTCAATGGAGCGGCTAACACTTCGTTGACTTCTTTGGGGGCACCTAACCCAGCACTACAAACTGAGCAGGGCGATACGATCACCACTGGTTTCGTTTATCAGCCAAGCTTCGCAAGCTGGGTTGAAGGCGTGCAGATCGCGATAGACTGGTTTGAAATCGACGTCGGCAAGTCAGTAGGTCCCTATGGCGCACAACGTATTGTGGATGACTGCTTCCAGACCCAGGATCCGTTCCCATGTGGTTTGATCAGCCGCAATCCCAATACTCAGGTTATTGAACGTATTCTGAACGTACAAACCAACGCAGGTGGTGCTGAAACACGCGGTGTGGATTTGGAAGTTCAATACCGTACAGAGCCAAACTTCTTTGCAAGCGACGCCGAGGCATTAAGCGTACGTTGGATTACTGGCTTCCTCGGTGAGCGTTCCAACACCTCGGCAGCCGGTACTACTGTCGATGTCATTCGTGGACCAGAAATTCCCGAGTTTTCTTCTAACTTGTCTCTGAACTACTCCCTGGGTGATTTCGGCGTCAACGTCACGGAAATTTTCTATGACGACACCCGTCTGGATATCACCTGGTTAGAAGGTCGCGATGTGGACGATAACAAAGTGGCTTCGCAAACGTACACGAACGTAGGTTTTTCCTATGGACGTGAGACGGACCGTGGTGGTGACTGGAGAGCCAGCTTCAACATCACAAACCTGTTTGATCGTGAACCACCAATTGTCGCGACTACCACTGGCCAGGCGTTACGAAATGGCCACGACCAATATGGTCGTCGTTATCAGCTTAGCTTGAACTATAACTTCTAAGCCCACAAAGCAAACGAAGCAATGGAACGGGAAAAGGAGGAGACTCTTTTTCCCGTTTTTTTTTGCTATACAAAAATCTGGTTTGCTCCTGCCTCCCGCGATACAACCTGCGTTTTTGATATAAGGAAATCGACCTGTTCACACGCTGATCAAATCAGCGCGCTCACGATCTAGCTTAAAAGTTCCGAGCTGACTTAAGCCGCGCTGGGATCATGGATTGTGGGAGTGACGGTTGGTCGTCAGTTATAATTCTGCCCTTCATTCGTCGCCCGACAGATCATGATCTGGCATTTCGTCGTCAGCTTGTCCTGAACCGATTAGCGCATTTAAATTTCTGCAGTTCTCCCCAGGAGTGAATATCCCATTAGTGCCGTGCCAAGAAATATCAAAGCTGACTATCAAGATCCTGCCGATGTGATCTGGCTTCAGGCCGCCGCTGCGCTGGGAATTACGGTAGTGCGTTCGGCAGACGCGTATGCATCGTGGGATGGTCGCGGCACCCTCACACTGGCGAGTGAACAATTCCTCGATGCTGATGACTGTCTCGCGCAGATGATCTTTCACGAAGTGTGTCACCTGTTGGTGTCTGGGGAAGGAGCGCGGGAGCTTCCCGACTGGGGACTCGACAATACGTCACCGAAAGATCTCGTGTATGAGTTCGCGACGAATCGTCTGCAGGCAGCGCTTGCACAAGCTTATGGACTAAGAACATTTATGGCAGTCACTACCATGTGGCGTCCTTATTACGATGCGCTGCCGCGCGACCCGCTTGCTACCGGCGACGACTCGGCCATTCCATTGGCGCGAAGCGGAATGCAGCGTGCACGTGGCTTGCCATATCGTGACATTTTGCACACAGCACTTGTTGCAACCTCGGCACTCGCCGACGCCTTACGACCTGTTGTTCCAGTCGAGTCATTGTGGCAGTTCACACAGGGGCGGCATCCAACAGGTTTCCGGTTGCACCCTGATACTGAGCTGCGCTGCGATGACTGCGCATGGGCCGTCGTCCGCCGCAACGGAACTATCGAATGCCGCCAAACCAGGCCGGGGTCTATGCCGGTTAATTACAGTCTTGACGAGGACATTGGTTTTCAGCGCACTGCTCGATTCAATTCTGCTCAGCAAGCCTGCGAACATCATGAACCGGTGCTCACGCAAGAAGACTGCTTCCGCTGCGGCGCATGTTGCCATCGAGGCTTCGATGTCGTGGAGGTATCGCCAAATGAACTATTCGCCCGGCGCCATCCCGACCTTATCGAAGTGCGCGATACCGGTCGAAACGTCGTGCCTCGCCCTGACGGTCGCTGCGTTGCACTTGTCGGCACGGGATTTTCGGACGCCCCCTTCTTGTGTCGCCATTACGACGACCGACCACGTTCCTGCCGGAACTTTGAACTGGGTGGGGATGCCTGCCTTCTTGCACGCCAGCGCGCTCAGCGGTGAAAATTTCCCCAGCCGGGGACCCCTGTTTCGAAGCCGAATTTTGGCTCAGGGGCACTTGAATCCACGCTTATCCTGCCAAAACCGGTTCGCGATTTGCCGAACCGACCTGTTTTATTTTGGTTGACCCGTACGTTTCGATGGGTTAAAAACGCGCCCGGCGTATTGCTGCTAGTCTCGGCTATGCCTTCCGCGTTTTAAAGTCGCAGTTAAGTTTAGTGCCGCTTTTAGACAAAACAACAAAAACACCCTTCGTTGTTTAGAGGGGAGACTCGGAAACCTGCCTAATAAGGATAAATAGAGAGTTACTTTCCAGAAATTGGGGAAGGTACCCCGCAGGTTTGTACGTTTATAACCACAATCATTAAATGGGAGATATCATCGTAATGCGAAATTCAACTTTTTTCAGACAAAAGCTGCTGATTTCAGCAATCGCGGCAGCTTGCGTTGCACCAGTTTATGGACAAAATGAGGCTCCATCTGCGGATGGCCTTGAAGAAATCCAGATTACCGGTTCGCGTATCCGCAACACCACCAGCATGACTACACCGACACCGGTGACTGCTGTTACCCAAGCAGAACTTGTTAACCTGAATCCTGCTGCCACCATGGCAGAACAGCTGGATCAACTGCCACAATTTTTCAATACCCAGACCGCACAACGTGGCGGTACTACCTTTACTACCGCTAGCGGCAGCTTTTTGAACCTGCGTGGCATGGGAACCCAACGTACCCTGGTACTGTTGGATGGTTCACGTGTAATTCCGGCCGATGCTGGTGGCGCCACTAACATCGACAACTTCCCGACTGCCTTGATGAGACGAGTCGACGTAATCACCGGCGGCGCGTCTGCTGCTTATGGTGCTGACGCTTTGGCTGGTGTGGTCAACTTTGTACTGGATCGCGAATTCGAAGGCTTGAAAACCCGCGTATCCACCGGTGTTTCCGAACGTAGAGACGGTGAAAACTGGAATCTCTCCGTTGCTGGTGGTACCAGCTTTATGGACGACCGTCTGCACGTAGTGGGTTCTGTTGAAACCCGTTACATCGACCAGATTCAGGCTGATCGTAATCGTCTGGACAACTGGCAGGATTGGGGTCTGGTACAGAATCCATCCTGGGTTTCAGCTGCTGCCACTCCTAACGTACCGCGCCGCATTACAGTTCCGTACGTGTTTGATAACCGCGCGTCACCAGCTGGTTTGATCACTACTCCTGGCTTCGCGTTCACCAACTACACATTTACCGATGATGGCAAAGGCGTTCGTCCTTACACATTTGGTCAATACAACAACACGTTCACCAGCAGCCAGAGCGCCGGCCCGGAATATCGTAACAACACCGAGGCTTTCCATTTTGGTCCCGATGGTAACGAAGTTGTTCAGCGCTCGTTCTTCAGCGCAGTAAAATATGACGTCAGCGACAGTTTCAGTGTACGTGCACAGGCGATGGCCGGTCGTACCGAGTCAAACACCTTTGGTCTGCGTAGCCAGATGAGTATTGCTGGTGGTTCATACGATTACACTATTTTCCTCGACAACCCATACCTGCCACAGGTTGTTAAAGATGAAATGATCAGAACCAACAAAACCTCGATCTCGGTTGCCAAACGTGGCCAGATTCGTGGCCCAGGCTTATTGAATGCATACGACGATCGCGGCAACCGCGATATCAGCCAGATGCAATCCGTTACTCTTGGCTTTGACTGGGATGTAGATGCTAACTGGCATTTAACCGGTAACTACCAGGTTGGTGAGAGCAAAGTACAGACCGGTTCGATCAACATACCGCGTATCGACAAATTCTATTTGTCTGTAGATGCAGTAACCAATTCTGCGGGTCAAATCGTTTGTAATGTAAGCACTGTTAATCCAACTGCAGAACAGTTGAAAGCGTTCATGGCTGGCAAAGTTCTGCCAAGCCCATTAACTCCGCTTGGCGTTACCGCTGATTCACCAGTGGGTCCATTGGACGCTGCCGCATGTCGCCCACAGAATATCCTGGGCTTTGGCAACGTTTCGCAGGACGCTATCAATTACTTTACTGATGCAGAAAAGAAATCCGTCCGCGAGATGGATCAGGATTTTGCTGAAGTATTGCTCAGCGGTGAAGTTTACGAAGGTTGGGGCGCTGGCGCACTTTCCATGGCGTTTGGTTTAACTTACCGTGATGAAGAAGTAGAACAATTCACACTTCCAAGCTTTGGCGAACGTGGCATGCTCAACGTACCAGCCCTTGGTATTCGTGGCATTCCAGTAGGTTTTGCCGGTTCAGCTAACCGCTCCTTGCATGCGTTTACTGGTCCTTCAGTAGGTGTTGGTGCCAACTCTGTTAGAGAGGCTTACACCGAGTTGAACGTTCCGGTTTGGCAGTGGGAAAGTGGTCAGGACATCACCACAAACTTTGGTTTCCGTAAGTCTGATTATGAGAGTTCAGGTTCTGTTGACAGCTGGAAAATCGGCGTTGACGTGACCCTGGTTGACGACCTGCGCTGGCGCTTCACCAAATCACGCGACGTACGTGAGCCAAACCTTGGCGAGCGTTACTTCACCGGTGCTGGTGGTGGTTCTATCAACGATCCAGTTTTTGGTGGCCAGGCTAACAACGCATTGACAGTATTGCCTTCTCCAAACCCAGGTTTGCAGACCGAGCAGGGCGATACCATCACCACTGGCTTCGTTTACCAGCCTTCTTTTGCTGAGTGGGTCGATGGCCTGCAGTTGGCAATCGACTGGTACGAGATCGACCTTGATAAATCTGTTGGTCTCTATGGTGCACAGCGTATCGTTGACGACTGTTTCTACACGCAGAATCCTTTTGCATGTAGCTTGATCCGTCGCGATGCTGTTACCGGTGTTGTACAGCAAATCCTGAACGTTCAAACCAACTCTGGCGGTGCTCAGACACGTGGTGTGGACGTGGAAATCCAGTACAACGCAGATCCTAACTTGTTCGCTGACCTGGAAGAAACTTTCAGCATGAGAACTATCGTAGGTTATTTGGCTGAGCGTTCTACTACTTCGGCTGGTGGTGTTTTCACTGACTTCGTACAACGTATTTCTACGCCTGAATATTCAGCGTTGGCTACGTTTAACTACAACGTTGCTGATTACGGCGTGATGCTTCAGACCACTTATTACGACAGCACTTTGAGCAACGGTAATAACGAAGGTCTTGCTAGCAACTGGATTGAAGGCGTGGATGTGGATGACAACACCATTGCTTCCCAGACCATCTTTAACCTTGCGCTGAACTACGGCAAGGAAATGACCAATGGTGGTGATTGGCAGGTTGCTTTCAACATCAACAACCTGTTCGATCGTGATCCACCAGTAATCGCTGGCGCAACAGGCCAGCAGCTTAGCAACAGCCACGAGCAGTTTGGTCGTCGTTATCAGCTCAGCTTGAACGTGAATTTCTAAGCGAGTAATCGCACTGTAAATTCGTCGCAGTACATGAACGGGGAAGAGGCAACTCTTCCCCGTTTTTTTTTGGATCGCCAAAATATGACTGGAGGGGAGAGATCCTTCGCGCCGCTTTAAAGAATAAATTTGTCATACCGGATGGGTCGAATGGCGATCAAAAGGGGAACCCGCCTTCCATAACACGGTTCAAAATTGGACACCCACTTTTCATCTGCTTTCAGGTATTTTTATATGCCGAAAGTGCGCCACAATTCATGTGGCCGCCAGCTCGACAGCGAGTCAGGAGTAGGGCAAAGTCCGGCTTCCTTCTAACAACATCAACAATGCAATAAGCAAAGGAGTCTTATGTTTAATTTTCGCCAAGTACTCACCACAACGGGCATGATAAATACTGGTTTGTTGGCGTTCATCGGTTTAACTGCGAGCCCGGTTTGGGCGCAGGACTGCAACCGTGAATGTATGACAGGTCTGTTGACTGGCTACATGGATGCCCTCGTGGCGCATGACCCATCCAAACTACCCATGCTTGAAAACTATCGCTACACCGAAAATTCCAAAGATGTGAAGTTCGGTGAAGGGCTGTGGCAGTCAGTGACCGGTAAAACCGCATTCCGCCACGACTACCTGGACACCACCAAGCAGGTAGCAGCCAGCCATGTGGCCTTGCAGGAAGGCGCCAACACGGTGCTGTATTCCGTTCTGCTGCATCTTGATGACAGCAAGATCGCGGGTATCGAATCACTGGTGCAACGCATCACACCCGATTCACGTTTCCAACCCACTGAATTAGGCAAGCCCGTTCGTGGCATGAACGACCCTGTGCCCGCCGGCAAGAAAAATTCGCGCGACGAGATGATCGATATTGCGCTCACGTATCCAGAAGGCTTGCGCATTGGTAGCTTCATTGATGGCCCGACACCTTTTGCTGATGAAACCTATCGCGTGGAAAACGGCGTCATTACCGCAGGTCAAGGTTGTGGTCGCGGCGACTGCAACATGTATGCGCAGAACATCATCGTACACCCCGGCGTTATCGCCAGCGTGGCTGCGGTGGATGAAGAAAACGGCACTGTGCTGCTCTGGATGAACTTTGGCCATACCGGTGATTCATACGGCGTTGGTAATTCACTGGTTACCTTTGAAGGGTTCAAAGTGTGGGGTGATGAGATTCACGCCGTCAACGCGTTCTTCCTCGGTCTGCCGATTTCAACATCGCGCTTCTGGCCGTCTTCAGACCCAGTATATAAAAGATAATTCAGCGGCTGTTTGTGTTCTGTTCCATCAACATCATATTGATGGAGCAGGGCACATCAGAAATATTGGTTTTGATGTGCCTGAGAAACGCATTTGAAATCATGGATACTCCGGCCCACATCAATTTACGGACCCAGCCGTTTAATCAGCGCCTGTGATTCTGCTTCAGGCAACTCATAATTTTCGTCAAAACTGATAGAACCCGCGCTAAGCAGATTGTTCAATGCATCAAGCTCGACGAGGCGAGCGTTGTATCGGAAAGCTAGTTCTCCAAAGACATTGCGAAGGTTGTTAAGCCCCTGCAACGACGTCATTTCGTCGGTGCCTTCTATGATCATGCCGCCTCCGACAGTGGTAAGGTTTTCGAGGCCATGTAAACTCTTTAAAGATCTCAGGTATTGGATCTGAACATCACCATAAACTGTTCGCAGGGCATCCAGCCCAGTTAAATCCTGTAAGGGGCTAAGTCCTCCGACACTCAGAGTCCCCCTAACTTCTTTGAGTGCTCCTAGTCCGATGAGACTCGAAAGTTTTTCGTTGTTAACTACTGACAGATCACCGTCTATCCGTGAAATATTTCTCAGCTCCTCGATTCCAGTCAGTGCGTCATTCGAATCAATCAAAAGATCGTCGCCAAGTTCAGTAATTTTGTTGAGGGCTTGAAGATTGGTCAGCAAAGGGTTTCGATTTATTCGCAAACGGCCGTTAATTCGCGTCAACTTTCCTAACGTGTTTATGCCTTCAAGAGAGTAATTTTTAAAAAACTCAATTCCGCCTCCAATGTGCTGAAGGTTGTTCAAGCCGTTTAACCAGCGCAGGTTGGGATTAACGGATAGAACCAGATTGCCTCCGATGTTGACAAGATTTTCAAGGGTCGTAAGTGAGGTCAGACCAGCGACATTCTGGATTACAAGATCGCCCGTGATAACGTTGCATCGGGCAAGGTTCGTCAGGTCGGCTGTGGTAGTTATGAAAAAATTTCCCTCGCAAAGCCGCAGGTCTGCCGGAGCGTTACATTGTTCCCCGGCTGCATAGGTTCCGGTATCGCAAACCGTTATTGTCATGTTGTCACTGATCGGTTGGCCTGAGCTGGTTTTGCCTGCAAGATTAAACGTGAAAACACCGGTGGTAGTTGGGTAGATCTGGATGGCAAGTCCCGTTGCCGAGTATCCGCTGATGGAGGGCGGGTTGTCCCCTTCCATACCAATAAGCTGATGTGCCACGCTAGGCACGACGGTATAGTTCTCCATAGAAACGAAGCCAGGTGGCACCGATTTATGGATCACTCTGGTGCCTTTATTGAAGATCAAATCCTCAATCAGATTTTGATTGGGTGTGAGCGAATCTATGTTTAACTTTAAAATCCCCAGGGCCTGATTGGAGCTCAGGTGTATGTCATACGTGTTGTTTTCTCCGCTGACAGTCAGGTTATAAAGTGACATGTCGATGGTTTGAAGCTTGCCTGATGTGTCAAAGGTGAAGTCGGCCCTGTCATGACAATCATCCGGCAGCGATGTGAGTCCAACGATACTGGCTGGATCAATTACTACTGAATTTCCATCTCCCTTTACGGCCGTCAATGCAAAGCCCGCAGCCAAGCTATTAATTTGAAACGCTGCGTTACGAATACACGAAATCGTCACGGTTCGGGTTTGTTTGTTAAAGACGGTGGGCTGCGCTTGTGCGCCACACAGAGGAACCAGAAGCACAGTCATATAAAGACTTGTGGATATCGCGCGCTGGATAAATCTGTTTATAACTAACCGGGCATGGTCAATATGTGAACGCAGTAAAAACAAGCGGTGGAACGGCATATATTTTTCCTGGAGCAAATTTTTTAAGTGAGGATAGGGCAATTCAAGAAGCAGGGCGATGGCAAAAATGAAAAGATCTGGTTATGCAACTGATAGTTTAATAACGTTAAAACGAAACAGGCAGAAGCGGTCTTTTTGCGATCATGTTCATCAGGGATGATGTGATAATCCACAATCAACGACTAAAATCAAAAGAGGCAGTGCGTTGATTCAGGAGGGCATTTCAGAAACGAAGTCCGCATTAGAAGCACGTGCAAAAAGAGATCCGGGATATCTGCTGGATAGGCAGACATGGCGAATGAAAACAGCTATTTTTTTAAGCAACCCCATAGCCCAAACAATGCCGAGATCACCAGCGCAATCCACGGTAGGTTGGCATCGAGCCCGGTTGCGATA
>JAZKES010000093.1:0-7993 GCA_040386995.1 Pseudomonadota bacterium | reverse complement strand
ATTGTTCAGCGAACTCATGCGCACTGAAGATGCTTATGAGGCTTCAGCGATTGAAGCGCAGATCTGGGACCTCTGGGTTGCGAATGACAATCCCGCGTTTTTCGAGCTGATGGTGACGGGCATTCGTCACATGAATATGAATGCGTTGAACCTTGCGCTGGATGATTTTAATCGGCTGATCGAAATGGCGCCGAATTACGCTGAAGCCTGGAACAAACGTGCAACGATTTATTATCTGTTGCAGGATTACAAAGCGTCAGCGGATGACATCGACAAGGTACTGGAGCTCGAGCCATTTCACTTCGGCGCACTGTCGGGCCTTGGTCTCGTGCGTATGGGAGAGGGGCGGTATCTCGAAGCACGTACCGCTTTCCAGACGGTGCTGGAGATTTATCCAACGATGCCAAGCATCAGAAACAATCTCGAACAACTCGACAATTTTTTGCAGAACAATTCTATCTAGAGAGAATTCGATACGGGGATAACTTAAAAAGAGGAAACGTACGCTTGTTTGGAGGCTCGTGAAAATTGCGCCAGATCAAGAGTAGTAAGGCAGCACAGGTATTACAGGGTGTTTATAAAGGATTAAGGCGCAACAACATGCTCAAGGAAATTCGCAACATCATCTTCACTCAGAACGAGATTGAGGAAGCCGTAAAGTTATTTCATGGCACCGTTCAGGCGATATTGCCGGCGGGCAGGATTATTTCGTTTGAAACAGCTGGCAATAATGAACCCACACTCAAGGTAAACGTAGTGGCGCCCAAAGAAGGCGAGGTATCGAGCGTCACTATTGTTCCGGCTCACGTCGCTGCGGCGATGTTACATTTCTGCATCAAGAACGGCATTCCAGTACCGCGCAAGGCAAAGAAAAAAATTGGACTGATCGATGGCAATCTTGCACTGACGTTGACACTGTAAATATTTGCGCAATAACTCCCGGGTTTACGAACGCACTGCAGCCAATCTATCCCGCATACAAGCCAAGTGGTCCACGAATGGCGCAGTTGAATCATCGCAGTTGATCAGAGACCTCGCCGTAAATCTGTGTCGAGTACTGTTAACGCCAGTTAGACGTTTTTCTGCGGCCACGTGTGCAACCCGGTAAGTCAGCAACCCCGCGAGAGGGCGTGCGCGATTAATGCGTCCTCGCGCAAACCATCTATCCTGTGCCTAGAAAATTCCTTGCACCGTCAGCGTGATTTCGCGCCCCTGTCGACTTGTGCGCAGCTCGCGGCGTTCGAGCAGGCCATCGCTGCGAATGCCGTCGTACTGCAGGCGTTCGCGCGTGTTGTCGACGCGAAGGGCTTCTTCCACGCTCAGGCCAACGGTCAGGTTTTCAACCGGCTGCATTTCCAGAAACAACTCGAGTTCGGGCCTGCTTTGCGCGCGTTCGTCGAAATCGATGTTGTACTGCTGACTCTCGCCTTGCCGTTCGGCTGTGATGCCGTACGACAGATTGCGCCAGCGTGTGTCATGCCTGAATCCGAGTGACCATTCATACGGCGCTGTGAAATTGAAATTGCGCTCTTCGCCTGTGAATGGATCATTGATTGCCATGTCGCGCAGTTGCAGCGACGCTTCAATCACCGCCGTGCGCAAGTTCAACCAGCCCAATCGCAAGCTGCCATTCAGACTGAGCTCATACAGGCGTGCGCTGTCGATATTGCCGGTAGCGGTGCGAGTTTCGGTTACGCCGTTTTCATCCTGCACAACCAGTGGAACCGAGCTGATGCGATCGCGAATGTCGGCGTAAAGACCCGTCGCTGTGAACACGCCGAGATCGTCGGGTAGACGGTGTTCGTAGGTCAGCTCATATTCCATTGCCTGCTCCGGAACCAGTTCGGGATTGCCAGCACTGATCACATCCACACGATTGTCGTCGTTCGAAAAACTCGCGACGAAATCACCGAAGTCCAACTGATCCACGCGGCGTTCTATACGTGAACGGACTTGCGTGAGTGGTGAAAGGTCGTAACGCACGACAAAACGCGGGCGCGCAAAAAACAGGTCGCGTGATCGATTCACGTCACCACCTTCCTGGCTGATTTCGGAAAATTCCAGATCGACTGAACCTTCGACAAGCAGCGCAGGGCGTGGTTGCCAGGTATACGTACTGAAGGCCTCAACACGTTGTTCCTCGACGGTTGAATCCTGGTTGAACAGTGGGACCTCGACGAGTGTGCCATTCTCGTCCTCAAACAGTTCGACACGCTGCGTGACCGAGTTCAGCGCAAACTCAGCGCCGCTCTGTATTGAGTGGGTATCCGTCGCGCCCCACTCGTAAGTGCCGCGCACAATTTTTTCGGAACTCTGCTGACTCTCCACCTGCAGTTCGCGCAATACGGTTGGGCGGCCAACGGGTGTAATCGAAAATGAATTATCTTCGTCACCATCGTTTTGGGTATAGACGAACAGTCCCGTAAACACGTTGCCGCTATCAAGCACGTGTTCGTAATCACCACCGAGTTCCCATTCCTTGCCGAGATCAGTGCCCGCGATAAAAAGTGAATTTGAAAATGCGAGCTGGTCTGGATTCGCTACAAAGCGATCCGAGTTTTCGCGCCCCGTTTCATCGGTGTAAGCGTAACGACCATTGAGGTTGAGAATGTCGTTGTTGCCAAAGGTATACGACGTATTGGTCGTGACGGAATGCTCCTTCGCGCGTTCGCGCTCTGCTTCGAGCTGGCGTTCGAATAACAGATTATCAGGCGTGAAAAAGAGGTCGGTGCGGTCTTCCATGTTTTTGCGCGTCCCAAGTTGTGCGGAGACCAGATAGTTCAGCGCGCCGACATCACCGCTGTAACTGACTTCGCCGCCACCGCCATAGCTGCTGTCCGAATAGTCTTCCGCGTAGGCTTGCCAGGAGCCGAGGCCTGTAACAAGTGTGCCATCGAGCACGACGTTTACGACGCGACCCTGACTGCGCACATCGAGGCCGGAGACCGTACCGCGAATCACTTCAATGCGTACCACCTGCCGCGCCTGGATTCGATCCATCGCAGAACCGATGTCGTTGGATTTGCCCGACAGGCGTTTGCCGTTGATCAACACCTGATCACCCGAGTTGCCGAACCCACGCTGGTCGTCCTGGCCCCCGTCAAATATTTCCTGCAAGCCCGGAATACGTTCAAGCTGGTCACGCGCGGTGACCACGTTGTACGGTGCGAAATAGTCGGGACTGTAGATTACGCGGTTACCTGCATCCGTTACCGTTACACCAGTGCTCGAGAGGCTGCTGCCGGTTTCATCCTGCGCGGTGGCGGCTTCGCTGATGGTATGCAGCATGATTAATACCACTGCCTTATTCGTGAAAAATTTCTGTGTAACCCGTCGTAGCACGGTGATTCCCCTCAACGTTACATTATGTGATTGCAGCGTCCGCTAGCTGTTAATAGTGTGCGGCGATTTATTATGGATATTAATCTGTAAGGAGCTTTGTAATGGCGGAATATTGCTAATGGATGTATATGCGAGACTCACCGCTCTGTTATTTTTTGTTAACTCTGATCCTCAGCTAACCACCATATTTCCAGTTTTGTTTTCTGTCTGTTTTCCTGCTTTCGTATCAACCTGCTTCGCCTCTGTCGATTCTTGCAACTTCGCAAAATCTTCATTTCGAACCTTGCCCGCGAAACCGTAATCTGTCATCGATTTGTTAAGGCCGAAAATCGCTTTCTGTGAATCATAAAGCGAATATAAAACAACGCAATAAAACCCAATGCGATTACCTGCTAACAAAAAAATTGCACGATCTATATCTGTTGCGATGAAAAAACTTGGTAATTGTTCGTTATAAATTCTCTCATTCTACGGGTTGCTCTAACCCGATTTTAATTTCTCCTCCTTAAGCTTGCCGCCTTCTGCAAATGAGATTGCCCTGCGATCAGTGATGCAGTTTTGGATTTAAAAACCTGGAGAAGTGTATGGCTATAAGTGAGAAAAAATCGAACATAAACGGGACTGATATGACGCAGACATTCGGCCACAAAAAAAGGCTGTTGTGTCTATTGATTGGCTCGGTGCTGTCGCAAGGTGCGTTTGGTCAGCAGGCAGCGGAAGAAGACGGCGAAGCGGCGCAACGGCAGCCAGCCGGTGTTGAGGAGATTCTGGTTGAAGGCAAGGCTGTGGACGTGGGTGTTTCCGTACTGGCCGTGGATGTTGCGCGCTTCGGCACCCAGGTGCAGGTAATCAACGCAGATGAAATTGCAACGGGTGGCTTTACCAACTTTGGCGAACTTGCCGCTGGTTTGATTCGTGGTGCGAACGTGGGTTATTCACCTGACGAAGGTGAGTTCACGATTCGCATAGACGGTGGCACCGACCGCGATACCTTGTTGCTGCTTGACGGTGTACCGACGTTTGACCGTGGCACACCACTCGAAAGTCTGTGGGGCGCAACTGCGCTTGATCCACGCATGATCGAAAATGTCGAAATTTTTCGTGGTGGTCAGAGCCTGTATTTCGGCGGTAACGGTGGTTTGGGTGTGGTGAATGCAATCTACAAACGTCCTGAAGCGGGTGATGAAACACACGGCGAAGCGGGCTTCTATACCGGCGATTTCAAGACCCGTGAGATGTACGGCAACATTACCGTGCCGATGGGCGACAGCCGTGAACATTACCTGATGGTGTTCGGCCGCACCTACGAAACCGACGCGCATGAAATATTCAGTGAAAGTGCCTACGTCGATAACATTCTTGCGCTTGGCGGCAAGCATGATTTTCCGTACAGCTATAACTCAATCGGCATGAAATACCTGTGGGCGATCAACGACGATACCGAACTGCGTTTTGGTTATCAGTTTAATACGGTCGACTTCGAGGATTCGTTTCCGAGTACCACGATCTACACGCCAAACTTCACCGAATTTCCGATGTGGGAAGCACGCTTCAAAACCAGCTTCACTGATCAGCTCGATTATGAAGCGGAGGCGTACTACACCGATCCACGCCTGAAAAATACCGAATTTCTCGCGCGTGTTTGTAACATCCCGCGACTTGCTGATTTGCCCGCGAACGTGCGCGCAATTGCAGGCGCGCGCGGCATCACTAACTTTCCCACCGCTGCATCGTATGAGTCGTTTGCTGCAAGTGTGGAAGGCCTGCCCGCAGGTTGCGTGACGAATCCTTTTGGCGCGCAAGGTAACGCAACCAACTCGGCAAAAGCCGGTATCTACGTGAATGAAAAAGGCGAGCCGTATGGCACGCTGGCTAATCCATTTCCAATTGGTGCACCGATGGGTTATGCGATCGAAAGCATCGCTGGTTTCGGTACTGGTGGTCCTGTGAAAGGTACTGGTGACCCTGACCAGGCGTCAGCCGGTTACGTCGACTACGGCTTCAACAATCGCCTCAAATATACGTTCAGCGACAACATTGAAGGTGTAGTGGGTTACCAGAACATCACTTACCGCGACAACTCCGACAAGATCTACGGCATGAGTCGCGATAAGGTCGAGAGCAACGGCATCTACGGCGAGTTGCGCGTCAGCACGGACTATGTGTTTCCAACCAATATCTCCATTTCGGGGCGTCATGATTTCAACAACGCTTATAACGATGAATCAATCTGGAAATACGGCTTGCGCCAGGAGTTGATCGGCGGATTCTATATACGTTCGAGCGGCGGTACTTCCTACAGCCAGCCTACCACTGCTGAAGCCGGTTTCGCGAGCAACAGGGTTGCCAATCCGACTATCGAAACGCAACAGGTCGAAGCCTACAACCATGGCATCGGCATCAACGGTGATTTCCTCGACGGTACCTTCAACGTGGAACTCGGCTATTTCGATACAACGATCGACAACATGTTCGGCTCCGGCCAGTTACAGAACGTGTGTATCAATTACCCTGGTGTAGTTCCTGCAGATATCAATCCAAACATCGTTACGCCTGATGCATTCTGCGAATTTGCGCTTGCGCAAGGTTTTGCACGTACCCAGACCGCCAACTTCAACTTGCGTACTGCGCAGGACATCACAGGCATGACGCTTGACGTGTCGATCGACCTTGATAAATGGCAGGCTGACTTCACGTTCACCGACATGGAGTCGCTCGAACCGAATCCGATCTTTGGCCAGAAAGCGCTGCTCGATCACGCAGGCACAACACTGGGCTTCGTGGTACCTGGTGCTGCGGGATCAGATGAATTCCGGCAGTCGGGCGAACGCGCTGAATGGTCAGCGTCCATGTTGTTGTCTTACACCCCGAATGAGAACTGGATCATTTCGTTGAATCCGAAATGGCAGGGACCTGAGTGGGCCTATGCTGACGGCAGGTCTAGCCGCCTGGTTGATGCAAGTGGCAATCGTACGACACCAGATCTGAACTTTGGCGACTACGTTGTGTTGAATGGTTCAGTGCAATATTTCATGGGCGCGGACAAGGAACATCGCTTCCTGCTGCGCGCGGTGAACATTCTGGATGAAAACTATTACGAACGTGGTGGTCTCGGTATCGGTATTCTGTCGCGCGCGGCGGTACGTGGTGAGATCGGTCTTAATGATTCGAACTACTACAACTTCTACGGCTGGAACGGCAAACCACGTTCCTTCTTCCTGCAGTACGAATATCAGTTCTAGGCTGACAGGAGCACACCATGAAGCTAAAAATAAAGCTTAAGAAAATGGCGAGCGTATTACTGCTGCTTTCCGCAACTCATGTGGAAGCAGCAGAATTTGCGGGCGAGGAGCGCTGGTGGAAGGGCAACACCCATACGCACACCTGGTGGAGCGATGGTGATACACCGCCTGAGCTTGTTGCAGAGTGGTACAAGGAACACGGCTATCAATTTCTGGTATTCAGTGATCACAACATTCTGCAGACGGGTTCGAAGTGGTATCCAATCGACTCAACTACGCGACCAGTCGAACAAATCCAGCAGGCTTACCAGGATTACCTGGCAGCCTTTGGACCCGACTGGGTGGAAGAGCGCACGGTGGATGGTAAACGTGAAGTGAAAATCAAAACCCTCGATGAGTTTCGCTCTTTGTTTGAAGAAGCGAACCGTTTCATCTTCATCAAGGGTGAAGAAATCACCGCGAGTTATCACGAACATCCTGTGCATATGAACGGCGTAAACCTCGTCGAGTATATTGCGCCGATTCAAGGGGACAACATTGCCGATACCATCCAGCAGAATCTTGATCAGGTGGTTGCGCAAGGTGAGCAATACAGCCAGCCGATGTTCCTGCACTTGAATCATCCCAATTTCCAGTATGCGGAAACAGCGGAAGATTTCATGAGTCTTGATCATGCGCCAGGTGAAGGTTTCTTCGAGATGTTCAACGGCCACTCCGATGTACACAACTACGGCGACGAGTTGCATGAGAGTTCGGAACGGATGTGGGACATCGTGCTTGCAAAACGTTTAGGCGAAATGAACCGTAGTGTGTTCTACGGCGTCGCGGTCGACGATGCGCATGAATATACCAAGTGGGGCCTCGGTGAAGTAAACCCCGGTCGTGGTTGGGTGATGGTGCGATCACAATGGCTCACGCCGAACAAGATTACTGAAGCGCTCAAACGTGGTGATTTTTACAACAGCACGGGTGTTACGCTGAAGTCGCTTGAGATTACACCGGAAGGTATTGAGCTCGAGATAGAACCGCAAGCAGGCGTGGAATACCGTGTGGAGTTTATTGGCACCTTACAGAACGCTGATCTGGCAGGCAAAGCCGAGCCGAGTCCCGCACATGCTCACGCTGACAACACGGATCACCTGCACCAGACCATCACGCGTTACAGCGCTGATATTGGCAAAGTGCTCAATGAAGTGAAGGGAACCCACGCGAGCTACAAAGTGAGAGGTGATGAAATTTACGTACGTGCGCGAATCACGTCCACGAAGTTACATCCCAATCCTTTTGCAGAAGGTGACGTCGAAATGGCATGGACGCAGCCGTTGGTGGTGAAGACTAACAACTCGGTTCGATAGGGGTCTCTGCAACAGAATTGCAGGCGTCGGGGTCGGATGGGAAACCATCTGATT
>JAZKES010000092.1:0-1252 GCA_040386995.1 Pseudomonadota bacterium | reverse complement strand
CGAGGCAAACTATCGTTTTATAGGGGTCTATTAATCAGGGGTTTATAATTTTTGTTCTATTTTCTTGTTCAAATCTCCTCGTATTACCGTCTTTTATCAATCCTATTTCACTCATTTCCAATTCACAGGAGTGTACACACTTGAAAATCAATCCACCGTTTCGAGCTGACCATGTTGGCAGTCTGCTTAGAACACCCGCGTTGCACAACGCCAGACAACTTTTCGCTGAAGGCCGCATTACAAAAGCTGAACTTACCGAAGCCGAGAATCGCAGCATCAGGGAAATAGTTGATATCCAGCAGAAGGCAGGCCTACATTCGATTTCTGATGGTGAACAACGCCGCACATTTTTCCATATCGATTTTCTTGAACAAATCGAAGGTGTTAAAACGGAGATGGCAAAATACGAAATCAAATTTCGTGGTGGCAACAAAGATGTGACGTTAACCCCACCGGTATTAACCGTGACTGGCAAGCTGAAACGTACCCACGGCATCGCAACCGAAGACTTCAAGTTCCTCAACTCGGTGGTCGCGCCAGGCATGACACCAAAAGTCTGCATCCCATCCCCAACCATGCTGCATTTTCGTGGTGGCAGGAAAGGTATAGATGAAAAAGCTTATCCAGACTTGCAGGAATTTTTTGCCGATCTTGCGCGTGTCTATCAGGAAGAACTTGCTGATCTGTATGCGCTCGGTGCTCGTTACGTACATCTCGATGACACCAACCTCGCTTACCTGTGCGATCCAGCACATTGCGCGCGTGTTGCAGCGCAAGGCGAAAATCCTGCTGAGTTACCCGAGCTTTACGCATGGTTAATATCTGAAAGTGTAAAACTCTGTCCGGACGACATGGTCATTGGCACACACCTATGCCGCGGGAATCATCGCAGCGCCTGGGCAGCAGAAGGTGGCTACGAAGCAGTCGCCGACATCATGTTTAACCAGACTGCAGTCGATACCTTTTTCCTCGAATATGACGATGCGCGCTCAGGCGACTTCAGCCCTCTACGATTTGTTCCAAAAGGAAAAAGCGTCGTGCTTGGCCTGATCTCATCCAAACTACCTGAGCTCGAAAGCAAGGACGTAATCAAAAAACGCATCGAAGAAGCGACCAAATACATTCCGCTAGAGCAATGCTGCCTGAGCCCCCAATGCGGCTTCGCAAGCACTCACGAAGGCAATGACCTGAGTTTTGACCAGCAGTTTGCGAAGTTGCAGCTGGTGGTGGAGATTGCGGAGGAGGTGTGGGG
>JAZKES010000091.1:4267-5806 GCA_040386995.1 Pseudomonadota bacterium | reverse complement strand
CTTCGGCCAGCAGGTCGAGTTCGGCAACACGTTGCTCGGCATGCAGGAGGTCGACCCGCTGGCTGGTGATACCAACACGTGCATCTCGCTGCTCGCCGAGTTCGATCACTTGCGAAAGTGACAACGTAAACTCCGCAGCGTCGATACCTTTCACCGCGCCAGTGCCGAGTGCATCTTCGACACCAGCGTTGATCTGCAGCGGTGGTCGCAAACCTGCTGTGGTGCGCATACCGTCGATGGCTGCTTCCCGGAATTGGTAAACCGTGAGGCCAGGATTGGCGTCAAGTGTTGCAGCGATGGCATCGCGCAAGGTGAGTTGGGTAGCAGATGGATCTGCTGCGAGCGCTGTGCCTGAAAAAAATTCCAGACCAGTACACGCAACAACAGAATAAAACACGAGTGCGGTTAAACCCGCCCTCCATGATCGATAGTTCATGGTCAAACTCCAGATGTGAATTGCAAGAATGCAGCACACAACGCATTGCCTAAGGACAAGCGATGGTGCGAATTACTTAGCTGGAGTGGTGGGGAGGCGCGCGTTGGGGAGGTTGGAGGTAACTTGGGGCTTGATAAAAATGGCTGTCGCGTTTTACGAGATAGTGCTGCTTCTGCGCGGGCCTGACGCAGAACACGAACAAACACGCGGTAAGAAACAATGGGCTGTCCTGATCAACGGGTTTGGCAGGTAAAAGTTGTGCGGCCAGTTCGGTCTCGACATCGACGTGGACCTCGTCGCCCTCATGGTCCGGATGACCACTGAGATTTTCGAAATGCACGGAAACGGCAGGTTCTTGTCCATCGAGGCATTGGTGACTGTGAATATTACCGACGCCAGCCAGCACCAGCAGCAGTAGTGCTGCGTGGAGAAAATATCTGGCGGAGCCGGCTAGACGCATGACAATTACTTTTACGGTACGGTGATAAAAGACGCTGCTGTCTCATAGTATCCCCGTTTCACTTAAAACGGGGAGCCTTGTTTGCGAGATAACGGCGGATACAGCAGCCATCGCAGGAACTTCTATTAAATTTGCACAATCAATATTTGCGAGGGTGGTCTGCCTTCGCAGATACCCGCAATCAAAAACCTGTGAAATTAACCTTCACGCCAACGTACGCGGCACGTTCTGCGGAGTTGTAGCCAAGTATTTCCCGATACTTTTCATTGGTGGCATTTTCTACGCGACCATACACCTGAAACGTATCGTTGATGTTGAAACTGCCGGTCAGGTCGAGCACTTCGAAGCCCTCAAGAGCCACGATTGGTTCACCAAAAACCTGATCGAAGCTGTCGCGGCTGATGCGGTAGAACGCGTTGAGGTTCAGACGTTCGTCCAAGCCATTAAATGAAACACCCAGGTTCGCGAGTTCTTCTGGACGCCGTAAACGCGGCGAGCCGTCGGAACGTTTGGCTTCATTATGGGTGTAGTTGGCGATCAGTCGCCAATTGTCATTCAGGCTGTATTGGCTTGAGAGTTCGTAACCTTTGGAAGTGCTGACACCTTCGTACTGCAAGTAGCCGCTGAACGCGTTCAGATCAAA
>JAZKES010000091.1:0-4167 GCA_040386995.1 Pseudomonadota bacterium | reverse complement strand
TATCGTTTAGAAGTGCTTCTTCGAGATCTGCGCCAAACACAAGATCAAAGCCCGGCAGGTTGGTCGCACTGCCCACATATTCCCATCTGTTGAGTTCACCTGAAGATTTAAAGGTTGATACACCGACCGAAAGATTATCGCGATCTGTTGCTGTGGTGGCGTACGAGACAGAGTGATGAAAATTGGCGCCCGTATAATTGAGCGAGCCTCTTGTTGCGGTCATATCGAAAACGGATTCGCAGTCATATTCAGTAGTCAGCAGATAACAGCCATCAAACTGGTTGTTGCCATCGACGTCACGATGAACGAGGTCTACCCGTATCGTGTCCGTTACGTTTATACCGCCGCCGAAATGCGCAGTGGTGTTTTCATAACCGTCATCATCTTGTAACTGTGTGTCATCAGCGTTGCTGTTGAAGCCATTGGTCTCGAATTCTGTCAACGACACAAACACATCGCCGAGTTCGTTGCCGCCACCCGCATTCACGTTGTACTGCTGGGTACCCATCTCTCCAGCCTGCAGATTCAGCGTGAGTTGTTTGCCGGGTTCGGCCTGGCGCGAACTGATATTCAGAATACCACCGGCGTCTGCGCCGTAACTCAGACCCTGCGGACCTCGCAATACTTCGACGCGGCCAATGCTGTTGCCGAGCAGATGTTCCAATTGCGAATAAACTTGCGGGCCACTCGGATCGGACAACCGAATGCCGTCGAGTATCGTCAGCGTGCGGAAATTTTCTTCACCGCGAATCGTCAAGCTGGTGCTTTTTCCAGCACCACCGGCATTAGTTGTGCCGATAGCTGGCAACTGGCGCAACACGTCGACCAATGAAAAATTGCCATGGGCCTCGATGTCCTTATCGGTGATTACCGACATCGATGTAGCCACCTGGCGCATGGGCACTGGAATCCTGTTTGACGTTATGACGATCACTTCCAGTGGGCTGGTGCTGGTATCTGCTGGCTGGGCCTGGATTGGCGCACTTGCGATAACAACTGCGACGGCTATCAAGCGACGTGTTTGGGTTAAATGCATGGTGGAACTCTCTAGGGGTATTTTTGTATTTTAGTGACGTCGATGGTCATGGAAATGAAAAGGAGTGCTGGTATTTGCAAGGCGGTTTATCTGTCTGACCATACCGGCTGTTGAAGTGTGCGCATACTAAAACGTAATGCGCAAAAGATCATGCTTTAAACCGTTGCAAACCGTTAACTTGAAGTTAATTAACTGTTTGAGCTAAAGCGATCAGAGGGGAATCAGGGAATAAGGTCAAATTTCTTTGTGTTCGGGCACAGGTGCGATTTAGCTGCTTTAGCGGCTGTGTTTGTCTTGACTTGTTGAGGAACAACTCGCTGATCCGGAGCTTGAGAGAGAACGCGCAGCATAGCCGAGTTAAATGTGGGCACATGTGAATGTCGTATTCCGGTTTTGATACACGTTGGGAAGTGGTTCGATACTAAAAATTGTAATTCGCATACACCCTGAACGAGCGTGGTTCGAAAACATGGAAATGTTTATCTGCTACTGGTGCAATTTCGTTTGCGAGTTGCGATTCGTAAAAGTACTCGACATCGTGATCGTCTGAATCGAGCAGGTTCAGGATGTCGAGATTCATGCTGAGCCTTGGCGTGAAGTCATAACCAACCCGCAGATTAACCAGGGTGCTGCCTTTCGCCGATTCGCCACCATCGAGTGGATAGTCTGCAAAATGACGTGCATGTAGATAGGCGTTAAAGTTGTCGCGCAGCTTCAGATTCACGCCGCCACTGAAAACGTGAGGCAACGCGCCCGGGATTACATCTGTAGTAGCTTGCGGCACATCAAAGCGCGATTCCGTGTACGAGTATTCGAGATCGAATGAAAGTGCATCATTCATTTGGTAATACCCCGTAACTTCCACGCCGCTACGTTCACTCGCGACCCCCGTATCTTCTGTGTTGCCTGCGTCGCCTACAAACAGTAATTCGGAATCTATGTCGAGCTGCCAGATTGCAATCGATGCGTTGAGGCGATCAGTGATGAACACGCGTGCGCCAAGTTCGGAACCCAGCGTATCAACCAGTGGATCAACAGGCTGTACTGATTCTGCCGTCACGGGATCCTGCGAGATAGTTGTGCCACGCGCATCGTTACTGTGAAAGCCCTGGCCGATACTTGCGTACACTTCGATGTTATCGCTGATCGAATAGATGATGCTGGCCGATGCAGTTGTAATGTCAGCATCCTGGTAGCCGGAGTTCGGCTCAAGTGTCGAGAGGTCCGCGGCGGAAAGTGCGTTCACCGCAAAATCGAAATAGTCGTAGCGCATGCCTGCCACCGTTCGTAACTGCGGTGTCCAATGAAGCGTATTCTGCCAGTAAACGCTGCCGCTCCATTCATCGACGCTGTCGAGCCGGATATCGCCGAGGAATTCGCGCTGAGCGGTGCTTATCAATCCTACTTTGGCGATGTCATCTACGCGTAGCTGCGCACCGAATACATTGGTGCTCATCACCGATCCCCACATATTGTCTTGCTGCCATTCGACATTACCTCCATAGATCTTGCGTTGATCTATTTGCTGGAACTGGTCGCCTACAAGATTTGTGAAATAGCTGAAGTTTGAATAGAGACTCATGTCGTAATCGATCATGTATGCAGACGCACGCAGCTGACCCGCGCCGAGTGTGTGCGTCCAGTTAGCTGACAAACTGTAACGCGATGATTCGCCACCGACGGTAGTGTCGATAGAGCCAAAATCCGTGATTACGCCGCTGTCGACAGCACGCTGCGGAATCTGGTCAGCAGCATTCCATTCGTTGTTGTAGCCCATGAATGTGAGTTCGAATTGATCATTGGCACTTTCGCTACGGTATTTCAGCAGCAGGTTGGTTTTGCCAACATCTTCATCGATTTGATCCCATGGCCCATCGTAACGCTGCTGCTCGGCGCCATAGATCAGTTTGTCACCATTCACCGCAGCACTCCCCGACAACAACACACGCTGGTAGCCAAACGTGCCAGCCGCCGCAGACAGACTATTAGCCGTATTATGCTGCGTGGTAGTGATACGCGCGGAGCCCGTGCCGGAGAAATCACCTGCATCGGCGTAATAGGAACCTTTCCTGAAACTGATTTCCTCGATGAGTTCAGGAATCAGGAAATTCAGATCGGTATAACCCTGGCCATGACCATGAGTCCGCATGTTGACGGGCATATTATCGACATACGTCGCGAAGTCGGTGCCATGATCGAGGTTAAAACCACGCAGGAAAAATTGATTCGCTTTGCCACTACCACTGTGCTGGGTAGCGACAAGGCCTGGCACACTCTCAAGCACTTCGCCCGTGCGCAGCAGCGGCCGCAACGCCAGTTCGGCATACGAGATGCGGCCTTCGGACGCCGAAGTTGCAGAGCCCACCAGATTGATCTTGCGACCACTGACTTCGATTTCTTCAATAGGGGCAGCGAGGGCTGTGATCGATGTCGAGGTTGCAAAGAGGAGAAAACTGCGACCGAGTCCTTTCATGCTTTTTTTATCCTTATCAAGCTTCCTGCGCTTGGCCGTAGTTTCCGGAACACGTGTTACGACTTGACCACTTACCAGGAATTACGGAATCCATTGCGATTTGGATTTAGCTGAACGTAAAAAAACATACTGAAGGTCGAACGAAGTATCAGGGAGTGAGTTTTTCTCGCGCAAAAACTGGACTTGCCGTCAGCCATCGAAACAGCCATGTCCCAGTCGCGGCGCCACCCAGTTGTGCAACGATAAAACCGGTGGTGTCTACGGGACGAATTCCCGAAAACGTGTCTGTTAGTGATCGCGCGAGTGTTACAGCAGGATTCGCAAACGACGTTGATGCGGTGAACCAGTAAGCCGCGGTGATATACGCGCCAACAACCATCGCGATAATTTCCAGGCGCTGCTTCTGGCACCCCCAGATGACCGCTAACAAACCAAAGGTTGCGACAAATTCGCTCCACAGTTGATGCGGTCCCGAGCGTTCGTGTGTTGACGCTGTGAACAAGGGTTCGTTGAACATCAAGTGTGCAGCGGCAACACCGGCAAACGCACCGATCACTTGCACGATGCAGTATGCAGGCACAAGTCGCCAGGTTAGTCCGCCATTAATCGCAACGCTGAGTGATACGGCTGGATTTAAATGTGCGCCGGAGATCGGCGC
>JAZKES010000090.1:6142-18210 GCA_040386995.1 Pseudomonadota bacterium | reverse complement strand
CTAGTCGCTGGTTACGGCTCCAGCGATGCGGTAAATGCCGCAATATTCAGGATGTCATCAGGCGTGAGGTTGGCGACAACTTCGGCCATCAACGGTGACCACAAACCTTTGCGATTGCCGCTCTGCAAATCATATAACTGCCTTGCAATATAACTCGGTGAACGTCCTGCCAGCGATGGCACGGGGCCAAGACCTTTCAAATCGGCGCCATGACAAAATGCACACGGCCGGGTTTTGCCTTCCACGCCTGCTGCAAGTTGTTCACCTTTGGCAATGCTTCCGGTTGGTACATAAGCGATAAAACCGGAATGCGAGTCGCGTAGTTCGGTGCGCTCGAGATCTTCCGGCATCTCGAGAATTCGGTTGCCGATCGGCTCCATTCCGCCGCCTTCTTTTTCGATGTACATCCAGCCCGATACTACTGTTTCAGGCACGCTGTCTGTTTCGACGACGCGTATCCACTTGCGCGGTTTCATGCTCGCAAAATACGTAGCCGCTGCAGCAACTTCTTCGGGAGTGGCATTCAGTCCAACCGCTTTCATATTTGATGGTGGTCCCATTTGTGGTTCCGAACTCGTGCGTAAGCCTGCGCGGTAATCTGCCATCTGCTGCATGATGTATTCAGCAGGCAGACCGACAAGACTCGCGTTTTCGGGTCGGCCCTGGCCGTTGGGCAGATGACAATACGCACATGCAAACACGCCGGGATTGCGACCAGCCGCAACTATTGTCGGCATTTCGGGATGATCAGCAGGGTGCCAGTCGGGCGGTGTGTAGAGGCTGCGCGGTTGGGTAAACGTAAAGGCAAGTTCGCTGTCGGGAACGTGTTTGGGTTGGCCATCTTCTACTAGCGCAGGTAAACCAGGGGTGTTCAATGCGTAGGCCCACGGTAGGGGCGTTTGCGGTTGTGGTGGGGCGGGGGCGTTTTGTGCAAAGACCTCGGCGCTGCAACAGAGCAACGTCAGTGAGGCGATGCTGAGAAATTTTCTGCCTGGCATGTTGTTCCCCTTGAAGCGTTTGTGATTGGCTGCAGGCTACTACACCCTACGGTGGTCCTGCCGTCGCTCTTTTCCGTTAGTGATTTTTCGTGCCTCAAACTCTGGTCACTTCCTGTTTGATGGCAAATGGTAATACGGATTGCGTTTTTGTCGCACTGAAGCAGGCATGAATAACCAACAAATTCTTGAGCCCGGAAGCAGCAACAACACCCCAAATTGCGAACGAGATAGAAAATCCTGCGGACTAAACGCTTTTTCATTTGCCCAACCCGAGCCCGGCAAACAATAATTGGTTCCTAATTCTTGCCACATCAATGCCAGATCAATCAAATGCAAAGACAGCTTATATCCCTGGGTATCTTCCTGGTGCTGGGGACCGCCGGTTTATATGTCGCTTATCCGGATGTAAGCGGTGGTGATGCTGTGGAACAACCGGCTGTAACTCTTCCACCAATAGTTGCAGCTGATGTGCCAGTAGAACCAACCCCCGAACCGAGAACTCCCGCGCCGCTGCCGATACCCGTTGTCGAACCCGAAGTTGTCGAAGTGCCGGTCGCCGCAAGTACATTCACCGAAGCCCAGACCACCACAACATGCAGCGCGCCACCGACCGAGGCCGTAACTCGCAACGAACCGAGCATTTACCGCTGGACTGATGCAAGTGGCCGGATTCATTTCAGTGACAAGAAGCCGGCTGCTGCAACGGCCGAACTTTACAAGTCGGACGGTTCGGGTGAGCTCAATTATTTTGACCTCGCGATCAATTACCGCGGCCAGAACATGGTGCCATTTCTGCATGACCAGCTGAGTGCCCAGGCCACGAGCATCTATAAAATCATGACCGACCTTGTCGGCAGCGAACAGTTGAAACACGTGCGGCTCAACATAGTCATGTTTCCGGATTCAGAATCTTTCCATCGTTATGCGCAGGCATCCACAGGCATCTCCAACCCCAACATTGGTGGTTATTACTCCACGGCCAGCAATGAAGCAGTGACGTTCACTTATCCCGACGATAACAGAACGATGGAAGTTGCGAAGCACGAAGCGGCTCATGTTATTGCGATGGGCATCATGGGCAAGGTGCCCTTATGGCTGAATGAAGGTCTGGCAGAATATTTTTCGAAACTCAGCGTGCGCAGCCAGCTTAGCCAGGTCACTGTACAAGAGGAGTGGCTACCGCTCGCACGCGCAACTGTGGAGAGTGGTTATCCGCAACGCTTTGCGGAGTTTTTGAAACTGGAGCCCGAAGGCTGGCGTAACGAGCACGAAGCAAATCATTACGCGTTGGCCTGGAGTCTTGTGTATTTCATGCTTGGCACTGATACCGGGCAACAGACGCTTGCGAAACTGATGTTGCAGATGGCTACCCAATATTGCCAGCCACTCGACAGTGCGCAAGAACTCGCGCGCTCTTATCCAGGCGGATTGCTCGCACTTGAGAAAGAGTTTTATGCCTGGCTGATGGATGACGCAGTGAAAGCGCCGCATACCTATTAGTTAGCAGCGTTTGATCACGCCATGTTCGATCAACACATCGAGCAGTTGTTCACCTTCAAGTGGTTTGGGCAATGCCGCTAACACTGAGAGCCCGCATTCCTTGCCAAAGTCCAGCGCAGCAGCAAGCGCAGGAGGCTCCTCGCCGCTTAGCACAACCAGCGCGCCCGCATAGTTGACTGCCTGTGCTTCTTTCATGAAGTCGAGACCATCCATCACCGGCATATTCAAATCACAGATGATCAGTTCGAATAGAAGTGTTGACGCGTGCATGATGTTGAGCGCGTCAGCGCCGTTGCAGGCAGTTTCAATTTTCTGAAAACCAAGCTGCTGCAAGACGTGCACCGTTACGGAGAGTATGAACGGTTCGTCGTCGACAACCAGAATCCTCAGATCAGGATTTGCTGTTGGTCGTGTTGTCATAAAAATTTTTATCGATTACTCGAATACGTCCTGTAGCACTTCAACGACGATCAGTGTGCCTAGTGCGATGAGCACAAGATCTCTTCCTGAAATCTGCCATTCATGACCTTCGACGTTTGGTAGTGAATTCAACATTCCGCCAGGTACTCGTGTGCGAGCGATGCCGGGAGGCAGCGGTTTGCCGCGTGCGAGATTTTTCGCAATGCCCGGTGGCAATCGTTTGTATCCGGTCAAACCATTTGCGACGGCGAGTCGACGCGCCTCACTGGCTGATATACGACCGGATGTTGCGCGTGACTGTGTTACACGTTGATTGCTGCCACCACTTGTCACGACTGCTCCCATCACTGGGCCGCTGCGTCTCTGTTGTTCGGGGTAGGTTGCGCAGGCGGTAAGTAATGAGAGGATCAGAATGATCAGCATGGATTGCATAGTTTGAGTTTTCATAGTTCCCTTAAAATACTAGCGCTGTGATCTCATCATACTCGATTAATGCCGGACTGCTCTAGCACGCTGAAATCTTATACAGTCGCGATGAAATAGAGTTTGAGATGTGGCTCGATTTTGATTCTCGTTCCGGAAGATGGACATGGAATCGTAAACTGCCTGATCAATTTTTACTGAGCTAGTGCCTGTTCTCGAGCTGGACCGGATAGTTCAATAAAGCTAAGCAGGCTCGAGGAATTTCTTCAGACCATTGCCAATGATGTCGGTCCAGCCCTCCGCAAAATTCTTCTTCGCAAAATCGGCATTCGTCGCGTCGAAAGTGTCGAGACCTTTGTGGGTGAGTTTTACCGTTGTCTTGTTACCGTGTGGAATCAACTCGAAAGAAACTTCCGACTCGCCGGCATAACCATCATAACGCCATGTATAGGCGATTATCTTGTTTTCGACGGCCTGCGTGACTTTGCACTTGTGCCGATATTCGCGATCGGGCGGGCCCCCGAGAAATTCAAATTCATAGCCCACTTGCGGCTTGAAACCTGGCAGGTCGAAATACCATTGTTTCATCAGCGCGCTGTCGGTGAGTGCGGCCCATACTTTATCCACGGGCGCGTTGTAGGTGTGTTCAATTACAAAAGGTTGATTGTCCATAACCGGCTTCCTTTCCGAGTTGAGTGATGGTTACTTTGTTTCCTTGAGAAATTTATCGAGCGCATTAAGTTTGCCGGTCCAGAAGACGCGGTACTGTTCGATAAACGCGGATACTTCGGCGAGTTGCTGCAGCTTTGCTTCGCAGACACGTTCACGACCTTGCTGCTTGATCGTGATCAGTCCACATTCCCTGAGAATTTTCATGTGCCGCGAAATAGCCGGACGACTTATGTTGAACTGATCGGCTACCGCGTTGAGGTTCAGCGGCTGCCTCGCGATAAGGCCGATGATTTCCCTGCGTGTCGGGTCGGCTATTGCCTGGAATACGTCGCGTCTTGTCATGGCTTTCACTTGAGTAACGGATTGGTTACTAATATATGAGTAACTTAGTGGTTACGCAAATATTTTTCCCCGCTGGAGTTATAGTCGACCCGCAAAAGCGGATGGTTATCCGTTGATCTGGAGATACTTAAGCAGTGTGAATCAATATCCTGAAAGGGCAGGTGAGCTTGCTGCTGATCAAGAGTTGTCGGCAAGCCAGACATTAGAATCCACCCGTATTAGTGCGCGGAACCGCGTCGTCACTGCAAGGTTTAATAACATTGGCACTGCTAACTGAATTCTAGTAAAACAGGTCAATCGCGAGAGCAGGAGAGGCAAACATGGCGCGCGGCACGCACACAAAGTTTTTCGCATTCACCGTATTGCTGACACTCGCTCTGCCACTCTGCGCTGCAGATGCGCCACTGCAAACCGATGGCAAGGTGCATGAGTTTGGATTGCCGCGGCCCAATAGCGGACCTACCACGTTGAGTATCGCTGAAGATGGCAGAGTGTGGTTTACGCTGAGCTCGGGAAATGCCATCGGCCGTATCGATCGAGATGGTTCGGGTTTCAAGGAATATCCGTTGCCGAATCCCGACTCATCGCCGCGTATTATCGCGCAGGGCGCTGATGGCAACTTCTGGTTTTCCGAGCACACGGGTAACCGCATGGGACGTATCACACCAGCCGGTGAGCTTTCCGAATTTGCAATTCCCACACCCGATAGCCAGCCGCGCGCGATTGCACTCGGCAACGATGGCAACATCTGGTTCGGCGAATTTGCGGGCGGCAAGATTGGCCGTATTACACCTGACGGCGTGATCACCGAGTTTGTCATCCCAACACCCGACAGTGGTCCGCGCGCACTTGCTGCCGGGCCTGACGGCAACATCTGGTTCTCGGAATTTCGCGCGGGCAAGATTGGCCGCATAACACCTGAAGGTGAGATCACAGAATTTGAATTGCCGCGGCCCAATACAGGACCTGGCGACATTACAGCGGGTGCAGACGGCGCGATGTGGTTCCTCGAATTGGCTGGCAACATGGATGGTAAGCAACCCGACGGAAATAGAGTTGGGCGCATCAGCATGAGTGGCGAGATCACCGAGTATCAAATTCCGAGTGTCGGCAATTCACCAACGAATATTGCTGTCGGACCTGATCGCAACATCTGGTACACCAAAGCTGCTGCGCTTGGCAGAGTCATGATGGATGGTGCAATAACCGAATTTCCGATTGCGAATGGTGACGCGCGTGCGGTGGGTCTTACCGCGGGTAGTGATCGGCAGCCGCCGCTACGTCTGACGGATCGCCTGTGGTTTACCGATGGTCAGAATAACCGCATCGCGTATCTGCAATTTACTGCGGCGAGTGCTGAATAACGTTAATGGTTGCTGCCATTCTGATCGAGGCACGTCGTGGTGCTGAGCACAGAGGCGGTGTCTAAAGTGTTGATGTGTACAAACATACTGATTTTTAGAACGATCACGAAACAAACAACGAAAGGAGAGAATAAATGCTGGTTGGTGTTCCACGCGAAATAAAGGACAACGAATTCAGGGCCGGCACAGTGCCCAGCAGTGTGATGGAACTTGTTCATCACGGACATCAGGTTATCGTGCAGACCGGGCTTGGTGCCGCCATTGGGCTCACCGATGCGGACTACCGTGCAGCCGGTGCCACTGTGGTGGAAACCGCAGCAGAAATTTATGCGCGTGCCGAACTCCTCGTAAAAGTGAAGGAGCCACAGCCCAGCGAAATCATCATGCTTGGCAAAGGCCAGATACTTTTTACGTACCTGCATCTCGCGCCTGATCTTGCGCAAACTCAGGGTCTGCTGAGCAGCGGCGTAACAGCAATTGCATACGAAACGGTTTCGACGAAAGACGGCTCATTGCCGTTGCTCGCGCCGATGAGTGAAGTAGCGGGACGCCTTGCAGTACAGGCCGGCGCTACTTGTCTTGAGAAAGGCCATGGAGGCCAAGGCATTTTGCTCGGTGGTGTACCCGGCGTTGATTCAGCCCACGTGTTGATCATTGGTGGAGGTACCGTCGGTGATAACGCCGCGTATATCGCCAGTGGCATGGGTGCACACGTCACGATTCTCGACACGTCGATTCCACGCCTGCGCGAACTCGACATCAGTCATAACGGCCGCGTGAATTGTGTGTTCGCGAACAAGGCCAGCATCGAAAAATATGCGCTCGAAGCCGACCTCGTGATTGGCGCTGTGTTAGTGCGCGGGGGCACGGCACCCAAGTTGCTGACCCGCGATATCATCCGCCGCATGCGCCCGGGTTCGGTGGTTGTCGATGTTGCGATCGACCAGGGTGGATGTTTTGAAACCTCCCATCCGACGACGCATTCGAATCCAACATTCGTCGTAGATGGTGTGGTGCATTACTGCGTAGCGAACATGCCTGGTGTTGTACCCCGCACGTCGACCTTCGGTTTGAATAACGCCACACTTCCTTATGTGCTGCGTCTTGCCGACCTTGGTTTGCAGTCAGCGCTCACGATGGACGACGGGTTCAGAAAAGGTCTCAACGTACACGCGGGCCAGGTGACCTGCGAAGCGGTAGCGAAGGCCCACGGAATGGCCTATGTACCAGCGGAGAATATTCTCGGATAAGGAGCATCACATGTTCGAAGTAGCGGAGCTCGGTCTTGCCATCACTGGTGAAGAGTTTGACAGCAGGGCTCCGCAGCTTCATCTGAGGTTGCTTGAGGCGCAACGTGCACTGAGCAGCACACGTCATACAGTGCTGATATTGCTCTCAGGTGTCGAAGGTGCTGGCAAGGGTGAACTGGTATCGCGTCTGCACGAGTGGTTCGACACCAAAGGTATCCAGACTGCCGCGTTCTGGGATGAAACCGACGAAGAAAATCTGCGCCCACGTTACTGGCGCTTCTGGCGCGCGATGCCTGCACGCGGAAAAATCGGCATCATGTTTGGCTCGTGGTATACCGAACCTTTTATCGAACGTGTGTATGACAAAATCGACGATGAAGAATTCGAGCGCAGGCTGGAAGAAATCAACGAATTCGAAACCCTGTTGCGCGACGATGGTGTAATCATCATCAAGCTCTGGTTTCACATGCCAAAAGACAAAGTGGAAAAACAGCTCGAGCGCGACGAAAAGAAGCACATAAAAAAACTGCGCATCTCTCCTTACACCAAACGGTTCGCGCGTTATTTCGACAAATTCATCCATGCCGCCCAGCTTGCCATTCGCAAAACTGACACTGATATTCCCTGGCATATTGTTGAAGCCACTGATGGCCATTATCGCGATATAACTGCTGGCCAGATTATTCTTGATGTAATGAACGAACATCTGGATCCCAAAACAAAACCGGCTACCAAAAAAGCTCACTTCGCTGCGGAATCCGTTGAGAGAGCGCCGCCGCTTGCTAGCGTCGATTTAACGCAGAAGCTCGATGATGTGAGTTACCAGCGCAAACTGCAGAAATGGCAGGGTGAGTTACATGCGCTTGCATGGCGTGCGCGCGAACTCGGCAAGTCTGTTGTCGTGGTGTTTGAAGGTTGGGATGCTGCGGGCAAGGGCAGCACAATTCAACGCATGATCAAGGCTGTCGATGCACGTTTGTTTCGCGTGATCACCACGGGCGCACCTACTGATGAAGAAGCGGCGCATCACTATCTCTGGCGATTCTGGCGTCATGTGCCAATGCCTGGAAATTTTACTATCTATGATCGCTCGTGGTACGGGCGTGTGTTGGTCGAACGTGTTGAGAAACTGGCATCACAAGAAGAGTGGTATCGCGCTTACGATGAAATCAATCTGTTCGAACAACAACTGAGCGACCATAACATTCTTGTGCTGAAGTTTTGGCTACATATAAGCCCGGAAGAACAGCTGCGCCGTTTCGATGCGCGCGAAAACGATCCGCTGAAAAATCACAAACTTACCAAAGAAGACTGGCGCAATCGTGACAAACGCAAAGAGTATGAACTTGCCGTCAACGAGATGGTGGCGCATACCAGCACCATTTGCGCGCCGTGGAATCTCATCGCCGCGGAAGACAAACAGTTTGCTCGCATCGAGGTGCTTAGAATTTTGAGTAAGGCCTTGAAGCAGGAACTGAAGTAACTGAAAAGTATTTGCGCGGTGTTGCCAAGCGATACTGCTTTGTATAACCGTGGTTAACGCGAAACAAGTTACCGCTCAACTGCAGTTGAGTTAGCTGCGCCAGAAGCGGCCTACGTTACAGGCCAGGCAACGGAATAAATTCCGGATCGCCATCCACCATTGCAAATCGTTGTTCGCGCCAGTCAGTTTTGGCCTGCTCGATGCGTTCAAGATCGCTCGATACAAAGTTCCAGTACAGATGACGCGGCGCATCAAGCGCATCACCACCGAGCAACATACAGCCGGCATTTGTTACGGCACGAATGGTCACGTCGACATCGGGCTTGAACGCAACCAGCGTACCTTCGCTGTAGGTGATGCCGGCAATTTCGAGCGTGCCTGCATAGACGTACATCCCTCTTTCTTCCGCTATCGATGGAATAACAATCACACTGTTCGCGGTGAGTGTTAACTCGGCGTACAGCGTTTCGCTTTCGGTCAGGACTGGCGATGTCTTGCCAAAGGCAGAGCCCGCAATCAACGTCAGGTTCACGCCTTTTTCATCCATTTTCGGAATGGTGTTAGCGGCATAGTTATGAAATGCCGGCGCCATTTCTTCTTTCGCTTTTGGCAGCGCAACCCAGGCCTGGATTCCGGCAAGTGGTGCATTACCCATACGTGCCGAGGCTGGTGAGCGTTCGGAATGGACGATGCCCGATCCTGAGGTCATCCAGTTGACCTCACCCGGCTGGATCGTCACGTCAAAGCCGAGACTGTCCTTATGCTGGATGGCGCCATCAAAAAGCCAGGTGATTGTTGATATGCCGATGTGTGGATGTGGGCGTACGTCTACCGCCTGGCCCTTGTTGAACACAACTGGCCCCATATGATCGAAGAACACAAATGGGCCGATCGCTTGCAGATGTTGCGCGGGTAGAGAGCGCCGTACCGAAAAATCACCGATATCACGCGCGCGTGGAATAATGATGGTCGATACCGGGTCGTTTGGTGCTTGCGTAGATTGTGTCATGTACAGGCTCACATGCTGGCGGTTGAAGGGTCGAGAAGGCAGAGTGAAAAATAGTCGGATGAACTTGATAAGGCAAGTTTGAGCCGCAATCATGGTAGTGGCAAGTAAGGTGGTGCGGGGATTCTTTTGCAGCGATTCCATCGGTTGTTACTTGTGCAGCGTATTTAACAATTTCCGATGTGCAGAAATGCAACGAAATGCGCCGCAATCCTGTCTTTTTTCTCCATTGGCTGGTTATGTAAAAATTTGTGTAGACCGTTTGCATCTTCCTGCCCCAGATCAACTGTAAAATGGTGCTAACGTCGTAAAAACAGCAGCTGTCCCTGACCATTTTTTCACGAAGGCCTTGTATGTATCGTCGTCGCCAATTTCTACAAGCCGCGATAGCCGGAACACTCGGCTGGCGCTCGTTGTTGCCGGCGTGGGCACAATCGGGAAGTGTGATGACTACGCTGGCAGGTGTGCCAGGCCTGCAAGGCAATAACTTTGATCTGACTGTCGCACACGCCCGCACATCGATTGCGGGCAAGAGTGGCAACGCGATTCAGATCAATGGCCAATTTCCAGCGCCTTTGCTGCGCTGGCGCGAAGGTGACGAGCTGACGCTCAATGTTCACAACACACTCGAAGAGCCCACCTCCATACATTGGCATGGTGTGTTATTGCCCTGGCAAATGGATGGTGTGCCTGGCGTAAGTTTTCCGGGTATCGCGCCCAACGAAAGTTTTGCTTATCACTTCCCGGTGAAACAGGCGGGCACCTATTGGTATCACAGCCACTCAGGTTTTCAGGAACAAGTTGGGCACTATGGTCCGATCATCATTGACCCCGCCACACCAGAACCCTTCAGCTGGGATCGTGAATATGTCGTGATGTTGTCGGACTGGACATTCGAAAATCCGGAACGTGTGTTCTCCAAACTCAAGAAGATGGGCGATGCGTACAACTACCAGCAACGCACCGTCGGCGATTTCTTTCGTGATGTACGCAAGAGTGGTTTCGATGCTGTGCTGAGTGATCGCAAGATGTGGGGAGACATGCGTATGAATCCCACCGACCTCGCCGACGTTACGGCCGCCACGTATACCTATCTTGTTAATGGCCATGGGCCTGACGAAAACTGGACAGGGCTGTTCCAGCCTGGCGAACGCATCCGGCTGCGTTTTATCAATGCGTCATCAATGAGCATTTTTAATGTGCGTATTCCAGGCTTGCCGATGACTGTTGTGCAAGCCGATGGCCTGAATGTTCAGCCTGTAGAAACCGATGAGTTTCAGATCGGCACTGCAGAAACGTTTGACGTGATCGTACAACCACAACGCGACGAAGCATTTACGATCATGGCCGAAACCAATGACTTCTTCGGTTACGCAAGAGCCACACTTGCGCCTCGCGCCGGCATGACTGCAACTGTGCCAGCATTACGCCCACGACCGTTGCTGACGATGAAAGATATGGGCATGGAGCATGAGGCTTCCACTCAGGATAGCTCCGTTGCTCACGACCATGCTGCAGCATCGCAGAGTGATAGTGCTGATATGGCCGGCATGGATCACAGCGCGATGAATATGGCGGGTATGGACCACAGTTCTATGAACATGGCCGGCATGGAGCACAGCGCACATGCCGCTGCCCCCTCCGCGATCGCGGAAACTGACGTAATCGACCACAGCACGCATGCAGTTGCAGACGAAGCAGTTGATCACAGTGCACATGCAGCACCGGCTGAAACGGTTGATCACAGCGCGCATACAGCAGCAGTTGATCACAGCAGTCACTCTGCATCTGAATCTGCAGCAAGCGAAACAACGCAATCGCCAACAACACAGCCAACCGTCGACCATAGCGCCCACGCCGCCACAGCTTCACCTGACATGGGGCCGGGTGTCACCAATCTCGCTGCGAATCCGGTCAATCGTCTGCATGAACGTCCACTGGGTCTTGAAAATGAATCACATCGTGTGCTCGTGTATACCGAGCTGCGCAGTCTCGATCCCAATCCAGATCAGCGTGCTCCGAGCCGCGAACTTGTATTACATCTGACCAGTAATATGGAACGTTACATGTGGTCATTCGATGGTGTGAAATTTTCTGAAGTAACCGGGCCGATTCCATTCGTGTTGAATGAGCGTGTCAGGCTTACGTTGATCAACGACACGATGATGCCGCATCCGATGCATTTACACGGCATGTACTTTGACCTCGTAACTGAGGAATCACGCAACAAGCCGCGCAAACATACGCTGGTCATCAAACCTTCCGAAAAATTGTCGGTAGATCTAACTGCCGATGCGCCGGGTGAGTGGGCTTTCCATTGTCATCTGCTGTATCACATGCATGCGGGGATGATGCGGGTGGTGGCGGTTTCTGCGACGGAAGCGCAATCATGAAAATTCAAGCGATCGTTTTGCTTTCTCTGGTGGCGCTGCACGCGCACGCTGCTGATGAACATGCCGGACACACGCGTGCAGCACATGAGGTTGAATCCACTACCACTGCAGCTGCGGTAAATGATAACGATACAAGCTCTGCTGCGGAGCGCGATCACAGTAGTGCGGCCGCTGAGACAACTACAACACACGTTCACGCGATTGAGCCTGCTGCTGA
>JAZKES010000090.1:0-6042 GCA_040386995.1 Pseudomonadota bacterium | reverse complement strand
CCTGCTGCTGACCATATACACGAAACGGAAGCCGCACCGGCTGAACAGCCAGCAGCTCATGTACATGAAACCACTCCGGCAATAACTGCTGATCCAACCGCGCATATTCATACCGCTGCCACTGATTCAAGTGTGTCTGCACCTTTGCCTGTAGATGAATCTGCTGCGATGCAGGAAGCTCGTCATATGAACATGATGATGCATGGCGACACGATCAATACCTATCTTGTCGCAGAGCGCTTCGAACAAGTACGAGACGACGAACGTGATTCGTTGCAGTGGGAAATGCAGGGTTGGGCCGGGCGCGACATAAATAAATTCTGGTTCAAGACCGAAGGTGCTTACGATACCGACAGCAACAACAGCGATGACGTCGAAGTGCAGGCGTTGTACAGCAGAGCCGTTGCGCCGTATTGGGATGTCCAGACGGGTGTTCGCGTCGACAATGGTTTTGGTCCGTCACGCACATACGCAGTGCTGGGTTTGCAGGGACTCGCGCCTTACTGGTTTGAACTTGATGCAGCGGCTTTTTTCAGCGAACGTGGAGATCTGAGTACAAGACTAGAGGCTGAATACGATTTACGTTTTACGCAACGTTTGTTGTTGCAGCCACGGTTAGAAGTCAACTATGCGTTTGCTGATGACGATGTCATTGCCGCCGGCAAGGGACTGCGTGATGCGAGTTTTGGCCTAAGGCTGCGTTATGAAATACGCCGCGAATTTGCGCCATATATCGGTGTGGAATGGCACAAGGCCTATGGCGACACCGCAATGTACCTCGGCCAGCAGGGCGTTGCGCCCGATGACGTTAATCTGGTTGCAGGCGTGCGCATTTGGTATTAACTGTTAGTGTACCTTGCTCGAGCCTGATTGAACCCGATTAGTCCAGATTGAGCTGAATTGAACAGAACAGCAGGCGGTTATTTTTCTCGCTTTGTTATTCAGACGTGAAGCGCGATTGCTGACGCAAATGCAACATCACTCAACATGATGCTGCATTGTTAGTGCGAAATGATTTGTTCGATACTCAATAGCCGCGTAAATCATCCACCTCGTAAACGAGTTTTTCTTTGCCTGTGATACGCGACAGTGTGCGACTCACAATTCCCACATCGTTGTCGAAAGTGCCATGCCCCGCGCGATCAACTACGGGTTTGCCGTCTGCTCCGGTAGCAACGTGTATGCGATCGTCGCTTAAGCTGAACAGTCTCTCCTGCAAGTTGGCTTCAGTTGCAGCATCGCGCCACGTCTTGAGTGCTTCGCCAGTATCCGACGAACCATCCCAGCCGCTGTAGTTCGGATCAAACACACGTTCGAGTCCGAGTATCGGCGTGCGAAGATCGGCTTCTAGTGAATTGGAAACAAAATACAACAGTGATTTGCGATAGATCGCAATGACGTTGTCGTCTCGTTCGACTTTGTCGGACAAGAGATCAATGTGTAATTTGTTCATCACTTCTGCATCGGCGTAGTGCCGGTTCGCAAAATCGACAGTGCAGGCCGGTGCATATAGGTGAACTGATTTCAGTTTTTCGCTGATGGCTATTTTGCTGGACCTGTCAGACTTGGCGAGCGCCGAACGTTTTGATATCGCCGACAACAGATGACCAAGAATTATCGAGCCGGCTGAATGGCCAACGAGATGAATTTCAAATTCATCTTTCCAGGTTGCTGCTAATCCTTCGATAGCATCAAGCAATAATTCGCCACCGCGGCGTGGCGCAAATGCAAGTTCTGCATTTTCCTTCATCTCGCTCCACAGAGGTCGCGCAAAGGGTCGACCGATGGTTTTTTCGATTACAAGATCGGTGTTCTCGCTTACCCATTCACCTGCGCCAGCGCGCGAGGGCTGCCCGCTTAATTTTTCGGAAAATATATTGCTGATCGATTCAAGCAAGCCAGTTTTCCAGATCAGGAACAGCGGATAACAACCATTGCCGGTAAAGAAGCGGCCCATGGCGCTCGCACGTTTGATGGCATCGCCTTCTTTGTTGAGACCGCCATGTGCGTAGATAACGAGGCGTTTCGGGCCGGCACCCTGTTGGCGGAACCATGCATCTGGCAACGTGAACGCTTGCTGCTGGAGTTTGCGTGGCTGTTCGTCTTCCGTGAGATAACGCGACACGCGGCCATCATTACCGAACAGGATGCTGTGTTGATACGCCAAGCCTTTGTCCCACCATTTGTTGTGGTCGGCGCCTGCAAGTGCGCTACCGACACCTTGCGTGACAGCAATACGACCCGCAACAACACCCGGAACGCCGAGTGCAACAACCCACGCGTCCATGCCATTGGCGAGCCAATCGAGATAACTGAGTATCGCGAAACCACCAGCGCCCCATGATGTGCCCCACGAATTTTGCAAGATAAAACCTGTCTCGTTGAAACCAACCAATGCGAAGGCATGCCCATTGATCAGAGAGGGGCGGCCGTCAAAATCAATCGCTGGCAATATTTTGTGCGTGAGGGCACCACGTTTTGGTTTGGGTAAATTGTCCCAGCCGGCGTGTGTATACGCAGAAACAAAGACGGCGCGATGCTGCGCGATAGCGGCCTGCATGTCCGTGATCGATTTGGTTTCGATTCGATAATAAACACCGAGTGTGTTCTGGGCTGCGCGAGTAGCAAAACCATATTTGGCGGGGCTCGATTTGAATGGTGCATATGGCCAGTCTTGTTCAAGGCAGACACCATTGTTGAACCAGCCTTTTAATGCGCCACGACAGCTTGACCCTTCATAGTTTTCACCATCGTATTCATCATGACGACGCGCGAGCGTGTACAACATGCGCGGACTGACGGATTCAAACTTCGCAGGGTTTCCGGCTTTTACCCAGCGCAGGTAATTGACTACACATGTCAGACCAAAACCTGTGCACGCACCTTCGCCGCCCTGGTCGAGGATCATGCCGGCCTTGGAATAAAGCGGCAGGAACTTTTGCAATTCTGCAGGTGGTGGAAATACGTCAGGCAGAGTGAATGCAGCTGGCATGAAAAGACGATCGCGCAAATCGGCTGCGTCTTTTTTCGTGCGTGACTGCTGAGTGATTGCAATAGGGCGTTGTGAAACGGGCACTACGGGTTTTTTGGCAGCTTTGGTTGGGCGCGCGACTTTGCCGGCTCTGGTCGTAACCTGAGTGATGGCGGGCCATGTATTCAACGACAACGCAAACACTTCTTCAAAACGTGCTAACCCATGCGCTCCTCCGTTGACGAGTTTACGCGCCTTCGCAAGATCACCAGTTGCAACAGCGGTTCTGAACTTATCCGCCTTATCGCTCAAAAATTCGGCGAGAACTACAGCTGCGACTTCCGGCGCATTGGCGAAGTCGGGATTTGTTACAAGGTCCACTCCGATACGCGATCCATATGTTTTGTAATTGCTCTTGCCGGTCAGCTGGATAAAACCACGTCCGCGATAACTTTCACCATCGGGTGCGCCAGTGTTGCCGAGGCGTGTGTCGTAACGATTGAATGGACGTTCGCCCGGATCAGTATTGAATTTTGATTTGAATTCAGAAATCGGTACAAAGCCTTCAGTCTCCGCGCGGATGGTGCCGAGTGCACCAACTACCATCGCACGATCAGTCAGGCCTGCAACACGCAACGAGGATTCTATGTAAGGCAGATAACGCGCAATGTTGGCAGGCTTGGTGGCAGGGAACAGCTGGCAGACATTGTTTACGTTCAGGGGTGTTTCGAAGAATTCCTTACCTTTCTCTTGAATCATGCCAAGCAGGATCTGGCAGTGTGGACCTACGATGCCATCTGCAATCACACCGATACCGGATTGCCAGCGTCTGATCGCCGCATCAAAATTGTCATCGATTACGGTTGGCTTTGATGCGAGTACAGGAAATGTTCCTGCATCAATGCCCAATGCTTCGCTTAATTTCTTGGCAAGGTCGGCGACTTCCTTACCCGTACTGCCCTTTGTTAATAAAACTGTCATATTCCTTCTCCACAGTTGTTGTTATTAGTCGCGCGAGTATAGGAGCGCGCTGGATACCGTGTCGATGAAGGCAAAATGAGATTGATGAGCTAGAGTTTCAGCATTGATTGAAATCAGGGAAAAGTTGCAGAAAAGGCTTTATATAGGGGGTTTTTCAATGGCGGCCATTCATCGACTGATGTGAATTTGTGCGATGAAGTCAGGTGGCAAGTTTCGACTCGATGAACAAGTGACGGTGCATGATCACGCAGCAAGCGAATGTGATCGGAGTTCAAAAATCGGTTCGCGTATTTTTCGAAGATACTGGTGGGCGAGAAAAAAATGCGAATTTTGTTCTGGTTAAAAAAATCACGTTGGATGATGATATCCGCAGCGTTGCTCAATTGATAATCACGTGAAAATGTAAATCACGTCGATCCGCTGGAGGATCTATTTGTCGAGCAATTGCTCGGCTCTCGTACGTAACTTTTCTTTCTCGCGCAGAAAGTCGAAACCATCATCACCTTTGGGCAAGGCAACAAGGCTGGTATTCGTGGGTACGGTCGGCATTTTCGACAGAGGTATTGTTTTTGGCCAGAGTGGGCGTTCGACTTTCAATACATAAATGCCAATCATCAACGCGTACAGCAGCACTTTCAGCAGCGATGCATGAAGCACGTAACGCGTATCGCCCGACAACTCCACGTAGCTGACAAATTCCGCATGTGAAAATTGCAACACGAGCCAGATCGCAATGATCCACAGTAAACCCTTCCACCGCGGTTTCAGAAAACGACCACTGGCAATCAGAAAGCCGACTTTGAGAAATTGAGTAATCATGATGATAGGTTACTCAAGCAATGCCCAGCACGAGCAGCAGGACAACAAAAGTGGAGTTGCGGTATTTCTGCACGATCTTGTCTTCCTGCGCCTTGACGATTACTTCGAGTTGATCGTGGTCGTAGTCCGTTACATATTTTCCCGCCATCGCAATTTCCACCTTGGCTTGAGCAATCGCCTTTTCACGAATGACTGACCGATATTTTTCGATCAGGGTATTTTTCCTTTCTGTAAGCCATGTGCTCATGCGGTATTCCTGCTGTTGTCGACGACCATCTGCGTGGATTTTGTGAGGTTCACCAAGCGCAGACCTGCAACAAGGATATAGGTCCTTGTCCCGGCTTTGCAATCTGGTGAATTTGGCCAACAGTTGGTTCCATCCTTTGCCGGCCTTTCCCTAAATGATCTCGGTCGAAGACTAACTCGCTGAAATATAAAGCTTATGGAAAGCTGGCACATTAATCGCTATTGATTACGTAATCGCTGGATAGGGCAGTTTCACTAATAAAGGTTGGAGGAATCAGGATATGAACATAATTGGGGCTTTCCTTGTGTTTGCGCTGCTTTGCGGCGGTGTGTTGTTGGCGGTTCCGGTGTTGACCGTCGGCGTAATTTTTCTGGTGGTGTGTGGCAGCTTTTTGCTGTGGCTGCTGCCAATCCTGATCATTGCGAGTTCCGATGAAACCACCGGTGGCGAGAAGCTCTGCTGGATTCTGGCGATCGTCTTCTTGTCATGGTTTGCGTGGATCCTGTATTTCTTCGTTGCTCCGGTCAAACCGAAATATCGCCACTACGATTATTACTAAATGATTCTTGCTAATAACTGTTAAAACCGCTCATTAAAAGTACTGACTATGAAACATTACGATTACGAAGCCAGGCTCGCGCGCATCCGCGAACAGCCACATTCAACCGACTGGGTGGCAACCGTTTTTGCTGTTGGGATATTGCTACTGTGTATCGCAATTGGCCTGTTGGGCTTGTTGTTGCCGGTGTTGCCTGGCCTGCTGTTCCTGGCCTTTGCAGCGCTGATAGCAGCAAGACTGTTTCCGCCCTTTGATAAAGTATTGCGTCGGAACCGTCTGTTCGCACCTTACCTTGTACAGTCCGAAAATTTCGGTCGTCTAAGCTGGCGCGGGAAAATTCGTTTCATCTGCTGGATGACACTGAAAGTAGTAATTGATGGGTTCAGAATGTTGTTCGAAGGTGTCAGACGGCTGATCAGTTATCTGAGCAAGGATTGATGTAGTGGAAGGCAGGATTTCGTGCGA
>JAZKES010000089.1:0-4898 GCA_040386995.1 Pseudomonadota bacterium | reverse complement strand
TTCCATTAACGCTGAGCGGTGTTACTTGTTTCCGGTGTGGCCGCCGCACTTGTGGTGCGATGGGTGAACGCGGTGCTCAGTGCAATTTCTTTTACCAGTGCATTGAAGCGGTAATCTTGTGCTTCGGCGCGGTTCAATACTTCGCGCACTTGCGGCATGTCGGTGTATTCCACTTTGCGGCCGAGTGCGTAGGTCAATAATTTTTCGGTGAAGTTTTCCACGAACAAATCGCTGCGTGCCATCAGCACACCATAAAGTCCATCCGGGCCTACGATGTTGCTGCCGTCCCAGAACATGCCGCTGGTATCAACTGCGGCGCCATCAGCCTGTTCGCGGAATTTGCCGACGGAGTCGAAGTTTTCGAGCGCAAAACCAATCGGGTCCATCATGTTGTGACACGCGGAACAGGAGGGATCCACGCGATGTTGTTCAAGACGCTGACGCATTGTCGACGGCGCAGCGCCGGGTGCAACTTCTGCATCGAGGTTCACTTCAACGCCGGGTGGGGGCGGTGGCGGCGGTGAGCCGAGCAAGTGATCCATTACCCATGCGCCACGAATAACGGGCGACGTGCGATTGGGCGCGGACGTGATGGTCAGGATGCTGCCCTGGCCAAGCAAACCATGACGACCCGTGCCTTCGAGACTTACCTTGCGGAAATGGCTGCCGCGAATGTTTGGAATGCCGTAGTGTTCGGCGAGGCGTTCGTTGACGAAGGTGTAGTCGGCGGTCAACAGTTCGAGCACCGGGCGATCGCCAAGAATTACTGATTCGAGCAGCAACTCGGTTTCGCGTTTCATCGCGACGCGCAAGGAGCCGTCAAAATCGAGTGAGGTTGGGTTCACGGAGTCGAGTTTTTTGAGGTTGAGCCATGCAGCCGCAAAATTCTCTACCAGGGATTCGGCTTTTGGATCCTGCAGCATACGTGTGATCTGTTTATCGAGTTCATCACTGTCGGTCAGTGCGCCCGATGCAGCGGTGGCCAACAGTTCTTCGTCGGGGATGCTGCTCCAGATAAAGAACGACAGGCGCGACGCAAGTTCATACGCGTTGATCTGGTATTCCTTGCTGTCAGTTGCGTTCTCGGGTTCTTCTTCAAATCGGAAGACAAACATTGGGTCGACGAGAATACGCGCGAGTGCGTACTGAATGCCCGTATCGAAATCGCGCAGCTCGCGGCCGTCGCGATAAAACGTCATGAGGGTGTCCATGTTACGGTCGGTAACCGGGCGGCGGTACGCACGATAGGCGAGGTCGGACAGGATCTGGCGCGCACACGGTTCTTCATCGGCGACACTTGCTGGTGTACAGGTGAATATTTTCTGGCGGCTCGGCGTATTGCCCGGGCCGGTTGCATTGAGTGGTCCTTTGATCGCGACGTTGCTGAGCACTGTGCTTTCCGACCACACGCTGTGCAGATCGTCCACACCGCGCGGTGCTTCGATCGGCACAAACGCAGCTTCAATTTTATGCGGACCCGCTGCAACACTTAATGTGATGCGAGGAGGCGAGCCGGCAGGGAGCAGTGCGACACGTTCGCCGTCGATAACCAATTCAACTGGATCTTTCAGGCCGACAGGTGTCAGCACGAACGCAGAATTGCCACCGCTGCGACCTATCTGGAATTCATATTCTGCATCGAGCGGAAACACATGTTCGACGCTAACGCCGCCACGTGTTCCAAGCGTGATACCTTCGATATGTGCAGACTGATCCTGCGCATCGGCACGGTAAGATGCAGTGCCGAGACTGGTCGTCATGTCGCCAACAGCAAGTGCACTGACTTTGCTGGCTGCGGAAATGTAAGCTTGCATGAGGGCTGGTGACACACTCAGCACACTTGCGATATTTTCGAAACCTTCACTGGATGCATCGGCAGGAAACAGACCTGCGGCGTTGATCGGGAGATCGAGCAAGTCACGTACTGCGTTCTGGTATTCGGTGCGGTTCATGCGGTGCAGGATAGGCGCGCCTACATTCGGGCTTTGTTTCCACGCGGTATCAATTGCAGATTCGACGTTATCGACAAGTGCTGTTAGTTCGGCCTCGGCAGGACGGTCTTTGCCTTGCGGCGGCATCATGCCGGCTTTAACTTTCAGCAACACTTTTTCCCAGGTCTCTGCGTCCGCCAATACGTTATCCATATTCATGAGGTCGAACGAAATGCCGCCGGAGAAGTCGTCCTGGTTATGGCATTCGCTGCAATAGCGGTCGAGCATCTCGACGTGGTCTTTGCCAATCGCGGCAGTCTGCGCAAACGCAAACACAGGTGCGCACAGGCTCATGGCCAGCGCGAGTTTGTGCAGCGGCTTCAAAGTAAAAGTACTGGAATTATTACTGCGCATACGCAATGCCGGCCTCGCTCATCAATTCTTTCAACAGGGCAATCGTTTCAGGTTTCTGGGTGGCGCCCACTGCAGCAAGGAACACACCTTCTGCCCAACTGAGCGCGGTGCGTCCCACTGCGTCCTTGGCATTCAGGTCGGCGCCTTGCGATGCCAGGAAACGAATGATGTCGTTGCCACCGTTGTTTGCTGCGCCGAGTAGCGCGGTCAGTCCCATGGAATTGGTGGCGTTTACATCCGCGCCAAGCTCGACATTCATTTTCACCGCTTCGAGCGATGCTTCGGGAGACACCGTGTAGGTTTGCGCTACGGTCCAGTTCACACCCGCGGCAGCCATCAGCGCGGTGGTACCCTCGTAAGTCGTGATATGGGGATCGGCGCCGTGTTCCACAAGTAACTTCATGACTTCAACATCGCCAGCTTCCGAGGCGCGAATGAACGGGGTTTGGCCGGTCATGTCTACCCACGATACGTCGTTGAGTGTGTACAACCATTTTTTCTCGGGTGGCCATTCCTTGGTGCGCGCATTCACATCGGCACCGGCTTCAATCAGGCGTGCGATGGTCGGCAGAATGGCCGGGCGATCGACACCGTTATCTTTCGGAGCATCCTGAATCTCGGTGTTCATGTCGATGTTGCGGTAGTCCACCAATGCAAACAGCGGGGTGCGTCCGTAGAAGTCGTCGACATTTACATTTGCGCCGTGATCAAGCAACAGGTTGGCGACTTCCAACTGGTTGTTCAATGTCGCCATCAACAGCGGCTCGATGCCATTGACTTCGGCGACTTCGAGATCCGCGCCGTTCTCAAGCAATAATCTGGCTTCTTCAAGACGGCCATCACGAGCGGCGTATAGGAGAGGTGTCATGCCACCTTTCACGTCGTGACGTTCGCCACGTTGTGGTACACCACTGCGGTTGATGCCCACGCCTTCCGAACCACAACCGGTGCCTTTGCAAGGCGGCAGGTAAACGCCCAGGCCACCTTCACGCGTTTTGGCATCCACGTTCGTGCCGTAACGGATCAAGGTATCGACTACAGCAGTGTGACCTTCGCGTACTGCAATCATCAGCGCGGTTTGCTGGAACTCTGGATCGCGCGCATCTACCAACGCGCCGTTTTCCAGTAACACGTTCACCACTTCAGCTTTGCCGGTATGGGCGGCGGTCATCAAAATTGTTTCGCCGTTTTCAGCGAGAGTGTTTGGATCTGCGCCCGCATCGAGAAGACTCGCAACGATAACTTCGTTGCCATTCTGCGCGGCGAGAAACAAGGGAGAGATGCCGTTACGATTAACTGCGAGTGGATCGGCACCCGCGTCGAGCAACATCTTCACGACATCCTGCTGATCGTTTAATACGGCCCAGTGCAGGGTAGTGCTGCCGTCGTTGAGCTTACTGTTTACATCAGCACCGTCTTTCAACATTTGCCTGATCTGTTCGGTCTGGCCGCGTTCGGCAAGTTTCACGAGATCGGCGTTTGCGCTCGCAACAACAGGAAATGCTCCGGCTATTACGACGAATGCTGAATATACAGATATAAATAGTGATTTTTTATTAGCGTTTTTTTTCACAAATCTCCCTCTTGCACATTACGCGGCGAAGCTGCGTCTGGTGGTTTGCAATGACGGTACAAATGGTTCAGGTTTTATTGTTCTTGTTATGGGCGTTACGCTACCACATGGCTCATTTTCGCGCCAGAATCGTGTTTCGAACCGTGCAGGAAATAAGGCCATTTTTATGTCCGAACCGACTGGTTCAGCCAGTTGCCCGCGAGCGGGATTCTGTTACCTTTACGCCCTGCCAAATCACCACAGCCCCGAAGAGGGCGATAGCTCCGGACCCGATTTATGTCACTGACAAAACATCTTTTTGTTTTACTGTTGTGCTCACTTGCTTTTACCGCCAATGCGCAGCCGCGCGAATCGACCGAAGGCGTGCATTATCAGCCGCTACCAACACCCGTGCCGACAACGACTGATGAAGACCACATCGAAGTACGCGATATTTTCTGGTACGGCTGTCCGCAATGTTCGACGCTCGAACCCCTGATGACCGAATGGCGCGACGGTGTGACGGGCGACCTGGTATTCGTGCGTATGCCGGCTGTATGGAATGACCTGATGGCGCTGCACGCAAAAATATTCTTCACTGGTCGCACACTCGGCAACGAGGACGGTATTCACCAGGCCGCGTTCAAAGCCGTGCAAGAGCAGGGCAATCCGCTCAGAACTCCGGAGCAGATCAAGGAGTTCTTCCTCGCCAACGGCGCAACTGCTGAAGCGTTCGACACAGCCTGGAATTCGGAAGAAGTGAATGCCGCGGTACAGGAAGCCAAATTGCGTACGGGCGACTACGGCATAGATAAACTCCCTGCGGTAATCCTGAATGGCCGTTACAAGGTCGTGCACAACGCGAAGGTGTTCGATCATGTTGAATTTAATCTTGCCTTCAACAATGTGATCTTCAAACTGCGTGATGAACGACGTAGTGATTTTTAAGATAACTTAAGGCTCTGATTCAGTCGTTAATCCCGCAAAGCTTGATTCGTCAT
>JAZKES010000088.1:0-1868 GCA_040386995.1 Pseudomonadota bacterium | reverse complement strand
TGGCTTCTATCCAGACCCAGTTGGTAGAAATTGAAACTACCAACAGGGAAGTATTACCGTTGATGGAGCGTATGGTTGCAACGCTCGAGCAGTTTGTAGCAGCGGATATCCCCATATTTCTGGAAGAGCGCACCAAACGTGTGCGTGATCTGCAGGATTTGATGGCGCAGTCCAACGTAACTATCTCTGAGAAGTACCGCCGCATTCTGGAAGCTTATTTGATCGAGCTTCAATACGGCAGCACACTTTCTGCTTATGAAGGTTCTCTTGGTAGTGGTGCTGATGCAAGAACAGTTCAGTTTGTACAGTTGGGTCGTGTTTCCTTAATGTATCAGACACTTGATGGTAGTGAGACCGGGTACTGGGATGCACAAGCCAAGAATTGGGTAGTAGATGATTCTTATGCAGAATCCGTTGCGCAGGCCCTGTCGGTAGCTCGCGCTGAAGGTGCTCCTGAGTTGTTGAACGTCCCAGTTCCTGCTCCCCAGGAGGCGCGTCAATGAGCAACCGCATTCAAAAAATTTGCAGCCGCTTCGCGCTGCTAACCACCGTAGCACTGAGCTCGTTTGCTTCTGCTCAGACAATTGATGATGTGCTCGAGAATGCGCGTAGCGTACGAGCGGCTGAGCAGGCTTTGTTCCAGCAGCGCGTCACTGAGTTTAATGCTACTCCGGCAGCTGAACAGCAAAGATTGATTCAGCAGGCTGCTGCATCACGCGCAGCAATTGCTGCGACAGTTCAGCAACAATCCGATCAGTTTTCCGCAAACGATCTCCAGATCAGCCAGTTGACTACTCAGTTAAGAGACCAAGCTAACACCTTGGGTCTTACTGAAATATTTGCGATGGCGCGACAGCTCGCGGGTGATACCACCACTATCCTTGAGCAGTCTTTGATCAATGCTCAGTTTGATGACGGTCGCGTTGCTTTCCTGAGGGAATTCTCCGAGTCAGATTCAATGGCTACGATTGCGCAACTGGAACGTCTCTGGTTCGAATTGCAGCGTGAAATAACTGGAAGTGGCCAGGTTGCGCGTTTCAATGGCACAGTAGTTGAGGCAAATGGAACACAGCTTGATACATCAATTGTTCGTATAGGTCCTTTTACCGCTATTGCTGATGGTAAATACCTTGCCTACATACCTGCTTTGAATCGTTTGAACATCATGCCGCGTCAACCAGAAGAGCTGCTGCCGGATGCAGAACGCTTGGAAAGTGCTACCCAAGGTTACGTCCAGACTATCGTGGATTCCACTCGTGGCGTCCTGCTCGGTATGTTTGTTGAGCGCCCCACTTGGGAAGAACGTATCGAACAAGGTGAATTGGTTGGTTTGATTATTATCATCGTGGGTGCCCTGGCAGTTCTGGCATTCATTTACCAGCTGTTCTATCTGGTCTTTGCGAGACTCGCAGTTTCCAAACAAATGCGTAGTCTGCAAAATCCAACCAAAGATAACGCGCTCGGACGTGTCCTTTTATCATTCAAAGGTGACGGCACCAATATTGAAGAAGATTCAGATGTTGCTGAGCTGCGTATTTCCGAAGCAGTTATGCGTGAAGTTCCAAGACTCGAAAGATTTCAGCCTTTCTTGCGTCTCGCAGTTGCGGCTGGTCCATTGTTGGGTCTGGTAGGTACAGTGGTAGGTATGATTATTACTTTCCAAAGTATTACTGAATCTGGTTCAAGTGATCCTAAGCTGATGGCGGGTGGTATTGGCCAGGCGATGATCGCTACCGTATTGGGCTTGGGTGTCGCAGTTCCTCTTCTGTTCGCTGGTGCGCTGTTGAACTCGCTGTCGCGTTCAATTGTCCAAGTACTTGACGAGCAGAGCACAGGAATGCTGGCCGACAATATCGAGAAACGCAGAC
>JAZKES010000087.1:0-3817 GCA_040386995.1 Pseudomonadota bacterium | reverse complement strand
GCGCTACCAGACTGCGCTATACCCCGATTTCTCACCATCTTGCGAGAGGCGGCATAATACTGAGCGAAACTAATGAGGTCAATCAGAATATGCCGTTAATGACACAGTTCGATACAGGAACTTCAACTGTTTTTAATCAGCTTTCCGTCTTTTATCAAACCATGACACGATCAATCGATTTCTCGATCAATGCGCCATGATGTAACACCATTACGATCTTCCAGTACTACATTTAACGTTTTCAATTCATCACGGATCCGGTCGGCTTCACGAAAATCCTTCTCGTTGCGTGCGATGTTGCGGCGCTTGATAAGATCATCGATATAACCTGCATCTACCGGGACAAAACCTCTGCGTAAAAACGCATCGGCGGGCGCTTCAAGTATGCCCAGCATTGCACCGAGTTTGCGCATCAGTGCAGCGAGTTCGGCTGCTTTTTTGGTATCCGTATCACGGAAACGGTTACATTCGCGCGCGATTTCAAACATCACGCTCAACGCGTCTGGTGTATTGAAATCATCTTCCATCGCTGAATTAAATCGTTGTTCGAACGTTGTGTCCTGTGCCGCCGCCGCGCCACTTTGTTCCGCGTTTTTGAGCGTTTGATAAAACCGCTCCAACGCCACATACGCCTGTTTGAGATTTTCTTCGGAATAATTGATGTGACTGCGGTAATGACTTGAAACCAGAAAATACCGCACGACTTCCGCAGGATACTGTTTGAGTACTTCGCGGATCGTGAAGAAATTATTCAGCGATTTTGACATCTTCTCGTTATCCACACGCACCGGCCCGTTGTGCATCCATGTATTAACAAAATGGGTGCCGGTCGCTGCTTCCGACTGGGCTATTTCATTATCGTGATGCGGAAACATCAGGTCGGAGCCGCCGCCATGAATGTCGAAGGTGCTGCCAAGGCATGAGGTAGACATCGCCGAACATTCGATATGCCAGCCTGGCCGGCCAAAGCCCCAGGGTGAATCCCAACCCGGCTCGCCAATCTTCGCTGCTTTCCACAACGCAAAGTCACGCGCGTCCTGTTTGCTCTCACCGACTTCGATGCGCGCGCCGGCTAATAATTCATCCGGATTTTTGCGCGACAGACGCGCATATTCGGGAAAACCGGGAACGGAAAAATACACGTCACCGTTTCCAGCAGCGTAGGCCGCGCCTTTGTTGATCAGTGTTTTCACCATGCTGATGATTTCGCCGATATGGCCTGTCGCGCGCGGTTCGATATCTGGCCGCAATACACCGAGTGCCGCTTCATCCTCATGCATGAAATTGATAAAACGCTCAGTTAACTGTGTGACACTTTCGCCATTCTCTTTCGCGCGCCTGATGATCTTGTCATCTATGTCGGTAATGTTACGAACGTAGGTCACCTGGTAACCCATGGCGCGCAGATATCTCACAACAACATCGAATGCCACCAACATGCGCGCATGGCCGATATGACAATAATCGTAAGTTGTCAGGCCACATACGTACATGCGGATCTGGCCACGTTTTATCGGGGTGAATATCTCTTTTTTGTGAGTCAGGGTATTGTAGATTTGCAGCACGTGATCACTACTTATAGTCATTGGGTTGGGCGTTATTTAGCGGTTCGGGTCGTCGTCATTATTGTTGTTTGGCCCAGGTGTCGCGTAAGCCAATGGTCAGGTTGAAAACGAGGGCATCCGGTTTATTATCGAAACGGTCCGCACAGAAATACCCTTCTCGTTCGAACTGAAACCTGTCTTCCGCTTGTGCGTTTGCAAGCGCAGGTTCCAATCGACAATTGGTGAGTACTTGCAGTGAGTCAGCGTTGAGATTCGAGCGGTAATCACCTTCTGCAGCATCGGGACTAGGGTGATTGAAAAGACGATCGAACAAGCGTACTTCAGCCGCGATCGAGTCGGCTGCAGGTACCCAATGAATCACACCTTTAACCTTGCGGCCTTCCGGATTGCTGCTCAACGTTGCGGCGTCATGGCTGCAGCGCAGCTCGGTTATTTCACCCGCCGCATTTTTAATGACTTCATCACACTTGATCACATACGCGCCGCGCAGTCGCACTTCTCCACCGGCAATCAGGCGTTTGAAGCCAGCAGGTGGAACCTCCGCAAAATCATTGTGATCGATATAAAGCTCTCGTGTGAAAGGTATTTGCCGTTCACCCATCGCAGGATCTTTCGGATGGCGCGCAAGATTCAGCACTTCCCGTTTATCCGCTGGATAAGTTGTAAGCACTACCTTGAGTGGCCTGAGCACCGCCATCGCACGTGGCGAAGTACGGTCGAGATCTTCGCGCAGGCAATGTTCCAGCATGCCGACATCAACCGTGCTGTTGGCTTTGGTCACACCAACCATCTCGCAGAAATTACGGATCGCTGCGGATGTGTAGCCGCGACGGCGCATACCCTCGAGTGTAGGCATACGTGCATCATTCCAGCCCGTGACGAGATTCTCATCCACAAGCTGTTTTAATTTGCGTTTGCTCATCACGGTGTAGTTGATGTTGAGACGCGCAAATTCGATCTGCTGCGGATGACTTGGCACATCAAGCTGATCGAGCACCCAGTCGTAGAGTGGTCGATGATCTTCAAATTCGAGTGTGCACAACGAGTGCGTTATTTTTTCCAGCGCATCAGAGATGCAATGTGTGTAGTCATACATCGGATAGATGCACCACTTGTCACCAGTCTGATGATGATGCTGACGACGGATACGATAAATTACGGGGTCGCGCATGTTGATGTTCGGCGACGCCATGTCGATTTTCGCGCGCAGCGTATACGCGCCATCGGCGAAGTCGCCATTTTTCATGCGTGTGAAAAGGTCCAGGTTTTTTTCAACTGAACTATCGCGGTCAGGACTATTACGCCCCGGCTCTGTCAACGTGCCGCGATATTCGCGTGCCTGTTCAGGGGTCAGGCTGCACACATAAGCCTTGCCCTGTGTGATCAGGCTTACCGCAAAATCATAGAGCTGATCGAAATAATCGGACGCATAAAACAAGCGATCTTCCCAGCTGAAACCCAGCCAGCGAATGCTCGATTTTATCGACTCGACATATTCGAGGTTTTCTTTTTCCGGATTGGTGTCATCGAAGCGTAGATTACACAAGCCGTTGAATTTTTGTGCGGTACCAAAGTTCAGGCAGATCGATTTTGCGTGGCCAATATGCAGGTAACCATTTGGCTCGGGCGGAAAACGCGTCTGGATTCGTCCACCGTTTTTATTGGCCTGAATGTCATGCGTAATTATCTGATGGATAAAGTGGCTTGGCGCGGACTCCGCACTAGCTGCTGAACCCTTGGTTAAACCATTACTTGAAGTGCCGTTGGCACTGGAATTTACAGAGTCTGACATAGGAGGAAAGCTTCTTTCTGGTCTCGAACAAAGCGCGTATTATAGCCGCGATCGCCATTTCTACTAACTCAATAAACACTACAAGGAAACGCATGATTACTTTGCATACAAGTCATGGAGACATTGTCCTCGAACTCGATTTTGCCAAAGCGCCGCTGAGCTCGGCCAATTTTCTGCAATATGCCCGCGAAGGACACTACAACGGAACGATTTTTCACCGGGTCATCAGCAATTTTATGATCCAGGGTGGCGGTTTTGAACCCGGCATGAAACAGAAGAAAACCCGCGCAACCATCCAGAATGAGGCTGACAACGGCCTGCGTAATGACGAAGGCACAATCGCCATGGCACGCACCATGGAGCCACACTCTGCCTCGAGCCAGTTTTTTATCAATATCAACGACAACAATTTTCTCAACCATACCGCCAAAACCAGCCAGGGCTGGGGTTATGCCGTGTT
>JAZKES010000086.1:0-1588 GCA_040386995.1 Pseudomonadota bacterium | reverse complement strand
CCCTGCAGGAGATTGCGCATGCCGCTGACGATAAACTCAACCGCCATGGCGGCGAGGATCAGTCCCATCACGCGCGAACTGATATTCAACGAGGTCTGGCTCAGGCGTTTGCTGATCTGGGGAGCCAGATGCAGACAAGCCCAGACGAGTAGTGCCGTGAGGGCACAAATCGCAATCAGGATGACTTTATGTGTAAAAGAGTTCGACTGCTGACTGAACAGAATCACGGTACTGATTGCCCCGGGGCCGGCCAGTAATGGCAGTGCCAGCGGCACGACGCCAACCGATGTCGAATCGATGGCTTCCTGTTCTTCCTCGGGTGTACTTCTGCTGCGGCCAATTTTGGCGTTCAGCATTTCGTACGCGATAGTCAGCAGCAACAAGCCACCCGCCACTCGGAAACTGTCGATGCTGATGTTGAACAGTACCAGGATCTGCGAACCCGCCAGTGCACTCACGGCAAGGATACACGCCACTGCAAAGGCTGCTGAACGCGCAATGCGTTTGCGCTGCGAACGCACGTTTTCGGTGATATTCAAAAACAGCGGAATGGTGCTGAGCGGCGCAACGATGGCGATAAGGCCGGTAATCATCCGAATGTAATCGTTCCAGCCGAGCATGTTTATCGTTCCCGCCAATTTTAATCGGGTCATTGTAATACACCTGTCAGCTCGTCGGGCTGGACTAATCCAGGCTGGATATTTAAGCTTTGATTACACCCTTTGCTAACACGAAGAGGTAGTCCAGCCATGACACGATTGCTGCCACGTAGAACAGTTTTGCAGGGCATTGTTGGTGGAGTGGGAGCATATGTGTTGCCACCCGAAGCGCGCGCCGCGAGTGCTGTTTCTCCAACGGCACTGACTGCCAACATGAACATGCTCACTCTTGGTGGCGTTAACGTTGTCGTCGTCACCACCACGATGGGTGTAGTGCTGGTCGATACCGGACCAAAGGAACAGGCTCCGGCACTTATTGAACAGCTGCAGGCAATTTCGCCGAGTTATAAATACACGCTGTTTATAACCCACTCGCACGCGGACCAGATTGGTGCCGAGCTGGTGTTTCGCAGAATGAACTCACCAATTTTTGCGCATCGAACCAACCCGCCACGCCCATCAATCAACGGGTATTGGCCTGTCGATGACCCGTACTTGAATGCGTTGGCCACACAGGTCGAGCCCGCCTCACCCTACTACACAGACAACTGGTCGGCTGGTGAAGAACAAATCGATTACGGGTTTCTTCCACCCGGACACACCAACGAAGATATGTATGTGCATTTCCTCAACTCAAACGTGCTTGCGGTCGGCGATATGGTTTCGCCCGAACGTGATCCGGAACTTGATAGATCCAAAGGTGGTTGGTTAGGAGGCAGGGTGCAGGCAATGGATATGCTGCTCGCACGATGTAATGACACTGTGCGCATTATTCCCTCATACGGCCCGGTGATTGGAAAACCCGAGTTGCAGCTTGAACGCGACATGATGGCCGGGCTCTACACAAAACTCGACGAGCAAGTGCGCATGGGCTTCACTGCGTTGGACTCGCTGAACTCCGGCATCATGAATGGCTGGCCGCGCACGTT
>JAZKES010000085.1:0-4220 GCA_040386995.1 Pseudomonadota bacterium | reverse complement strand
AATCTGCGTTGCTGGCCGGAGTATAGAAGAATCGTTGGCCTGGTCACAGTGTTACGGGTCAGGGTGCATAAGGCGATAGTGAATGTGAAAAATTACCGGACTGGCGAAGTAGCACTGCTACCGCGACGAAATTCACGTCTGCAGTTTGATACGCATAGGAGAATACGATTTTTTATGCAAAAAAAAGGCGGCTATAACAGCCGCCTTCAAAGTGAGCATTTTTAGTTAAAGCTATAGTTGAAGCCAACCGCATAACGACGACCAACATCGTCGCCAATGCGAGTTGCTCCGGCGATAACAGGGTCTCTGTTGAACAGGTTGGAAACGTTAAATGACGCGCGCCATGCTCCTGAATCGGTCTCCCCGTTCCAGAACAAGCCGAGGTTGGTCAGATTAACTGAACCAATTCTGTTGCTATCCACGTCGACACCCTCAACCCATAACGCATTGCGTTTCATCTCGCCTTGATGGGTCTGTTGAAGGCTGACACCAAGATCTCCAATGTTGTACGTCAGATTGGCTGTCAGGGTTTTCTTGGGTAAGTATCCGCCCCCTTGAGTCGCCAGCGCATCAGCGCCAGCACGATCAACTGTGGCCGAGTTCAACGGCGTGGTGGAGTTCTCATTCATGTAGCCTGCGATCAGGCGTACACTCATGTTTTCTTCAAGATCACCAAAGAAATCTGGCTCAAGACGGTAGTTGATTTCCCCATCGTACCCACTGACTTTCGCTGCGTTGATGTTAATGAATTGCACCCGAATGGTCTGAATGAAGCCGTCTGTGCCACGTGTTATGTATTCGCATAAGGCACCTGTTTTCTGACACTCATCTACCGTTTGCTGTTCGGTAAAGCTTGCAATGGCAGAGGACAAATCGACTTCATATCGATCAAGAGATAACGAAAGGCCTTCGATGAATGATGGTTGGTATACAAATCCGAGCACGGTTGTGTCGGCTTCCTCGGCTTCAAGATCGGGGTTGCCGCCGGTCAGGTTGAAGGTGGTGTAAGTTTGGCCAGTGACAGGGTCGTTTATGTTCGCGCCTCGACCTTGTTGCACAAACAGTTCCTCAAATGAGCCTTCGCGGATGTCATGTGAGTAGGTGCCTCGCAAACGCAGATCAGCGAATACTTCTGTGCTAAGGCCCGCCTTCCAGGATGTAAACTCGCCAGCGCGGGAATAATCTGAATAACGCGCCGCAATATCGAGTTCAGCATTCTGCGTCCCGTTATCAAACAGAGGGATGATGGTTTCGCCGAAGAATTCCGTTACATCGAAGCCCCCTTGAAATTCTGGCTGGCCGGAGAAGCGGTGCAGGTTATCGGCGGTGGCAGAACAGCTGATGGATGGGGAAATCCCGCGTATGGCGACGGTACCGTCCCCCAACGTTACGTTACAAGGTGCGCCGAGAGCATCAATTGCATCGTCAACGATGATCTGCTTGATCGATGAATCGCGCCAGGTAGCACCGAGTGCACCACTGATCGGGCCGGCCCATCCTTCGATGATTGTGCCGTTTGCGAGCAGCTCGGCGAAGTCCATCGACTGGGTCGAGATACCGGTTTTGGTACGGCTGGAGAAGATGTAATCCATCGCCTCATCTGACTGAAGTCCGCGCCCCATCATGTTCACAGGAACACAGTCAGTAATCGTGTTATCGATGCTGTCGACGGAAATTGGATAGGGCACTGGTTCAAGCTTGCCAGGCGTCTTCGCGCCGAAATCGCCACGGAAGAAGTAGCGAGATGGTGTAGCGTTCACCTGCGACCACGCACCGAGTTCCGCTTCAAGGTTACGACCCTGCGCCGCCAGTTGTTGTGCTACTTGCTTGATGCGGCAAACAGGCTGACCTGTCACAGGATCTGTTACGGCATCAAGAGCTAAATAGAAGCGGTCGAGACGTTCCCAGTTGTAGTTCATGTTCTTTTTCTTGGCGTCCCCTGTCTGGTACGCGCCACGCAAACTCCAGTCGCCGACGATATCATCGCTCGTAAAACCGATGGTGATGGAGTCAATCTGGTTCACAACTTGCGGCTTCTCACGGATGCCCCATTCGGTTCCGAGGAAGCCGTGTTGGTCGATGCGGATGGACTGACGGTTCTCATTAACCATTGTCTGTCGCACGGAAGCGGGCAAGTAGGGGTTTTCGCGGAAAACTGTCAGGTAGGCCAGGCTAGCATGGCCGAGACCGGTGCCAGACGCACCAGACGACGAGGGCTCGATGTCATTGTGGGTGCGGCCGTATAACACATGACCCCATAATGTCGTGTTCTCGGTGAGGTCATAGTCAGCTCCGAAGAATACGGTCTGCTGTTCGACGCCGACGCGCTCGATACTTTGCGGGTGACCTTTCACGAATTCGTCGTATTGGTACTGGCCGGGTGCACCTTGAGCACTGTTCAGCGTGCTGGTCTGGCCAGCGATCGAGCTGAACTGTCCTTCCTGGTAAGGAAGCACACCCGTACCTTCGTTGTTGAACTGCGTTCGGTTCAGAGCAGAACCAGGCTGAATAATCAGGCCTGTATTGGTGAACGAATTGTTGTAGACGTAGTCTTTCGTCAATCGCAACGGAACGGGCGAGGCGCTGTTTGGAACGGCGGCCGGAGTGCTCGCGCGCCAGCGAGCCCACTCGGGATTCATGACGTAGCCAGCGCGATTATCCCAGTCGGCGTTTTCGCGACGGAATGCATCATTCACACGCGCTTCCACGGCACCGAACATATGCAAAGAGTTATCAAGAAAATCGTCGCCAAACGTAACGGAGCCTCGCGTAAATTCACCATCACCTTCCTCGTTGATTCCGGTACTCACAGCGACGTCGAGGCCGGTAAAGTTGCGATTGAGGATGAAGTTGGTTACGCCGGCGAGAGCATCAGATCCGTAGGCAGCTGAAGCGCCACCGGTAACCACGTCGATGCGTTGCATAAGTGTACTGGGCAAATAGTCGACACTTACGGAACTGCGGCGATCGGACGGAACAACACGAAGTCCATCTAGAAGCACCAAGGTACGGTTGCCACCCATTCCTCTCATGTTTAGCTGGCTTTGACCTACGTCAGCGGTAACACGGTTAGCAATGTTATCGGAGCTAACGTTGTTGAAAAATTGCGGCAGATTTTCCAACTGCTGCGAAACTCCAAGGCCTGGATCGAACAGGCGTAGTTCTTCTACATTAACTGCAGTTACAGGAACGGGTGATTCAAATCCAACGTCACGCGCGATACGCGAACCCGTAATTTGTATTTCCTCAACTGGTGCCTGGGCGAGAGTTGATGCGTGGTACGAGATGAGTGCTGTGGCGGCGGATATTGCCAAGGCGAGTTGCGTGCGCCCTGATCTGTGTTTGCCTTTGAACATTAGTTTTTCCCCTGAGTATTTTTCTCTTATCCCGTACCGTTCGGTACGGGGGTAGATGTTTGTATGTTATTTATATGCGAGAAATACCGATGTTTTTCCAAAAAAATAAAATCAGTACTCCGCCAATGAGTATAAAAGCGTTTGTACGAATAGACCATCATTCGCAAGAAAAAATAATGACGTTAGACGTGAGTACTCATAAAAAATAGCTGAGCATGGATTGTCGAGTGGTACAAATAAAGATTGGTGCAGCAACCGAAACATCAGGTACTGATATAAAGTGAAAACATAAATTCGACGCACTCCTTTCTGCGTGCTCGTTTGAATCAACTCGGTAGTTGTTCAGAAAATTATCAGGCTCACTTACTTTCATTCGGACTAACTACGCAATCAAATTTGTTAAAGTGCAAAAATCGCAGGCGAGCAACCGCAGTTGTATGGTCACTGGCGGCGGACTGGTTATTCATTCATGCCTGGGTACCGCTTAGAACTACTGCGTAGTGCCAATGCGCCGAAATACGAATTCGGGATCTGCCGATTCCGGCAATGAAAACCATGGAATTAAAAATCCTCCGACAGAACTATTGTTCGGCCTGGATCTCTAGCGGTATTCGTATCTTCAGTCCTCGATACAATCTGGACAGCCGGATAACCCTGGCCACGGCAGTGCTGATTCGTCATTTGCAGTCATTAGAAGAATAGATGATCTGCGAGGTTCGAAGCAGAGGGGTGCGAAACCGGTCCACCTCGTCTAAAACCATCCACTGAAACGCTTCACCTCGCAGCGATATCTGGCATTTTGTAGTGCCGTCAACATGACTTCAGAAGTGCGGCCGGCAAAAGGCCCGGATACTCTCTACTAAA
>JAZKES010000084.1:0-17792 GCA_040386995.1 Pseudomonadota bacterium | reverse complement strand
AGAGTCCTCAACTACGTGAAGAGAGTCCTCCACCACGTGAAGAGTCGTTAATCGCGCAAAACGGAATCGCTGAAAGACTTCAACAGATTCCAGATCACTCCGTCGACAGTACTCACCACCTCCATCCCCTTCCTCACGCAAAACCGGGCTCACGCTATTTATCGATTCTGCGGTATTTCTGCAGATCAAAATTTTGCATCGAAAATAGCTGACTATAGGCAAGCGCCAGCGCGCCGCTGAGTTGAAGCTCCTTAAGCACGTTCGCTGGCACTTGCTTGAGCGCAGCGTCATCAATTCGGTACAAACCTGCGATGTTCTTTTCGATTTCCCCGATCTGCAACGTAAACGGCCACGGCTGAATCAAGCGATGTAGTTGCAGAGTGGCACACTTGTGCACCATTGCCTCGCGGCTGGCTTCTGACTGAAGGAGTGCAGCCTGAACTTCACGCACTTCAGATGTGTAGGTTCCGTCGAAACTGAAGAACGGTTCGCCGCCCTCACTCGAGTCAAGAAGGCCGCCAATCTCGTCGACACATAACAACTCCTCTCCCGTCCTAGTGGTGGAAAGTGCGAAGGGGTAATGACGCCAGGCTTCAGGCATGTCGTTCCCGGGCCAGCCGCAATTTACGATTGCGAAGGTGTTATTACCTGCTGTTAACGCGCGCAGCCCCACAAGAATAAAGCTGCCACCTTCTTCCACGAAACCAAGTGGCATCGCCATCATGGCGGGCAGTATTTCTTGCGCCGTTAGTGGAATCACGGTGTTCAAATTTATGGCGGCATCGTCGCGGTCGCGGCGCCAGCAATTGTTGACGTGTTGGGTTTTGGAGACAGGGATATATCGGGGCAGATGTTTCGGATGAGACGAAGTGGAGAGCGCAATATTTATCGTGCTGCCGCCGGTGTATAACTTCGGAGCCAGATGTGAATCGGCCATACGGGTGTTCGCGGTTGATACTAGTGCCGCGATTTTTTTCGTTTGCGACGGGGACGTGTGCCAGCGCTTGTCGCGGTATTCACGACACTTTCGCAGCGCGAGTGTGCGCCCTTCTTCAGGCGACGCTGCAACCTTCAAGCGAGTTCCGGCGAGTACGCGTGTTATGTATTCGAAAATATCTGTGGGCATGACCTTACCGCGCAGTACATTTTCACTCGGAACAAATTGCCGAGTTTCAGCAAGCGCGATCATATATAACGAAGGGTCGCGTATCGTTATCAGGCCGTCGCGCCTGACATGTATTAACGGGCAATACGGCGCGATATCGGGCAGGACGTGATTAGGCACCACCGTGTGTTGCCAGTAGCGTTCTGCAAGCCGCGCAAAGTGATGAAAATCAGCAATCGCCACGAACCTTGATTCTGTAAACGGCAAAATCTCCACCTTCGGTTTAGTTACCGTTACCGTGTCGTTGGAAACATCCAGATACAGAGTGCCTAGCTGAAATGCATTCTGGAAATATTCGCCGCGTAGATCGCCCCATGCGTGACGAAAGATTCCACCGGCCGCCAGGAAGGCCGAAAACGCTGCGTATCCGGAAGCAGATGATGGGTCGAGCTGCGCCTGGTTTATTTTTTTCTGCAGCAATTTTTTCACCGCATGGGTAATCTCAAGGCATTGCCCCAACGGATAGGGTTTGCCGAGTTTCACGGGTTGCAATTTTTGCTGGATCGGATCGATCAATGCGCGCGTGGCGAGAAAAAATGTTTCCACTTCGCGCAGTTTTGGCAGCAGAAATTTTTCAGTCAGCGATGTCTGCCTGGAGGCGTCCGCGACTCCAGGTTCCAACGGCAGCAGACGTCTGAACGTAGTCTGTGAAAGCTGAGCTTTGGATAAGGGTTTATTCACGATCCGTCGTGGTGCTGAAAAGTTGATGGTACGACGCTAACAAATCAGACAGAAAAAAAACACTATCCCGCGAAGTGATATGCCGAGATCACAATGGGTTGTGGGCTCGAATGAGTGACCATCAACACAGTGATCAGTATCCGCTTATATGACGTTATTCGGTGACGACTGATTGCTCTCAGCGCCTGCGTAACTGCAGCAGAACATAACGACACGAACCGTCCGCATACGCAGCCTTATATTGTTGCAGAGCCGCGTTGAGTCCATGCAACTGCTCCTCGCTCACCGACAGCTCGGTCAGTAAAGCCTCGCGATGGTGTGCAATTTTCTCCAGCAGATAATCCACAGTGGGCGCCGCCTGCTTGCTCAAATCGAGCTGTTCCTCGATCACAAAACCACACTCCTCGGCTAGCGCGAGGGTGCTGCTCAGTTGCGGTAAATGAATTGCATAATCAGTGTGGGACGGCCCGATGAACTCGTCCAATATCAGAACCCGGCCATGTGCAACGAGTAGCTCATGTGCACGAGTGAACAGTTGTTGACTGTTAACGTACTGAAATGATTCCTGCAGCAGGATGAGATCGAACGCGCCGGGGCTCCCTGAATAATTTTCGAAACCCACACTTTCCAGCTTGAACTCTGGCGGCGGAGAAATGTCCGCCAGGCCCTGGCGCGCGAGTTCCACTTGCGCGGCATCGGGACTAATGCCAGTCACACGATAACCTGCGCGAACCAGTATCCCGAGTGTAGTTCCTGTACCGATACCAACTTCCAATAACGCAGCCGGTGCTGGCGGCAATCGTTCGAGAATGAGATCGGTAGAGCGTTGCTGTGCCCGGCCAACAGACTCTTCTGCGTGATCGAACAACGCGTAGTGGAGATAGGCGACCTTGCCCAACTCGAGGTGTAACAAATAGGCGTAAATGTTTAATGGAAACTGGAAGTCCCGGTAGGGAGAATCATTCATGAAAGACCCGTCATTGTGATTTTTTTGCGATGCGCGATCATAACATCAGACAATACGAACAGGAGCAGTATTTGCCGACGTCACGCTGAAGGAAAAGCGTAGCTGGATTCTTCTCTGATGTACGACGCAGAAGAATCGATGCCCGATTTGCGGGGGTAGCCTGGCTTCGACAAAAGGCAGTTGTACTCAGCCATACGTTTATAAAATTTCTGAAAATTTACGGATGCCTATGAAAACAAATCTGTCCAATGTATATCTGATGCCCGCAATACTTCTTTGCTTTCATCTGGTGTTTACTGTTTCCGGATTTTTCTTTTACGTGAAATTCGAGGATGACCTGGCCTCAAGGACTGCTGAATACAACGCGATGAAACCGCGTCTGCGCCAAATCAATGAAACCCAGCTAAACAAGGATATGGTTTTTGAGGTTATGACCGCCAATCAGCAAGACTCAGAAACATTCGCGACACTGTTCAAGAGTCTGGCGATAATTGGATTTGGTATGTCTTGCCTGTCGGTTGCATCACTGCTCAACATTTACAGATCTCAAGCAGCACTTAAATAGCATCTCAATGTGATCGGGCGTTGGTCATCCAGGTCCTGTTAACAAGAGACGTCCTGCCGACCAACAATTGAAAAGAAAAGCTGCTGCTACAATTGCGCAGTGATTTAGTATCTTAGTATCACCAGCTGAAATCGCTATACTCTGACCACGTGACTGGATTCTTCCTATATCCAATATTCCGGAGCCGTCCATGAGTGATGCCAACACAATCGTTCAACTAAGTGCGTCTGAAAAACTATTACTGGTCGAGACCAAAGCCACCTGTCCTTTCCTTGCCGGCGCGGTGAATGAAAGCAAGCTGCCCGTGCGTAATACCGCGAATGATCCACTGGCGAGTATCGAAGACGTGCGCGCACTCGGTAATACCGGTGGTGGTGATCTCGGCGATTTGCTGGTGTTTTTCGCGAGCGGCAATCATGCGTTCATGCGTGGCGAGTCCGGTAAACTTGATAAAGAGGTGCCGGCTGGTTTGTTTTCGCTGGAACTGCCGGGTTCACAAGGTTCCCATCCAGGCCACAGCGGTATTCTGCAGGGCGATCCTGCTTTGCCCGGCTCGGGGCGGTTGAGCGCGACAGATTTTATGAGGCTGACAAGTCGTGCAACGAACGGCTACCTCAAACGTTCGGACGTTGGTCGTTTTATTGGCGAGAATCTTTTTAATGATCCGCACGCAAAGGTATTCTGGGAAACGACTGGTGCGCTGTTATCGAGTGGCGTCGACTTCGTGCAGACGACTGGCGCAGCGTTGATGAGCAAGCTGTTCGATTCCGATGATGAAACAGAAACCACCCATCGTGATGTTGAACAGAAACTCACCAAACTGCTGGGTGTAGATAATCTTGTTGGTTCCGCTGGCGAGTTTGGTCTGCTGTTTGCTTTTCTGGTTAACAAACCGGGCACTCAAGAAATCGATGATGAACCGACCATTTCTGTGCAAGACCTCACGGCGATGTTTGTCGACAAACGTCTTCCTGATGGATGGGAAACCTGGAAAAAATCACGCCTGGACTGGATTAAAAATACGACGGCGTTGCTGATCAGTGCACGTAAGGAATATTTTCTGCTCAAGCGCAAGCAATGATTGCGTCGTGTCGACAGGCGTACGGTTATTGACAGGTCATTTCACCGAAAGGGTATTCACTGTCGGTATCAGCTATAACAAAACTCAAGGACATCACCATGGCTCAAGACATCTGGTTAAATCTGCCGGTTAAAAATCTCGGTGCTTCTGTGTACTTTTTTACCGAGATTGGCTTTGTGCGTAATCCCGGCCCTGGCAACAGTGAACAATCTGCCTCGTTCTTCATCGGTGATAAAAAAGTTGTGTTGATGCTTTTTGCACAAGAGATGTTTACCAGTTTCACAAGCAATACACTGGCGGACACAAGCAAAGGTACCGAGGTGTTATTTTCGTTAGGCGCAGATAGCCGCGCCCAGGTCGACGATTTGGCGAAGCGCGCGAAGTCAGCTGGCGGATCGATTTTTGCTGAGCCTCGCGAATCTAACGGCTTCATGTATGGGTGCGGATTTTGTGATCCTGATGGCCATCGCTGGAACGTGCTGTTCATGGATTCAAGCAAGATGCCCAAGCGATAACAATCAACACCTCAAGTGCAAGATCTGCGAACGTTACCGAGCGTAGTTGTAACATGAAATTTGCAAACCAGGAGAACATTAAATGCATCGTGGAAGCTGCCTGTGCGGCGCAATCAGTTATGAAATCAGCGGCGATCTGGGCGATGGTTACTTCTGCCACTGCGAACGTTGTCGCAAGGCGAGTGGCTCCGTATTCGCGTCGAATGCTCGTATTAGACCGGACCAGTTCACGCTTTTAACCGGACAAGAAGTGCTCAAGGATTTTCACCATCCGGCCAGTGGGCTCACCAGAAAGTTCTGCGGTGAATGTGGCTCGCCGATTGTGAGCGAGAGAACTGTGCCCGCAATAATGGTGATCAGGCTCGGCACGCTGGATACCCCGCTGCAGAAGGGTCCCATTGGGCATATATTTGTTAACTCCAAAGTTGAGTGGGACACGATCAATGATGACTTGCCACAATATGCGGAGCGGCCAACCAGCTAAAGGCAAGTTCATAGGTGCGCTTGTATCTCTGCATCCATGTGCTCAATAAATCAGTGCAACGTTAAACACTCACGTTTATTCATCGGAAAGAAAATATGTCAGAGACACAATCCACCGCAGAATTCCTTGTCATATCACGCGGCCAATGGGATCCCGACAAATCGCTCGAAGAAATCCAGCAAGCGATTGATGCGTTCTACAGTTGGAAAGATCACCTCGTTGCACAAGGCAAGATGCGGCCGGGCCAACGTCTCGCGATTGATACGAGACTCGTTTCAAAAGCTGGTATTACGGATGGTCCGTTCGCCGAAACCAAGGAAGTCATTGGTGGTTATTGGTTTTTCATCGCGAATAGTCTTGAAGATGCGGCCAAACTCGCTGCGCAAAATCCGTGTCTCGCTTGTGGACTCAGTTATGAGATACGGCCAATCGAACTCGAACTCGCGAGCGCTTACAAAACTACGAATGAAACACCTGATGATCGGAAATAACCACGCCTGAAAAAGCAGGGTAATGCCAGCATTTGTACAAATGCAGTACGTTCACAAAATGATGAAAGGTTTTACAACGCTGCTGCTGGCACGTAAAAGCCGCACAGAATATTGATTCACCACCTTGATGCGTTTTCTGCCAATGACCAACACGACACGTTATAACTTCAGAACGCTGGGTGTGCTCTTGTTGCTGGTCGGCTGGCAGCCGGCTTTTGCGCAGCGCGAATGGCGCGAATACGAACCATTCGAATATCACGAAAATCATGGACCACCCGCTGACTACCAGGTGCCCGGCGAATTTGTGACGGGTCGCCTGATGTATCCGTCCGGTGTAACGATGGGCTGGGGTGGACGCGGCAGCTGGCTCAAAGGTGGTACAAGCTGGGCGGTGGATTATCCCGAGGGTGATCGCACGTTTGTGAGTTTGCTGCGCCGCTTTTCCACGATCAACACACGCTCGGTTGAGCAGCCCGTTAATCCTGATGATGCAGAAGACATGGCGTACTGGCCATTCCTGATGGTCGGCCTCGCAGGATATTGGGAACTTTCGGATCAACAGGTCGCGAACTTGCGCGACTATCTGCTGCACGGTGGATTTTTATTCGCGGACAGCTTTTTCGATTCCAATTCGTGGAGCGGTTTTGTTGCGGGCATGCAGCGCATCTTGCCGGACTATCCCATTGTCGATCTCGACGGCAGCCATCCGGTGTTCAACACCGTGTACAACATTCCCGCGCTCGCCGAAACGCAGATCCCAAACATGAACTCACTGATGGGCGGTGGTGGCGGCTGGCTCGGCGATGGTCGTGAACCACACTGGCGTGGCATCGAAGATGATCACGGCCGACTGCTCGTGTTGATTGCATTCAACAACGATGTCGCCGACTCGTGGCAGTGGGCGGACGATCCGCGTTATCCAAGTGAGCGCGTTAATCTGGGTTTGCGGTTAGCGGTGAATATTGCAGTTTATTCGATGACGCATTAACACGGCTGAATCTTGCCGAACACTTCTGCGGCATAACAATGAATTCAGCTGCTGCACCAGACTTTTGGAAGTTGCCGTCCCACGCCTTTCGAAACAACAAAAAGCGTGGGCAGCGCGCATAAGCGAACGGTAGGTATTGCGCCTTAATATCCGACGGTAAAACGTTTGCGTGAATGCTGCGGATTTTCGATCTCGTCCGCCAATGCAATTGCGTAATCTTCCATGGATATCCAGCTGCGACCATTCGCGTCGCTCAACAATTGGTCGCCGCCAACGCGAAATTTACCGGTACGTTCGCCGGGCAAGAACTCGGCCGATGGCGACAGGAACGTCCAGTCGATGGACTGCTCGCGCTTCAATGAATTTAGAAAGTCGCGACCGGCGCCAGCTTCAGGTTTGTAGGCTTCGGGAAATTCAGGTGTATCAATCAACGCTTTGCCGGGCGCTATCTCGAGGCTTCCAGCGCCACCCACGACAAGCACGCGAGGAACGTGTGAGTTCTTCGCAGCGGTTAATAACGCATTAACATCTGACGACCTGAAGTTGGCAGCGCTTACCACGGCATCATGTCCCGCGAGCGCAGTGCTCAATTGTTTAGACTGAGTGGCGTCGGCCGACTTCGCGGTCAAGCCGGTTTGTGGTTCTACTTTTGACGCATCACGCGCAATGCCCGTTACTTTATGACCACGTGTAATCAATTCTTTTGCCAGGCGAGAGCCAACACGTCCGCTGGCACCAATTATTGCAATATTCATTTGATCGTCCTCTGCTGGTTGAATAGGTAAATCTGATTCTTATTGGTGGGTGGTCTGACCATAGACACAAATACAGACAAATAATTCCACGCGTCCAAAGATCAGTGTGCGTGCTCATCCATTTCAATTATCACGTCACGCAACCTGGATCTGCTGTGCCCGCACGCCTGGTCAGATTGTATTATCACTCACATATCTGAACCCACAATGCGCGCACCGATATTTGCCAGGCAGGCTGCGATTATTGAAGCGGCTCGTACGAATTGAGCCTGGCGCTTACTGTGTATGTCCAAAAAATTCGCTATATGGACCCGGTTTTGCGACATTAAAATCTTCCGCCGCGGTCTGCTGTAAAAGTACGAGACCCGCAAACAGATGTCTCGCAACGACAAATAACAAGGAGAACTCCAATGCGTCTGCTGCCCGCTGTGTGTTTACCGCTGCTGTTGCTCAATCAGTTCGCCATCGCCCAACCTGAACCAATCCTGTCCAGTGAAGCTACCCGCCAGGCAATTCAAGCCGCGATGGCAAGCGACATTCGTCCTGCTGAAGACAAGGCGCGTGATGTTGAGCGCAAACCAGTCGAAGTGTTGTCTTTCTTTCGTCTTGAACAGGACATGCGCGTAATCGAGATACTGCCGTTTGGTGGCTGGTTCACCAAAATTATCGCGCCCGTGGTCCGCGACAACGGCATGCTCTACACCGTGCAGCCAGAACTCGGCGACTATAGCGATGCGCTCAATCCAGTGCTGCAGTTGCCGGGCATGGACAAGGTCGTGAAACTGAACTGGAACGGTCGTGCGCCCGAAGACCGCAATCCGTTCGTTGGTTCTGGCACATGGGATGTTGAACCGGTCGATCTCGTCGTGACCTTTCGCAATTATCACAATTTTGGTTATGACGATCGCATGACAATCAACAAGTCTGCGTTCGATGCACTCAAGCCCGGCGGCCTTTACGGCATCGTCGATCACACGCGCCGCCACATGGAACCTGACAATCGCGAGAACGGTCGTCGCATGGACCCCGTGCTGGTGATCAAGGAAGTGCAGGATTCCGGCTTTGTATTTGTTGACTACACCGACGTCAAACGCAGACCCGACGATGAATTGTTATATGAGGTTGGCAATCCCGACGTGACGGGCAAGACGGACCGCTTCACGATGTTGTTCAGAAAACCGTAACAACACCGCTTGGGCGGAATGGCTCGCTGCAGTTGCATCATCACGTTGATTTCTACTTTCTGCGCGATGATTTGTTTATGCCGCTGGGCTCGCATCATTCGCTGTGAACGCTGGCGCTGCGTTCTCAACCTCGGGCGAAGGGAATGGCTTGCTGAAGTTGAACGCATGCGCGGTAGCGCCAAATTCCCGATAATGATGCAGCCGTTCTTTCGCCTCACTGACTGACGGCCGATGATCCGCTGGTATCCACCATAACACTGAATAAGCCTCAGGCATGCGCTCAAACCATTCGCGCCGTCTTTTCATAATTTCAGTGTGTGCGGATTTAAACGCGTAGTTACTCAGTGAGGTGACGTCCATCCAAACCGACATGTTCACTACGATATCGTCACCAAACGGCCGCTGGGTTGTGGCATTGCCGGTTTCATCCTTGAGTCGCCATACGAAACCTTGCGATTGCTCCGCAAGCGCATTGATACGATCAAGGTTGTTGACGAAATCTGCCATGGACGGCGAGTCGAGGGGCTCCTTCATCTGCGCAATGTTTAATTGCGCAAGAAAATACCGCGGCATACTGAATCCTTATTCCTGAGCCTTGCAAATAAAACTGTTGATCAACCCATCGAGCCTGTCGCTGATTTTTGCAACAAGCATTTGAGTCTCGTTAAAATCACTCATGAGCCCCTGTATTTCAAAATTGCCGAGTTTGTCGTCTGACTCCAGGTCCTTCATTGTGTCTTCCATTTTGCGGCGGATTTTTTCGAGCTTGCTTGTGGCCTTGCGCGTCCTGGCAAGCTGAGAGCGTAAATCCGCGTCATTCTCGATGTAGTCCTGTTTAAACACGGATGTCAGGTTGATGCCTTTCACCACAAACTTTTTCGCCTTCCTGAACTTGGCCATGCCTCACTCCTTTTTGAATAATCCACATCAAGAATTAATTCATGTGCTGCGAAATCAGTTTTTGATAAATGAACGAAAAAAGCCAGTTATTTCTCCCTTTTCCTGCATCACCATATAGTCACAAAGCTTGACGTGACGCCGCACCACTTTGGTAGTCCCCGAACTATTTTGACTCTTTCCTGTTGTGATATTTACGCTTGTTTAACATTGTTGCGACAAGCTAGCGGCACTGAACAATAACTGCAGAAATGCGCAGGCCTCTGCCTGTGCATCGCCTATTGCATAAGGAGAAGTGTCCATGAGTTTTGATCGTCGTCAGTTTTTATCACTCGCTGCAAGCACCAGTGCAGCAACCGCGTTGGCAACTCTGCCAGCCAGTATTCAACGTGCGCTTGCCGCAGAGCCTGCTGTTGTCACAGGTACCATCAAAGACCTTAAACACATCGTTATCATGATGCAGGAGAATCGTGGCTTCGATCATTACTTCGGTACGATGAAAGGAGTGCGCGGTTACGGCGATCGTTTCCCTGTGCCACTCGAAAACGGTAAACCGATCTGGTATCAATCGAATGGTGAAATTGAAATTGCGCCGTTCCATCTTGATCCACAGCAGTTCAACGCGTTGCTCGCACCGAGCACGCCGCACAGCTTTTCCGATTCGCAAGCGGCCTGGAATCAGGGCAAGTTTGGTCACTGGCCAAAATACAAAAATGATAATTCGATGGGATATTACCGACGCGAAGATATTCCGTTTCAGTTTGCACTAGCGGAAGCCTTCACGATTTGTGATGGTTATCATTGTTCGATCACAGCGGGCACTGATCCAAACCGCATTACGTTTTTTGCTGGTTCAAACTTTAATCCCGCGCTCGGCAAACAAGGCATCAACACAACAGACACCGACTCCGAACCAGACAACCTGCGTTGCTGGATCGCCAACCCGGAAGTCGACAAGTGGCCAGTGCCGGGCTACACGTACAAAGACAGCGCGTTTGAATGGCCAACATTGCCCGAGCTACTGGAAGCCGCGGGTATCAGCTGGAAAATTTATCAGGACCCCAACGACAACTGGACAGGCGCGATGCACGGCGGCCTGGCCTTCGCTGGTTTCAGAAATGCAAAACCCGGCTCACCTGTTTATGAAAAAGGTATGTCGTTGTGGACGCTCGAAGATCTCGCGAACGACGTGAAGAACGACACGTTACCTGAAGTCATCTGGGTGTTGCCACCACGCGCATTTTCGGAACATCCCGGCGCTCCGTCGAGTCCGCAGAAAGGTGGCCACTTTACTGAGCAGGTACTCAACGCGCTGACGACGAATCTCGAAGTCTGGAGTAAAGCCGCGCTGTTTTTGACCTTCGATGAAAACGATGGCCTGTTCGATCATGTGCCACCACCCGCGGTGCCTTCCTATAACCTGGACGGCAGCATGGCGGGCAAGTCGACACTCAAACTTGATGGCGAATATTTTTCTGATCCTGAGCGCAAACATCTGGATCCCGACGATCATACCTCAGGCAACCTGCGACCATTCGGTCTGAGCGCACGTGTGCCGATGTATGTCGTGTCGCCGTGGAGCAAAGGCGGCTGGGTGGCATCAGAAGTGTTCGATCACACGTCGATCAGCATGTTCATGGAACAGCGCTTCGATATCGAAGTCCCCAACGTCAGTCCATGGCATCGTGCCGTGTGTGGCGACTTAACGTCCGCGTTTGATTTTACGGCGGGCCGCGATCCCAAACCTGCAGCATTGCCAGATACCAGCAATTACCTCGCGCTGGAAACACAGCAGCTGACGATGCCGGCTTATGTTGTGCCGCAAACTCATCAGACCTTGTTCCAGGAAAGTGGCACACGGCTATCGCGCAAACTGCCTTACGTATTACATGTGAATGCGGCCGTCGCCAAGGGTGAGAGCGTGAAACTTGATTTCAGCAACGATGGTGCGAAAGGTGCTGTCTATCATGTCTACGACAAACTCCATCTCGATCGTATTCCGCGTCGGTACACCGTTGAAGCCGGCAAGACTCTGGACGATGTATGGGAAATCGCCGCGGACCAGGGCCGCTATAACTTGTGGGTCTATGGCCCTGCAGGTTTTGTGCGCGTGTTCCAGGATGACACTGGCGAAAACATTAATCCGGAATGTGCAGTTGCGTACGATACAGATTCGGGCGATGTACTCGTGACGCTGAAAAATCCAGGCAAGGAACCGTGTTCACTCAGCATCAAGGATGAAGCCTATGCAAGCGGAGCGCCACGGCAGGTAGTTATCGAACCTGGCAAACACGTTCAAGAGCGCTTCGCGTTGCGCGACAGCGCAAACTGGTATGACTTCAGCGTGACAAATGTAGCAGCAAGCGGTTACCTGCGACGTTTTGCTGGTCGTGTTGAAACGGGTAAAGATGGGCTTAGTGATCCAGCGATGGGAACAGTCGCTCACGCATGATCCGCATTTGCCAGAAGCGCACATGGACGGTGCGCTTGTGCTGGCTTGTCGAGTGACATGGCAATCGTTTAGAGTTTAGTGAACCAGCGATTTTGGGGGCGGCCTAAGAGTACCGCTGATTAATCGCGAATACGTCATACCCGCGGCTTTTTAGAGCCTGTCCCCGCGAAGGCAGGGACGGGTATCCAGAACCTTCAACAACCTGGATTCTCGGGAATGACGAATTAATCAGAGCCTCCCCGAATGTTGCTGTGAACAAAAAGTTATCAATGAAAAATTTGCTGCTCAAATGCGTTGCATGACGATCAGCATTTTTTATCCCAATAAACGGAAGCTCAACAATTCAAGGAGGAAGACCCATGGCCCAGATAAAACAAAAGATCGTTTCGCACCTGTGGTTCGACAAGGAAGCAAAAGAAGCTGCGCAGTTTTATTGCTCCGTATTCCCCGATTCGAAAGTCATCAACATCAATACGATACACGACACTCCTTCTGGCGATTGCGATATCGTCACGTTTTTATTGTTCGGCCAAACGTTCATGGCGATCAGTGCCGGGCCCTTCTTCAAGTTTAGTGAAGCCATCTCGTTTGTTGTGAATTGCGATACACAAAAGGAAATCGATGACTATTGGGCGAAGTTATCGGCAGTGCCTGAGTCAGAACAATGTGGTTGGTTAAAAGACAAATATGGGCTGTCGTGGCAGATCGTTCCTTCGATCATGGAGGGGATGATGCAGGATAAAGACCAGGCTCGATTGGCGCGTGTGACGCAAGCATTTCTTAAGATGAAGAAGTTTGACATCGCTACGTTGCAGCGCGCTTATGATGGCAACTAAAACAGAAGAAGCGTCGGTGGTGCGAAAAGACTTCTAGATTTCGTCCTTCAGCTTCGTCAGCGGTACACGCGCAAGCGCTGCGGCAGACAGGATGACGGGTATTGCGAGCAGGAAACACGTCATCATGCGACCGAGATCTGCGCCGAGTAAATAACCCGCGACAAATGGCCCGAAGAAAGAACCTAGGCGCCCTGCACCCATCGACAGTCCCATGCCCGTAGCACGCACACGCGCCGGAAATGTTGCGGCGCCTGTTGTGTAGAGCACAACTGCTGCACCGAAGATGCAAAAGCCGATTACGATCGAACACACCACCGTGAACATGAAGCTGGACGCGGCCGCACCAAACGCCATGATCGCGAGTCCCATCAACACAAGTATTGCAGTAGCAACTTTGCGGAATTTCAGCCGGCTGCTGATGTAACCAATGATGATGCCACCCGCGATGCCGCCGAAGTTGGTCATGATCGAAATCGACAGGCCACCCGCATCGGAGAACCCGGCTTCAGTAGTCAGCTGATTGTTCCAGTTCAGGAAGAAGTAAGAAGACATCATGTAGAGAAAATAACTCAGCTGCATCATGAGAGTGCGCGGCAGGATCGGCATACGTAAGAGATCACCCAACCGTGATTGCACGACTCTGGCTGGCTTATCTGGCAACGTATCGAGTGTGCCCAATCCAAGACGATGCAGAATCGCGTTGAATTTGAAGAGTGTTTTTGCATTCGGATTCGCAACCATGAAATCCAGCGATTCAGGCATCTTGAAATAGATCAGCGGGATCAACAGTAATGTGAGGCAACCACCCAGTACGAATATCGCGCGCCAACTGTATGCTTCGAGAAAACCTACGGCGAAAAAGCCACCGAGCACAACACCCACTGTGTAGCCAATCGTCACGAGACCGAGGCCGAGATTGCGACTTTTCTCCGAGCTGTATTCGAATATAAGTGTGCCCACGCAACTCGCCATCGCGCCTACACCCATGCCCGTCAGGAAACGCATCGCAATGAGTGTCGTGACGGAATCGGCTGTTGAAGAAATCAGCATGCCGATACTCATGAGTACAAGATTGATCAGGATTGCACTACGACGTCCGTAGAGATCTGCAATTGGTGAAAGAACAAATGCACCGGTGGCGGTACCGAGAGCGCCGGAGCTTAACAGCAGGCCCAGCGTTTCCGGTTCTAAACTCCATTCACGTGAGAGTATCGGCGCTACGAGTGACGAGGCAAGAAGGTCGAAACCATCGAGCATGTTTACCAACACGCCAAGTGTCACCACGAACCACTGGTACGGCCGCATGGGTTGTTTTTCAATATGGGTGTGAATTTCCTGCAACGTCATCTGGCCCCCTTGTTGCGTTCGGACTGCTGCCGAACGAGTGCTCTTATTGTGGTTGAATCGCGAACATTGTTATCTCGCCGCCGGAGTGTACTGAGGAAACAGAGAATTAAACAGACTGTTTCTGGCCTCGGCCTTGCCCCTCGTATCATGCAGTGCTATAAAAACCCTCGTTCAGACTTTCGATAATAATAATAAAAATGACAGCTCTCTCTCCACCCCATCAGATCCAGACTTCCATTCGTTATGTCGTGAAAGGCGAATCTGCGATTTTTTATCCGGCAGATCGGGAAAAATCCTATTGGCCCGCCGAAGAACACATCGTGACTATCTCCGACATACGACCAGTGCGCGATCAGCTGACTATTGCGAAGAATGGTTTTACGCTGCTAACACGTCCAACAGCCGTAACAAATTTTTTTGATAACACACACCTCGAACAAGTCTTCTACCCGGAAGTCATCACCCTCGCGAAAGAATTAAATGGCGCAGTAAAGGCCATCGCATTCGGACCCGTTGCGCGTAGCGATGATCCTGCGAATAAACAGGGGCGACTGCCTGCGTTTGGCGCTCATGTCGATTACGGTCGTAAAACGATCGAGAACTTCACACGCGAAATTCTTGGCGATGAAGCCGACTACTGGCTGCAGAAACGTGTGGTGCTCATGAATTTCTGGCGCCCGCTTTCCACGGTCTACCGCACACCACTTGCCTTATGTGATGCCTCGACTGTGAAGGCAGACGACATGTATCCCAGCGAAATTCGCGGCGGTCTCGATAATCCTGATCGTCCGCCGCTGTGGGGTTTTAACCTCAGCTACAACCCGGATCATCGCTGGTATTACGTCGATCACATGCGTCCTGATGAAGTACTCGCATTTAAACTGTACGACTCCGACAGCAGCCAACCACAGTGGACAGGCCACACAGCATTCGAGCTACCGAACACGCCGGCTGACGCACCGCCACGGGAAAGTATCGAGATACGGACGATTGCGTTTATTGATGAGTAGGTCGAGCAACGAATTCTCGCTGAAACGCTAACAGAACAATTATCAGCAAACGTATTGCATAACGAAGTACGTAGTTACACAGACAGGAAATCTTCACGTGTTTACGCAGAAATGTTGCTTCGCTAAACGACATGACACGACAAACTTTACCCACACACAATCAGGGATGGACAAGGTATAGCCAGGTAATTATCAACACTATTGCATCAATGGATGCTGCCAACATCTGATCTGCCTTGCTTCGGCAACATAGGGCAGGGACTATCAGATAAGGTTGAATCCACGATGCCGCTCTACATAACAACAATAAGAGGAGCTGTATTACATGACCAACTCACGCTGGTTCACTTACGAAAACGGGTTGCTGTTGCTGTTGAGTTTTACGTTCGGGATCGTGTTCTTCGATCGCAACGCAGTCGGTGTGCTCACGCCATTCATCGTAGAAGAACTTTCACTCAGTAATACGCAACTCGGCATGCTCGGTTCCGGTCTGTCGCTAGCGTGGGCGATTTCTGCTTATCTGATTGGCGCGTGGTCTGATCGCAAAGGTGTGCGCAAACCCTTCCTGCTTGTTTCGATACTGATATTTTCGGTGTGTTCCGCGTTGTCAGGACTTGCTGGTGGTTTTGTTGCGCTGCTTTTGACACGTGTGGTGATGGGTTTTGCTGAAGGGCCGTTTATGCCGATCTGCCTGTCGATCATGAACGTCGAATCGACGCCAAAACGGCGCGGTGTGAATGCCGGTTTGCTGCAGAATTTTTTCGCGTCTTTGTTGGGTACGTCACTCGCGCCAATCCTGCTGGTGTGGCTTGCGCAAGCGTATGGCTGGCGCTCGGCGTTTTTCCTTTCTGCAGTCCCCGGACTGATCTGCGCATTTCTGGTCTGGAAATTCATGCGCGAGCCACAAGGTGAACCAGCCAGCGTCACCGCTGCCACCCATGCACGCTTCAGTGCGATGGGCATGCTCAGGGAGCGCAATATTCTGGTGTGCTCGGGCATCTCGGTATTTATCGTGTCGTGGTTTCTCGTGAGCCTTATTTTCCTGCCACTGTTCTTCACTGCGTTTCGCGGACTCACTCCCGAAGATATGAGTTATGTAATTTTTCCGATGGGCTTCGCAACGATGATCTGTGGTTTTCTGGTGCCCGCACTTTCGGATCGTATCGGTCGCAAGCCAGTGATGATCATCTTCAGTTTTCTCGGCATGGTTACACCACTGGCCGCGTTGTATTTTGATGGCCCGCTGTGGATGCTCAGCTTGCTATTGGTCGTTGGCTGGAGCGCGTCGGGTTCGATGGCGCTGTTCATGGGCGTGATACCTGGTGAGACGGTGCCACGAGCGATGGCGGCGTCTTCGATGGGCCTGGTCGTTGGCATTGGCGAAATAGTGGGCGGTGTAGGTTCGCCGACATTTGCAGGTTGGGTGGCGGATCAGAGTTCGCTCGCAGGACCGATGTATGTGTCGCTTGTATGTGCGTTCTGCGCTGGAGTGCTCAGTATGTTTCTGAAGGAGACCGCGCCGAGCAAAGTACCGCAGCCGGTGCAGGTGGTTTCGGCGATTTAGAACGCCTCTGGTTAATTCGCATGTCATGCGCGGTTTTTATCGCTGGGCCGTGTGGGGGCATGAAGGGCATCCAGGAGTATAGGCAAACTGGATTCCCGCTTTCGCGGGAATGACGGGTGTATTGATAGCGTTGCTGGTAATGCCAAATAACTGGTTAACGTTGCCGCGGCAGAACACAAACAAACCTGGTGGGGCTCAGGCGCAGAAGCGACAGATTACCATCAAGACCATTCATCAACGGTTCTTAGGTATTAGAAGAGAGAACTCAGAAATCGGGAATTCATAACAGTTTCCCTATTGTTAACTTACAGGAGAATGGCCCATGCAAGACGCAGTAAATAACGAACAGCTCGTGCGGGATTTTTTCGCGACGCTCAGCACCGGCGATCTCGAACTCATTCGCGCAACCCTACATCCGGACGCAAGCTGGCTTCCAATGGTGAAAGGTGTTCCTGGTGCGGGTATTCATCAGCCGCGTGATGTGATCGTCGACGAGTTTCTCGCGCCCGTGCGCGGCATTTTCGAAGATGGTGATCCGAAAACCGAAGTCGACAATATTTTCGCGAAAGGGAATGTCGTGTGCGCGGAAACACGCGGCATGGGCAAGCTACGCAACGGCAACACCTACAACAATCAATACTGCTGGGTCATTGAAATTAAAGACGGACTTGTGTGGAAGATTCGCGAATACATGGATAGTCATTATGTGATGAGTGTGGTGTGAGAATTTCACGTTGATACGAATGATGTGATGGTGCAGCGTTGTGTACTGGTGGCGCACGTCGAATGATGGTGGTGCAGCATCGTGTA
>JAZKES010000083.1:0-1247 GCA_040386995.1 Pseudomonadota bacterium | reverse complement strand
TGGTCAGTAATGCAGGACAATCATCAGACCGGTGATGAGTCGCATTGGCTGATACGTTTCGAACAATGCAGTGGAATGACTGTCAGTTTGGCCAACATACATTTTGTATTGCAGGCGCTGCTCAACGAAAGTACAGAAACTCCCGAACACATTGTGATTTTTGCCGATGCCGAAACTGCAGGCAAAGTACAAGCGCAGTTGCCGCCGCTGTTGCAGTCACGCGTTCTGTTGCGTCAATCACCCGAATGGAACGATCTGCAAAATCATGATGCTGGCTTGAATTTGTTGCAGGGCGATTTCGCGCCTCAGTTGCCGTGGCAGCAGTGGTGGAAACAATGGCGGCTGGTTGCAATGTTGGTCCTGGGCTTGTTCGTCACAGACATGATCGCAACGATGTTGCAAACCGCAAAAGTGCGGCAAGCAACTGCATCGGTTGATGGTGAGATTGTCGAGTTGTTTCGCAGTGTTCAGCCTGAAGCGACAATTGTTGACCCACAGTTGCAACTTGAGCGCGCAGTTGCCGCTCTGGGTGGCCGTACTCATGAAGGGCTCACCGAGTTGCTCGAACGTATGGCGCCAGCACTGGAATCATCGCGTGCAATCGAGGTTCAGAATCTCGACTACAACAGCAGCACGGGTGAATTACAGATGGTTGTTGTGTCAGAAGGTTTTGCTGCGGCCGAAGAATTACGTGCCGGATTGCAAAGTCTTGGTCTGGATGCAGAGTTGCTTGGCAGTAGCAGCGAAGGTACGCGCAATCGTTCGCGCTTGAGAGTGGTGATCTGATGCTGCGAAAAATTTTCGACCAACAGCCACCGCGCACGCAAATCCTGGGAGTGACTGCAGCTGTTGTGGTTATTGCTGCGCTCGCGAGTTGGGGGCTGTTGTTACCTGCACATACAAAACTTGCGGCAAGCAAACTCGAATTAGAGAGAAGTAGTCAGAGCCTAGTCGCCATGCAAGAACTTGCGGCGAACTATAAGGCAATGGAGGAATCCGGTGCTGAAGGGACGTATCCTGGACTAACCGCTGTAGTTAATCAGAGCCTGCAAAACAAAACATTCCAGCCTTCGCGTATCCAGCAGAACGGGGCAGGGGAACTTGTGGTGAGGGTTGATAACGTAGCGTTTCAACTGGCTGTTGAATGGCTACATGAATTGGAAACAACGAGGGGATTGGTGGTCGAGAATATTGCGGTTAGTCAGAGTCAGGGCGGATTGGTTAATCTCACGCTGACTCTGACTGGG
>JAZKES010000082.1:0-1115 GCA_040386995.1 Pseudomonadota bacterium | reverse complement strand
CATCCGCTTTTAAATATTCCTCACGATGAACGCCAAGCCGGCAATGCATTGGCTGCTCATTCAGCGAAGAGTGTGGGTGACATTACTTCCAGGATAAAACTGCAGGCACGCCAATACCCGCCTCTTTTCGAGACGGTAGTCGAGTGACGGGGCTCAAGCTGACTTTAAAATTTTTGGTCGCCTTTCAATACTGACCACTTTATTCAGGCCATTGAGCATTGTGGTTGATTCTTTCTGAATCTCCTTCCCTAGCAATTTCCACTGAGCTGGTGACAGATGGATTGAAGCCAGCAGTTTCGGCGTCCTGTAATCGACAAATCCCTTTTTATCAGATCGCTGCTCTCGCCCGGTCCAATCAACCACCTCCAGGTAGTCCTTCAATCTGAAAGGCAACAGCGCCATTGACTGCTCGTCCGTTTCACTTTCGGCAAACGCCATTAACGCCGGGGTCTCTTCGTTCTGTTGGCTTTGCAATTGCCGAATACGTGTCTGAATCGAGGTGTAATCCGAATCCTCGAGACTATCGGCAATACCAGCTCGTACCGGGTTGAGGTCCACATAGGTCATGCATGACAACAATGCTGTGTCATCAAGCAAGGCTTGTGATATGAAGCGGCCGTCCCAGAAATGTCCGGTGTACCCATCTTCCCTGTTGGCGTGTAAGGCAATGTAGTAGTTGAGGCAGGACATGAACCAGCTGATATCGTAAAGACGGCCACGCCAGGTTTCGGCAAGCGCTCGCACTACCGCGAGTTCCTCGTCAGCAAGGGCGTCACCAAGTGCAAATCGCTGAATTATTTCAGGCCCACGATACAACTTGAGCCAGCGGCTGATGACTTCTTCCATTGACCAGCCGTCGCTGCGCGCCTTGTCTACATGCAGGACCAGGTGGTAATGGTTACTCATCACTGCATGGGCAGGAATATTGATGGCAAACGTATCGCCGAGCAGTTTCAGCCGTTTTAGAAACCAGGGTTTGCGATAACTGAGATCCCTGCCCTTCTCATCGATCCCAAAAAAGAACGAGCGCCTGACGCAGCGCGCGATGCAGTGATAATACGGCGTAGCGTCGAGTGAAATTTGCGTGGAACGTGGACGTGTCATCGTGGACAGTT
>JAZKES010000081.1:13273-18472 GCA_040386995.1 Pseudomonadota bacterium | reverse complement strand
TTGTTTCGATATGCAGAGTTGATATGCCCCACTCTTGCGATTGGGCTACATCTCGACAATAAGTGAGCGTGCTAAGTCTGGTACGAATTGGAACTAGCGAAACCAATGTCTGCGTTAATTCACCAAGCAAAAATCTTATACTTGAGCACGTATTACTTTCAGGTTTTCCAACTTCTCCAGATACTGATTTAACAATGATGAGCAAAGAGCATCGTCACTTAAGTAGGCTTCGGAAGTAGAGGCTGATAAGAAATCTTTATAAGCTTCATCCACCAGTGTTTGTGAGCTGCTCTGTGGATGCGGAGCAGCCCAGGATTTACTGGATAGGCCTACGCTCGCGAGCGTTCTCTTAATACTATTTTTTTGCTTTTCAGAAAAAGTTAATCGACTTTCTGCATCATATAAAGATGGGACGGCGATCGGTTTATACGGAATATCGAGAGTAAGTAACCAATCTTGCCACTTGAAATCAGAGATGTAGCTATAGGCTTTAAGTGGAATCCAGGGAATTCTTAAAGCGTCACACACAATTGCCCCGTGCATGGCCTCGCACATTACAATTTCGCATTTACTCAATTCCGATAGGACCTTATCTACAGACCATTCTGGGTTAATAAAATTGTAGCCAAGCCTGGAGCAAAGCTTATCCCAGGAAAAATTCCGAATGCTTGTATGATGTGGAATAAATCCAAACTTATAAATTTTATTTACTTTTGGTACCTCTACGGATTTGATCAGGATGGCCGAATCTGTAATTGCAAGGTGCTTGGGTAGATTGAGAGCTTCCGCAGTCAACGGGCCTCTCACGCAAAGAAAATTATAGCTATCATCCAATTTCGGCTTGGAGCCATAGCCATATCCGGAACCGAAAACGTGCTTGCGTCCAGCAACTGGTAATTTGTGATTCAGCAGAGTTCCAATACCAATCATCCAGTCTTTTTCGTTGCCATCGAAAAAACCTGGCAATAACTTATCCCATAACCAAGGGTTCAAATCGTCGCCAAAATTTCCCAATTCATCTTTGTAATAATAGAGCTTCATGTATTCGTTGATCCAAAAATTTTTAAATTTGATAACTGCATCATGAGGTCCGAGCCACAGAATTTTTTTAAATAATTCAACGGATCATACTTCATGCCCGTCGAAACAGTCCAAAAAATTGTGTGATGTGGTTGGTGTTAAATGGGAGAGCAGGGATCGCGATATTGGTGTTGCAAAGTATGTCTAATTCTTCATGATCTGGTTAAACGTAAGTAATTCTTAATGAGAAGAACGACGGCTTATATTTGTTGACATACTCAGTCGCGCTGAGATGTGAGCTGGTTGTGCGAATCATTATTGTCTGATCGAAGACTTAAATTATCTAAATCTTCAACGAGAAAATATCCGACAATATCGCAAAGAATCACACTCACTGTGGGTTCCGTTACATGGGTAGCCACGACTATCTGCAATTGTGGGCCCTGCTGGCACCTACAGAGTGAATTTTAATAAAAGATATATGCCGGCCAATCCTCCAACAGCGACATACATGGTCGTTTTCAGAAGTTCCTTATAGGTAAAAATGGTTCCCAGATCAGGATACATGCTTCTCACTCTTGCTAGTGAGGATGTTGCAAGACCGACCATGAAATACAGCGGAGGAGTGTATGTTCTGCTTAGGAAAAATGCGGATCCAAAAAATGCGATGAAAACGAAGATAAACATCTTGGCGATAAGTGACTCTTCATGTGCCTCGATATAACGCGGATCGTCCTCATTTATTCCAGCTGGCAAGTACGTCTTTTTGGCGATCTTTAATAAAATAATCATCGTGCTCGTTAACAGCGCGCACCAAGCGAAAAGCCCAACGATACCTAATTCCGCGAATGCCAACACGAAAGAATTGTGAGCGGTTCTAAAGTGGTACTCGAGAAACTGGTTGTTGCCGACTCCGAAAATCGGGTTTGAAAGCAACATTTGATATCCTTCATACCACGCTTCCAATCGTCCTTCGGCGCTTTCTTCCTCGGTGGTAATTGTTCTGAATCTGGAAAATACGACAAATAAAACCGGGAGCGCAGCGGCGCTTACCCAGATCGTTTTCTTTGTGCCATATGTTGTCCAGAACCAATATCCGCATAGTCCAACAGTGGCTAGCAGTGTGCCGCGCGAGTTCGTCAGATAGATGCCATAAAGTATTGCAAACACGGCTCCCCAGAATGGCAGCTTGAGCAGTTTGGGGCTTTTCATCTTCAGAAAGAAAACTATAGGAAGGGCCATCGCGAGAAACATGCCCAAATCGTTGGGATCGTTAAAAAATCCGACATAATTTATTCTGAGATAGTTTTCATTTTGATAGGCCAGATTACCAACTAGACCTATACCAGCTGGGTCTATAGTTTGGTAGTACCCGTTGAGCACCATGATCATTGACGTAATGAAAATGATCACCAGAATGACATAGAGCTTTTTCCTCGTATCCAGAAGCGTGGTTAATAGGATAAATGGCAGTAACGACTGCTGGATAAAATCCTGGCCATAGACAACGATGCTGCCTACCCAGCCTGAGAAAACAAGTGATAACAGGATCGATAGAGTAAAAAGGCCCATGAATCTGGTTTGGGGAAGATCCAGATTTTTTTGCTTCCGGACGAGGAAGAAGACCGTACAAATCAGAAGCGTAATTCTTATGTATGGCGGTTGAGCTAGCCCGACAACACCCCATTCGTGTGGTCTGATCAAAAGCAGAACTGTATATACGACCAGAAAAAAAGTTGCCATATGGGAGAGCTGTATTAGTAAATTGAAAAATTAATCTTTTATTTCTGAGATGGTCACGCGGAATTTGCCCGTGGCGTTCAGCGGAATGTCATCGACAAAAACAAATGAAACGTTCACTTCAGAGCCGACGACACCATGAATTTGCTGACGTAAGAAACCGATTTTTTCGTCACTGATGGGATTTTGTAAAACCATTTTAATTTCGATCTGATCCAGGGATTTCTGGATAACCTGAAATTTCTTGATCTCTTTAACTTCCTTCATCAAATGCGGGAAAAATACTCCCGAAACCTTGGTGCCATTGTAAGCGGTAATCAAATCGAGTTTTCGGCCGTCGATATTTTCTATTAGAGGCAAGCCTCTCCCACACGAGCATGACTTCGAGCTTTGCGTGGCCACGTCGCCATTTTTGTAGCGTATGAATGGCATGCCGTAGTTGTGTAGATCAGTAATCGCCACTTCGCCTGTCTCACCTGGCTTGGCTGGTTGGCCATCGACAAGTATTTCCACTACCAGACTGTCCGTGTTCGCATGTAATCCTTCATGTTTTTCACATTCGCTGGCAATGAGCATGAATTCCCGGCAACCGTAAGTATTAAAAACGGGAGCTTTGAACACAGATTCGATCAGCTCACGCTGATAATCAAATAACCTTTCAGCGCCCGTGATGATGGATTTCACTGCCGACGTGTCGAGCTGAACATTATTGGTACTGATAAATTTGGCCAGGTTATAAACGGCAGTGGTGTAGGAAACAATTCCAGTTGGTTTTTTCTCATTTATATATTTGACGCATCGAAGCATCTCAGCATCATCAAACACAAAGCAGTTAAACATTTTCCTGTTTAGCAACGAATGATAGAGCGAGTTTTTCAGCGCCTTAAAGAATGGTTGCTTTCCTATGTCCACGCTCCAGATGTACAGCGTATGTTTGCCGATGTCGCAATTAGCCCACGAGTATCCGCGCTGCGTGACTGCTGTTCGCCATTCGTAACTTTTTCTATCGAGCGCGAGCCTGACCGGTACTCCTGTTGAACCCCCTGTCGCCTTGAACAGTAGTTGATCTTTGAAGTTTACCGCATGCATCCGTTCGAAATTGTTAACTACGTCCAACCTTGAAACTGTTGGGAGCAATAAAAAGTCATCCATGCTTTTTATGTCAGAGAGGCTTATCCCCAATTTATGGTAAAGCTCGGCGTAAAAAGGCGAGTTCTGGATTGCATGCGCGAGCAAGATGCGAACCCGCTTCCATTGCAGTTCCGCTGTTTCTTGTGGAGACAACCATTGAGTTGTTTGCAATTCATCCAGATACGTAAGTGTTTTTCTCTTTTGTATTCGTGTCTCATAGAATGGATATAAGAAATTTTTGAAAAAATACGTATACATCTTTGCTCCACTAAGAACCATTCATGCGTTCAGGCGACGATAAAATTAATACCAATTCAAGTAAGTCTTTATGAATCGTTTGAATTCGCAGTACTGCAATTTGCGGGCTGGAACTCATTACTATCCGATTATGCGCTAGCCGGATTTTATTGCATTGAGTTACAATTCTCGTCGTTTTATTTTATTTTCGATCATGCATTTTAACGAATTTAATCGTGTTGTAATCAGCAAATGAACATAAGCGTAATTATTCCTGCCTATAAAGCTGACGCAACGATTCACAGGGCTTTGGACAGTGTTCTGAAACAAAGCCACAAGCCACTTGAAGTCATAGTGGTTGATGATGGCAGTCCGGTCCCATTGACTGGTATAGATGGCAAATACGACAACTCTGTAAAACTGTACAGAAAGGCGAATGGTGGCGCCGCGAGTGCGCGCAATTTCGGCATCGAGCAAGCAACGGGTGATTTCATCGCGTTTCTTGATGCGGATGACTACTGGGAGTTTGATAAGCTCGAGCACCAGCTTGCGTTACATTTGAAATATCCTGAAGTTGGTTTTAGCTTTGGTGCTTTTTGGATGCAGCATGCTCCGATAGAGCAAAATCCGGGCAGAAAGCCTGCAAAATTAGCGAAAGTATATCCGGCGAACCAGCCACTAAAACTCTCTGGTTCCGATGCGTTCCAGGCCGCAGCAGATTCGTGGACGGGCACCGTGATGATTTCGCGCGTGTTTTTGGGAGACGCACGTTTTCCAGAACAATTGAGAACAGCCGAAGATCGCGATCTCTGGTTTCGATTGATCAAGAAAGGTTCTGTTGCTTATCTCGACGTGCCTCTGGCAACACTTGTTCTCGAGCCTGGTTCTCTATCGCGTACTCAACATTCTGCGGATTATCAAAATTTCCTTACCGTGATTAATGCAAATTCTGCTGAACTTGGCGCACCTGCCACTAAAGCCTGGAAAGCGAAAACTTACCGTGCCTGGGCCGGGACGTTGCTGAATGAAAAATATTTTTATGAAGCCTTCAAGCCAGCGCTAATGAGATTG
>JAZKES010000081.1:0-13173 GCA_040386995.1 Pseudomonadota bacterium | reverse complement strand
AGCGCCGTTTTAAAATTGTGCGAATAATATGCGTTTAATGCATCGCCCTGTTTTTCCAGCAACGAAATCACTGCGGATGTTTGATCCTTCTTGTGGCACAAAGGCTCATATATACGGGTCAAGTTGGTTTTCCCCCGGACGGTAACGGTATCCAGTTCGCGAAAAATAATGTCGGGGCAATCCTTCACTGTCGATTCGCCTACGATTGTTCCGACGCCATATTCTTTGGTGGTCGATTGAAACCGGGCTGCTTGATTCACAACATCGCCTATCACTGTGTACGAGAGCCGATAGAGTGAGCCCATATTGCCAACGTTCATGATCCCCGAATTAATTCCGATACCTAAAGAGGGTGGCTGCAAACCCCTCGATTCAAATAAAAATCCTAAGCTCCTCATCGCGGCATGCATCTCGAAAGAAACGCCAACTGCGCGTGCGGCATGATCCTCTTGAGGCACAGGTGCCCCCCAGAATGCCATGATTGAGTCACCGATGTATTTGTCGATTGTTGCGCCGTATTTGAAAAGTATGGTGGTCATGGTGGTGAAAAATTCATTGAGAATAAGTGCGACATCTTTCGGATCGAGTTTTTCCGACATTCCCGTAAAGTTGCGCAGATCACAAAAGAACACGGTGAGATAACGCGATTCGCCGGCAAGCGAAAGCAGATCAGGATTATGGTTAAGCGCTTTTACTATTTCAGGCGGCACGAACTGGCTAAAAATATTGATCAGCTTTTGTTTGTTGTGAGTCTCAACAAAGTATTTAAGTAGTACATTGATGCCGAACATCACCAGCAGAACCAACCAGTGGAACTGCATGGGAATATTGCTGACGTGATAAGGGAAATTGAGCGCAATCACCAAGGGTGGTAGCGCCAGGATAAATACGAGTACTGAAGCGCCGATTGGCGTCAGTATTGGCAGGAGAACAACGAGAGCCAGTCCAGAAAAAACAAGCAGCAGGAATTCGGCAGACCTTATGATCTGGGGAATGCTGAAACTGGTCAAGTCAGGCGAAAATATCTCAGGGCGGATATCTATAATACTGGTAATGCTATTTTTAAAATCGAGCAAGCCGATGGCGTTGCTGATGAAGATCGTGAATAACAAGAACAGGAACAGGGTTTGACGCCATTCTTTTTTTATTGAGCCCTGGAATAAAAAAATAACAAACCTCTTCATGCTTTGCTAACCGGATACGTTGAAGTTAGTTCACTACTTGCGCAGATCGGCTGGTTCCCGAAGGGAAGCGCGCTTGTATATTACTTCATATTAACACTTCACAAAGTTGTTCTGATGGTCGCCCGGAAATGAAAATCCAGAATAAAAAAAGGCCCCTACAGGAGCCTTTTGCGTTTCTGGAAAATCCTACATTCGATAGCAGATGGTATATATGCCTTCTTCGGTGTAGTTGGTTGCAGGAACTCCAGCGGGCGCTGTATTCAATGCGGCTGAACTATCAGTTCCACGAAAGCGTCCGGTTGCAACCTGCCCGTCATCGAGGTCAGTATCCAAAGCCAGTGCTGATGAGCCATTCACGTTGCTCATGCAAATCTTCAGGCCATTTAACTGATTGTTCACAGACGCGGAGGTTATACCGATCACTCCTCCAAACGGGTTTTGCGGTAACGCTGCAGTTCCAGTGTCAGCCGGGTTTCCCGCTATAAAACCAGCCGAACGCAGGTTTTGAAAAAATGTGGCAACTTCGCCTGTACCTGCAAAGGTGTCCGCTGCTGATGCATCAATTGCTCCATTTGAGGTTGCGGTCGCATTTGCATCAGGCCATGCCGCGCCTCTGGTCAATTTGGCTCCGGGATCATCTCCAGGCAATTTTCCATATCTATCCTGATAGGAGAATGTCGCTGCAGAAATACCGTTAAAGTGATTCACGGCCTGTTTGACTCTGGAGTTTTCAATCAGCTGCTGTCCTTGTAATACACCACCCAGCAGCAAGCCGATGATGACCAGCACAATCGCGATTTCAATCAGTGTGAAGCCTTTATGCTTTCTGGAGAATTGCATGCGTCCAGCTTTCATAAATTTTTACCCCGGGTAGTTAATACAAGCGCTCTATCTGTTGGCGCCACTTTTGATTGCGTCACGATATTGCTTATTGCGAACAGCGGCAATATGTAGGTTTTTTTTACAAATTTACCGGAAGTGTCAGAATGAACCGCAAAGGGCGATCTGACGCTGCGATTGCAGAAAGGTCTCCACCCACTGCATTGGCCTGTTGTCTCGCCTGATACAGGCCAATACCGCGACCATTGCCATGTTCACTCCAGAAAGGCTCAAACAGACGTTCAGGCCAGGGAAACGGGCCGCCATGTATGTCTTCGATACTCGTAACAACTTTGCTGCCTTGCACTTCAATCGAGATGTTTAACTCAAGTTGCACTTTGTCTTTCTTGCGAGCTTGCGTGGAGTAGTTTCCCAGCAGGTTGTCCACTATGGTCAACAGTTGATCCTTGTCCATTGCCACAAGAGCCTCGCCAACTATTTTGACCGGAAGATCGTACAGGCTGGCGGTTTGCTGCAGAATTTTTTCCAGGGCCAGGCCGGGCATCATCAAATCAGGTTGATTCGCTTTTGCAGGTTTATCGTTAAGCGCTCTGAGCATGTGTTCAGCGCGATCTCGTACCGCTGGAATCGCGGTTCGCAAACTTGTTAGTAATTTCTGTTCCTGCCCAGCTTGGGTTGTATGCAGCTGGTCAGCAGACAAGCTGAGCAACTGGACCATATTCTTCACATCGTGTTTGAGAAACACGGTCATTTTCGCTGTCTGATCGAAAGCTCTTTGGACAGTGCCTAACTTAATCCACAGATTCATGCGGATAAGGAGAAAGAAGCTATCAGCCTGTGCGTTGCTAAAATAGCGTTGTTCCCAATCTTTCCTCGGGCGATACATGTGCACGAGCAGGCTGATCTCCTGAACATCGAATTTTTTTTCCAGCTTCTGACCAATTTGCAATCCGTGAGTTTCGGTAACACGCGTGCCAAACCACTCCAGTTCCCACGAGAAGCCGAGAAAGCCCGCCTTTTTCAGAATCGGCCAGCATTCGCGCAAAAAATCCGGAAGGTCGTAGGCAAGGTCTTCATTAAGCTGGATCAATTCTCGCGTGCGTCGTAACTGCATGCGATATTGATGCAGCAACCAGCCCGTCGCCGCCAGAATGGAGCTGCCAATGATGATAAGGTAGGGATAGAGATCAGTTATCGTCACGAGTGATCTGGAATTTTTTCATGAAGTAATAAATGCTCTCGCGTTTTATGCCGAGTTTTTCCGCGGTTTTGTATATGTTGAAGCCGGTTTCTTTTAACACCTGGCGCACAAGTTTCTCTTCGGCTTCTTCGCGCACGGCCTTGAGTCCATCCGTGTATCGCGCGCTTAGCTGAAGTCTTGCCTGACCGTCAGCCATCATGTCCTGTTCCTTGCGATGGAACAAAAATGCGCGTTGCACCGCAGCAAGAATTTTTTCTGACGATGCAGGCTTGGACAAGAAATCAAAAGCACCTTCGCGAATCGCTTCGAGTGCTGACTGTTCTTCATCCTGGCCAGTGAGCACAATAATTTTGATGTTCTGATATTCGGCACTCATCGTGCGTATCAGCGCGAGACCTTCGAGCGTTGTGTGTTCAACAGGGGGTAGACCGAGATCGACGATAGCGACTGCGATTTCGGTCTGCTTAACTAATTTACCCAGCGCATCTGTCCTGGATTCTGCTTCCACCACTTCGTAGCCTTCGGTCTCGAGCATGTTGCGCAGCATCATGCGCAAGACGGGATCGTCCTCGACAAGTAGTGTGCATCCCTTCGATGATGCGATTCGCGAATCTTGTGCGTCACCGTGGAACAGGCCGATTTGTTTGCTCATGGCAGTTTCCCTGCACTAATCATCTTGTTGAACAATACATAAGGCGATATCCAGACCAACTGGTCATCAAACTGATCTTCTGCATATTGAGCAGAGACAAATTCATCACCAGAAGTGACGTTGTAGGTTCCGAGTTGGGGACTGCCATTGCCGCCATTTGCTTGCTCTTCAGCAGAAGAGTAGCTGGCCCAGTCAGCGCCCATTGAAATGATTACAGCAGGCACCGTTGTGGCGAGCTCGGTTCCCGCAGTACAACCGGTCGAAGAGCAAACCGAAAGCATGTTGGTTGGATCAAGCGGAGTGCCGTTCTTAAAAAAAGTCCGGATCGAACTGGGATTGGTGAAGTCAGGGATCATGGTACTTGCCACTGAATAACGCAGAGGATTCTGCCAAGGGTCGAGTAGCAATCCGTCAGTATTCACCGCTCCGTTCAAATTAAGTGTGACGGCTGGTACGAAGCCATTTGGACTTGTGCAATTTACTCCGCCCTCTGGCACTTCTTTTCCACTACTATCATGTCGTGCAGGACAGGGCAGTCTTCCGTGTATCTGGGCATATCCATACAACGCGGTTTCAACCTCTCGCAACTGATTGCGAGCAGTTGACCGACGCGCATTTTCTGTCGTCTGACTAACGGCAACGAGCACGCCGCCCATCAACGTTCCGATGATCATGAGCACCATCGCCATTTCGATGAGGCTGAAACCGATTTGATGATGGCCATTTTTCAATGTTGTATTCACTCTGTTGGCCGCCTAGCAGAATTTGCCGGTGGGAGTAATTCCGCCACCGTAAACCAGCTTGAATGACATATTCGGACATCCTTTGAATTGGATTGAAGCCTCTGTCTCTAAAAGTAGTGTGTATAAAATATCAGTGGCCCATTGTTCTTTATTCCCGGCAGGATCATCAGTGAGCCATGGGTTGCTTGTCATCACGCTCGCAAAGTCAGCATGGAATTCATCTGCAGTCTGAAGTGACGTAACCGGATCGCCAGGATAGTGTCTCGGTTCCGACTGGCTCTCATAATCTTCATCCAGCAAGCGTTTTATTTCCGTGGCGGCTTTCATTCCAATAAATTGCATCACGTCGTTGTGTGTTATCGCGATCACCCGATCATTGAACGTGTCGGTAGTTGCTCCATTTCCCGAAGAAAAATTTAAATCGCTTCCCACATTCTCACCTTCAAGGAAGTTAACAGCTAGTAAACCTGCAGTTCTATTCTGAAAGGCCAGTGGTTCTCCTGGCGCGATGATGAGTGCAACTACGTCACCAGTGCCATCAAGCGTTAAGCGATTTGCAGAAACCAAAGAATCAACGGAAGTTCTGTTTTGAGCGCGTCGACTGTTTTCATTCGCCGCTGAATAAACGTAGTTGGGCGCGACTGCATACCAGAACTGTCCACTTGTGTCGGAGTAATACGAGTTGAAAAAAAGCTTGTTGTCTTCGACGTCTACGTACTCTGGCAGCCGACCCAGGTTTACAGAGCTACTGTCGCAATCAGCATCAGCCGCTCCAGAATTAGTCTTATCAGGACATGGAAAAAAACCGGGACCTCGTTCATTGCTGTAAATCGAGGAAGAGTTCGCTGCGAATGCTAACAACGCTTCTTTGGCCAATTGCATCTGGGTCGTCAGTTCCTCCTGTTGCCGCATGTAAACATCCTGGCGATTATTCAACGTGCCAAACAGCAACGAACTTCCCGCGACAAGAAACACCAGAAGCAACAGGAGCAGCACAACACCTTGTTGTTTGGAGTCAGGGTGTTTCACGGGTTTCAGCCTCTGCTGGTACTTCGGCCGCAGGAGAGGGCAGTGCCGCATCAGTGGTATCGCTATCGATGGTCGATTGTTCAGGCAAAGCTGTTGTTGCGGCATCCGGAGTTTCTACGCGCAGTGCGGGTGCACGCTGATACGCTTCCTGAATCTGGCCTGTTGTGTCATTCAAGGTCTGGCCCGGTTTAAGCTGAAACGTTCCGGCTTTGGCTGTTATGCGTAAAACGACGACCGCTCCATCCATGACTAGTTTCATATTGGAAGGCAGGCTTCCTTCGGCGATTGGTTGGTTGTTCAACCAGATTGTATGGCTGCCGTCACTGCGGGTCAGAATGCCGCCGAGTGTGTATTCAATTGATGGGGCAGGTGCTGCTGCTTCTTCGGTTTCCGGAAGGGGCGGGGGACCAGCGTTTGTAATGTCGAAGCCTTGCTCGGCATTGCGCTGCACAGAATCCGTACGCAATGCGTCGAGATAAGCGCGCTCTTCCGGCGTCGTGAAGAGCCTGCCTTGAATTTGTGCAAACGACATCTGGCTCAGCAGCAAGAGCAAAATAAAACCAACACATGAGTGGTAGGCGGCGATTATGGATCTGCTAGTCATCAGGGTTGTGCCTCGTCTACACCTGTGATGTCGAAGGTATACCAGTACATCGAACATGCCGCGTTGAAATGTCTGTTTAAATAATAGAAGTTTGTATTGGCGGCATTGTTCGTCGCAATCCTGCAACTTGCAGGTTGCAGTAAAGGTGAGCTCGCCAGCAGGTCATTCATAAGACGGGCGAGATCACCCTCATGAAGCAGCGGAATGTCCATACTGAGTACGCTACTGCGCAATTTAATCGGCTTGCCTGTATCACCGAGGGTGTTCGTATAGGGCAACGTATATTCCGCTTGTTCACCAATGTTGATACTGATTGGAAGTAGTTCGTGTTGCGCACGAATCTGCGCCAGCGATTCCAGCAGTTGAAGGCGATCTTCGGCACCAATCACACCACTCATCTGCAAACTCTGAAACTTGTCGAGGTATTTGCTTGCCGTGCCTTCTTCAGACTTGAGTGTATCCATGGAACTGCGAATATTGTCGAGTTGGCTTCTTGTCTGTTGAAGTTCTAATGCCGCAGATTTTTTCAGGGTGTTTGCTGTCCAGAAAATGCCACCGATCAGTGCAATGCAGATTACGAGCGTCAGCAAGTGGCCCTTGATCAGTGATAAATCTTCTTTCTGGTATTCGCTCATGCTGATCATGGTGGGGTTACCAGAGTGAGTTCCAGCGTGAATGGTGCTCTGATTTCTCCATCGGTCACCAGCGTGCTTACACTGATGTCAGTGCGTACATCGGTCGGCATCCGACTCGCATAAACAGTAAGGCCCGAATTGGCAGATAAAGCAGTGACAAATTTCACCACTTCATCCTGCGCTTCCCTGAAACTGCTGGGTGAATAAGACTGGCCCTCTACGACGATTTTTATCTGCGTGCGTTCTTCGAGTATGTAGCTGAGCATACGGTTATCTTCCTCGAGGCCCACAATCTGTTGCACAGGAACATCTCCTCCCAGACTGCCAAACTGAGTTGAAGGTGCAACGGGTTTCTCTATCAAAGCCCAATCGATAGCAGTCAGCTTTAAGCCTGGTGACGTGGCCAATGCTGCGCTGATCATGTTCATCGCGGTAACAGGTGAATAGATCTGGGTCGCGAGTTTGTCATGAGTGGTAACGACCAGTTCCATTTCCTGGGACGATACAGGAAGTGCCGGAAAATTATTCATCAGTGCATCATATTGAACCCGTAGCGGCGCAAGTTGATTCTGGTACGAGGCTTGTTCCAGCTGTTGTTCCCTGATGTTAAACGCAACAGGAATGTTTATAGCGATGGTCAACAGAAGAATCATCCCGGCGCCGAATGCGACGTAGTAACCCAGATTTTTGAGGTCGTGAAATTTGGTGCTGGAAGGTGGCGCATATACATTGGCAGGACGCCTATGTGCCAATACCTGGCTTAGAAAATACGTTGTTGGCGTTGTCATGCTCGCGCGAGTCTTCTTCTTGCCGGCCGCCAATTTGCTTGTATCCAGCACATCAATACGGTTGAGATCGTTGGATCTGTTTTCGAGCTGCAACAAGTCTTGATCGTCAGAGGTATAGACTTCGATACATAGCAGGGCGTCATAGCTCAAAAACTGGGTGCGTTCAAAATACTGGCGTAATTGGGTAGTTTCCCTGTAGATCTCGTCGCTAATAGTGCCGTGCTCACGACCAGTCAGTGTTGTTAATCGGCTGAACACCATCTGACCATTCTTGAAGAAAGTCTGGCGCAGATTATTGCCATGTTCCAGATTGCTGATGAGGAGAAAATTTCTATCCGCATTTTTTTTCTGGGCAACAAACGTCTCAAGGATGTAGGCAGTTGATGTAATAGTTTGAATGGCAAATTTTTGCTGGAGCAGCACGCTGGCCCATACATCCACCGCCTCTGGTTTGCTGATCGCGCTGAGCAGTATTTTGTCATCACGCCGGCCGTCTTTTTCGCGCTCGATTACTTTGCTGCGTCTATACGGCGTATTGCGAAAGGCAAAATCCATTTTGCGTTTGAGCAACGCTCTTTGATCTCCACCACTTACGTGCACAACCGTGTCGTAGCGAAAATTTTCTTCGCCGAGATCAGTGACGATCAATACTGGTAATTGCTGGCAAGACTTGATGTCTTCTGCGAAAGTTTCGACATCCTCTGGAGTTTTTCCGTATACATACAGTACTGATAATTCACCCGACTGCCAGCGCAGTAATTGCACTTGCGCGTCAGTGATCAACAGGATCAGTGAATGTTTTTGGCCGGAAAAATTCATTAAATCAACGTCACCTAGGACTGAATGTTGCTCAAGCTACTGTAAACAGGGCCCAATACCGAAATCATTACCCACCCCAACAAAAAGCCGACTATTACCGTCATTGCTGGTTGAATGAGCGCCTGTAATTTGTCGATGCTGTCTTTGATATCCCGTTCATAAAAATAACTGACATTGAGTAGAGCAGTGTCGAGTTTGCCGGTGGTTTCGCCAATTTTCAGCATACGCACAACGAGAGGAGGAAACATGCCCGTATTGGCGAGGCTTATTGAAATGGGGTCGCCTTGTTCGATGTCGTCGCGCGCTTTGGCGAGCGCTGCGCGGATGACGGTATTGGCGGTGATGCTCTCGGCAATTTCCAGACACTGCAGGATTGGTATGCCTGCGCCGTACATCATCGAAAAAAAGTTTGCGAAACGCGAGAGGATAATTTTCTGCAGGACTGGACCCACGCGTGGAATTTTTAATTTGATCGCATCGATGCGCAAGCGCACTTCGGGGTTGGTCTTCACGAGAATTTTCAGCGTCACGAACAGTGCGATTGGCAGTATTACCCAGACGTACCAGAAAGTTACCATGTAGTGAGAGGTAGCAATCAACGCTCTCGTATGGAAGGGCAACTCTTCACCCATGTTGGTGATAAAAGAGAGTAACTGGGGAACAAGGTAAACCATCAGGAAAATCGTCACACCCAACACTACGGTGCCGACAATCAGGGGGCTGATCAATAATTTTTTGGTGGACGAATGTAGCTCGTCCTGCCATTTGATCATGTTGGTTAATGATTCGAACACTTCGGCAAGTTGGCCGCTGGTTTCACCGGCTCTAACCAGATTGATAAACAAAGTATCGAAAATATGCGGGAAGTCCGCTAAAGCTTGTGAAAGACTTTTGCCACCTTCGATTACTTCGATAAGGCTTGAAATCACTTCCCTGAATTCTGCGGTTTCTACACTGTCGCGCAAATCAGTCAGCGACTCGAGCAACGGCACGCCAGCTTTGCACAGTTGCGCCATCTGCAAACAGAACAGGATCAGGTCGCGACGATCAATACTGTGTTTGATAAACGCGAGTTCGCGCTGCGTCGCAACAGCCGCACGGATCAAATCCAGCCGCATGTTGGCCAGGCGCTTCTCGAGATCGGCTTCGTTGTTGGCCTCAAGGTTGCCGTTACGGATCATGCCGTCTCTGGTCATTGCCTTGTAGCTATACATAGCCATCGCGTTTAATCCCGAAGCCGGTCAGTCAGGTCGACTACTCTGGATATTTCGTCAACACTTGTTGAGCCATCCAGAACCCTTCTGCAGGCGTCTGCTGCCAATGGCTTGAAGCCTTGTGACAACGCAAGCTTCAGCATTTCACGCGCGCTGGCCCTATGCGCAATCAGATCATCCATGTCACTGTTGATCCTGAGAATTTCAATTATTGAAAAACGCCCTTTGTATCCGAGGTTTTCACACGCGGGACAACCGACTGGGTGGAATATCTTTGGTATCTCGTGTTCATGTGTAATGCCGAGCAGTTTTCTTTCTACCTCGCTGGCTTCAACTTCCTGTTTGCAATACACACACAGTTTGCGAATCAGGCGTTGTGAAATGACACCGATGAGATTGCCGGCGATCAGATCCGGGATTACGCCGATGTCGAGCAAGCGCGGCATCGCGCCAATTGCCGAGCTCGTATGCAAAGTCGAGAACACCTGGTGGCCTGTCATTGCCGCGCGAAACGCCATTTCTGCAGTTACATGATCACGGATTTCGCCTACGAGAATTATGTCTGGATCCTGTCGCATCATGGAACGAATGCCTTCGCCGAATCCCATCTGAATGGACTCGTTGACTGTGGACTGTCTAATCATCGACATCGGATATTCAACAGGATCCTCCATTGTCATGATGTTCACTTCTTCCGTGTTCAAGTGATTGAGAATGGAATAAAGCGTTGTGGTTTTTCCACTACCTGTCGGACCAGTCACAAGCACGATACCTTCAGGACGCGCGAGTAACAGCTGCAGTAAATTCAGATTCTCGTCGGTGAGACCAAGCTGATCCATCCTGACGATACCTTTCTTGCGATCGAGAATACGCAGCACAACGTTTTCGCCGTGCGTAGTTGGTTGGGCCGCGACGCGGAAATCAATCTGCCTGCCAACGAGAGACAGTGAAATTCTGCCGTCCTGCGAAATACGTGATTCGGCAATATCCATGTTGCTGATAACCTTGAGCCGCACGACCATCGCTGGCCAGTAACTCTTGTGCAGGCTGCGCACCTGGCGAAGTACTCCGTCGATACGATAACGAATGCGCAGGAATGCTTCTTCAGGCTCGAAGTGAATGTCGGATGCGCCGCGCTGTACGGCGTCAGCGAGTAGCGCATTGACGAGGCGGACCATCGGATGACTGTAGCCTTTGTCATCAGCGTACAGACTGTCGAAATCCAGCTCACCTGTTTCTATTTCATGCAGGATGCCATCGATTGATAACTCGAAACCGTAACAGCTTTCAATATTACGGATGATGGCTTCTTCACTCGCAAGGACGGGCGAGATGTGTAAATTGCCGCCGTTCTGCGCACGAATCTGGTCCAGCGCAACGATGTTGAAGGTGTCTGCCATCGCAAGGCTGAGGTGATGTTTTTCGCGATCATATGACAGCGGCAGTACAGTATGGCGGCGCGCAATTACCTGACTGACGATGCGAATCGATTCTGCATCAAGAACAATCTGCGTGAGGTCAATGCTGCGCTGGCCGGTATAGATACTGAGTGTATCGCGCACAATAGAGTCGGTGACAAAACCAAGATCTATCAGGATCGAACCGAGAGGACGTTTGGTATTTTGCTGTTCACGCAGACCAATACGAAGTTGATCTTCAGAAATAGCACCTTGGTCCAGGAGTAATTTCCCCAGACGTTTACGTGCTTGCTGATTTTGATCGCGGCGCTCTGTCATGGTTTCTGCTGTTCCAGAAAAGAAATTCTACTACTCAGTGCCTGCGGATCGAAGCCTGGCGTAATCACGCGTGCAAGGGTTTGCGCCTGGAGGTAATAATCCAGTGCGGCCTTTGGTTGATTGATCTGTTCAAGACTCACCGCGAGGTTATAAGCGTAATCCGGATTTATGGCCGATTCGTTGCTCTGGCGCGCAAACAGAAAGGCATCGAAATAGGCGCTTTGTGCTTCGTTCCACTTTTGTTGAGTTGCATAAACGTTGCCCAGTGCGAATGACAATGGTGCGACGTCAGGAAACTGCTGCAACAATTTCTTCAGTTCTATCTCGTGCTGTACTGGGTCGATATCCTGAACCGTCTGTAATAGACCAGTACGCGCCAAAGGGTCCTTGGGGTTGAGCTGCATGAGGCGTGCGTACAGCTCGCGTGCTCGCGAGAAATTTTCGTTGCGTATTGCGACCGCGGCACTCCCCAGCAAGGCATCCCGGTTATTGGGAAATTGCTGCAGAACTTGTTCATACAGGGCTGAGGCTGCAGCGAAATCACCGGTCTGAAAACTGGCGTAGGCATCGACAAGCTGTGGGTTGTTCGTGGTTGCTTTCTTGCTATGACTCACTTCGAGAACAGTCGCCGTGGATCCGGTCGAAGTGTCCGTGGTTTGAGACTGTCCGGCAGCCGCAGTGATGAACTCATTAGCGGTCTGAATTAGTGGCTGTGTAGCTACGCTTTCGACGGATTCTGATAATGATGTTTGTGGCGCGAGACTTGACTCTGCTGGTTCAGCCTCCGGAACAATGTCACTTTCTGTTGTTACATTTTGCGGTGCGAGTGCGACCTGCTGAGCGGTGTCTGAAGGACTGCCGATGGTGGGCTGCGTCTGATCTGAAGCTGGTAAACCCGCAACCGGATTTTGCTGCTGGGGTTGCGGCGTTGGCTCGTTACTAAACTGTTCATCGGAAAAACTTCGATTGGCAAAGTCTGAAGTGAGCAGGGAAGGATCTACCAACATTGATGAACTGCCAGAGTTGCCAATGTACCAAAGGCCACCGCCCACAATTGGGACAAGCAAAACGAGCAGAACAAGCAGAGTATTGCGAGTGGCATTCGATTGAGCTGGTTTTTGTTTGGCCGCAAAAACAGAACCGGCGGCTCTTTGCTGCGCAGCTGAAGAAACCTTTCCTGGCACATCGCGCGTGGGATGTGTTGTGTCTTCCAGCTCAGGGGTTGTTTCGAGATAAGACTGCAACTCTTCGACAGACGCTCTGCCGGGCTTGCGCGCTGTTTGCCGCAGTGGTGGTACTTGAGTCAGGGACGCGTTTTTGGCGTCACTTTCATTACTCAAAAATTTATCAACGATGTAATCAGCAGTAACGTCTGAGTCCTGCTGTTGCAGAGTCAATTCGGTACCGACAGTGGCAGACAGAACAGGCGATGGCGCAATGTCGTCCTGATTGGCCAGATCACGCTTGAGGTTTGAAAGCGATTCCGGATTTTGATTTTGTACTTTGCGCTTGGCCTCTTCGGCTTTGCGTAATGCTTCCATAAGCAGGCTCATGGACTACCCCGCTTACTCGTCACGAACGTTTGGCAAAATTCCCTGCGCATCCGACTCTAGTGATTCCACGCCATTTGCGGGCAAATAGTTGCGGTAAGCTTCCAGGTCTCCATCCAGGGATGCCTGCTTGATGACAATAGGACGAATAAAAATAATCAGCTCTGTTTTGCTGGCT
>JAZKES010000080.1:0-47642 GCA_040386995.1 Pseudomonadota bacterium | reverse complement strand
CCATTGCCTCGTTAAACTGCTGCTCAGCAGAGCGCGCAAGCATTTGCTGATGCATGGCGAATAATCTTTCGACGCGATCAAGATCCATGTCAGGAAGAAGCGATATACGCTCAATGATTGTCATCAGCGCGCCAGCTTCGTTTTGCTTGATTGGCTCGATGTTGTTTTGTGCCTGAACTAGAACTGCGCTATTTGGGCTGCTCATTCGCCTTCTCCTGAATAATGTTTGCTTCCATCTGCCTGCCAAAAACTCTCAACAAGCTGCTCTGTTTTTTTGTCTTGCTCGAAGTCCGAATCACTTGCGTACAGGTAAGGAATAATCACGAAGGCTATGAAGCCGATTGTGCCGAGGAGTTTTTTCATGGCTGCACTCCGCGAAACTTGGCCAGAGCTGCGACTATCAGGTCATAAGCTTTTTCGGGCGTCGTTTGAGATGTTTGATCGTTCAGGTGGCGATGCATGTATTCCAGCGCTTCAATACACACACTTAGCTTTTCGCTCTGCTCGTTTCGAGCCGCATCTACTTCGTCGCACTGTTCACATTGATGCCACTCACCGTGTTTGCAACTCATGCCAACTTCCTCCACATGTCTCTGAATTCTTCCGGCGTAGCAGCAAGCGCAATTTCTGTTCGGCGCCTTGCAGACAACTCCGCGTCAAGTTCGTCGTAATCAAAATCATCCCTGTCCGCATCCGGGTCGCGCTCTGGCTTCCTGCGTAGAAGCGCCTCAGTTTCTTCATCGCCGTGGCAATCGTTGCGTTCTTTCATGTTCACTCCGAAAACTCTCTGAGGATGAGTTGAGCAACGAGCGCAGAATGCGTCTTCGCGTTAACCCTGCCGTTCCGATTACCTATGCAGCCTCGAAGCAATAGCTGTACGTCGTGCTTCGTGAAATCTCTGATCGTTGTTGACTGCGCTCCGTCGAATTCGGGTAGCAAGATCGTTCGCAGCTCGGCATATGTGATGCCTTGCTCGATAATCAATTTAGCCGCTGCCTGATTCATCGCTCTTTCCGGTTCGCCCTAAAACAATTCGTTCAACTAAAAACTTTCACCACTAAACTCAATTTCTACTTCCTGTGCCCGGCATCACTTCTCGAAGCGATTGCTATTTCCTAACTCAACTTCATCCGTTCTAATGCCCGTCGCTGGCTCAAGTGATGTTTCGTTTACAGCTTCAAATCGTGTTTCGTGATCTCGGTTTGTTGCAGCAAATGATTCATTTTGTTTACATGATTCAGTTGCGTTGCTGCGTTTACTTCTGAGCGAGGTCAGCGTAGAAATTGATCTACCCCATCCACCACCGCTGCTGATACAGAACTCTTTCGAGATTCAGCCAGAAGCAACGGCATGGGAGTAACAATAGCAAACGCTATCGAAGTAAGCAATAGCAGTTGCTATTAAAATAATAAATATTTTGCGAGGCTTTGTTAGAGAGGTTTATTCAGATGAGTAATGTTCTTGATTTTCGGGGAGTTGGAGCGCAAAACCGATGGATTGAATACACGATAAAATTCAGCCACAAGAACGGGAAAGTTCTGATTGAGCCGATAGGAATTGAAAACACAGAGCAAAACCGCAGGATTATGAGCGAGATTTTTGTGAAGGCTGCGGAGAGCTTAAAAGGAGGGGGATTGACGTAGTAAAACGGCGCTCAGTCGCGCCTGAAAATCACTTGCCTACAGTCCCTGAAAGGGGCGCTGGCCGCCCGCGTTCGTCTGCCGGGGCGGCTCGTCTAAAGCCAATCAGCGTTACATAAGAAACGCCCCTCATACCTAGTTCAGACTCCCTTTGGCGGGACTCAACGTACGCCTCGGTAACGCCGCAGCCGCACACTTCATCTATGTTTTTCTTGATCGCTCCTTCCAAGGTGTGATCGAAGCTGAAGGCGCTACTCCCAGAAACGGAACACGCCTCAATGATCTGGCCTTTGCTTTGAGCCATAGCCTGCGATTGATAAACTGTAACCTCGCAAGATCCCGATGAATACGTTTCAACGGCGCTCAGGTTTTCGACAACGGTAGTAGCGCAACCCTGCATCAGAGCAATGATCGGAAATATCATGGCCACACGAGTGCTAGCTGGCGTCACACCTCCCTCAGCTTGCTTTTTCGTCATTTTGAGATCCTCGGCTTGCCTGTCGTTGTTGTTGGATTCTCAGTGGGCACTTCCGAGTGCTCAATATTAATTTTCATCGCCCTAATAGATCTATAAGTCGCCAGCATTTGTAGCAGCGTTCTTTTTTCTTCTGCGCTCAATTCCATGTCAGCAGTGACTGCTCCAGCTACCTTGTCCGTGTCTGCGTTTGGCATTGTGATGCCGCCGCGTATATCCAGGGACATATAAAGCATTCCGGTTTTGGCTTCGAAGGTGCGGGCCGCTTTCTCGCCAAGCGATCTAGTGCGGTTGAAAATCTGACTGATATAGCCAGCATCAATTTCATGGTCCCTTGCGTATTGCGCAACGTTGCCACGGACTCCCGGATTGATGATCCGGCGCAAATTTTCTTCTCTGATTTCATGCATTTCCATACTCGCGATTATTAAGCGATTGCTATTGAAAAAAGAAATAGCGGATGCTATTGATATATCCAATAGCAGATGCTATTCTTCGCTCGTAGCACTGGAGAACTGCATGACACTTTTTGAATTCGTTAAAACCTTGGACAAGGACCAGCTGATTTCCTTCGCTGAACGTTGCGGAACGTCTGAAGGACAAATCAAGCAGGTTGCTGGCGGCCATCGTCGTGCCGGCGAATCCCTTGCCATCAATATCGAGCGTGAAACAGCAGGTGCAATCACATGCGACTCGCTGCGTCCTGATGTGGACTGGAATTACATCAGGTCAACCAAACCGAAGAAGTTAAAACAGGCGGCGGCATAACCTCACGCCTCCACCACTAATGCAATACCAAAGAATGAAGTCATAAGCGCCAAAACAAGCAAGACCAGTAAGAACAGCGGTGAAAGTAGATACAAAGCGTTTTTAAGTTTTTTCATAAATAAGCCTCTCGATGAGGTTTATTTTTTACCCAAATAAGGACCGTCAAATGAAGTCAAACGTTTTGACCCGGGTTGAGCAAGGCTCCCTTCAACTGGTTCGCCCAGCCGCCAGAGTTGTAGTTCCAATCGAAATTATCGCCCTTCAACCAAACCTCATGGGTGCTATCAATCTTTGCATAAACACCTCTGGACTTGAGGACAAAGAAATTTATTCAGTGTTGGAAATTGATCCCGGGCATTGGACCCGAGTGCGCAAAGGCGAAGCTCACTTTCCGCCAAACAAAATTGAAGAATTAATGAATCTTTGTAACAACGAAATCCCGCTTCAATGGCAAGCCAACAAGCGTGGACAAGCTTTAATCAGGTTGATGTCGGAAGTCGAAATGGAGAACGCAGAGTTGCGCCGCAAGCTCGAAAAATCAGAACAACGAGGCGCGGTAATGGCTGAGATTCTTCATGGCAGAGTGGTAAGCACGCAGTAAATCAAAACAACAACGGAGAATAAAAATGAAGGCAACAAATGTATCTGCATTTATCAGTGATCTCGATGGAAACCAGTTCGAAGCGGACTTAGGCAAGATTCTTTCATCAGTAGGCGCGGCGGTAGTCGATTTCGATGGTGAGGGGCAGGTGAATCTCACTTTCAAAATGAAGCGCATTGGTGCAAGCCATCAAGTGAATATTTGTCACGCCATTAAGTACGAGCGCCCAACCTCTCGCGGCAAGTCTTCCGAAACCACGAAGGGCTCTACCGCCATGTATGTTCAGGCTGAGGGCTTGACCTTCTTCCCATCCACCGCGGGGCAGGGATCGCTTCTTAATAAATCCGGCAACGCTGAGCAAGGCATGCCCCCGAAAGCTGACCGCTAATAACAGGAAAATAACATGTTGCCATTGGATACTTTAAAACACATTCAGCACGATCAATACGCCATAGTTGTTCGGCTCAACGAGAATTTCAGCGTTAAAGAAATTGACGCACTTGTAATACCTGAAAATCTTGGCGTTCATGATCTTGAGCAATACCGCGAGCATCGCCGCAGACTTACTGGAAAAATGACTACCGATGATCTGGCCTCATTTTCTGCCTACGTCACTGGATTTTCTGCCGACACCACTCCGCGTGTATTTGTTCAGCCAAGCCACATGAGCGCAGTGGCCGTGTTGAACTTTGGCGACCATCAATCACCAGGCCATTGCGACCACAAGGCAAGCTTCGCTCCCGAGAAGTCACCAGAGTATTCGGCGCTGCTTCGCGTTGCGGGTGGCGAGGCGAAACGTCAAAGCCAGAAAGCCGCTGCGGAATGGTGTGAAGACTATACGCACTGCATAAGATTTCTTGGTGCAAACGGCGATGAAATTATCGAGCCAGCAAAAGCAATTAAAGCGATCCGCAATATCAAGATTGATCACGCTTCCAAAATCAGCACGGGAGTGAATTCATTCAGCACTGAGAAGTCTCTGCTTGAGTCCACAAAGGTCGATACGTCCGAAGGCTTGCCACACTTCATTGAGTTCAAATGCCAGCCTTACGCGGTTCTGGCTGAGCGCACATTAACGCTGCGTCTCGGCACAGGCATCAGCAACGGCGAAACCATCTTCGTTCTGCAAATTATCAAACTCGACCAACACGTGCTCGAAATGGCAATTGAGCTGGCTGAGCTTGTTCGCAATGAGCTTAAAGAGATTCCCGTATTGATCGGCAGTTTCTCGATATAACGCATTCCTAGAGGGTGGCTATCCCGCAGCCTGACAGTCCGGAAAGGCGGACACCGCACTACCGCAACACCAGATCCACTGCAGGGCGATATGGACATCGCAAATAACAAAAACATAACTCATTGCGGAGTTCATATATGCCCATCTTCGAAATACTAATCGCATTACTGCTCGTTTCTGCATTAGCCGATGTCCTTATGTCAATTCCGAAAGGTGGATTTGATTTAAGGGGTTTCAAGTGAGCAATCCTGCGCAGTCATTCAGTGACGCTGATTACAAACAAGCGTCAACCATCGAAGCCATCGACAAGCTCCTGCAATGCGCTGCAACTGATTTTGCAGGCATGGACTATCCAGCACTCAAGAAACTCAGCAAAGCCTCTGCACTGCCTGTATCCGAAGTCCTGGCTGCTTACGGAAAGATCGAGAAGGCCAAGCAGGATTTGTTTGATCGGCCTTTGCCGTTGGATTCGGAGAAAGAATAAGTGAGAGATTACGGACAAGTGGATAACAGCAAATGGACGGACTTTACTGGCCGTGTATGGCCTCGCATCGCAAGCAAGTGGTCGCTCAAATTTTCAAATCCATCACACGCAGCATTGCGAGCGCATGTATTCCGTATGGCTGGATTCAAATGCGCCAGGTGCACGGCAGTAGCTGTGAATGTGCCCGCCAATTACTCAGGAAGGTCCGCGTTATCTACAAATACAAGAATCAAAAGTGGCGGGCTGGATGTCCTTGTTCTCGACCACATACTCACTCGAAAGGCTGGCGGATTAAATGTTGTAGAAAACCTTCAAGCCCTTTGCGAAACCTGCAATAAGAAAAAACAGAAAGACGATATTGCTGCGGCTGTTGCGTACAGGGGAACCAATGACCGATAGCAGTATTTGGATGCCTCTCTATATCGGTGATTACTTGGCCGATACGCAGTTGCTTTCTACGGAGCAGCACGGCGCATATCTGCTGCTGATTATGGCGTATTGGAAGAACCAAGGCCCGCTGCCAAATGACGAAGCAATCCTGATGTCTGTGTGCAAGCTGCAGCCGGCCAAGTGGAAAGTTTGCAAGCCTGCCGTTATGAAGTTTTTCCAGGTTAGATCGTCAATGTTGGTTCATAAGCGCATAGACAAAGAGATCAAAAATACGAAAGAGCTGCGCGATAAGGCAAGCGCGAAGGCTAAAAAAGCAGCCAATACTCGGTGGGAAAAAGATGCTTCAAGCAATGCTTCAGGCAATGCTCCAAGCATACCTTCAAGCATTGCTCAGAGCAGTTCTCCAAGCAATGCCCGGAGCAATGCTAGTCATAATCACAATCACAACACTACGCCTGTGCCAGTGGAAAGCTGGCCTGATGCAGACCTAGATACCGGGGAGATTCTCTAGTGAAGAAGACCCTACACCCCCATCAAACCCGTGCCATAGCCCTGCTGAAACATTCCCTTGGCACAGGCCACAACCGGCCCGTTGTGCAAGCTCCGACTGGCTTTGGCAAGACCGTGCTGGCCGCCGCGATTGTCGAGGGCGCACTTGCGAAAGGAAAGCGGATCATGTTCGTGGTCCCGGCAATCTCGTTGATCGACCAAACCGTTCAGAGTTTTTGGAATGAGGGAATTCGATGCATCGGCGTTGTCCAGGCGGATCATCCGATGACGAATTACAACATGCCCGTACAGGTCGCATCAGCACAAACAATCAGCCGTCGAGACCGTATGCCGGACGTTGATGTGGTTGTGATCGACGAGTGCCACCGCTGGTTTAAATATTACGAAACTTGGATGAGCAATTGGGACAAGGTGCCGTTCATTGGCTTGAGCGCAACACCGTGGACCAAAGGCATGGGCAAGCACTTCAACGATCTGGTTATCGCCAGCACCACACAGGAATTGATCGACAGCGGATACCTTTCCAGCTTCCGCGTGTTCGCGCCAAGCCATCCTGATTTGTCCAAAGTTCGCACCGTAGCAGGTGATTACCACGAAGGCGATTTAGGCGAAGTCATGAACGATTCGCAGCTTGTCAGCGATTGCGTAAATACTTGGATGACCAAAGGCGAAAACCGCTCAACTCTGTGCTTTGCGGTTAACTGCGCACACGCTAAAAAACTGCAGGAAGATTTTATCGCTGCAGGCGTTAAAGCGGAGTACATCGACGCATTCACCACAATGGAAGATCGAGCAGTAATCGCTAAAGATTTTCAAGCAGGCCGCGTGAAAGTGGTTTGCAACGTTGGATGCCTGACCACCGGAATTGATTGGGACGTGCGCTGCATCATCCTGGCACGGCCGACGAAATCCGAAATGCTATTCGTCCAAATGATCGGCAGAGGATTGCGCACTGCAGACGGCAAAAAAGACTGCCTGATTCTGGATCATTCCGACACGCATTTACGCCTCGGTTTTGTGACCGATATTCATCACGACGAACTGGACGACGGCAAGAAGAAAGAAGCCAGCACATCAGAGCGCAAAGAACCGCTCCCGAAAGAGTGCGGCAAGTGCGGAATACTCAAGCCAGTTAAATGCCCCGCGTGCCCTGCATGCGGCTTCAAGGCTGAGAAGCAAAGCCAGATCGAGCATGTCGAAGGCGACTTGGCCGAGATGAGTTCAGGCGAGCGCAGAAAAGCAAAGCTCAATCGCGAGACTAGTTTGGACAGCAAAGAACAATTCCTTGGCGAGCTTGTTTCTTACGCGAAAGAGCATGGCTATAAAACTGGATGGGCGGCGAATCAGTATCGTGAAAAATTCGGCGTATGGCCTAACAGGGTTCAGCCTGCGAATGTGGGCATTACTAGCTTGCCCACCGCCGACTGGATCAGATCCAAACAAATCCGCTACGCAAAATCGAAAGCGAAACAAACGCAGGTGGCAGCATGAAAACTGCAGAAGCAGCTCGCGGGAAGTGGGCAGGCATCCTGATTAACTTTGGCCTGGATGAATCATTCCTGAAAGATCGTCACGGCCCCTGTCCTCTGTGTGGCGGAACCAACCGTTTTCGCTTCGACAACAAGGACGGCAATGGTTCTTGGATTTGCAACCAGTGCGGCGCGGGTAGCGGGATCAAGTTGCTGATGGATTTTAAAGGATGGGATTTTAAAACCGCCGCCGCAGAGATAGACAAGATCGTGGGCAACGTACAGGTCTCTGCTGCAATTCGCGCCAGCGACCCTGCACGTAGGATCAAGCTAATCACGGATCGCTTGCAGGGCTGCTCAGAGCACGTCAGGCAGTATCTGATCGGGCGCAATCTCAAACCATGCAAAGGCATCAAGTCTGCCCGCGTTGAATATTACGACGATGGTGTATTGCAAGGCGATTACGACTGCATGGTGCTGCCCATTCAAAACAGGGCGGGTGCAGTTATCAGTTATCACATCACATACCTGCAGAACGCGCAGAAAGCAAGCGTTCGCAGCCCGAAGAAGATGCTGCCACCAAGCGAAAGCATGCAGGGCGCAGCTATTCGCCTCACCGATATATATCCGGTGATCGGATTGGCAGAGGGGATCGAGACCGCCTTGGCTGTGATGGAGACCTACAAGATTCCCTGCTGGGCGGCATCGTGCGCAAACATGATGGAAACATTCCAGCCGCCCGAGGGTGTCACCAGCGTTCTGATTTACGCCGACAACGATCTCAACTTCACAGGCCAGAAAGCAGCCTATGTTTTGGCTAACAGGCTGGCAATTCAGGGTTTAACGACAGGCGTATTTATTCCAAATGAAGTGGGCGATTTTGCCGACACCATGAAAGAAGCAAGCAGCCAGGAGCAAGCGGCATGAAAGCCCTTTATCAGAGCGCCCAAGAATCACAAATGCACAACCTTGGCATTCAGGCGAGACAAGCCGATTACGCAATCACCGCCTGCAATCTGAGCCTGTATAACCCGCTTCGCGCTTGGTGGATTGCCGGTTGGGTTGATACCGATAACGAAATTAAACAGCAAGTAAAAATGGAGCAAGCAGCATGAGTCAGTACGACAACACGAACAAAGGAACATTGGGCAAGAATCGTCGCAAGGAAAAAGATACGCATCCATCGCATACCGGCAGCATCAACATTGAAGGAAAGGAATATTGGTTGAGCGCATGGGTGAAAGACGGCAGCAACAATGAAAAGTTCTTCAGCTTATCCGTCAAGCCAAAAGAAAACGCGCCACAGCAGCAACAAAGAACAAGCTCGACACCGCCGACTGATTCATTCGGCGACGACATACCATTTTAACCAATTGTTCCACGTGGAATCAAAACTATGAGCAAACATTGCGACACCCGAAGCCCCGACAAAATCCGTCTTGAGGCAGAACTAGCCGAACAAGTCGCAGCCTATGAAGCATCGAAAGGCCCAGTACAAACCAGCCAGATTCGAGAGACCACTAAGGAAGACGCGAAACCGGCGACGTTTACGATTCAGAAGAGGCGGTAGTTGATTGAAGAGCGTCCACGACACATCGCGTTTCGGATATTCCAGCGGCCTAAAGTGGAATGGCGAGAGGCGATATTGAAAGAGCCAGAACATTTGCAGGAATTGATTAGAGCGCACTTACGCGATTTCGAATTCAGAGCTAAACACAGGAAACAAAATGGCATTTAACTGGAAGGTTGTACCCGAGAAGTTCGAGGAATGTCTTGAGACCAAGAAGCAGGAGCGGGTTTTTCAACTGCTTCGTGCTGGCTCCAAGTGGTCGGCAATTGCCAAAGAGCTGGATATCTCGGAGCGCAACGTGGCAAGCATGGCCGCTCGGGTTAAGGCCAGGGTAATTGCTGCGGGCTATGACCAAGAAACCGGACTGGAGCGCATGACGTCACAGCCGTTCTTCGTCAAGGGTCGCAGCGAGCTTGTGAAGATTGCTGAGGATGGATCTGAAACGGTTGCGATGTACTGGAATAAGACCGATACCGCCAAAGCTGCCGTTGAAATCAAGTTTCGTGAATTCGTGAAAAGTCTATGCGAGGAGATAAAGCCAGCCAAGCCGTTACCGATTCCAAAAAATGCTAGCTATAACTCAGAACTGCTCAGCACGATCTACATCGGCGATGCTCACATTGGAATGTATTCATGGGGCAAGGAAACAAAGCATTCTGATTTTGATTCAGATATTGCCAGCAGAGACTTGCGCGCCGCCATAGACAACCTGGTTGATCGCTCGCCCAAAGCAGAGACCGGCATTCTCGTTGACGTCGGCGACTTCATGCACGCGAATACTTCTCACAACACAACATGGTCGGGCACTCCGCTTGATGTAGACACAAGGCATTCCAGGGTGTTGCGTATCGCCGGCAAGACGATGCGCTATGGCATTGCCAAGATGCTAACGAAGTTCAAAGAGGTGAAGGTTGTCATCGTGAAGGGCAATCACAATGCGGACGCTGCGGTTGCAGTACAGGAGATTGTGAGCGCGTATTTCCATGATGAGCCTCGCGTGACGGTGCTGGAGACAAATGGCTTTTTCCACTATATCGAATGGGGCAACTGGCTATTTGGTTTTAACCACGGCGACAAAGTGAAGCCTGAAAAACTGGTTCACGTTATGGCCCGCGATCAGTCTGCGGCATGGGGTCGCACAACGCATCGCATGTGGGCACTTGGCCACTTCCACCATCAAGACGTCAAGGAGTTGGACGGTTGTATCGTGCAGAAGTTCGCTGCACTGCCGCCTTCGGATTCTTGGCACGCTTCGCACGGATTTTCAAGTATTCAAGCAATGCAAATGATCGTGTTCAAGAAGTCGGGAGGCAAAGAGTCAACACTGATTTACGAATTGCCAAGGCCGGTGCTTGAGCCTGATCTGAGGATTGCGTAATGCAAGTAGATGACAAGAACTTCATCGTTAACTCCCTGCCTTCGCTGGTCGCATTCTGCGCCTTCGTGAACAAGCTAATTGGCGAGCATAAGTACATAACCTTTTCGTGGCGCATAGGGCAGGACAGGAGCCTAGATCAGAACTCACTTTTCCATGTATGGCTAACCGAAATGGCGGCGTTCTACCTGAAGAAAGATAAGCGCGCAGTAATCGAAGAAGAACTTGAAGGCATGAAGAAAATGGCCAAGCGTAATTACTACCTTGAGACCGGATATAACTGGCTAGTGATTCGTCCAGTTGATCCCAAAACGGGAGCAATAGGTCAATTAGCTTTCCGCTCATCGAAGAAGTACGCGCACGGCGAGATGTTCCAGTTTCTAACATGGCTGCAAATGACGGCGGCTAACGATGGGTTGGTGCTGGAATCGAAAGGGCAGTTTAACAAGTTGCAAAGAGAGGCGGCATGATCCGATCAAAGAAGATCACAAACGCTGCTCGCGGCGAAGACTGCACTCTTGAGATTGTCGGCGTCTGCAATGGCAACAATGAAACCGTTGTATTTGCGCACTTCAAGGATGAGCAAAAAGGCATGGGCATGAAAAGCTCTGATGTGTCGGGCGCCTTCTGCTGTGCGGCTTGTCATGACGTTGTGGATGGTCGTGTTTATAACGAAGGCTACGCCGGCTTCTCGGATTGGTACATGCGCAGAGCAACAAACAGAACACTAGAAAGGCTGTTCGAGATAGGGGTGCTGAAAGTTGCATAAAGTTAACGTTAAACCCTTGAGCGTTAACAAGGTGTGGCAGGGAAAGCGATTCAAGACGCCCGATTACAAAGCGTATGAGCAGTTTTGCATGTTGAGCCTGCCGAACGCGATGGAAATACCAGAGGGAAAACTTGAGTTGAAAATGCGGTTCGGCTTATCAAATTCTGCCGCTGATATCGACAATCCAACGAAGCCGATACTGGACATACTTCAGAAGAAATATGGCTTCAACGACTCAAGAATTTACCGGCTTGAGATTGAGAAAGTTAAAACAGAGAAAGGCGCGGAGTTTTTCGAATTCGCAATAAGCGGAATGGCAGCATGACCATCCAAAACGACTACAAGGCGCGACTTGATGCGCTGGAGAGAGAGTTATGAGTCATAAGAAAGCGATTCTTTTTGCGTTCTTGCTTTTCGATCTGATGATTTTCTTTGCGATAGATTCTCCAGCGCCGGTTGCGCTCATGCTGTTTTTCGCGTTCGGCGCGTCAATAACTTTGTACTGGGCATTGGCAGAAAAAGCATGACCGGCTACCTAGCCCTAACCCTAAACCTTGCTGGTCTTGTTCTATTAAGCGAAAAGATCGCTATAGGCTGGCTAGTCGGGATCGCCGCTGAAGTCTGCTGGCTGATCGCAGCAAAGGAAGTCGAGCTTCATTCTTTGATGCTGATGAGTGTGATTTATATCGTTATTGCGGTGCGTAGTTTTGTTAAGTGGGGAGCGGAATGAGTCAGTATAAATTCAAAGTGTGGGACGGTAGTCGCAACGAGTGGCTGCACGACCATCCGTTTAATCTGTATGGCGAAACAACGCTGATGGGCATGATTGATCAGAGACGTGACGGTAGCTTTGTTAAATGTGCGGAGCTGAATAGCCTGCAGCCGTGCCAGTGGACGGGCTTGCTCGATAAAGCCGGAGTGGAGATTTACGAGGGCGACATCGTGAAATTTGTTGTCGATTACTCGTTCGATGAGCCTCCTGAGCCAGCCTACGATACTGAATATGGCACTACCTGCATTGACGTAGTTAGGCTCCATGAAGGTGCGTTTTATTTCTTCTCACCTGATGGTAGTGGCTCGCTCGCATTCAGACACAGCGCCCATTGCGAGGTGATTGGCAATATTCGCCAAAATCCGGAACTACTTCTGTGACGACTATCTGCTTTTGCCTCAACCGTCGAGCCATTAGCTGCGATTCCCGCATAACTGCCGACGGCGAAATAATCACCGACGAAGCAGACAAGCGCACGGTATTCAATGACGTTGAATTCTTCCTTGCTGGCTCACTTGCTGATCGTGACACGGTATGCAAAGCCTTCACAGGACGCCGCAGGAAGATCCGTAGCGGAATTGATATGCAAGCCCTTGCATGGGATGGCGTAACGCTCTGGGACATCACGGCAAGCGATGGTGAGTTGTCCTGGCATCCGGTTTGTTCTGACCGAGGCGCAATCGGATCAGGCTCGCCATACGCAGCATCAGCATTACACGATGGCAAAACTCCGAGGCAGGCAGTCATGGCAGCGAAACGGCACGACACAGGTACAGGCGGCAAAGTGGTTACGCATAAATTGAGGAGCAGGGTATGAGTGATTGTCCTGAGCACGAAAAGAGAGATCAGAGAGAGTCTTTGCATCCAGATGTGGTAGCTGCATATAACTACGTCAACATAGTTGTGCCGACTGCCGATTACAACGCTAACGTGATTGGCGCTCCGCTGTGGCACGGATGGGCGCTAAGAGAAGCATTCCTTGCTGGTATTTCTCATGCCGAAAAGCAGGAGCCTCAATGGAAGAGTGCCTGAGAACAAAGCCATGCAAGTGCAGCGGCACCATGCAGCAAGTCATAAGCATGCTTGAAGGTCCGCCGACTAGAACAGGCTGGTTCTGTCCGACGTGTAGGGCTTGGGATAAGGCAATTGGAAGAGAGCGGATTGTTACAACCGATCATTTGGGTAAGGGGAAGGTATGATGAGTGATGCAATGGCAAAACGCGAGCGATCAATGGCTAAAGATGCAAGGCAGTTACCTGCCCCTGATCGTTCGGTTGGCAGGCTGGCCCAAGCTATTAAGCGAGCACGCCCAATTGTTATTGAGCATAAGTGCATAGAGGGTTCTGTATCTGGAATGTTTGGCCCGAAAGACTGGAGCGCATACGGATCATATCGTGACCTAAAGACCGCTATGCAAGCCATGGACGGCTTTAAGCGCAAGTATTCGTTTTACGAGTATCGAATCAAGCCGGCAATCACATCGACAGAGGGCAAGTAATGATCAAAATTATGTTTGGAGTGTTAGTTGTTTTGGTGATCTTTCTAATCAACCGATGGATGCTGAAGGCTAAGCAAACACCGGACTGGAAGAAAGATGAGTTAGCAGAAGTAATTGAGGAAGGAGAGGCGCTGGAAATTGGAGAGGAAATAGCCGCGATCAAGAATAAAAACTTGAAGCGTAAATTAAAAATTATCAACAAGGGAAAATCGGTATGAATAAGACTTACATGACTTGGGGCGCTATTGGCTCTATTTTGCTAATCCTGCTTGTTACAGGGCTTTCAACATTCGGGGTTAACGACTCTGGAAACAGAACAGTAGTCCAGTTGCCGAGCGGCAAAATCTTTGTGAAGTTTGAGCCCGGCGTTTACTTCGACTGGTTCGGGCGATCCACTGTGTACTCAGATGTAATCACGTATGAGTTTGACGAGAAGGCTGTTGCCGAAGGCGAGCCAGACACAAGCATTGGCGTCAGGTATCAGGATGGCGGCACTGGCTCAGTATATGGAACCGTGCGCGTCGTGCTTCCTCGCAATGAAGAAGCCATGCTGAAGATTCACAAGGAGTTCAAGGATGAGCGTGGCATCACTGAAAACCTCGTTGAGAAAGTTGTACGCGAATCCCTTAACCTGACAGCGGGATTGATGACCTCCGAAGAAGCTTATGCCGAGAAGCGTAACCAGTACATCGAGTGGGCCGAAGACCAGATATCAAGAGGCAAGTATCTAACCAACCTTGTGCCACGCACTCAGATTGTTGAGCCTGCAGAGATTGGTGCTAACGGTCAAACCATACGCGCCGCTGTAACGCGCATCCAAAACATTCCTGAAATCCGCGTAGTGAATGGGACTCCCGGTCGTGGTGAATCGCAGTTTCTCGAATACGGGATGGACGTGTCGGGCCTTCAGTTGATTGATTGGGGCTTTGAGACTAAGACGCTTGCGCAGATTCAAGAAAAACGCGCAGCTAATATGGCAATCATCACTTCACAAGCAAATGCAGCCAAGGCCAATCAGGAGCGTTTGCAGGCTATCGCGGAAGGCGAGAAGAATGTTGCTACTGCGCAGTACGAGCAGGAAGTTGAAAAGGCAAGACAGATTGTTATTGCTCAGCGCGAATCTCAGGTTGCTGAAATCAACGCAGCAAGACAAGTGTTGGTAAATGAGCAAAACACCCGCGCCAGAACCGAAGACGTGAAAGCAGCAGAGCAGGAAGCGCGAGCAGTTGAGCTTCGCACCACGGCAGAGGCAGCGGCCAAGCGTCGATTGCTTGAGGCTGATGGCGCATTGGAGCAGAAGCTTGCTGCGTATGTTGCTGTGCAAAAAGTCTATGCGGAGCAATTTGCAAAGCAGAAATGGACGCCTGAAGTTGTTATGGGTGGCACGGGATCGGACAACGGCAATGCTGCGGCCGACATGATTCAACTACTTACGGTTCGTGGCGCTCAAGATTTGGCGTTGGATCTTCAGATTGCGGGGCAAAGATAGTTAGGTGGTACCGCGTCTCAATTGGCTCACAAGGCTTTAAATCGGAGAGGAATGTAATGAAGCTAACAAACCCGAGGCAATCAATTCACGATGCCTTTGCAATACACCTTGGCGGGCCAACCGATAACATCGGCGGCGGTCATTCCAGTGGTAACAACAAGCGATTGAGTAATGCCGGCACTGCAGGTCTTATCATTCAAGCTGTGATGAATCAGGCTGCACATTTGCGCGGTACCGCTATATTTCTGAATGCTCCAGAAAACACCATCACAATGAATGACATGATTGCGATGAAAACCGGTGTGTGGACAAAGTTCGCAGCAAAGAATGTGGTTGATCCATATCACCAAGGCGTTCTGATTTCACACATAGATCGCATTCTCATGGGCTATCGCTCTCGGGTTCACGACAACAACAGCATCTTACATACCCTTGGCGGCATGTTTTCAAACTATGCCATGCAGGACGATCTCACGGATGAGGCAAACAAAATATTGGACGTGTTGCAGGGATTTGATAACAGATCCTTGTCTCCAGTAATTGCAGTTATTCGAGAGGAGAGGGAAGCGGAAGATGCGGAATCTAACAGCGAAGCAGCGTGATGTTCTGGATTTTGTAATTGAACACGTTGCCGACTACGGATTCTCGCCAACTCGAATTGAGATACAAAGGAGCCTTAAATACCGCAATCAAGCGTCAGTTGATTTGTTGCTGCGGTCGCTGGAGAAAAAGCGTTTTCTGAAGGTTGTTCCGAAACAACATAGAGGGATTCAAGTTTTGCGCAATTACCAATAGTTTAGTTGTGTCACTGTGCAATCTATTGGTGGTAGAGTGCGAATCATTAAGTAGGGGTATTCCCTAAGAATCAAAAGCTCGGCTCAAAAGGCTGGGCTTTTTTCGTTTCAGAACACTTGATTTTGCGGGTTTGCCGGGCTATCCCCTAGCCCAAGGCACTGTTTTTGACAGGCCCGCAACCTATTCCCCTCCTTGCCTTGCAAAGTGCAGGGCTTTTTTATTTTGGACCCTGATATGCAAGACGAACACGGTCCACTCGTCAGGCTGATACTGGCAGGTGTTGAGAACATTCAGTATCTCGGCCTTTTAATTATCGCGATGTGGGGCGGAACAGCCGCTTACCTCAAGACGATCAGCAAAAAAGGAGAGGTGTTCTCCGTGCGAGCATGGATAGGCGAATGCAGTATTTCTGGCTTCACTGGTTTGATGGCGATGTACTACTGCCAATACGCAGAGTTTAGCGCTCCGGTTACAGGCATTGTCACTGGCGTTGCTGGTTTGATGAGCGGGAAGCTTATTTCACGATTGGAAGATGTCGGTAACGAGCTATTCAATCGCTACTTCCCCAAGAAAACACCAAGCCGCCCCGAAAACGAAAGCTAATGATCATCGAGCACTTCCGCACCTATGAGTCAGATAAGACAACTGGCTACATTGAGGTGGAAGGGAATGTTCTAGCCAAGACCCTTGAGGATATCGGCAGGCCATCGGGAATCAAAATTCCGAAAGAGACCTGCATACCTGAAGGCGAATACAAAGTAACAATTACAGAGAGCGCCAGGTTCAAGCGACCAATGCTCTTGCTGTATACGAATCCAACACGAATGACCTGCGAACATGACGGCATAACATTTTCAGGTATCCGCGTTCACTCAGGCAATAAGACGATGCATAGCGAAGGCTGCATTCTTATTCCTGATTCGGTCTCGCTCCAATTTCTTGAATCATTTATTGGTCGCGCTCTCAAAGGCGGCGAATCGGTAACGTGGGTAATTGGCAGAGCATAACCGGCCACCTAACCGGACAAATATTTCCTATTAAGCCCCTAAAACTCTGTTAACCGGAAAGAAATTGCCCCTCAGCAAGCGGCCATGTACACCCCATCGACACATCAATAAAACATGTACACGAAACTGGATTTTAGCGACATGAGATTTAGTTGGCTAACCAGAACCTTATTTCCCGACATCGTTAAGCAAGTGGAGATTTTTATGGCAACTGTAGATCAAGTTAAAGAAGCAATCGCAGCAGAGAAAGAGCAGGTTCAGGCCAAGCTCGATGAGTTGACCAGCGAGATCCGGGTATTGAAGGACGTCATCGCTAATGGCGGCACCGTCACCGAAGAAGAATTAGATTCCGTACTCGAAGCTGTGAACAACATTTTCACGCCTGCCGAGTAAGCAATGACATCTCCTCAATTCAAGCTGGCAATGCTTCCGCTGATATTGCTGCTGCTTGTCACGTTGATGATATCTGGATGCGAACTTGGACAAACCGTAATGGTGAGCAAAGGTCAGGCAGGTGGATTCAGAGAGTTAATCAACGGCGATTTAGATTATTGCAAGATAACCATGACGCCCGGCGTGACTATCTCCGATGCAGCACAGGAAGCATTTGTTAATTATTGTGCGGACGTTGAGTGATGAATCTATTTGTCGTAGGCAAGACAACATCAGTCAGCGATGAAGCTTACACGTGGGAGATATGCGGCGTATTCAATGATGAAAATGTCGCTGTTGCCAATTGCAAAGACTACAACTATTTCGTTGGGCCAATAACGCTTAATGAGGCGCTGGCAGACGAAACAACAGCGTGGCCTGGCGCTTATTATCCGAATGCAAGCAAGGACGCCGAACAATGAAACAGATAGTCAGGCACATAACAGTCTGGAAGCTTAATCCTGCCCACGTTGCCAGAGAGATCATTATTATGTTTGCTGTGTATGGGGTTGTGTCGGCGGTTATAGATCTATGGAGCTGGTTGGTATGAGCGAGCCAGAAGTAAGGCGCCCCTTCGAAATACAGCATGGCTATATTGAGCCTGATGGGAAGGAAACAATTCACCCAGCCACCACCAATATGCGGATATTCACAAGGCACGATCCAAGCAATGCTATGACGCAGGAAGATGTTCAAACCCTGCTTCGCTCAATTGTCGATCACACCAAAGCCATCAACGCACTGGTAGAGCAAAACCAGATGCTTATACAGGCAATGGCTGAAGGTGAGGGTGTTGAGGAAGTTGATAGGTATCAGACGCTGTGAACGTGACTATCAAAAGCCCTGAATCTAAGGATGGCGGTCCAGTCCTGACGCGCGGAACCAAAGTAACTCTGCAAGATGGATCTGAGATAACCGGCATCACCGGAATGACTGTGACGTATGCGCTCGATGACATTGTGCGAGCGAGTATTGATCTAATCGTTACTCCAGAAACTATCAAAGCCAACGCAATCCTCTCACTGAAGTCAGTTGAGTTTGCAGCCAAATACTACGGCTATAAGCTGGTGGAACTATGAAGCTATTTGGCTATGAGTTTATTGTAAGGAAGGCAGGCATAGTGTCGGAGCCATCCGTGTTTGATGTTCGCCGCGTTGAGTGCAACCCAGGCGATACCGTTGTCATTACTACCGAGCACAGCATGTCTATGGAGACTGCTGATAGGGTGAGGATGCAATGGGAGAAGTTCTCACCAGAGACCAAGGCAATTGTCTTATCTGATGGGTTGAGACTGAGCGTGCTTGGCTCTACAGTACAGATGGCTCATTAATGCCTATAGGCCCAGCACAGCGCAGGCCGAGTAGTAACTAATCGCATGGCTCTCAACAGACTACGCACAACCAACCAGCTACAAACCATTAAGCCTTCACTCAATGCGCTACAACCAGCAATAGGCATGCAGCCCAAGCGATGGGGAGGCGGCAGAGGTGGAAGACCGTGGAGACGCAAGCGCGAAGCTATAGCGTTGCGTGACCAGTACACATGCCAGATGCACAAGGCTTTGGGCCAGTGGCTTGTCGTTGATCTGCCTGATGGCATATGCGACCACATCATTCCAGAGTTCGAAGGCGGAACAGATGAAGAGTCAAATCTACAATGGGTTTGCAAGTCATGCTCGGATGCCAAGACTCTAGATGAGTCCAATCGAGCGCAAGGAAGATAGATATACCCCGGGGGGATCGTTTGATATTAAAAATCAACGAGTTAGCGGACACCGCGCCCTCTCTCATTTACAGATTATTTCCCCTATTTGAAACCGGATTCAGCAAATGGCAGGCGTTAAAGGAAGGAGCGGCGGACCCCGCAAGAATTCAGGGGGCGCAAGGCAGGGAGCTGGACGTAAATCTAAAAAAGATACTATGAAAGAATCAGCAAATAAGCAAGCGTCGGAAGCGCCATCTGAGCCTGTTTCTTACGATAAAGAAGATCCATTCTCATACTTAATGAGCGTGGTTAACAGCGAGCACCTGGACGAGAAGTTGAGAGTTCGCGCAGCGATAGCTGCCGTGCAGTATACAAAGATTAAGAAGGGCGATGGCGGCAAGAAAGACGAGAAGTTGGAAGCAGCGCAACGTGCCGCGGCTGGTAAGTTTGGAGCTGCGCAAGCCCCGAAACTGGTCGTAAATAACACGCCGAAAGGTTAAGATTAGCGAGCCGCAAAGGTGCTGAAACACCGATGCGACTCTAACCAATCTGACTGTTCGGAGTCTTCATGGCTGAAGCCAATTCTACCCGCGTTTGTACTTGCTGCAAAATTCCATTTCCCGCGACGCCAGAATACTTTCACGCATACAAACGAGCGCCTGACGGTTGTCGTGCCGTTTGCAGTAAGTGCAGGGCTGCTGACAACAAGGCCAACAATGCCGCGGTCACTGCCAAAAAGCGAGCGCACTATCAAGCCAATAAAGATCGGCTGCTAAAAACGATTAGAGATTATTACGCTAAAAATGCGGACGCGCAGAGAGCCGCGGCAATAGCAAGGCATGAGAAAAACAGGGCGCACAACCTTGAGCGCATGAAGGCGTATCGAATTGCCAATCTTGACGCATTGAATTCACGACGAAGACCGAAAGCAAATCAGCGATTCAAGAAGTTGTATGGCACTGATTTGGTTTTCACTCTCAAACATCGAACCAAGTCGCTGATAGCGCGATCACTCCGCGGCGGTAAGAAGGCTGGCCGCAGGGCGGCAGAGGTTCTGGGTTATTCAATCTCGGATTTGAAGCTGCACATTGAAAAACAGTTTAAGCCCGGCATGAATTGGGGTTTGTTCCTTGCTGGCGATATTCATCTCGACCACATATTGCCAATCGATTTTTTCAAGCCATCAAGCATCGACTCGCAGGAATTTCGGGATTGCTGGGCGCTTTCAAACCTGCAACCAATGTGGGCCGTAGACAATCTAAGTAAGGGTGCAAAAATAGCGCACTTGTTATAACGGGGCAGTGGATGACGCCAGAATATAGTACGGCCTGCTTGGATTGGGCAGACCGTATAAGAACTGGTAAATCGATAATCCCGCCTCCGATCTTTCCAGAAGAGGCCGCGGCAGCAGTTGCGGTCATGCGGGAGTTGCGAATTGTTGACGCTCCCGGCAGCCCAAAGATGGGTGATGCTTGCGCTCAATGGGTGTTTGATTTAGCCGCGGCAATCTTCGGATCGTATGACGTTGATTCGGGGCGAAGACTTATAAAAGAAGTCTTTGTGCTGGTGAGCAAGAAGAATTCAAAAAGCACCGTTGCAGGCGCCATCATGCTTACTGCGGTGATTAGGAATTGGCGCCAATCTGCGCAGTTCGTAATCCTTAGCCCAACAATCGAAGTTGCATCAAATAGCTTTTCGCCTGCCCGCGACATGGTTGCGAAAGATGAAGAGCTTGATACATTGCTGCATGTTCAAAGCCACGTTAAAACAATCACTCATCGAGATAGCGGCGCAACGCTAAAGGTCCTCGCCGCGGACAGCAACACGGTAGGCGGCGTCAAAGCCGTTGGCGTTCTGGTAGATGAATTGCACCTATTGGGCAAAGTTGCATCGGCAGAGAATATGCTGCGAGAAGCGATAGGCGGACTGGCATCAAGGCCAGAAGGCTTCGTTATCTATCTGACTACGCAATCTGATGAGCCTCCCGCTGGAGTATTCAAGCAGAAGCTGGATTACGCCAGAGCGGTCAGAGACGGGAAAATCATAGACCCCGGATTTCTGCCGGTAATCTTCGAGCATCCAGACGACATGCTTGAGTCTGGCGAATGCCTGAAGCTCGAAAATATGTGGATGACAAATCCAAATATTGGCTATTCGGTTGATAAGCAATTCTTAGAGCGTGAGTTCCAAAAAGCTGAGCTTGCTGGCGGCGACTCATTTCGGGGATTCCTTGCCAAACATGCGAACGTTGAAGTTGGTCAGAATTTGCGATCAAACAGATGGGCTGGCGCTGATCACTGGCAAGCGGCTGGCGAAGAAGGCTTAACTTTCGAATCGCTGCTTGAGAGATGCGAGGTTGTCGTTGTTGGCATAGACGGCGGCGGGCTTGATGACTTGCTTGGGCTTTCGGTAGTTGGCAGAGAGAAAGAATCAAGGCGCTGGCTGCACTGGTCGCACGCATGGGCGCACAAGATTGTTCTGGAGCGCCGCAAGGATATTTCCGAACGGTTGCGAGATTTTCAAAAGGACGGCGACTTAACCATTGTCGATCTCCCCGGCGAAGATGTCAGACAGCTTTGCGATTACATCTGCCAAATAAATGAGCTTGGCTTGCTTCCTGAGAAGCAGGCAATCGGCGTTGATGCTGCTGGTATCACCGCAATCGTTGACGAGCTCACTACCGTCGAGCGCGGCATTACTTTCGATCAGATAGTTGCGGTTTCCCAAGGTTGGAAACTAAACGGCGCCATTAAAACCACAGAAAGAAAATTAGCAGGCGGCGAGTTTATACATTGCGCCTCAAAGATTATGGCGTGGTGCGTGGGTAACGCTCGAATCGTTCCAGTCGGCAATGCAATAACAATCACTAAGCAGGCGTCCGGATCGGCAAAGATCGATCCGTTGATGTCTACGTTCGACGCCACAACATTGATGGCGCAAAACCCTGCAGCAATGGGTAAAAAAAAGCCTGTCGTTATGCGATGGGTTGGTTAAGCCAAGCAAACCGGAGTCACTATGGAACTTGTAAACCGCGCTTATGCCGCATTTGAGGTGAAGGCGCTTGATAGCGGTCGGCGCACATTTTCTGGCTGGGCCACAACTCCATCCATAGACAGAATGGGCGACACAATCAATCCGCTCGGAATTACTTTCAAGAATCCGCTGAGTCTTTTGCACGGGCATCGCCATGATCTGCCTATCGGCACGGTTCAATTCAAGACGCCAACAAAAAAGGGTATCGAGTTCGATGCTGAAATACCTGTAGTTGGCGACGAATACGGCTCACTCGGCGACAGAGTTGATACCGCATGGGGCGAACTTACTTTTGGCCTTGTACGCGCAGTCAGTATCGGCTTTCGAGCAATTAAATACGCGTTCACAGATGTTGGCGTGGATTATCAAGAAATTGAAATTTACGAGCTTTCGACTGTGGCAATTCCAGCGCTGCCAGATGCTGTCATAACTTCCGTGAAGTCGATGAATCAGCTTTCCCGGGAAATGGTGAAAGTGTTGCGGGAAGCTGACACTCGTGGCGTACAACTAATCTCCGCCCGCAATCTACACATCAAAAACGGCGCAGTTTCGCTCCGTAAATAATTCAAGCCCTGGCTAGGCCCGCCGTGAGGCGCTCCAACGCTAGGCACCAATCACAAACCTAAAGCATTCATCCGCCCTTGGAACGGCGGCGAGGATTTCCTGTGGAAAGGAAGTGCATGACTGCTTACCGACTGTCGTGAGACAGCAACACGCAACGCTGTGAAGCGAAGCATTCCCATTGAGGAAAAGTAATGAAAACTTTTAAAGAGCAGATTTCTGATCTGCAAGCTACCCGTAAAGACAAAACCGATGCGATGAAGTCTATCCAGGCCAAAGCATCTGAGCAGTCCCGGACTCCTGACACTGGCGAGCAGGAGCAGTTCGACACACTGAAATCCGACATCGGCCAGATTGACAAAGCAATCGGCAACCTGCGCGACCTGGAAGCGATGGAGGCGGTTGACCTTGCCGATGCATCCACTGTTAAATCAGTGAGCGATGCAGACAAGCGCAAAGGCACGATTTCAACTGACCGCACTCACGTTGAAGTAAAGCATACTGAAAAACTTGAGCCTGGTATTGCGTTCGCACGTATGGCTCGCGTTAAAGCTTTGGCTTTCACCGGCCAGTCCGGCTCGCGTGACGAACTGCAGATTGCGAAAAGCATCTACCCTGGCGATGACAGGCTAGTAAATGCAATTACGAAAACAGCCGTTCCCGCTGCTAACACGCTTGCGCCTACATGGGCGGGCAATCTGATCACTGAGGGCGGCGTTGCATTTGCTGACTTCGTTGAATATCTGCGCGCCAACTCGCTGCATGGTCAGATATTCCCGCGCTTCCGTCGCCTGCCGTTTGATGCCCCCGTTCTGGTGCAGGGTTCTGGTGGCGTAGCGCAGTTCACCAAAGAAGGCGAAGCGAAGCCTGTAACGCAGTGGACCTACACCAAAACCAAGCTGACTCCGCTTAAAATTGCGGCTATTGCTGCTGCTACCAAAGAAACCCTGATGCGCGCTTCCGTCAATACGGACGCTTTCATCCGTGATGAATTGGCTCGCTCAGTTAATGCTGGGATAGACGGCGTATTGATTAGCGATGCCGCTGCAGTTACTGATGAGTCTCCTGCTGGTTTGCTTAACGGCACATCGGCATTGACACTGACTGGTGACGGCACTGTGGCTGGCATTCGTCGGGACATTGCGCAGATGCTGAAAGAGTTGGTTGGCGATAACCTGTCAGTTGCTGGCGCGTTTTGGGTAATGCCTGAAACCGTCGCAATCGACCTGGCGCTTGCGACTAATGAAGTTGGCGCTCCTGCGTTCCCCGGCGTAACGCCTACTGGCGGCACATTGGCCGGTCTGCCTGTGTTTACATCACAGTACGTTCCAACCGAAACCGCTGGCCCAGTGGTTGCTTTGATTAAAGGCGATGAAATCTTCCTCGGTGACGAAGGTGGAATTCAAGTGTCTGTATCGGACCAGGCTTCTATCCAGATGGATACCGCGCCTACGCAGAACAGCATTGGCACGCCTACCGCGACCGCTTCGGTTTCGATGTTCCAGACGAACAGTGTTGCGTTCCTTGTTGAGCGCTTTGTTAACTGGCAGAAACGCCGCGCAGCAGCAGTTGTTTGGGCGCACGTAAGCTGGGAAGCAAGCGGATCTTAATCGTTAGTTAGTAATTAGGAGGCCTGGCTTTGGCTGGGCCTCCTTTTTTATGGAGCAATGATGGAAATCAGATACAGAGCAAACGGAATGCAACGGAATGTCCGCGACAGCATCGGGCAAACATTAATCGATAGAAATCTAGCGACCGCAGTTTATGCGACGCGACAAATAGTGCCGGAACAGTTGGCTGAAATAGAGACTCCTTCTAAGCCAGAAGAATTGCCCGCTCGCGCAAAGACGAAGCGGAAATATACACGACGCGATATGAAGGCCGAGCAGTGAAAGAAACTCTCAAGGCTCTAGCATCCAGTGCGCTTACTTACATCCTGGCGTTTGGCGTATCTGGCGCAGCAAGCATTGTTACCGGTGTTTTTATACTCTCCGGTTCTGGATGGGCGCTGGTCGCAGCGGGCGCATTCTTAATCGCTGGTGCTGCATACATCACAAAGGGTCTGACGCCTAATGGCTGAACTTACAATCATGGGCGCGTTGCGCAACGCGTCTAGCCCCCGGAAAGCATTGCAGCCGGTAAATAACTGGCGTCAAGGCTGGCGCGTTATTCATGAGCCTACAACCGGCGCGTGGCAGCGCAACGAAGAATTGACGCGGGACAATATAACCACGTACCCGGCTTTGTATGCCTGTCTTAATCGTATTACTCAGGATATTGGTAAGCTGCCGTTCATCCTTCGAAAGCTTGGCGCAAATCAGATATGGGTCACTGCTGAAAATCCAGCGTGGTCCCCAGTATTGCGCAAGCCCAATGGCTATCAGACGCAGCAGCAATTTCGCGAAACGTGGATTCTGTCCAAATTAATCGACGGCAACACATTCGTTTTAAAGCAGCGAGACAATCGCGGCGTAGTTACAGCTCTTTACGTGCTAGATCCTGTTCGCGTCACGCCTTTGGTGTCTGAAGCCGGCCGTGTGTTCTATGAAATTACCTACAACTCTGCTAACAACCTTTTGCCTGTTGGCTTCGATGGATCAAAAATCATCATCCCGGCATCTGAAATTATTCACGACAGAATAAACCCGTTTCATCATCATTTGCTCGGCGTACCCCCATTGTCTGCCGCCGCTCTTGCTGCTGGGAAAAATATTCACATTCTCCGAAATAGTTCGTCATTCTTCCAAAACAATGCAAGCCCTGGTGGATTAGTGTCTGGTCCTGCCGGCATGTCTGAGGATGACGCAGATAAATTACAAGCAATGTTTAACAGTAATTTCTCCGGCGAGAACAGCGGAAAGATTGCCGTTGTTGGCGCTGACTTAAAGTTTACCCCGTTCGCCTTTAAAGCCGCTGATTCGCAAGTTGTCGAACAGATGCGTTATTCAGACGAGCAAGTCTGCCAGCCGTTCGGCATACCTCCTTTCAAGATCGGCATTGGCTCTATGCCTGCCGGATTGGGCGTCGATGCGATCAACCTTCTATATCACGAAGACGCATTGAGCGGACACATTGAGTCGATGGAAAACCTGCTTGATGAAGCCCTTAACCTACCTGCAGATTGGGGTGTTTGGCTTGATACTGACCCACTGTTCCGCATGGACGAGGGTAAGCGCGCCGATGTCGAAACAAAACTTGTTAACGGCAAGATCAAAACGCCGGACGAGGCGCGATTCAAATTCAACCTCGCGTCTACGAGCGGCGGCGACACGATATGGGGCCAGCATCAGGATTACCCGCTTGGCATGCTGCGTGATCGGAATGATTTAAATCCGATTGCGCCGACCGATCTCGAGCCGTTAGATCCGATTGAAGAAGATGACGATACGAAAAAATCCATAAACAACGCAGCGGTGATGCATTTTGTACGCGCTGCCGTGACCGAGAGGGCGCGTAATGCAGCTTGACCTAAAAGCGCTCGGCACGGAAATCGGCCAGCTAATTGCGGAATTAACCCTGCCACTACAAAAAACCATTGACGAGCTGACTGCGCGCCTTGCTGCTGTTGAGTCTCGCCAACCAGAACAAGGGCTTCCCGGCAAAGATGGTGCTGATGGCATTAATGGGAAATCCATAACAGTCGATGAAGTTCTGCCGATGATTGTCGAACAAGTCAAATCTGCAGTCGATGCAATTCCTAAGCCGAAAGATGGCAAGGACGGCATCGATGCACCTCCAGTTGAAATTGACGCTTCCGACATAGTGAAAGAATTGCTGTCAGGCGACGAAGTTAAAAATCTCGTTGTGTTGGAGGTTTCCGCGTACTTGCAAGATAACCCGCCTGCGCCAGGCAAAGATGGCGTAAATGGAATTAATGGGCAGAAAGGCGACGCAGGCATCAACGGTGAGAAGGGTGAGGACGGCAAAGACGGCGCTGGCATTGCTGATCTGCTAATTGATCGCGATGGTGCATTAACCGCGTCATTCACCGATGGCCGCATGAAATCCCTTGGTGTGATTGTAGGCAAAGATGGCTCTCCCGGAAAAGAGGGCGCCGATTTTACAGAGTTAGAAATTGACTATGACGGCGAGCGCACAATCACCATCAAATCGAAAAATGGCGTCATAACCAAGCGATTGCCAATCCCGATGGACAAGGGCTACTGGTCTGAGCGGATGGCTTGCGAGAAGGCCGATATTGTTACGCACAACGGTGTTGCATTTATTGCGAAGCGAGATACCAGCACTGAGCCTAAAACAGAGAACAGCGAAGACTGGAGAATTCTGGCGCGCAAGGGTGTGGACGGGAAACACGGCCGCAACGGCATAGACAAAACCACTTCGGTGAAGACCGATGGCTGATCTCATAACCAAAAAACAGGCTTGCGACCATCTGCGGATTGACTATGAGGCCGACTCATCTGGCGAATACGAGTCGAGTGATGAAGATAGTTGGCTAGAAATATTTGTCCCTGTCGTTTCCGAAGCTGTTTCGTTATGGCTTAAGGATTCATGGCGCTTATACGAATGGGAAGCTGATTCATACGGCGATGTTGTTTTCGACTCCGATGAAAACCCTGTTCCGCTTCTTGATAGCAATGACGATCCGGTAGTTCGTTCAGTGGTGAAGGCTGCGTGCATTCTGGAGCTGTCATCTCTGTACAGATTCCGCGAAGGCGAAGGAAAGGACAATATGGTTCCTTCTGACGCTGGCCACGGTTACATGCTGAACAAGGCTAGTACCGCACTACTTGCCTCCTTGCGCAAACCTACGGCGGCATAGATGGCTGCTGTAGCGTCTGGTGATCTGCGCCACAAAGTACAAATTCAAGAGCCGGGCGATCCTACGCAAGATCCAAATACCGGCGAACAAACCTTCGAATGGGAAACAGTTGCAAGTGTTTGGGCGCAGATTGTTCCGATGTCTGGGCGCGAATTTATCGCCGCTTCCGCAGAGCAATCGGAAGTGCAAGGCCGCATCGTGATTCGATATCGCGAAGGTGTTGATGCCACTATGCGTATCGTCTACCGCAATAAATATTACAACATCAAGGCCGTTTTGCCAGATGCCGAGTCTGGCAAAGAGCATTTAACCTTGATGGTTTCTGAAGGCGTAACGCTAGGACAATGACCCTATGGTGTCTGGTAGCGCCGGGACCGTCTGCTTCGGCGGAAGATGTTGCGCGTGTAGTTTCTGCAGGAATTCCAATCGGTGCGGTAGGCAATGCTTTCCAGTTGACAGAATCGCCCGCGTTCATTGCGGCGGCTGACGCGGCGTGGTGGCGAAAGTATCCAGAAGCTAAAAAGCTGCCAGGCAAGAAGTTTTCAATTCACGAGGTTCGTGATGTTGGGCGAATCCGCGTTCCCGGATGGAGCATATGCAACTCAGGCGTTCTTGGCCTTGAGTGCGCAAAGCGGGAAGGCGCTACAAAAATCCTGCTAATCGGCTTCGACATGCACGGCACACACTTCTTTGGGAAGTATACGAACGGGCTGGCAAATACGAACGAAATCAAGCGGCGATTGCATTTAAAGCAATACGAGAATTGGGCGAGCAAGAATCCAGAAATTAACGTTGTTAATTGCACGGCCGGCAGCGCGCTAAAATCTTTCCCAATGGGAATAATTGCAGATTTCGCGTGAAATAGTTAGATATATACCATATGTTCCTGTAATATGAAGCCCGGAATGATGACATTTATTGCGAGCATATATGGATGACAGGGAAATAGTAAAAAGATCCGCCGAAGCAATGGGCTATCACCCGATTTCTCCTTATGAGCAGGGTCATGGCATGGGCATAGGGGTGTCTGGTGTAGGCATCCGAAACTGGAACCCCTTGGAAAATGATGGAGACGCCCTGCGCTTAGCGGTAAAGCTTCAGCTAACAGTATGTAATGAGCAAATTGGCGCAGGCGTAGCATACTGCACCAGAGATGAAGGAGAAGATTTTCCGATGATTTACTCTGGCAATGATCAAGCTGAGGTTGTAGCGGAAGACTATGCGGCTACCCGGCGAGCCATTGTTGTGGCTGCCGCACAAATCGCGAGCAAGCCATGAAAATCTATCGCCGCCCCGGATTTCTTAAACTGCCTGACGGCATACTGTTTTGCATAGGCAAGCCTTGGCATTGGCAAGAGCCGCAGATCAAAACAAGAACTCATGCTACCAATGACTTTGATACTCTTGCGCTGAGTGACATCGAATGGAATGGGTCGGAAGACTTGCTTAACAAGCAGGAAGAAATGCTTGAGACTGGCAAGAGCTATCCGATTGACCTTGATAGCTCTATGCGCGACGGATGTTTCGATAATGAGCAGATATTCCTAGTCTATGAAGCGGATGACATAAAAGCTCTCATTGCAACGCTCGGCCAGTGTACGTACCCGCCCGGCTAGATGTCTCGCGTAGTTGTTTACACCTGCGTATTCGGCCATACCGACCCGCTGCACGAACCAATGAATAAAAGTGGCGCAAGATTTGTTTGTTTCACTGATCGCAATATCGGCTCGAAGAATTGGGAAATAGTGCGCGTTGAGCATGTCGAGGCGCCGACTAGATTGTCCAGAACTTACAAGCTTACTCCGCACAATTTATTTCCGGATGCCGACATAAGCTTGTGGATGGATGCCAGCTTTTCACTGCGCATTCCAATAGATGACGTAATCAACTCGCACCCTGAATCAATAATCAGATTCAAACACAAAGACCGATCACGCATTAAAGACGAAGCGGCAGAGATTGCTAGGATTGGAAAAGCCAAACCAGAGCCTACGTTTGCTCAGTTAGCCGCATATCAGGCGGAAGGTTTCGACACCGAACAGAATCCGATGCAAGAACTATCCTGCAACGGCGTTATTCTTCGCAGGCATTCGCCAGGGATCGCAGCATTAAACGAGCTTTGGCTTGAGCAATTAAGCCGGCACACCTTACGCGACCAGATGAGCCTTGATTACTGCCTTTGGAAACTTGGGATGACAGGCGGATTCTGGCCCGGCACGCACGACAACTGTCCGCACTTCAAACATAAGCACTACAAAAGACCCGTTCTGGATTTCTGATGCAAATCACTCTTATTACCCCAACGGCAGACCAGCCGAACGGGGTTGTTTTGCTCGAAAAATACATGAGCACGCAGACAGAGAAGTTCCATCAGTGGATTGTTGCAGATGACGGCATAGAGCATGCAAGCCTCACTATGGGACAAACGCATTTAGTTAGGCCAAGACAGCACGAAGGCGCGCAAAGTCTCGCCAGCAACATCCTGGCAGCCTTGCCGCACGTTTCCGGCGATATTGTCATCATCGTTGAGCATGACGACTATTACGCCAAGGATCACATCTCCGTTTGCCTAGACCGCCTCGAACACGTCAAAGCAACTGGCAGCAAGTGGCAGCGTTATTACAACGTCTACTACAGAACGCATCGCACAATGAAAAACATCGGCTCCGCGCTTTGCAATACGGCATTCAGAGCAGAACTAATCCCGCACGTGGAAAGGGCTGCTCAGAAAGCATTCAGCCGTAACGCTATCGGCCTAGATAGATTCTTTTGGGATTCGCTCGCAGGCATGGCAGTTGAAACGCACGATATTAATACCGTTGTCGGCATCAAAGGATTGCCCGGCAGAAAAGGCTTAGGCATTGGACACAAGCCGCCCGATGGCCGGTCAACTCCTGACCCCGATTTAAATCAATTGCGCGCATGGATTGGCGATGATGCTGAGAGCTACGCGCAATATGGCCGAGTTTGAATTAGTTGGAATGGAATCGCTGCTAGCAAAATTCGACTCAATCAAGCAGGACGTTAAATACAAAGGCGGGAGGTCCGCGCTTCGTAAAGCTGCAAACTTTATCGCAGCCAAAGCAAAAGAAAATGCGCAGAAACTAGATGATCCTGAGACCGCAAAGAACACCGCAAAGAATATTTCAGTTCGCTGGGGCGGCAAGAGATTCAAGTCAACCGGCGACCCGAATTTCCGCATTGGCATTTTGGGCGGAGCCGGCGGCAACAAGAAAGCTGCTGACCTTGATAGTTTGCCCGGCAAGGATACTCGTACATGGAGGCATCTCGAGCTGGGCACCGAAAAAACTCCTGCGCAACCATTTCTGAGGCCGAGTTTGCAAAATAATACCGGCGAAGCGATTTCTATATTCGCTAAAGAATATGAGCGAGCTATTGACCGAGCCATCAAGAAAGCAGCTAAAGGCAAATAATGTATCCACCTATTTTCACAACGTGCGCCGCATCTGGAGCGGTAACGGCTTTGCTCGGCACTAGTCCAGTTCGCTTTTATCCGTTCGGCTCCGCGCCTGCAACTGTGGCGAAACCCTACGCAGTATGGCGCACCGTTTATGGTGGTCCTGAAAATCTGCTAGACCAAATTCCAAACGTTGATTCATTCGGCATTCAAGTAGACGTATACGCGCTCACTGGCGCATCTGCTCGCGCTGTCAGCGATGCATTGCGCGCAGCTATCGAGCCAGTCGCTTACGTCGTCGCCTTCAACGGCGAATCACAAGATCCAGACACAAAGAACTATACGGATAGCTTCACTGTTGACTGGATGAAAAACCGCTAGGACTAACGCTACAAATAACCCCGAACCCGCCTCTGAGCGGGTTTTTTCATTTAAGCACCACCAAAAACGAGGAACGCAAACTTGGCCAAGCTAACGAAGGGCACTCAGCTTTATTTCATTGATCCTGACGACGATTCGGTTGTCGCAGTCAAAAGTCTCACCAACTTCAATCCGGGCGGCGCTCCTGCCGATCCTATCGATGTCACGGATTTAGAAGATTTAATCTTCCGCGAATACGTCAAAGGTCTTCGCAATCCTGGCCAAGCTGCTGGCGTTATTCAGGCAGACCCGACCGAAGCATCGCACATCAGGCTTGCAGAGCTTGGCGAAGAGTCAGGCGAGGCAAATACCAAGTGGGCGCTAGGCTGGAGTGACGGCACTGCTCCTCCAACCGTCGATACTAACGGTGATTTTGTCCTGCCAGCTACACGTACCTGGCTGACCTTCGCAGGCTACGTCGCAGACTTCCCTTTCGACTTCCAAATTAACGCTGTAGTGGCAACCAACTTCGCTATTCAGCGTAGCGGCGGCATGGCTTGGACCAAGAAAGTTTAAGGAGCAGAAAATTGAATCTCGCACAGATAAGGGCTAGCGGCGGCATTGTGTCCGCCAAGCCCATCAAAGAACACATTACATGGAAGCAGCTTAGCGATGACGGCGAAGAAGTTTCTTTCGACGCCGATGTATTCATTAAAAAGTTTTCATACGCCGATCAATACAGAATCTATTCCGTCCAAGCTATCGAAGGCGAGGCGGCTTCAGAGCATTTGCTGAGAGTGGATGCATCAATCATTGCTGCTGCTGTTCGCTTTGGCAAGGAAGATCAGGACGGCAACATAATCCCTGGCGAGTATGAATCTCTTTCTACCGAGGATGCTTACCAACTGCACCCGGCGCTTAAAGCTGCTCTCAACGAAGTAAACACGAAGCATAACTACCGCGCAAAAAAGATATCACCCCCACCGAAGAGTTCTGGTGTGAATTAGTTACTCACGGCATTGGCGGGCGAACTATTGCAGAAGCGCAAATCAATATGTCCCACCAAGAGTTTTTGGTGTGGGCTGCTTACTGCCGCAAAAACGGCGCGCTGAGCATTAATAAAAAACTGGAATGGAGCTTTGCGTTGATTGCAATGCTGCTGACCGAAGGCAAAAAACCTATGTCTGATTTCATGCCATACATGAAAGAGCCTGAAGAAGAAATCTCACTCGATAAAGCAATGAAGGATTGGCGCTGATGGCATCACTGGGCACGTTAACCGTCGATTTGGTCGCAAAAATTGGCGGCTTCGTTGATGGGCTGTCGAAGGCGGAGCGGCAATCTAAGAAGTTTAAAGACAATGTTGATCGCAATATCAAGGCTGTAGGAACTGCGTTTACCGCTGTAGCTATCGGCGTCGGTGTCGCCACTGCGGCACTCGTAAAGTCCAGCATCGACAATGCAGACGCCCTGCTTGAGCAATCACAAGCCTACGGCGTCAACATCGAACTACTCTCCTCCTATATTCAGGGAGCAGAGAAGGCCGGTGTTTCGTCAACAGAGCTTGCAACAGGCTTGGGAAAACTTTCGCGCGCAATCGATGATGATTCTGATGCGTTGAAACGACTTTCTATCTCCACCAAAAATAGCAATGGCTCTTTGCGCGATTCATCTGATGTTTTGGAAGATATCGCAGATCGCTTTGCTTCGATGCCTGATGGCGTACAGAAGACCGCTTTGGCAATAGACCTGCTTGGCAAATCCGGCGCGAAGCTTATCCCGTTTTTGAATGATGGTGCGGCGGGCCTCCAAAAGATGGAGGACAACGCACGCAGAACTGGCAACGTAATCTCGCTGGAAACAGCGCAAGCGGCTGACCAGTTTAACGACAATTTAACAACGATGAAGCAGATCATTACGGGCGTTGGCAATGAGCTGGCCGTAGAGCTTTTGCCGAGCCTTGTTGAGCTGACTGACATTGTTAATGATGAAGATTTCCAGAATGGAATCAAGGGTTTTGTTGGCTTCGTTGCAGATGGCGTGGTGGTCGCAGGAAAGCTTGCAGAAAAACTTGCATCAGTTGCCAAGTACGCTCACTTGCTACGGTTTGTGGGCGGGCCTGTGGGTCTCATCGCAAATGCGCCTGATGCTCTAGACGCGCTTGCATCGCCTTCCACGAACACATCGCAGACCGGCACAGTAGATAGATCAAGTCCTGCGCCCGTAGTGCCACCAATTCTGGCTCCAATCATTAGCGAAGAAGAACTAACTGCGCAGAAAACGTTAAATGATTTAATAAAAGATCGTCTGGACGGATTTAAAGAGCAGGTAATTTTGCAGGGCCGCACGACAGAGCTTGCTCAGCTCCAGGCTGATATTGAGCTTGGCAAATTCGCAGGCGCGTCCGACAAGGATCTCGACCTTCTGCAGTCTGAGGCAATGTACGCGGACAGCATCGCGGCAGAACAAGAATTAAATCAGCTTATCAATTCCCGCATCGAAGGTTACGGCAACGTAATCAACGCACTCGGCGAAATGTCAGAACTTGCAAAACTCAACTTCGATATTGCACAAGGCGCATTCCCTAGTGCAAGCGAAGAAGATATTGCTCGCATGCGCGCCTATGCGGAATCCGTCGATGCAATTGCATGGGCTGATAAAAGAAGAGAGGCGAACGAAGCTTTCGCTGATATCGAGGCCGGTCTAAAAAAGGAAATAGCTTTAATTAGCGACACCAGAGAGGCGGCATCACTTCTTTATGATTTACAGCATGGCGCTCATGAGGATTTCAGCGAAGGCCAGCGCGAAAAACTTGTCTTGCTCGCAGAAGAAAAAGCTGCGCGCGAGAAAATGTTTAAAGAGTTTCAAGAGCAGGAAGAAATTCGGCTTGAGATCACAAAAGAATTCGCTAGAGACACGCAAGGCATTATCGCTGATGCGCTCGACAAGCCGTTTGATGAGGGCTTGGATGGGTTGGTTGATGATTTTGGCGAAATGCTTGCAGAGATGAGCAGGCAAGCAATAGCCGCCGAAATAACTAAAAAGATTTTCGGTGACACGAGCGGCTCCGCTAGCGGTTCAGGCGGCGGATGGATAAATGCAATTGGTAAGTTCGCAGGCGGTTTGTTCGGCGGCGGCAAAGCTCCCGATTCAACTGCGCTATCCGCTGACACTTATCTATCAATGATGGATGGCACTTTCGCGGGCAAGTTCGATGGCGGCGGCTCAATCGGCGCAGGCCAATGGGGCATCGCTGGCGAGAACGGCGCAGAGATTATCCGTGGCCCGGCAAATATCACCAGCACGAAAGATACTGCCGCAATGATGGGCAAGTCTGGTACTACCTTCAACAATCAATTCGTATTCCCGAACGTAACCAACAAACAAGAAGCGCAGCAAGCCGCGAGCGTAGCGGCAAGGCAGATCAACAGAATGAATGGCGTCGCTGGGAGGTACGGTTAATGTTCCTCGAAGAGCGCTTTGATACTGACAACAGTTTTGGCTCCGACTTCAGCGTGTCCACTGCTGCGGATATCACCAACACACTTGTCTACCGTCACACATCGTTAAAGCATCCTTACCCGACCTATTCATTCAACGTTGTGTTTAACAACAAAACCCTGGATGAGCAGCTAGATAAAACCGTTGACCTGTTCAACCGTTGCGGCGGCATGGCTGGCGGCCTCAGATATAAGCACAGAGGCGACTTCTCCACGAATGGCTATGTAGATGTTCCAACTTCACAAGATCAACTCTGCGTCGAAATAGACGCTGTAGCGAAGACGTATCAGATAACAAAGTGGTACGGCGTTAACACTGACCCTGACTGTATTCGCAGGAAGATTCTCAAGCCCGTAACTGGAACTGTTGTTGTGAGCAGAAAGGAATCGGGCGTTTATACGACTCTGACCCTGACGACTCATTACACGATCAGCTACACAACCGGCGTCATAACTTTGGTCGGCGCATTAACTGGTGGCCAGACCCTATACGCGGGCTGCTACTTCGACATTCCCGTCGCCTTCAATACCGACCTATCCGGCGTCAGCTTCAACACCAAAACTGCAGGCGGAGATTTCATTCTCTCCACCGGCATAGACCTCATCGAGATAAGAAGCCCCGCTTAATGAAATCACAGGTCGCTCCATACAAACGTCGCATGGTTTGTATGCGGGTTGAGTGCGCGAATGGATTAATTATTAGGCTGGCCGAATATCCGTTCGACATCAAGATTTCTGGCCAAGTGTATCGAAGCGGATACGACTTCACCGGCATTGAATTCGGCACAACATTTACTCCGTCATCCATCGACCTGAAAAGCTTTATTGGCTTCGCTGGCGCTACTGAAGCAATGCTGATGTCTGGTGTTTTTGATAACGCCAGAGTCTATGTATTCGCAACTGACTGGAACAATCCCGTAGTCGATTACGAGCCAATCACGAAAGCCATTTTCGGCAAGATTCGTATGGAGGATCAGAAGTACACCGCTGAATGGATGACCCTCATCGACCTAACAAACCAAACCGTCGGCTACACCTATTCAACTCAATGCCCTCACGAATTCGGCGGCCAAGAACCATACGGCTGCGGCGTCGATGCTGTAGCACTTCGCGTCACTGGAACAATCGAGGCGGTAAATCCGCAGACCTTCTTTTACGACTCCGCACTAACCGGCGTGGCGAACTATTACGTCTGGGGAAAGATGTGGATGACCAGCGGCCCGAACGTTGGCATTCCGCCTAAAACAGTTCGCGGTTCTGAAGATCAGTATTGGGACATCTACGACCCATTCCCCTACGAAGTTCAGGTTGGCGATACCTACATGCTTGAACCCGGTTGCCTGAAATTCCTCGGTGCGTGTGTTGCGCACAACAACGTCATTAATCGCCTTGGGTTCGATCACGTCCCCGGCGAAACCATCTTAAAGACCATCGGCGATAAATAATGGCGAGTGACGGTAGCAGTTCTGGCGGTTCATTAATCGGCGGAATAATCGGTGGCGTCATCGGTTTTTTTGTTGGCGGTCCTGCTGGCGCTGCAAAAGGCTTTATGTATGGCTCGACCATCGGCGGATTACTTGCGCCTCCGACCGGTCCCGACCAATTCGGCCCACGCGTCGAAAGCCTCACGATCACCACGTCCACCAACATTGCCACGCTCCCGCGCGCGTACGGCACTGTCGCACACAAAGGCAATCTGATATGGGCGAAAGACAATGAATACATCGAAGTCGCCACAACCAAGAAAGTCCGCACCGGCTTATTCTCCAAAACAAAAGTCACGACCTATACATACTTCTTCACTGGCGCATTCGGATTCTGCCGAACCGAAATCAGCGCAGTCCTCAAGATATGGCACGCAGGCGGCAGGGATTTAGTTTACAGCGCGACCAGCACCGACACCGATACTCAGGTAGCGAGCGGCGAGCTAACCAAATACATCACGATATACAAAGGCACCGCAGATCAAGGTATTGATCCGCTCATTGCTGAAGACGTCGGCGAGGCAAGTTGTTCAGCCTATCGCGGCGTGTTCTATATCGTCTATAACATGTACCCGCTTGAGAATTACCAAAACAACGTTGGCAATCTCGATCCTAAAGTTGAGTACACGACTAAGGATGTTGATGCGTCGGATATAGAGTGGGTTTGCAATATCCCTGCCGAGTCATTGGGGATTGGTCAAGACGCCCATGCGCGCCTACACAACGCAACCAATCACAATGCTGAGGGCATGCATCTTTGGCGTTTTGGCATTCTCAGCGCGAGCGGGATAGCTACGGATTTCGGGCATTACCATTACATTGCCCGCGCCGACGGGTCGCTAAATCTTGCAGACGAATTTGGTCCTCCTATCGTTATTGGCTCGCCAATAAAAGGCTATTCAGGCGCTGCGCACGGCAAGTCAGATAGAAATGTTTTTATCTCTTATGTAGCTGGAAAGGTTGAGTCTAGCGCAGGTGACGGAGATTTCGACTCCGACCCCGCTTTGCTTATTCCGGGTGGATGGTTTGTTCAATTAATAGGAGCGTGGGGCGGCGCGCCAACGTTAATCCCAGTGGCCAACATGGAAGCTGGTATTGCCTACGTCTTGACAAGAAATGGCCCCGGCAGTGCGGGCACTGAAGCGTATATGTTTACGCTGGCTGAGCAGGTCGAATATAACACAGGAACGGATTTCGGTGTTTATTGGCGCGACTCAGGTGGCGGGTTATCGCGCTATGTAATCTATTGCGACAACCCCGATGCTGTTCCTCCGCTACCAATAACCGAAGTGGAATATGACACCAGCTATCGTGTAGAGCTGACCGTTAATATTGTTGATATCGATGATGATAAATACCGGGCATTTCAGATACCGCTTTCCGGCGAAAGCATGCCGAATACAGAAATGCACTACTCTTTTTACAAGGATCACCTCTATTTTGCATACTCTTATACCGGGTTAGTAAATCTAGAAAAAAGGACCAAGGCTGCTCTCGACGCGGACGTCACAGAAAGGGCCGGCTTAGCTCTTTCCGGAATGCTGCTTAAGAAGATCGGAATCTTGAACGATCTTTTGTATGTTGTATCGCTGAATGCAGGCGGCTTAACGCAAATTCATGTTCTGAATCTTGATCTTGAAGAGGTTGGTTATCTTGATGACTTCGATGTTTTAACAGAATTTGGCGAAAACGATGCTGAATTTGCCGCAAACTTTTCTCCTGATTTTGACAAGTTATTTTATGTGCGCGACGGCCATGTCTTTAAGCGCGACTCGTTTGATGGACCAGAGACCGATCTAGGGGAAGCGTCTGAATTAATTCCCGGCATCGAGGCTCCAGGTTTATTCAATATTCATGGCCACGGAACTATGCTTGGGGTATCAACCAAGGGCGACCCTATGCCTGAGGTAGGCGTTCAGTTCTTCACGTTTGGCGTTGTTTCTGAGCCGGGCAAGATACCGCTTGCTGACATCATCATTGCCGAGAATGCGCTTGTCGGAATTACTGAGGATGATCTTGATGTAACCACGATAGACCAGATGGTTCGCGGCTATGTTGTTTCTGAAATTAGTCCTGTCCGAAACGTCCTACAACAACTGCAGGCAATCTTTCCTTGGGATGTAATTCAGTCAGGCTACAAAAACAAATACGTTAAACGCGGCCTTGCGTCAGTTGTTACTGTGCCGTGGCAAGACCTTGGACCCGGCATATCTCTCGCGCAAGACAGAGAGATGGAGACGCAGCTTCCAAGCAAGGTTGAGATCACGTTTAACAACATTGCTCTTGATTACATGCCTGATATCCAGCGAGCCGAAAGGCGGTTAGATATCGAAAATATACGTCGCCTGAATATTCCTCTAGTGATGAATGCTTCTGAGGCAGCACAAGCCGCAGAAATCCTGCTCAATATTTACCACATTGAACGCCGCACATTCGTTTTCACGCTGCCACCCACTTATCGAAACCTTGAGCCTTCAGACGTTATCACACTAGCGATGAAGGAGGTTTCATACATTGTTCGCCTTACCAATATTCACTATCTCGCTAACGGCACGATGGAATGTCAGGCCAAGCAACACAGCGATACGGTTTACGTCTCGACCAATCCCGGCGCTACTGGCTCGTACACTCCGCCGACTACGATTCCATCCATCGCAAATCCAATCCTCGGCGTTCTCGACATTCCGGTTATTAACGATGTCCAGAACAAGCCCGGATATACCGCATTAGTTTCGCATCCCTCTGATGGATGGGTTGGTGGCTCAGTCTTCCGCGCTCGCGATGGTGTCACGTATGAGATGGTCCAGGCGTTCAACACTATAACGGTTTGGGGCACATGCCTTGATGCGCTGGCAGTACACGGCGGGCATCTGCTCGATCTTGGTGGCTCGATCACGGTTCGCCCGTTAAAAGGCATCATGGCCGATTTCACTGAAGCGCAAATGCTCAATGAAGAATCCATGCTCGCATACGGCAAGCCCGGACGATGGGAATTAATTTGCTACCAGAACGCAGCTGATAACGGTAACGGCACTTTCACGCTCAACACATTCACACGCGGAAGACGCGGCACGGAATGGGCATCAGGACTTCATCAAGCGGGCGATTACTTCGCTTTCGTTAATGACGGCACAGCTAAGTTTATCTCGGCTCTCGCCACTGACATTGGCCTAACTCTCAAGCACAAGGCTATCACGACCGGCAGAGACTTGGATTCTTCGTCAGTTGTGAATCTTCCTTATAGCGCAGAAAACCTAACACCGCTTTCGCCCGTGCAAGCCGAAGGTTATCGAGACAGTAGTGATGACTTCTTTGGGCGATTCATACCGCGCACCAGACTCGATAGCGGCTATTCAATGCTTGAACAAATCTATGACGGCGCTCCCATTGGCGAGGCTATCGAAGCCTATGAAATTGATGTGCTGGACGGCGCAACCGTAGTTCGAACCATCGCAGTGAGTGCGCCAGAATTTGAGTATCCCGCAGCCGATCAAGTCACCGACTTTGGCTCAGAACAGTCATCCATTGATTTCAAAATTTATCAAATCTCCGCAACCGTTGGGCGCGGACACGTTGGAGCCTTCACGCTATGACCGCAACACCAAATCTAGAGATTAATTATCTCAGTTCATCACAGCGCAGCCATGAAATTACTGTGAACATGGCATTGGCCGCGCTTGATGTGCTGGTTCAGTCGAGCGTCATTGATAGAGACTTGACAGCGCCTCCAGGCTCTCCGGTTGATGGTGATTGCTATATGCCAGCTGCCGGCGCAACTGGACTATGGGCTGGATGGGATGATTATCTCGTTTCGTGGTTTGCGGAAACTGGCGTGTGGCAGGCCAAAGAGCCTAAGGCGGGATGGCGAGTCTATATTGTAGATGAGGCTATTTATCTTGAGCATGACGGCTCTGTGTGGGGCTCGGCGGCAGGCGGCGGAACTGTAACCAGTGTTTCAGGCACCGGCACCGTTGCAGGATTAACGCTGACCGGCACTGTAACAGGCGCGGGCAATCTTACGCTCGGCGGTACATTATCAGTTGATCTAACGTCAATGGTCACTGGCGCGCTTCCTATAGCGAATGGTGGCACTGGCAGCACATCGGCATCTACTGCTCGCACTGCGCTGGGCGCAACCACGGTGGGAGCAAATCTATTTACTGTGACCGATCCATCCGCGATAACTTTCCCAAGAGTGAATGCGGACAACTCTGTGACGCTGCTTTCGGATTCTGCATTCAGGACAGCGATAGGCGCGGGCGGAACATACACAGGCGGCACAGGCATCACGCTCACTGGGTCTGCATTCTCGGTAGATGCCAGCGTTGTCTACACAGTGGGCGGAACTGATGTTGCTGTTACTGATGGCGGCACAGGACGATCAACCAGCACTACTGCTTACGGATTAATTGCGGCGGGCACCACTGCAACCGGTGCACATCAAACTCTCGCCGCTGGTGCGACAACGGAAATACTTGTTGGTGGCGGCGCTTCTGCCTTGCCGGTTTGGACAACAGCTAACGGAACTGGCGCTCCAGTTCGCACAACCAGTCCGGCACTTGTAACTCCTGCACTTGGAACGCCAGCATCAGGAAACCTTTCTAGCTGCACCGCAGACGGAACAAACGCTATCGGCTTCAGGCACATTCCACAGAACAGCCAAAGCACTGCTTACACAACCGTCTTGGCTGATGCTGGAAAACACATTCTCCATCCTTCGGCAGACACCACTGCTCGCACATGGACTATCGACTCAAACGCAAACGTTGCCTATCCGCTCGGCACAGCCATCACATTCATCAACCAGAATGCGGGCGGCGTAATCACCATATCCATCACGAGCGACACTATGCGACTGGCCGGAGCTGGCACGACTGGAAATAGATCGCTAGCAGCAAACGGTGTGGCCACTGCAGTCAAGATTACAACTACGGAATGGATCATCTCCGGGACGAATTTAACTTGAGCGCTATACAGCAAGCTCTGATGGTGGGCGGCGCGTCGATTCCCATCGTTTACAAGGCCATGATTGTTACTCAGATATCGTCGCCCTACGTTAATGCGTATCAGTGGAATGACGCGGCAGGCTTTGGCTCGCGATATACAAACCCCGGAACCCTGCCAGCAGGAGTAGGCAGGAAGCCTTCGTTTTCGCCGTCTGGGCTTACGGTAGGTGTTTCCCACACGACCAGTCCGTATTTTTCTGCATATCCGTGGACTGATCTTTCTGGATTTGGAACTAAGATCGCCAATCCCGGAACCCTTCCAGCAGGCAATGGCATCGGCGCTATCTTTTCGCCAAGCGGCGCCTCTATCGCGGTTGCGCATATAACAAGCCCGGCCGTCTCCGTATACCCATGGAATGATGCAACCGGGTTCGGAACTAAGCACACAAACCCCGGAACCGTACCAGCAGGCAACGGATCTGACGTGGCGTTCTCTTCCACTGGCGCATCAATTGCGGTTGCGAGCACTTCAAGCCCTTATATAGCTGCCTATCCTTGGAATGATGTAACAGGTTTTGGCACCAAGCATACAAATCCAGGAACCCTGCCAACGGGACAAGGCAACGGCATCGCATTTTCTCCATCTGGCGATTCGCTAGCCATCGCGCACTCAACCTCGCCATACGTTTCAGTGTACCCCTGGGATGATACGACTGGATTCGGATCAAAATTCACCAACCCAGGCACATTGCCGCCTAACGTCGGCAACAGGGTGGCATTTTCACCGTCCGGCTTGTCAATAGCTGTAGCGCACAACGTAAGCCCGTTTGTTTCGGTTTATCCTTGGGATGATACGACTGGCTTTGGCACTAAGTTTACAGATCCGGCCACACTTCCGATTGGTACGGGTGGGGACGCGCAATTTAACCTGGCTGGCAATGTCATTGCTGTTGCGCACGGCTCTTCGCCCTATGTGTCTGCATATCCGTGGAGCGATATCACTGGATTCGGATCAAAATTCACCAACCCAGGCACATTGCCAACAGCGCAGGCCCTTGGCATTGCATTTAACTAGAGGATGTATGGCAGATTTTACGGAACGGCTCGACCAAGAAATAGCGCAGCGCGCAGACGAAGTTGCGTGCCATGATTTCGACATAAAGAAATTCAATGCGGCGATAGCGATTGCCCAAAGGCAGATGTCAGCAGGCAAGGATGTCGGCGAGTTCATAGGACAGTTAAAAGGTTTAGTTGTGACTGCAACTCGCGAACGAGATAAAGCTGAAATTCTGCACCTTACCGTGTTGCAGTTACGACAAAATCTGCCGACTGTTTAACGTAGTTGCAGCGCCGCTATTGCCAAAACGTCGTTAGGCGATATGTAATGCGCCATGCAAAAAACTGACTACCGTCCAGACATTGAAGGCTTGCGCGCAGTAGCAATACTCGCGGTTGTAGCCTGTCACGCCAAGCTACCATTCATGCAAGGCGGGTTTGTCGGTGTTGATATTTTCTTTGTGCTGTCTGGCTATTTAATTACCGGTCTGCTCGCTAAAGAAATCAACACAACCGGCAGGGTCAATTTCCTTTCCTTCTATGCCAGACGATTCAAGCGGCTCTTGCCTGGCCTTGCTTTGATGTTGCTGGTATCCTCTCTCGCTGCATCCCTCATCATCGCGCCTCCATCGCAAATCGATCAGGCGGATATGCTGCCCTCGGCTTTTTTATGGCTGAGCAATTTCAAATTCATTAACGCCTCATTTGGTTATTTCGACCAAGACGCTGTCAACCTATTCCTGCACACGTGGTCGCTGGCTGTAGAAGAACAATTCTATATAGTGTGGCCTGCGTTGATTCTGTATTTCATGCGTAGCAGCGCCTCTTTGCTTGGCGGACTGTTGCTGGTCTTTGCGGGATGCCTTGCGCTGAGCATCTTCCTTTCCAATGTTTCTCCGCTATGGGGTTTTTACTTCATGCCTTCTCGGGGCTGGCAGTTCGCGCTAGGCGGCATTGTGTGCTTGCTAGCCACTACATGGCTGCCAGAGAAATATTATTCAGCACACACGCGCACGCTGGCAGGTTTTGGCGGACTTGCCATGATTCTGGCGAGCATCCTGCTCATTGCTGAGCAAACGACCTATCCGGGCATTGCCGCTCTTACTCCAAGCATCGGCGCTGCTTTGATCTTGTTCGCGCAAAAATCTCCAGTCAGCGGCGCGCTATCAATCAAGCCCATGCAAGCAATCGGGCGCGTTTCGTATTCGTGGTACTTGTGGCACTGGCCTGTTTTGATATTGGGCAATGCTGTATATACAAGTCAGTCAATCTGGTATCAGTTGTTCCTAGTTGCCGTATCTCTCGCGCTGGCGGACATTGCTTACCTCGCTGTTGAGGCGCCAATTAGAAACGGATCTTTCAAACCGAGTCGCGTTGTGCTGGCGTCCGCCGCTTTAATGGGGCTAGGGGTTTCGTTTTCCTATGGATGGGCGCACAAGTCGGCAGAGTGGTCGCTCGATCCAGTCCAAGCAGAATTGCAACTCATCACCAACGACAGGCCGCAGCCTTACTATGCGCAGTGCGATGACTGGTACAGAAGCGCAGACATAAAGGCTTGCGTCTTTGGGAATGTAACCGCTCCGAATACGGCCGTGCTTTTTGCTGATAGTGTAGGGACGCAATGGTTCTCCGCGCTTGAATCCATGTATACAGGCGAAGGCTGGAGGTTGATCGTATTAACCAAATCGGCATGCCCGATAGTGGATGCTCCGGTATTCAATAAAGAAGCGGGAGGGGAATATTTGATTTGCGGAATGTGGCGCAATGCCTCGTTAAAGTATCTGGCAGGCATCAAGCCCCAAGTGGTATTTATTGGAAGCGCTGACTCTTACGAATATTCCGACGAAGAATGGATTGGTGGCACAGAGCGAATATTAAAGTCTCTCACTGCTGAAAAGCTCTATATCATTGGCAGCACGCCGCGATTACCTTTTGATGCTCCGGATTGCCTTGCCAGATTGGATTGGCAACCTACAGGTGTTTCGCATTTAAACGAATGTCAATCGATGGCGATAGGCAATCAGAATGTGTTCAACCTTTTAAATCAGGCCGCGTCATCACACAGCGCGAAGGCGTTAAACTTTAATGATCTAGTTTGCCCGGATGGGATGTGCAGCGCAGAAACATTCAGGGATGCGGCACATATCAAAGACAGCTTCGTGAAGTCGCTAGCGCCGGAGATCAGGGAACTTATTAATCAAGCGCAGTAGACGCGGTCGTTGTCGAGAGCAAGGAAGTTGTCCACATCGATATCTTCAAGCTCGACCCCCTTCATTGCAAGTTCTGTCATCAGTATCTCAGCAAGCGATGCTCTTTGGGGCTCTGCTGCTACAGATGCAGTCGCTGGCGACAACGCAGCGCCCTTTAATAGCGATCTTCTAGTTATACTCATGACTGCCTCGCTATGGTTTAGTTTTGAATATTAAACCGTTTTGGTTATCGCCTTCTCTTATTCCTATTAGAAAATTTGGAATAATCTACCATCCGCAATTTACCATCCACTTCCTCAACCTGAGTAGCGTGTATCTGCTCACCGCACTCTACGCACTTGTATGGCTTCTTATCGAACCATATTGGCTCGGGCGGATCTGGCTTGATGATCTCCGGATGCTTGCATAGGTTATCGTGTCGGCTTTCCCATGATCCGGCCATGCTGTTTTCTTTGGTCATACAGACCTATCTCCCATCATCATCGGGATCAGGTATTTCGTCGTAATCGCACATGCCTTCGCTGTCATCAAAAACAAGCGCATGACTCAGGTGCGAGAATAGAAATGACTGCAGGCGATCAACGCATTTCTGCTCAGTGTAAATATACTGAGTGCCACCCAAATTGCCTTGCCCAATCCATAAGCTTTGATTGCAGTCACGACAAGCGATGTTGTAGGTTCGGCTCATTTCCATCACCTCATTGATTCGGTAGCCTCAAGGATTGCTTGGCGCGTCGCCTCTCTTATATCTTGCGGCGGCTTGTATGGCGAATCTTCGATCTCAACATCTCGCCAGCATAGACATGCTCCTGCGTGCCACGCCAGCCGAGGCATTCCAGAAGGGCCGATACCAATAGTTATTTTATTGTCGGCGGCAAGACTCATCAATTCAGATTCGCTCATTTCCTCTCCGAATACTTCCAGATATGATGCGCAGGCTATTGCAGTCCGCACTCACTGGTTCTGGCAGAGTCAGCAGTCAGTATGGTGGACTCCCCCTGAACAGCAGCAATCAAATAAAACCCTTCCAGCCAATCATGCTTGCGCTTCAATTCGCAGGCGGCATCTTGCGGATCGGACTCTACTTTAAAGCTATGCACTTCTGACCCACAAGCAAATATCAACGTCCAATTCTTGCTATCTAATTCATTAAACTCTCGCAGGTCATCGACCAGCACGACGTTAACGGCGGGATTCGTTATATCTCCAATTGACATTGCCATTTGGTCTATGAGCTTTTCGGCGTTCATTTCCTCTCCGCATTACTTCCAGCTATGGGGTTAACCCTTAACGTTAACGATCTGGCGTAGCCTGTGAACAATTTCTATTAGGTCGCTCTGTGCAGCCATAACCGCGTTAATGTCTTTGTAAGCTGCAGGGCTTTCGTCCAGAACATCAGCATCAAGCCTTGCCTCAATTCCCTTCATTGCAATTGCGTGATCTTCTAGTGTGATTTTCTTCTTTGCCTCTCCGCGCGACATTGCTCGACCGGCTCCGTGCGAGCATGAGCAGAACGAGTGTGGATTACCTTTCCCTCTGACGATAAACGATCCGGTGCCCATACTGCCGGGAATAATACCCAAGTCGGTCTCACGCGCGCGAACAGCGCCTTTCCTTGTTACCCATACATTGGCACCAAAATGATTCTCGCGCTCGACATAATTGTGATGACAGTTAACCGCCATATCCGTGATGGAGAATTCTGGCAACAGTTTATGCATAACTCCAAGTGTTGCCTCCATCATAGCCTTGCGATTCTCTAAAGCGAAATCCTGCGCCCATGAAACCGCGTCGATATAATCATCGAAAATTTCAGTGTGTTCGACAAGGTATGACAGGTCTTTATCTGGCAGATAGTCGCTTATATGGTAGCGTTCCATTTCCAGTTTTGCCGCCTCGATAAAGTACATGCCGATTTTATTGCCGACTCCGCGAGAGCCAGAATGCAGCATCACCCAAACCGCGCCAGCTTCGTCCAAGCAAATTTCAATAAAGTGATTTCCTGTGCCAAGCGTGCCAATGTGGTTTGAGCTGTTGTAGCCCTTGGCCTTGGGGTGCTTATCGATTATTGCATCATATCTTTCGCTCAGTCCGACCCATCGCTGCGCATGGCTGGCAGGAAGCTCGCTAAACGCGCCCCTATCATTCTTTCCGCCGTTATCTGTACGGCCATGCGGCACGGCAGCTTCTATCGCAGAGCGCACCGCATTAAGGTTATCTGGCATGTCGGAAGCTGTCAGCGTGGTTTTAACGGCCATCATTCCGCAGCCGAGATCCACACCAACGGCAGCCGGGATAATTGCGCCCTTTGTGGCGATCACTGATCCTATGGTCGCGCCCATGCCCCAATGAACGTCCGGCATTGCTGCGACGTGCTTATGAATGAAAGGCATAGATGCGATGTTGCGGAGCTGCTGCCTCGCGCCTGCTTCCACCTCAACACCCTTCGTCCACGACTTGATAATGTTCCTGCTAGTCGCGTCCACTTCGAAATTTTGTGCGGTCATAAACTCTCCGTAACTGAACCCGCTAAATACCTGATTGATGAGGGTGGGGTTAAATAGCCGCGGCGAATCGCTCGAGCTGCGCCTGGTCAAGCCGCTTGAATTCGGCCATAGCATCTTTAGTGAACCATTCCCCGCGGACGTGATATTGCTTTAAGCTGCGATGAGCTACGGCCTCGATTGCTGAAATTGGCATAAAGACGGTTGGGCGGTAGACGAGCTCTAAATGAATCTCTACAGGGTTGCTCACTTGATGGTCTTTAAGGCGGCGCAGTGGATTGACGGATAAGCCAACCTTCAAGAACTCGCCACATGACATTACATATAGGTATTCCGCATCTTTGTCGTATGTCTCGAGCCAATCCCATCCACGCTGGAAGCACAAGTTTGATTTTTGCATGACAGCGGCCAGCCCGCCATTAAGCACAAAATCATAGTCCGCATTGCGGGGCTCGAGCAAAGAGCGCATCCAAGCCTCGATAGCCTTTGCGTTCACCATCAGCACCGACCCATTAACTAGATACTCGACGCCTTTCATCCATTTTGAGCTAGCCAGTCTGATTACATCAGACTCAGTCTGACCTGAAGAATTCGCATAGTCTTTGGCGGTCATCCACCCGTCTTTAATGGTCACGACTTATTCCTAATATCGGGTTTTTGGTTTCCGTAACTTAATGAAAAGTAACAGCATATAATAGTGATTATATTAGGAATTCTGATAATAAGTAATTGATTTTTAATGTTATTTAGCCTGACTGTGACTCAGGTTGTCGCGGGTTCGAGCCCCGTCGGTCACCCCATT
>JAZKES010000079.1:71591-75268 GCA_040386995.1 Pseudomonadota bacterium | reverse complement strand
GTTAAAGAGCTTTTCTGACAGACCCTCGCCTGCAGAGAGCGCGCATTATACTCAGAAGTTTCAACCTGACAAGAGCAGATTTAAAAAAACTGAAAATGAGCACTTTTTGATATCAATACCTATAAAAGAGATTAAACAGTTTCTTGCCTCTTTTAAGGAGCATGTACTTATTATACCGCGCCATCTCCCAATTTAAACTAGCAGTTGCGTCGACGATTCGCTCGCCGTTAACACTCACTGCTCCGTTCTCTATAAATTCTCTAGCCATTTTATTTGATGCGGCCAAATCGCTTTTTACTAAAGCATCATAGAGATTCAGAGATTCGCCTGACGACACCAAGGTAGACGGAAGACCATCTAATCGCAACTGTTCAAAGTCACTTTCAGTAAGCGAATTTACCTCGCCATTAAATAGAGCTTCAGTAATTCTCTCCGCGGATGCCAAACCTGACGCGCCATGAACTAACAATGTAACCTCGCGAGCCAGCATCTTTTGCGCCTCCGGGCGACCAGTTCTATTTTTGTCTTCACGTTCCACTGCGTCAATTTCTGTAAGCGGCAGGAATGTAAAATAACGTAAAAACTTATAAACATCCGCATCAGCTGTCTTAAGCCAGAATTGATAAAAAGAGAAGCAGGAGGTCTTTCTCGCGTCCAGCCAAACAGCGCCATCCTCAGTCTTCCCAAATTTCCCACCATCAGCCTTTGTAACTAACGGTAACGTAACACCGTACACTTGCTGCTGATTTAAACGCCTCGTAAGATCGATACCCGCAGTAATGTTGCCCCACTGATCGCTACCTCCAATTTGCACAGAACACTCAAATTTTTCATTGAGCACTGCAAAGTCATAGGACTGTAGAATCATGTACGTAAATTCAGTAAATGAAATTCCTTCGCCTTCCCTCTCAATTCTCTGTCGTACACTTTCTTTTTGAATCATCGCATTAATGGAAAAGTGTTTTCCTATATCACGCAAGAAAGTAAGAACATCCAGTTTACTCGTCCAATCCAGATTGTTGGCTATTAGTGCTGAGTTGGCGCCACAGTCAAAATCTATAAACCTGGATAGCTGGTCCTTGATTTTTTCCGCCCATTCGCGAGTCGTCTCTGCTGAGTTAAGCTTCCTTTCCTTTGATTTAAAGCTTGGATCACCTATCATCCCCGTTGCCCCACCGGCGAGAGCAATAGGCCTATGGCCTGTCAACTGAAAGCGTTTTAGTGCTAAAAGCGGAACCAAGTGGCCTATGTGCAAACTATCGGCAGTGGGATCAAACCCACAATAGATCGTCCTCATAGCTGAGCTTAAGTGTGCCTCCAGCTCTAAATCCGCAGATGTTTGGGTTATAAGACCGCGATTTCTCAGATCTGTTAAAAAATTGGTACTGGTGAGTTGCATCTACAAACCTTGCTTAATATGAACAAAAAGTAACTCTACAAGAAGCAAAGCAGTTTACAAGAGCTAAATGGAAGGATCTAACTTGTCGTATTTGTGCGCGTGCTGATCTCCAACATCCCTCAAAATCGCGCGGTTGTCGCGAACTATGATCCAGAAACTTTTTTGTTATAATCGAAGAAATCAGCAATTCCAAAGATCCCAAGACCGACTACTAGTAAGCTTCTGCATGGCAATAATTTCTCTAATAAACTCACGAATAAATCAGCTATTGCCCGCGAAGCATAAATCTGTGCTTTTTGTGTTGATTTTGTTTTTGCTTTTGTTATTGCTGAAGCCTGAGGCACAACAGAATATTTTGGGAACTCAGCGAGCATTGCCAACTAACTATAACTATATACAACAATTGGTGAGCTCCAAATTTCACGAGCTGACAGCGCCAAAACATGAGAACGAACCAACACTTTCGAGCCAAGGTGTATTTGTATCTTCCAGCAACGCCAAACAGCCGGATGAAATTGATTCCCGATTATTTTTGGAAGTACAGCCTGGAGACAATCTATCCACTTTATTCAAGCGCGCCGGACTGGATGCACAAGCTGTTTATACTTTATCGAATGGCAGCGCGGATTCAAAAGTACTATCTAACTTGTATCCCGGATTTAACCTCGCGCTGGAAATGAATGCCGACAATTCTGTTCAGTCGTTGGAGATTTTTCATAACCCGCTTGAAAGTGATCTTTTTACGCTAATCGAAAACAACCAATACGATTACAAACATATAAGCCGGGCACCTGAGATAAAACAGATCTCCAGGGAAGTGACTATTAATGATTCACTTTTCATGGCTGCACAACAGGGTGGCATCTCGGCCGCTTTAACCATGAAATTGGCCGACATTTACGGCGGCGTCATCGACTTCATTCAAGATATTAGAAAAGGTGACAGCTTCAACATCATCTATGAAGAAAAATATCACGATGGGAAATTTATTGAAGAAGGAGATATTTTGGCCGCTCAATTTATAGTCCAGGGTGAGGTGTTCACAACTGTGCGATATGTAGATTTGGCAGGTGATGTAAATTTTTATAACGCCGATGGTGAAAGCATGCGCAAGGCCTTTTTACTTAACCCTGTCGACTTCACAAGAATCAGCTCTGATTTCAACCTGTCTAGAAAACATCCAATCCTCAATACCATTCGCGCTCACAAAGGGACAGACTACGCTGCGCCAGCGGGAACTCCAGTAGTTGCAACAGCCGATGGGAAAGTTATTTTTTCCGGAAGAAAGGGCTCATTCGGCAAGTTGATTGTTATCAAACACGGTGAGAAGTTTGAAACCAAATACGCGCACTTGAAGGACTATGCTCGAGGCATAAAAGAAGGCGCTGCGGTTCACCAGGGCCAGATAATTGGCTATGTGGGATCGACAGGTGGTGCTACTGGGCCTCATTTGCATTATGAGTTCTTGATCGATGGAGTACATCGAAACTCAAGAACAGTGCATGAACAACTACCTCAGTCAGCATCAATTGCAAAATCCGAACTACCACGCTTTGAAGCACAGAAGAATCTGTTTATTTCTCAATTATCGAAGAGCCATTCAATTCCCATAGCCAACCGTGAAACACAGCAAACTCCTGTAACAACCGCAAATGATTGAAAATTTTTATATCGGACTTATGTCCGGCACGAGCATGGATGGAGTGGATTGTGCACTCGTCGCGATCAATGACAACAAAGTGCGAGTGATTGATTATAGTTGCACTGAACTACCATCAGAACTGAAACATAAACTTCTGACGCTGTCGGCAAACAAGACGATTGATCTCCGGACTCTTGGCAGTGCCGATGTGGAAGTCGGTCGGCTATTTGCCTCGTCAGTTATCAGGATTCTAGAAAGAAATAAACTAGTCTCTGATGACATCACTGCTATCGGCAGCCACGGCCAAACTATCTGGCACGAACCGCAACAATCCCCAGCCCACGTGCCATTCACATTGCAACTTGGCGACGCTAATACAATTGCCTTGAACACCGGCATAACAACAGTCGCAGACTTCAGGCGCAAAGACATGGCTGCTGGGGGCCAGGGCGCTCCAATAGTTCCAGCCTTTCACGCTAAAATATTCAGAAGCTCTACAGCAGATCGATTTGTGCTTAACCTGGGTGGAATAGCAAATATCACGTTCCTGCCCAAAGACAATGAAATGCCTAAGGGACTTGATACCGGACCTGCGAGTGTCCTGATGGATTCCTGGATCCGGCAGCATCTGAATAA
>JAZKES010000079.1:67026-71491 GCA_040386995.1 Pseudomonadota bacterium | reverse complement strand
ATACCGGACCTGCGAGTGTCCTGATGGATTCCTGGATCCGGCAGCATCTGAATAAAGAGTTTGATAATGATGGGCAGTGGGCGGTAAGTGGCAAAGTTAGCCACGCGCTATTACATGAATTGTTAGATGAAACGTATTTCGATTTACCGAGCCCGAAAAGTACTGGCAGAGAACTTTTTAATACGTTCTGGCTAGAAAGCAAGCTATCAAGAATACAAACTGAACTAGCAAAGGAAGATGTTCAGGCCACTTTACTGGAGTTCAGCGTCGAAACTATCAAGCGGGAAATATTCAAGCTGCGCGACGCCGGTGAAATAATCATTTGCGGTGGTGGCGTCCATAACGCAGCGCTACTTTCCCGGCTTAAAGAACGGCTGGAAAAATTCAAGATTACTACTTCAGATGAAAATGGAATAAATCCCGACTGCGTCGAGTCAGTAGCATTTGCGTGGTTTGCCAGCAAAACCATGATGAAGAAAGCTATCGACTTTACTCCGTTTACCGGAGCACGCCATCCTGTAATCGCTGGGGGGGTTTATTACGCGGAATAATCAGGGTCGCTTGCTTAAGGATGTTTGCAATCGTTCGCTGTTCAGATAGAGAAAGACATGCCACAGCCGCAGGTGGTTGAAGCCATCGGATTTTCAACTATAAAACGAGACCCTTGCAGGCCCTCAACGTAGTCAATTTTGGAGCCTAATAGATACTGGATACTGAGCGAATCTATCAACAGCCGCGCTCCATCTTTCTCGATCACAGTATCGTCTTCGTTTACAACCTCATCAAATGAGAAGCCATACTGAAATCCGGAACAACCTCCCCCGGTGACATATACACGCAAATTTAGTTCGACCTTCCCTTCTTCACTGACCAAAGAATTAACTTTGCTCGCGGCCTTTTCCGTCAGTACCATTTTGGCCGTATCATACGTTTCTACTACTGTCATAATAGGGCTCGCTAGAAAAAATTTTCAATTTGCTTACAGCTCAATAGATGGGGACATTCTAACTCAAAGCAAGAAAAACTCTGTAATTGTTCACATTAGAATGTTTTAACATTCGCAGCTTATTGCACTATTTAATAACAATTACTATTTGGGATTCTCTACGCCCCTGCTTAACCTTTGAATTAATTACACTCAATTACATAGACCTTATCTCGGATGCTTCATGCCTACACCTAATCGATATTTGCGCTCAACTGAACTCTTTGCAAAGGCGTCGGCCTTGATACCTGGCGGCGTTAACTCTCCTGTCAGAGCCTTCAAAGGAGTCGGAGGCACTCCTGTCTTTATTAAAAGCGCGAAGGGCGCCTATATCTATGATGAAGACGGAAATAGCTATGTGGATTATATCGGTGCTTGGGGGCCAATGATTCTAGGTCACTCTCATCCCAAAATTGTTGAAGCGTTAAAAAAGCAAATTGATTTGGGTATAGCTTATGGTGCACCCACAGCCCTTGAAGTCCTACTTGCTGAAAAAATCTGCTCGATTATGCCCTCGATTGAACTTGTGCGTCTGGTCAACTCCGGGACTGAAGCGACGATGAGCGCAATCAGAGTTGCCAGAGGATTTACTGGCAGAGAAAAAGTTGTGAAATTTGAGGGGTGTTATCACGGCCACGTCGATTCTCTTCTAGTAAAAGCAGGATCCGGTGCTCTAACTTTCGGTCACCCGGACTCTGCCGGCATTCCTTCCGCTACTGCCGAACAAACTTTTGTTCTCCCTTACAATGATGAAGCAGCTCTTTCAGTTATGTTCGAAAAATACGGACATGAAATTGCCTGCGTAATACTTGAACCTGTGGCAGGAAATATGAATTGTGTTCCACCGGCACCAGGTTTCCTGGACAAGCTGAGGAATATAACTAATCAATATGGAAGCCTGTTGATTTTCGACGAAGTGATGACTGGTTTCAGGGTGGCATTAGGAGGCGCGCAAAGCATTTACAACATCAAACCCGACCTCACCACGCTGGGCAAAGTGATAGGTGGAGGATTACCCGTCGGAGCATTTGGTGGGCGCAAGGATGTTATGTCTATGCTTGCCCCGGTTGGCCCCGTTTATCAAGCAGGGACTTTGTCAGGCAATCCTTTAGCTGTGACTGCTGGACTGATCATGTTAGAGGAGATAAGTAGTCCAGGGTTTTATACTGATCTGACAAATAAAACCCGGAAACTACTTTTAGGTTTACAAGCACGAGCTGACGCGGCAAATATCCCGTTCACCTACACGCAGGTTGGAGGCATGTTTGGTTGCTATTTCAGTAATGAAAAAGACATTCAGTCTTATGAACAAGTAATGAAGTCTGATGTGGCAACGTTCCGAAAGTATTACCATTTAATGTTGAACAATGGCATTTACCTTGCGCCATCAGCATATGAAGCAGGCTTTATGTCTGCAGCCCATGGCGATGAAGAAATTGAAAAAACTCTCAATGCTGCCGAGGCCTCATTTGCGTTGCTACACGCGTAATCTTCGAATTTAATAGTCAGGCTTTTATTCTCAACATCTAAATTAAAAAAACTAAATTCACTATTAGTTTTCTAAGGAAATTATGAAGACATATCACGTTTACGGAATAGGCAATGCTTTGGTTGATAAAGAATTTGAGGTTTCTGATGACTTTTTCATTCATGAAAATATTCAAAAAGGCGTAATGACCTTAGTCGATGGTGAGTCACAGAATGTTTTATTGGATCGCCTAACGCAGCGATTCAAGCTTAAAAAAATGGCAGGCGGAGGCTCAGCTGCAAATACTGTCTATGCAATATCCCAGTTCGGCGGTAAAACTTTCTACAGTTGCAAAGTGGCGAGTGATGAATTTGGGGATTTCTATGTCAATGAATTAGGAACTCTCAATATTCATACAAATCTCGGAAAGGATCGCGACTACGGCGTTACTGGGAAGTGTATCGTTATGGTCAGCCCAGACACTGAAAGAACCATGCTTACGTATTTGGGAATATCCGAAACACTCTCAACTGCCGATTTGGATTTTGAAGCGCTCAAAGCATCGGAATACCTTTATCTTGAAGGCTATCTCGTAACCTCACCGACAGGACGTGAAGCATGTGTAGCTGCGCGAAAAGTTGCTGAAGCAAACGGTGTAAAAACTGTTCTGACACTTTCGGATCCAGCCATGGTGCAGTTTTTCCGCGGCGGTCTGGAAGAGATGATCGGCGAGGGAGTTGATATTCTTTTTGCTAATGAGCTCGAAGCAAATGCCTGGACCGGCCAGGAATCCATCGAGCAATCCATAGAGATGCTGAGCAGTATTGCTAAAGTTATCGTAGTTACTTTGGGCTCGAAAGGCGCTCTTATCTACGACGGTAAACAACGAATTAACATCGCTCCAACACCTGTGAAGGCAATCGACTCGAATGGAGCTGGAGATATGTTTGCCGGGGCATTTCTATATGCCTTAGCGAGTGGACAAAGCCTGGAATATGCAGGGAAACTGGCGAGTATAGCGGCCGCGACAACTGTTGGTCATTTTGGACCTCGCTTAACACCTTCTACCCACAAAGAAATACTAGGGATTGCAGTGGCCAAATTCGGCGGGTAACGTTTCAACAAACGCAGGCAAAAAAAAACGGAAATATTGATTTCCGTTTTTTATTCAAGACAAAAACATTCTGTTTTATAAAGCTGCAGCAGACTCCGCTTTGTCTTGTTCTGTAACTTCTTTCATACTCAAGCTTATCTTGCCGCGATCATCGATCTTCAATACTTTGACTAAAATATCCTGACCTTCACTCAAATGATCCGTTACTTTTTCTACTCTGTCTTGGGTAATTTGAGAAATATGAACTAATCCGTCCTTACCCGGAAGAATAGTTACAAAGGCTCCGAAGTCGACAATCTTGGAAACTTTGCCGCGATAAACTCTACCGATCTCAGCCTCAGCAGTAATGGCCTGAATCATATTCAACGCCGCATCGCGCGAACTTGCGTCCTCACCATAAATTCTGATGTTGCCATTGTCATCTATATCAACAGAGGCGCCAGTTTCTTCGGTAATGCCGCGGATAGTTGCGCCACCCTTGCCAATGACTTCACGAATCTTATCGATGTTAATTTTCAAAGTTGCCATGCTTGGAGCGAACTCTGAAATTTGCGATCTCGGTACAGATATAATCTTGTTCATTTCATTGAGTATGTGTACGCGGGCTTTATAAGCATGCTCAAGTGCAGACTCCATGATTTCTTCAGTGATACCCTGGATTTTTATATCCATCTGTAACGCTGTTACACCTTTTGCAGAACCAGCCACTTTGAAGTCCATGTCACCCAGATGATCTTCATCACCCAATATGTCAGTCAGCACCGCAAAACCGTTAGCTTCTTTTATCAAACCCATTGCTATACCGGCTACTGGAGCTTTAATCGGAACTCCTGCATCCATTAGTGCCAGGGATGTGCCGCACACACTTGCCATAGAGCTTGAACCATTAGATTCGGTA
>JAZKES010000079.1:54447-66926 GCA_040386995.1 Pseudomonadota bacterium | reverse complement strand
TGCCAGGGATGTGCCGCACACACTTGCCATAGAGCTTGAACCATTAGATTCGGTAATTTCTGAAACGACCCTGATTGCATAGGGAAAAGATTCTTCCGACGGCAAAACCGCAGCTACACCGCGACGAGCCAATCTACCATGGCCAATTTCACGCCGCTTTGGACCACTCATGAATCCGGTCTCGCCAACGCTGAAGGGAGGGAAATTATAGTGCAACATGAACCCATCTTTTCTGACGCCAGACAAATCCTCAATGACCTGAGAGTCACGAATAGCGCCCAAAGTTGCAATTACCATTGCCTGGGTTTCACCCCTGGTAAACAGAGCCGAGCCGTGAGTTTTATTGAGGATTCCAACTTCAACATTGATAGGGCGTACGGTGTGATTATCCCTACCGTCAATGCGCGGAGCGCCTGCAATTATTCTGGTTCTGACGATTTTTTTCTCGATTGAAGAGAATAGGCCCTGAATATCCGCTGCTTTTACTGGCGGGGTGCTGTTCTCATCGGAAAACTTAGCAACTGCCTCACCCAATAACGCAGAAAGCCTGTCCTGCCGGGTCATCTTATTGGAGATCTGATATGCCTTCCCAATTTCTTCACTGAATGAAGTATTTATTTCAGCCAGTAATTGCTCATTTTTCAACGCTGGGGTCCAGTCCCATGCTGGCTTGCCAGCCATTTGCTGAAACTCGCGGACGGCTGTAATAACAGTTTGCATTTCCTGATGCGCAAATAACACGGCTCCGAGCATCAAATCTTCGCTTAACTCTTTTGCTTCCGACTCAACCATCAAAACTGCGGATTCAGTTCCCGCAACAACCATGTCAAGGTCGGATTTACTAAGTACTGAATAGCCTGGATTCAGCATGTAGCCATCTACATCGTTATAACCAACACGTGCCGCACCCAATGGCCCAGCAAAAGGAATACCCGAAATAGATAAAGCAGCAGACGCTCCGATCATTGAGGCTATATCAGGATCAACATTTTTATCGGATGAAACGACTGTACAAACCACTTGAACTTCATTGAGAAACCCCTTCGGAAAAAGCGGGCGTATTGGACGGTCTATCAAGCGCGAGGTAAGGGTCTCTTTTTCACTTGGACGGCCTTCTCTTTTAAAAAAGCCGCCAGGAATTTTACCTGCAGCGTAGGTTTTTTCTTGATAGTTAACTGTTAGTGGAAAAAAATCTGCAGTAGGCGAAGCGTTTCTTTTGCCCACAACCGTGGTTAGTACTACGGTTCCGCCAATTGTCACCATCACGGCGCCGGTGGCCTGTCGTGCGATCTTTCCAGTTTCCAATACAACAGTATCGTTACCGTATTTAAACTCTTTCCTTATAGGATTCAGCATATTTTTTCCCTGAACAAATGAACCTGGCAGATCCATATCTGCCAGGTGAATAGATTTTTCTTAGCGGCGAAGACCAAGTCTTTGGATAAGAGTTGAGTAGCGGGTTACATCTTTGCGCTTTAGGTAATCAAGAAGTTTACGACGGGTGTTAACCATTCTTATCAGTCCGCGGCGGGAGTGGTGATCATGGCTATGTATTTTGAAGTGGTCCTGAAGCTGATTTATATTGCCTGTTAATAAAGCTACTTGGACTTCTGGAGACCCAGTATCGCCCTCAGCCAGGGCGTATTCACTCAAGATTTCTGCTTTTTGAATTGCGGATAATGCCATTTGTCACCTCGAAAATATGCGATTAATTGATAAATTCCCTATCAGATCCAATATAACCATGCATATTTATAGTTATTTGGGATATCCGTCGCCTTCCTTTAGCTACGGGTCGCGGATTATAACACAGATGGGGTTAAGGTAAATTGGAGAGAGACTGGGCAAAAAAGAGCAACGCAAAGCAACCGTGCCGATACAACTACCCTATCAGCCAATAGGTAATTTTCGCAGTTCGGCAGTCTTCATAAGTCGCAATCAAACTTCGAGTTAAAGGGGGAGCGACATTGCCGTACCGAAAGGCCCTAATCGTCCAATATTTGCCAACCGGAAATATAATTCTCTAAATACTGCTGCCTTTCATGACAATCGCCCGCGCACGCAATGGAGATAGCAACCAAGTTTGCGTAATTTTTCCCCTGCAGCTGAGCAAGGATCTGAAATAGTTTTGCGTAGTACTGATTGGAGGTTGTATGTCCTCCAACATCATACCAATACCATATTAGTTTTTTCTGTCTTGAAGAATTGATTACCTCAACAGTATTCACACTCTTTATTTCTTGATTCGCCTGGATTAAGTGCTGCTCTTCACTAGAGGGCACGACATTCCACGAAGATTCATCTGTAATGGTATTTTCTGAGTTAATTAATTCCGCGCCTTGTTTTTGTTCCGAATAATGAAAAACATGCAGATCTATTTCAACCCCTTCTTTCCCGGAATAACTCTTAAACAATTCTTGCGTAGCATTTTTATAATTGGGTTTCCAGGCGCTACTGCCTGCGATGTTATCGTTGCTCTCCCAATTGGCAACAGCCACCGGCGCTTCCAATTCGCCGAAGATATTTGTTGATGCAAGCGCAAGCCCATGTCTTAATAAAGGCGCAGACATAATTATTAACAACGTCATCAAAAAGTAGCTTGGCTTATACCGACTGCGAACATCAGCCAACTCTTGCTCTCGTGATGTAAGGGTGTTCTGAGGTATCAATCTGCTTATTGCTAAATATGGAATTAACACAACTACAAGAAAAACCATCCAACCAAAGTTTACGTGGTCATGCACCAAACTACTTTGCATATTTGTCACATCGCCAATCACCACGATGATAATCACGCGAATCCAATTGGCCAGCAAAGCCAGTGCTACAGCGATAAAAAAAAGTGCGACACCTTGTCTCCTGTTGTGAGAGTTCAAGTCACTATTGATGAGAGTCAATATCACGGATATCAGTAAAAATCTTAAGCCGCTGCAAGCTTCCTCTACAAGAAACGTTCCGCCGGTTACAGTTATGTAGTTGCCAACAACGTGCGCGGGCCGGCCCAGAATTTTAAGATTGAGTTGCGTTACCCAAGTCGTAATGTCCTGGAGAATTGGCAAGACCGGTTTCCATATCGGGAGTGCAAATACAAGAATCAAAACAGGCACAAGCGCCAATCGAAAATACTGCTTCCCTAGAATTGTGAATATTGAAGTCAGGATGAGAAGAGGCATCATGAGCATTTTTAATGCTTGTATTTCAGACAGTTCTGAAAAGAACAAAATAATGCTGAACAATGCTAGAGGTATAAAGCCAGTTTTTTGCGGATCAGGAGTTAATTCACTGAATTGCTCCCTTTTTAGGTATAACAAATAAACAGTGCAAATAAGCACCAGGAATCCGTGATTATATCCAGCGGATTCGTCACCTACCCACTGCGATACAATTGCTTCGAGAATATCCAGGTATGCAAATATGAAAACTATTAACGCGGTTAATAGCAAAATCACTGCATAATTTTTGGGGGAGACGCGTAAACCCTGCATAAATTTCTATGTTGCCACTTTTCCAAATGTTGGGATTACTAATACACTTCATTATTAGAGAGGTTCAATCTCCAAAAACTTGTGCGAGCCTTCAAAGAGTACCTGTACTCAGCCGTACAGGCCATCGACTTTCCTACGACTACATTCGTTTGAGCACGGCATTCCAAATGTAGGAACCCATCAGAAAACAAGATCTCAAGAGTGAGATATGCTCTGAATCTCGATAAATTCGCCACTGCCAATTTATTGTCTTGAATTTATTTGAGGATGCGGATCCTGCGTAAACCCTGTACTGGGCAAGTTCCTTGGGAAGCCCATAGGCGTACCCCGCCCTTTTTATCAAATTCAGCCATGCAATATAGTCTTCATGTTTAAATTTCTTAAAATATTCTTTTCCCAAACTCTCGCAGTCGTATATTCCTGTTAAATTTCCAATGTGATTTGTTTTTAACAGATCATTGTACGCAATTAATTCTGGTGGCCTGACCGAGCCCAAATATGCCCCCTTCTCATTAACCCTGCTATAACCCGAGTAAGAAATAGAGGCGCTGCGCTCGGTCATGAAAATTACTTGAGTACTTAACTTCTCGGGCAACCATAAGTCATCGCTATCCAGGAATGCAATAAATCTCCCCTTTGCATTTCTTAAAGCTAAATTCCTCGAATCGGCAATCCCCGAATTCGTTTTATTCGTCAGAAGGAAGATCCTTGCGTCCTTTTTTTGCAACTCCTCAACAATGTTTTGAGTCCTGTCTGAGGAAGCATCATTAACGACGAGCAATTCCCATTGTTGATAGGTTTGCCCCAAAATTGACTCAATTGCCAATGCAATATATAACTCAGCGTTATACGCGGGCATGATGATACTTACGAGATTATTTTCTGACATGGGCCTCTAGCACTTTTATTGCACAGCTATTACACAGCAGGCTCGTGACGGAATTATAGTGAGGCCATGCATCTGATATTGTGATCGTCATCTTATTAAGAAAACAAAATATTATATATTTAGCCCTCGTGTTACCCGATAAATTGCTTTTTGCCTATAATGAATTCCATAGTAAATATCATGGATTTGAGGATTTTCAATATGCATTTAATGAATACTATTAAAGTTTGTATAGCGATAAGTTTAATGCAAATACTCTCTTCCTGTAATCAACAGGAAGACGTCAATGAGGACCTTGTTCAAGTCCAATCACATTTAGATCTCGCACAGGTCTACAAGGATCAAGGGCAATTCAGAGCCAGCGTTATCGAAACCCAGAACGCGGCTCAATTGATGCCAGGGAATCTCGAAACCAGAATATTTATTGCCAAACTCTATATCGAACTCGGAGACATTAACTCCGCAATTAATGAATTAAATAATGCTTTGGCTGCCACGCCTGATAATACCGAATTAAAGCTATTACTCGCAGAAGCGTATTTGTTATCCAATCAGAGTGCCGCCGGCTTAACCCTGATTAATTCTCTTCAGGTTAGCCCCGATCAAGAAGTTCAGAAGAACTGGCTATTGGGCAGTCTACAAGCTGCTTCGGGAGACGCCCAATCTGCCAATGCCACACTGCTTTCTGTTTATGCAATGGACAAGCTCCACGTCCCCACTCTAATCGTGCTTTCAAAGCTAAGTTACTTGAATGGAGACCTGCAACAAACAAATGACTACATACAGCAGGCCTCGCAAGCTTCTAGTGATGAAGATGAGGACTTGTGGATTTGGCGCGGCCAGCTAGCGATGCTGCAAGAAGACTACCCAACTGCTGAGCTCGCTTATTTCGAAGCCTTGGACATAATGTCGCTGCAAGACATTATGACTGCCAAACGATTTACCACACTTCAAAGCATTCTGGTTCCATTACAGATGCAGCAGAAAAACGACGAAGCACTGCGCTATTCCCAGATAATCGCGAATTCGCCCCAAGGAGAATTTAATGCCGAATATCAAAATGCGTTCTCACTGTTGCAGCAAGGCTCTATAGCCGATGCTGAAGAGCAACTGAACGATTTATTAACCACTGCGCCAGATCATCCAGGGAGTAATATTTTGCTAGGCATAGCGCGATATTCCAATGGAGATTTTACCCAGGCCGAACGTCTGCTATCTGAATATGTGAATACAGACACCGCCACTCCTCAACTGGTCCTTGCGCTAGCTTCAACTCATTTGAAATTGAACCAACCGGATAAAGCTCTAGCTGTTCTGCAGAGTGCGCAGTTGAAAAATCCACAGGATGCGTCAATTCTAACGATGATCGGTGTTATCGAACGTGGACAAGGTAAGTTGAATGAATCGATAGCAACACTGTCTAGCGTTATTGATATGGCGCCGCAGGATGGTCTCCCACAATTCGCGATCGCAGGCACTTATCTTCAGCAACAAAATTACGATCAAGCCGTTTCTCACCTTCAGGAAGCGATCAAGCTCAACCCGGAATTCGTGGAAGCAAAGTCGTTACTTCTCAATACTTATCTAGCGCAGCAGGACACCAACTCGGCGAAGCAGTTGGTAGACAGCTGGCTAGCAGAAGACAGTGCTTCCTCACTGAACAATATGGCTGCAGGTGTTTTAGCGTCTACATCGAACGATTTTGCGACCGCCAGGACATATTTTGAAAAAGTATTACAAAATGATCCAGAGGATATTCAAGCTCAACTCTATCTGGCAAAAATAAATGTGCAGGAGCAAAACCTCGTCGGCGCACTTAATATTTTCACCTCGATATTAGATAAGGACGTATCAAATGCCAATGCTTTGGGCGGCTTATTAGCCGTCGGTGAGCTGGCCGGTTCAGCACCTGAATCAGTTTCAAAAATTCAGCAGATAATCAATGACAATCCATCTGAATATGTACCGTCTTTGGTTCTCGGACAGTATTACCTCAACAATGCAGACCTGACCAATGCATATACGTATGCCGAGAAATCGGTATCGATCATGCAAAATGATTACACGATCAATCTCTTGGCTGATATCACCAATAATATGGTCAACGCAGAACTTCAAAACAAGGATTATGCGAAGGCCAGAGAGCTACTAGACAAATTGCTTGTTCAACGTCCGGAACACATACAGACATTAGGCAAATACGTTGAAGTCGAGGCTGCCGCTGGAAATTTTGACGCAGCACAGGTATTGGTTGAAAAAGTACGCCAGATTCAACCTGAGCAAGTTTACAGTTATGAGCTTGAAGGTGAGCTGCTCAGGAGCCAAAACAACATCGAAGGTGCTCTAGCTGCTTTTAGAACTGCGTGGGGAATACAACGAAACAGTGTCATCGGCACGAAGATCTATCAAATTTTGCTGGGGCAAAACGACGGTTCTGCAGCACAGAATTTTCTGAATGAATGGATCGCGTCGGACAATAACGAAGTAGCACCCAAAGTGCTAAGCGCTATGCACTATCAGCAAGAAAACAATACGGCGCAAGCAATCGCTCTCTACGAAGAAATCAGTACACTCCAGCCGAACAATTTGGTGATGTTAAATAATCTCGCCTGGTTGATACAGGACAGTGATCCGGAGCGTGCATTGGAGTTAGCTCAGCGCGGTGCTGAACTCTATCCCAATAATGCTGAAGTTCTCGACACATATGGCTGGATACTTTTCCAGCAGGACAAACGAGACGAAGCCAGGGTTGCACTTAATAAAGCTCTTGAACTTGCGCCTGACTCTGCCAGCATCAAGGAACATGTCGAAGCAGTTCAATAGCGAAAACTACAGCGAAAGAAAAACAGCTGGTCACGATAGCGGAATGGTGACAACAAACTCTGTTCCGACATCGGGCTGGCTTGAAACTTTCAGATCACCACCTAAACCTCTCAATGTTTCGCGGCATTGATAGGCTCCTATACCCATCCCTGACAATCCTTTTGTGCTCTCAAATGGGCGAAAGAGTTTCGTTTTAATGAAATCTTGAGTCATTCCGATTCCGTTGTCGAGAACCCTGAGAATACACATACTATTTTCCGAGCTAAGCACGAGCTGGATTTCTCCGGTGTCGGGAGTTGCGTCCTGCGCATTTTGCACAATATGTCCGATCGCAGAAAATAATTCGTTGGGACTACCAGTTATATACATTTCTTTTGTGTTCAGTATCTCTAACTGAGGTACTGGCTTGGTCTGCTTTTTCGACTCAAGTACGTTTTTAACCAACTGAACAAAATCTATTGTTTGCAACCCACCAGATTCTCCACTGCTATTTGATTTGAAATGCTGAAGGAGGATATTCATTTTGTTCACAGCGTGTTCGGTGGTTTTTATCATATCCTCAATAAACGCTGGATTACTTTTATGCCTGGCAGAATTGCTTACCATCAGGGATAACTGGGAATTTAGCGTCTTGATATCGTGCACTACAAAAGCTGACATTTGATTAAACGCGGTGAATTGTCGAGCTTCCGATAAAGCCTCTGAAGCAATCATTTGACCCAAGTAGCTTGATGTCTGCCTTGCCGCCGTTTTCAATAAATCAAGATCTTCCCAGTTCATCTTTGTGTTCAATCGTGATTTCTTAAGGATCACAAAACCCAACAATTTATCATCAGAGACCAAGGGGATAATTAGCCAAGGATTTGCAATTGCCGAAATCCAGGTTGGTAAATTTAGTTTGTTTTTATCTTCGCCTTCTATGTCGATAATCCATTTTTGGTTCTCCAGGAAACTAATCAACTCGCTTTCCCTGGTGAGAGAGTTATGTTCGATCCATCCAAATTCTTTTTGCGCAACTTGATCGTAATGCTGATTGTTGGTGGTGAGCCACAATCCTCCGCCCTGACTATCTACAATTTCTGCTATTGCTCTAATAGCCCGCTCGGGCAACGATTCATCACTCGATGTTTGTGATAACGTTCTACTGATTCTCAGCCACTCCTCGCGATAGTCATACTTGGTGCTAAATAAATTTCGACTGATGTAAAACTTCAGGTAACCCCTCAATCTCCCTGATAAGGCCAATACCACCAAGAGGCTGAGCGAAATAAGCCAAAAGAAAATCTGCAGGACATTTCCCCACTCTCCTGAAAATATTCTTATGTAGTAACCCGCAGCTGCCATCAGCAGCAAATAGACGCCGGCAACTAACAATATTCCCGTATGGAAAACGAGTTTTCTGGATACATTCATTTGGATGGGTTTGTTTTTCGTCCTCGATATACTCACGCCAATTAGTATTGTCGAAATCGCAGAAATGAAGCCGCGCATCTCCCAGAAAAGGCTATTGATCCTGCCCAGCAAAATTGCATCGGAATACACATACAAATCAAAACTAAAGACGATACCGAGCCCCAGACATAGAAACTTGATGTGCCAGATGTGGTCGACTCTCGTATTTCGTATCACTTGTTCTATAAGCGCCAGGCCTATTACAACCATCACCAGAAAGCCAGAAAACACCCAGGTTCCCTGGGTGATCAACTCTATATTTGTAATTTGCAGCTCTTCGTAAAACAGGATATCGATGAGTACGAAGCACGGCACGGCAAGGGCAATTAAAGCCAGCGTAACCAGATTTCTATTACTATTTAGTTGAGCCAGAGTAAAAATGTCGGCTTTTACTCCAAGCATGTTCAGCAAGAGACAGAACCAAGCCAGGTTTCGCAGTACTTCGAACGAATATAAGATTGATAACGTAGGGAGGCTAAATGCCTTGAGAGAAAGGTCTAACAGAAATATTACTATTGTGAGAAGGATAGAACCAAAAAGCATCCAATTCAGCTTTCCGGTTGCGGTAATCCTGATATAAGTTACCAACAGAATGAAATTGAAAATGATTCCAACAACTGGACTCAACAATCCTAGTTCATTACCCATAGGCGTGAAGAAAATTCTGAAGATAACTTATTAGCTTCATCGGCTATTCTTGAATCTTTAATTGATGCGCTGCGATGAATCCTTCCAGCTCATATTTGCTAATCAAACTGTATAGGGTTGGCCGTGTAATACCCAAGTGCTTTGATGCTTCACTCATATTTTTACATTTATTCAAGGCTTTGATGATTGCATCACTTTCAGCTCTTGTTCGCACTTCATTTAATGTTTCTATTTTGAAATCGTTATCCTGCAGATTGAGTTCCAGGTCAGCCGTACCAATCAATGGCTTTTCACACATAACAACAGCGCGTTTAATTTTGTTTTCGAGCTCGCGTATATTTCCAGGCCAGCGATAACTGCGCAAAGCCACGATTGCATCCTGGGAGAATTTATTCACTTTTCTGCCAAGCTGATTATTGAAACGTGTTAAAAATGATTGCGCCAAGAGCAGTATATCGTCACTCCTTTCGCGCAGTGGTGGCATCTCCACGACGATTTCACTGATCCTGTAATACAAGTCTTCCCGGAAAAGCCCCTGCGTGATTCTTGTCCTCAAATCTTGATGGGTCGCACAAATGACGCGAATGTTCAAAGGAATCTCTTCAACACCGCCTAGCCGAACGATCGTTCTTTCCTGCAACACATTTAGTATCTTCGCCTGTAGCGAAAGTGGCATATCGCCAATTTCATCAAGGAATAAAGTACCACCGTGTGCGTATTCGATTTTGCCGATTTTTCGAGCTACTGCACCTGTAAAGGCGCCCTTCTCGTGGCCAAAGAGTTCACTTTCAAGAAGTGTTTCTGGTATCGATGTGCAGTTAATTGTTACGAATTTATGGTCGGCCCTGTCGCTTAGCGCATGTAATCTCTTTGCAAGCATGCCCTTACCTGTGCCGCTCTCTCCTAACACCAATAAGTTTGCTGAGGTAGCAGCGACTTTTTCGGTTGTCCTGAGTATCTGCAGCATCTGCTGATTACTTGCCACCATGCCACCGGAAAGATCATTAACCTGAGACTGCGCAAGTTTGGAATTTTCTATTTCCAGCTCTCTTAATCTGAATGCCCTGTTCACGACAAATTTGAGTGTCTCAATTTCAATAGGCTTTTGATAAAAATCATATGCGCCGAGACCTATCGCTTTCACCGCGTTGGCTTTTTCTTCTCGCCCGGTTACGACAATAATCTTTATCTCGTGATCAATATTCAGAACTTCTTCAATTAGCCTGAAACCCTCCGAGCTGCCACCCGGATCTGGAGGCAAACCCAGATCAGTGATCATTACCATCGGCTTCTCTTTCTTGACTATCTCAAGTGCGGTCAATCGGTTGTCTGCAACGAAAAGCTCTTGATCGTCGAAACACCATTTCAATTGGCTCTGTAAACCGGGGTCATCCTCGACAATCAGCAATTTAAGATTTTTATTTAACAAAGTTTGGCCTATTAATATGGTTCAGAATATAAACAATTATTGATTGTCGTGAACTACTAACGCAGGTCCTGCAATTCGGCACAGCGATTAACTTTTCTTAGCATTGATCGGCTGCGTCATTTTTCATTATATGCAGCAACTTTTCTGCGTTAAGTTGCCATGATAGGATATTTTCGTTGTTCGAAATTTTATCTCTATCCCAATTCCTGTCTAAAGCATCTTTCAAAGCCGTACATAAAAGCTCCGCACTCCCATATTCAATTAATATCCCGGACTCTGCGGATACTATCTCGGGTATCCCACCTACATTGGTAGCGACAACCGGAGTTCCGCAAGCTTGAGCTTCAAGTACTACGTTGGGAACTCCTTCGTTCATGCTCGGCAATACCAATACATCACTTGAGTTTATCCAATTTACCAACAGGCTGTGACTAACTGCACCTAAAAAATGAACTCTATCTTCTAAAGAGTTCTCCGCCACAATTTTTTTCAATGTGCCAGCCTGGTCTCCTGCTCCAATGTAGTAGAGATCCACAGGAAATTTTTGTTTGGCCAACAACAGATATGCATCCAATAAAAGATTACAGCCCTTACTAACTTTTAGATTTCCAATAAACAATAGAACTTTTTTATGAGCCTCAATCTTACAAGATTCTCGAGCGGCATATTTATCTAACGGATGAAAGAGGCCTCGGTCAATTCCGTTGTAAAGAGTATGTACTTTTGCCTGAGGCACTCCCATTTCAACAATTTTACGTTTTAAATCCTGACTGACTGCAATTATTGCCTTCGCTTGTTTCATTGCCCACTTGATCTGCGTTCGCCTCTCACCAATCTCCGCATGAACATTAATATCACTTCCATGGGCCTTGATGATTGTGGGAATGTTTAGAAGTTTTGCTAACAAACTTCCGGCAACTGCGTCGGGAAACGCCCAGCTTAAAAGCATGTAGTCAGGTCTAAACTTTTTGATTTTGAAATAGTGAGCCAGAAGGCTAAGGAAGATAAATAGAGGATACAGGGATCTTCCGACTTTGGGCGGATACGGATATACGCAATAATCGATTTCAACGTCATTTTTTATGGTCTTTTGTAGTTGACCTCGATTTTTCAGCGCGCTTGTCCAAGGCACCAGGACAATAACTTTAACTTTAGAAATTTCTGCTAATTTTTCAAATTGCTGCCTATTAAAAACTGCTCTATTTGGCTCCCATGGATACGGAAATAGATTTGTAATCACCAGGATCTTTGTGGGAGACATTCAGGATAATGCTTTTAGGTGAACTGAAATTGTTTTGGCCTCCCCGAAATCCTGCTAATTATTACCCAATGTATAGGTTAGCGAAATCGAGTAATTCAGCCCGTCATAGTTATCAAAAAGCAATGAACCTTTTTGATCGACCTTTTGAGCAGAAAATTGAGTATATAAACTTTTCGAAATTCTATACGACGCCCTTAATCCGTACTCGGTCCTTTCTTGCTCTCTGTTTATATCGGGAAATTCCTGCTCCGTGTACCTGCCGTACAAACCGACATCCAGGTTTTCGAAAAATTTCCAGTTCGCGCCAATGCTGAAGGTTTCATCGAATTGATTCTGCGCAACTGTCAGAACTTCATATGCTCTTTCAGATTCGGTGTAGCCCAAATTCATGTTAAAAAATTCACTTTTCGTATATAGGTAGCGAACACCTTTTTGAATCAATTCGTAATTTTGCGTTAAATTTGAATTGCCAATCCTGTCGCCTATCAATTG
>JAZKES010000079.1:0-54347 GCA_040386995.1 Pseudomonadota bacterium | reverse complement strand
TCAATTCGTAATTTTGCGTTAAATTTGAATTGCCAATCCTGTCGCCTATCAATTGGGAGGGATCAACCGGTGAGCTCATCATGTTGCTGAAGATATCTTCGAAGCTATCGGAGTAATTAAATGCTAAAGAAGACTGTGAATTTATTTTATAGTTTCCGTTAAGCCTTATAAGAAAATTTTCCAGGTCTTCAAAGTTGTCTCTCTGCACAACATTTTGGCCGAGCATCAAATTTACGTCGAAGGCCTCTGTGATGTACTGGTTCTGCCAGAAATACTCGTAACGATCAAAATCCAGTATAGGCGCGTTATCAACCTCCGATTGAAGGTAGTTGCCACCGATGGAGCTGATATAATTGGTCGAGAAGTTATGGGACAACAGCATCTCGCCCGTCAACCGGTCCTGACTGGATAGCCCAGATTTTTCGTAATCCGCTATCGAGTAATCTACGCTACCAGTGAGCCTGTTTGCCCCAGGAAGTTGGAATGTCGCACTTGGCCCTGTAGAGGTCAGGCTAATCACTTGCCGGTTATCCAGGATATCTGGCAATAGAGAATCTACTACCTGAAGTGATCTGGTGTTAGACAAATTCCACGACAAACGATCAGGCGCAATGATCCATTGAACAGAACTTGTTCCTGTGACGAACGTCCGATCAGTCAGTAAATTTTTTCGGTAGTTATTTTTCGAACCCGTATAATCAACGTTCGCTATAAGTCTTGAAGTAGCCCGGCTTAAAGTGCCTCTGAGTCTCTGCTGCGAAAGAAATTCTTCTTCGTCGGACGTATTACCTCTTCTTGGATTTTCAATTTGCTCTGCGAGCGCTGTTGCCTCGATAAGGTAATCGTATTCCGCAGCGAATACATTTAGTGAGCCTGATAAAAAAGCTGCTGCAAGTAATGTTGTTACTAAACCGGTTTGAGAAAATTTATATTCAGGATATCGAATAACCATTTGCAATTGTTCTCGTCGAAGCCGATTTTTCGGCTATTTATTTAAGATCATCCCAACTATTTTTGTTTTATCAATAGAATTAAGTGTTCTGTTGATCAGATTTGTTGTGACACCTTTGTACGGCACAACCAATAAAATATAGTCGGCCAATTCAGCAAGAATTTTCGTGTCTGCCGAGTCCAGTATTGGAGGCGCGTCGATAATTATTATTCTATTGGAATATCGACTTCTTACTTCACTTAAAAATGAAAACATCCTTTCGCCGGTAAAAAACTCGACCACATCGCTTTCTTGATTTCCGCTGGGAATCAATCTTAAACGTTGTATTCCCGTCGAATACACTATTTGACTAATGTCGTTGACTTTTCCCGAGATGAAGTCTTTCAATCCATACTTGAAGTCTAGATTAAATTTTTCAGCCAAAGCCGGATCCTGAAAATTACAGTCAATGAGCATCGCAGTTTTTTGATGATCAAATGTGAATGCCGCTGCAAGATTAGTTGCCACAAAACTGGCGCCGCCATCAGGAGTAATCGCCGTGACCATGAGAGTGGAATTGTATTGTTCCATCTTATTCAGCAAGCTAGTACGTAGATTGCGGAAGGCGTTAACTACGTCCAGGTCTTCCATTGCAGGATGAATCAACCCGTAACTTTGCAACTCTTCCTTAGAAAGTAATTTTTCTTGCTCCACTTCTGGGCCTCACAATTTTTGAAATTAACCAGGCTTTGGCTAAGATAAATTCAGCAACTCTGGTTGCACGGTCTATTAAGCTATGCCAGCGATATTTATCATTACGGCACTTCCATATAAAACAAGAGAAATCAGTATAAATAGACTTAAAAATAGGCCATCAGAAATCCTCTTCTTATGTGCACTGATCATTGGCGGGATAGCGATCAGGAAGGGTGGCCAGTCTGCTTGAAAATCAGACTCGGAGCTGACGCGCGGATCAAGCTCCATGTATAGAACCAATAACCCCAGGGGCACAGCTAACGCTAGTATGAAGCTGCCCAACAATAGCTCGACCAATCCTAAACCGTCTGGCTGAGTAGGGATGACCGCCGCTTCTTGCACCTTGAAGTTAACGCCTTGCTGTTCTTCATCAAGGTTCATGGAAACCCTGGCATTCTCCAACTTCTTTTTCAGGTCGTTATAGAAATCTCTGGTAACGTTATAGTCTCTCGTGAGTTCAGCGAGCTGGGCATCGGATTCATTTATCAATGTCATTCGATCCATCTCGGCGGCATTTAGAGCTCTTATGCCATTCAGCTGGCTTTCCTTGGACTGTTTGGTCGTTTCTATTTGAGCGAGACGGCTGCGCAGCTCCTGATGTAAAGGTGTCATGCCGTCAGCCTGAAGATCATCCGAGCTGATCAATACCCCTGCGTTGCCATTTTCATATAACGACATCAGATCGCTGATCTGTTCCTGAACTGCAACCACGTCTGGGTAATTGTCATGAAACCTTGATCGCAAATTGTCGAGCTGCATTTGCAGGGCGTTAATGCGCTTGCGGAATTCATTCATCTCGGTGAGGTCGCGTACTACTTGCTGCTCACCAGCGAGCTGGGCTTCAACAGAGGCCTTTTCCGTATCGAGCTGCGTTAAATCAAGTTGTAATCTTTCCATCTCCGCGCGAAAACTCGATATCCTGCCATTGGCATCAGCCTGTGTTCCGTAATTATTCTCAGATTTAAATTTGCTCAACCTGTTTTCGGAATCCTGCAGCTTGGTCTGGTATGAATCGACTTGCTGCTGGATGAAATTAAAAGCGCCTCTACTTTCTGTTCGCTTCTCAACCACACTCTCTTCAATAAAAAGCGTCGTATATTTCTGAGCGATCGTAAATGCTTTTACTGGATCGGGGTCATGATGCGCAATTCTGATTAAACTCGCGGGCGCCCTGCCGACATTTGTAACTTCAGTATTGGACTGGATATCGAGAATGATTGAATCTTTCTGCGACGGCGTCATGCCATTCACATCCCAACCACTCGCCTTCAGGACGTCATCCGTATAAATTCTGTTGAAGAGAATTTCCTGTGCCATTCGCGCCTGATCGCCAATACCTGTCGCGACCGCGTTACCTTCCATCAATGGCTGCAAGATATTGGAATTATCAGCATATATTGTAGAAAACGAAGTGTAACTTTTTGGCCAAGTGGTAGCCAATCCTATGGTTATCGTCGCGATAACAATAAAACACAGCGCGAACCATTTTCGAAGAGCCGAAAGCTCTCGAATATAGGCTTGAGCGATTTCTACAGCTGAAACATTCATTGTGATATGCCGCCTAACTTGATTAGAGTCTCGATATGATCATGCGCAAGCAAAGTGCCAAGTACCAATTTCAATTAAAACAGTCGCTCTGGGACAGTTATCACGTCGCCTGGTCGCAACTGATAATTTGTAGCGAGCTGACCACGCAGCAGTATGTCATCCAGATTGATTTCGACATCGACTAGTTCATTATCCACAACTCGATACAACCGTGTTCTGCTAGGGGTAGCTACTTCATTTATACCACCCGCTTCCAGGATTAAATCCAACACAGTCATGCCTTTTGCAAAGGGTATTGATATCGGTGTTCTTACCGCACCCGTTACTCGAACTCTCGATATGTACACGTTACTGTTGACCTGAGAAACAATCACGGTCACCTGCGGGTTGCGCAGCTGGGACTCAAGCATGGTCGTGATCGTCACACCTAAAGTGGCCGCATCAATATCATTCGCGAGTAAATCACCGATGAGGGGCATTGAAATATACCCATCAGGACGTACTGGCACACTGCTCGTCAAATCAGGGTTTCCCCAAACGCTGATGGTTAACACATCACCTGGGCCTATTTTATATTTGCCGTCTGCATCCAGCGTTGTTGGATCAGAAAAAACCACCAAAGACTCATCCGTTCTATTCGCTGGTCCCGTCGATGCGCAACTCGCCAACAATAAGATACAGACTAAGAAACTAATTTTGCGCATGCGATTTTTCCTATGCATATCAGTGTGTTATGAGGCTATTTTAGATTGACATCTATCAACATTGTACTTATTTAATATGAAATATCAAATAGGACAACTTCACAGTTTGATGTTAAAAACACTGCTCATCTCATTCAACGAAGCTTTCAGGGGATTCTAGAATGAGCCCGCAATATTTGGTTTAGGTTATATTAAAAGCCAAATAAATTATGTGACAGAGTTTGGAAACCCTGAATCAGATATAGCGGAAGGGGTTTCTACAATGAATTGAATAGTGGCAATTGGGATATCCTTTCCTCAATATCGGTGATTACTCTCTGGAACTCTGGTTGATTTACTCCGCCGTATTTATTCAGAAATTCATCTTCCGACATAAATTCCGGCAGGCCTTTCAAATCAGGGATAAATATACTCTCTGACAAATTAGTTGATAGCTTTTTTTGCAAAAAAATCGCGTTTTGAGAATCGGATATGGCTAATTCCGCAAATCTTACCCCAGCCCTGTCGGCACCGACGTCGGTGAAACTAAAACCACTACCGCCTGTTGAGTCCTCGATTTCTTTAGTTATACCAAATGAATCAGCAACACTTGTACTTGAACTTATCGTGATAGCCGCAGAGGTAAGGAAGTGTTTCGCAAAGTCTTGCCTACCTGATAACGTGATTTGATGGCCTGGCTGTTGGGCAGGCACGACATCACTCCCAAGAAATTTTGCTATATCGATATCCATAATATAAAACGCCATCACCATGATTGCCGCTTCATTTTCCTGTACAGGATCTCCGCCCCTGAGTTGAGCAAACTCAAACATTGGCATGAGAAGTTCAACGAGTGAAATTTTCGCAGGCAGAGCAGGATTATTTGTGATTTCAGCCAGCTTCAAGGCATGTACCTTCAACCTTTCTGTATCATCTCCATCGATAAAAAAGTCTTTCCCTCTATTTGCCAACAGCTCGACTAACTCTGGCTGCCACCTATATGAGATTTTTACTTCGTTGTTACCGACTTCATGGTTAATGATTGCATCCAGGATTGCGCGGTACTCGGGAATTTCTTCTCTCATTTTTTGATGAGTGTATTTAAAAATGACGTTGGCAATTTGATCAGGAACAGGCAACTTTCCAAGTTTCATACCTTCTATAACAACAGCTTGGTCAGTGCTGAACATCGTAATGTGAAGATTAAGGTAACGTTCAAAAAAATAGACCGGTACTTTTACACTCCCTTTGGCAGCTATTCGTCCACTGGTGACATCGACTTCTGCCGCGCCAATATTAGTTTCTTCCAGAAAATAATCTAAAAATAGCTGCAAATCCTCCTCTCTGAGCGCAAGCGAGGTTGTTGTACCAGGCTGAAGATTGCGCGGATCATATTTTTCGATAGATGATAATGTTCGCTGGAATTCTGCAGAGGAACTCAAACTGCGATGAGTTACTACCGGCTGCTTATCCAATGCGAAAAATAGCATGATGAACACCGCCATCAGAAGCAGCAGTAGTGAAACTGTAAATAACCGTATAAAAGCACCCACCAGATTCGCCCCCTAAAGCGAATGATTCGCCGCTTCCGCAGCTCAAAAGACGACCCAGTCCCAATACGTAAACACTCTTGCTCTATTTTAGATACTTGCAAGATGCCCGCCTTATAATTCTATTTGCTCCAACTTGTGTCCATGCTCTCCACGACCCTCGTCATCCATCAGCTATTCATATGGTTAACTAAAATTTACCTATGCTAATATTGCGGGCAATTACACGGAGCCAACAACGCTCAAATACGGTTTTATGGCCTGCAAGGGCCACAGGATGCACAGGAAACCGGTCTGGGTTGTTTCAAAAACATTTCAATGTGACAAATGTTTTACCAAAGGAAGATTTCTACTATCTGCCTGATATCTGACTGCTACATCTTGGGATCGTGATCAAAATCAACGTTTTCGATTTCAAAACCCTTAATATCAATTGCTTATGGGATTTACAACATCTTGTTTTTTGAAATATCGAGATGATTCTAAAATATGTATTGCGGCAGCATAAATCTATAAACTTTGTATGTAGATGTAATTGTAGACTTGGGATACTAATGCGAAGAAAAAGGACAACTTGAAAGTGGCTACTTTCAAACTTTTCAACAATCACTTGAAGACTACGTTCCTCTTGTTAGCGTTAATGGAAGCGACGATCTTTTTTGTATCTGTATACATCGCGATTGGAATCAGATTCGACAATTTCAACTTCAACTCCCCCGATTTAACAAGCTATTACGGCGCCCCATTCCCAAAGGCAGTGTTTTTTACGATCCTGCATGTTCTTGGCATGATCGCACTGGGCCAATATCAGGCGGAACAATACCGCGGCCGGCATAGTTTCACGCAAATGGTGACACGAGTTGTAGTCAGCATGCTGCTTGTGTCGTTTGCCATGATCATCTTCTTTTTCATCCTGCCATCAACCCAAATGGGCCGAGGCGTTACGCTACTTGCCGTCTTTATAAGCATGTTTTGCATCATCGCACTGCGGCAGATTTTTTTTCATACAGTAGATGGCAACCTGTTTAATTCAAAAGTATTGGTTTTCGGTACTGGTGATCGCGCTGCCAGTTTGATTGAAGACCAAAATTCACGCCATGCCCGCACATATCAAATTAAAGGTTTTATTGCTACGCCGAGCCAGACTCGGGTGGTCCCCCCTGAAATGATTATCGAACTTGATGAACCTTTGTTGCAGTTAGCTCGAAAGCTGGACATCAACGAGATCATACTCGCGATGGACGACAGGCGCAGAGAGTTCCCCACTCAACACTTACTCGATTGCAAAATGGCTGGGATTAGCATTATCGACCCAGTTAGCTTTCTGGAAAGAGAGCAAGGAAAAGTGAATCTTAAGCTCATGAATCCCTCCTGGATGATCTATAGCGACGGCTTTACCGCTTCACGTTTTAAGGCATTTATTTCGCGCACCTTTGATCTGATCGCGAGCGTTAGCATTTTGTTGCTCACACTACCTATATTACTTCTGACGGCGTTTTTGATTAGCGTCGAAAGTGGCTTCAAAGAACCGATCTTTTATCGCCAGGTTCGAGTAGGTCTTGATGGCAAACAATTCAACCTATTGAAGTTCCGTAGCATGACTGTAAATGCCGAAAGAAATGGCGCGGTGTGGGCCACACAAAATGACGCTCGAGTTACTAAAGTTGGAAGTGTAATACGAAAATGCCGCGTCGATGAATTGCCCCAGATTCTCAATATTCTTAAAGGTGATATGCGGCTAGTAGGACCTCGGCCTGAAAGACCCGAGTTCGTCAACAAATTAAGCCAGTCAATTGCAATGTATACACAGCGTCATAGTGTCAAGCCAGGTCTCGCTGGCTGGGCGCAGCTGAAATATCCTTATGGCGCATCGGAAGCCGATGCCTATGAAAAGCTGCAATATGATTTGTTTTACATTAAAAATTCAAATTTGATCATGGATATTTTCATACTGCTGCAGACTCTCGAGGTTGTTATTTTTGGAAAGGGTGCTCGTTGAGCACGTCCCTGAATTTACATGTCCTCAGCAATATCTTCACTTCTTGAAAATTCGATCATCGTATAATTCCCCTCTTATTGGTTAATAGGTAGCGTTATGTATAGGCAAATGAAAGATGTGAAGCTTGCTGTTATCGGCCTGGGATATGTAGGCCTGCCATTGCTAGTCGAGTTCGCCAAGAAATTTTCCTGTATTGGTTTTGATATTCAGCAGAAAAGAATATCGGAATTAAAGGCGGGCAAAGACAATACAAATGAGCTGACTAAAGAAGAGTTATCAGCTGCAAAGGATGTAACCTATACGTGTGATCCTTCAGTGCTTCAGCAAGCCAATATCTTCATCGTTACTGTTCCGACACCAATCGACAAACAGAAGCGACCTGATTTGACGCCATTGGAAAAAGCCAGCACAACGGTTGGGAAATTTCTCTCAAAGGGCGACATAGTCATATACGAATCCACGGTGTATCCGGGTGCAACAGAAGAAGTCTGTGTTCCTATTCTCGAGAAAGAGTCGGGCTTAAAATTTAACGTTGATTTTTTTGCGGGCTATAGTCCGGAACGAATTAATCCGGGCGACAAGCTCCACCGCGTTCACTCCATTATGAAAGTTACATCCGGCTCTACTCCAGAAATTGCCGAGTTTGTCGATGCACTTTACAAAGAGATCATAACGGCCGGTACACACAAGGCCAGCAGCATCAAGGTTGCTGAAGCAGCCAAGGTTATTGAAAACACCCAGCGCGATCTCAACATTGCGTTGATTAATGAACTTTGCATCATTTTTGAAAAAATTGGAATTGATACCGAAGAAGTTCTGATTGCCGCAGGGACCAAATGGAATTTCCAGCCTTTTCGTCCAGGCCTTGTTGGTGGACATTGCATTAGTGTTGACCCTTATTACCTCACGCATAAAGCGCAGGAAATTGGCTACCACCCTGACGTGATCCTGGCAGGAAGAAAAATAAACGACGACATGGGTAACTACATTGCCGAACGTGTCGTCAAATTGTTAACTCGCAAACGCATCCATGTTGTAGATTCAAGGATTCTGATACTGGGCCTCGCGTTTAAGGAAAATTGTCCGGATCTTCGAAATACCCGTGTTGTTGATGTGATCGCAGGACTTGAAGACTTCAATGCCAAAGTTGATATTTATGATCCTTGGGTAGATTCAGAAGAAGCGAATCATGAGTATGGATTGAGCCTCATAAGCGAAGTTCAAGCGAATACCTATGACGCCGTAATCATCACTGTCGCTCATTCCTGCTTTAAAGAACTGGGAGTGGAAAAAATCAGATCTTACTGCAAGGACCCTTCAGTCATCTTTGATGTGAAATACATCCTGCCAATTCAGGACGACGTTTACAGACTTTAAGCACACATTCTTAAATAACGGAATCATCAAGAATGAAGAAATCAATTCTTGTTACCGGCGGAGCCGGTTACATCGGTAGCCATGTAGTTAAACAACTCGGCATAAACGGCGAACAAGTAATCGTTCTCGATAATTTGTGCACCGGTTTTGCGAAAGCAGTGACGTACGGCAAACTGATTGTGGGAGATACTGGAGACAGGGATCTGGTCATGAAAATCATGGCGGATCACGAGGTCGAGTCTGTTTTACATTTCGCTGCTCATACTATTGTCCCTGAGTCTGTTTCTAATCCACTTAAGTATTACCAAAACAACACCGCTTCTACGCTGAACATGCTTCATTGCTCCCAGGCGATGGGCATCAAACATTTTATTTTCTCTTCTACTGCAGCGGTGTATGGCAATTTGCAGTCCGGTGTAGCAACAGAGCAAACCCCTACTGCACCAATCAATCCATACGGCACCTCAAAGCTCATGAGCGAGTGGATGCTGAGAGATTTATGTGCAGCCAGCCCACTACGGTCCGTCATCCTGAGATACTTCAACGTGGCCGGTAGTGATCCTGACGGAGAAATTGGGCAATCAACTGAAAATGCAACGTTACTGATTAAAGTTGCGTGTGAAGTTGCATTGAAGAAGCGCGAAAAATTATTTGTGTTTGGAACTGACTACCCGACTGAAGACGGTACAGGAATCAGGGATTACATACATGTAAATGACCTGGCGAGTGCGCATCTCGCAGCACTTGAATATTTACGCTCGGGTGGAAATTCAACGACGCTTAACTGCGGATACGGCAACGGTTACAGTGTTCGCCAGGTAATCGATTCCGTCGAAAGATGTTATGGAGGCAAACTCAATGTGATTGAGTCCCCCAGGAGAGCTGGCGATCCTGCCATGCTGGTCTCAAACGTAGATGCCATTCACCGCACGTTAGAATGGTCACCTCAATTTAATAATCTGGATGTCATTGTCAAAACTTCCCTCGCATGGGAAGCCAAATTGGCAGAGAAAAACGCTTAATGAAAATATTAGTAACGGGTAGCGCAGGATTTATCGGACAGGCTCTTTCTATCAAGCTACTTGAAAGAGGTGATGAAGTTATTGGGGTAGATAACCTCAATGATTATTACGATGTCAGCTTGAAACAAGCTCGCCTGGATAAATTATTGAGCTACAAAAATTTCTCAGACCACAGAGTCAGTCTTGAAGACAGCAGCTCGATTGCAGAAATTTTCAAAAAACATAGTCCGCAGCGCGTCGTGAATCTCGCGGCTCAAGCCGGCGTACGTTACTCACTGGAAAACCCGCAAGCTTATATAAGCTCAAACATAGCTGGCTTCACCAATATCCTTGAGGCATGTCGGCACAATCAGGCCGAGCACTTGGTATATGCATCAAGCAGCTCTGTGTATGGCGCAAATACAAAAATGCCGTTTTCGGTCCACAACAATGTAGATCACCCTGTCAGCCTTTACGCCGCGACAAAAAAAGCAAATGAGTTAATGGCCCATACTTACAGCCATTTATTCAATTTACCAACGACAGGATTAAGATTCTTCACAGTGTACGGCCCGTGGGGAAGGCCCGATATGGCCCTGTTTATTTTCACGCGCAAAATCCTGGCTGGCGAGCCAATTGACGTATTCAATTTTGGCAATCACAGGCGCGATTTCACATATGTAGACGACATTGTCGAAGGCGTGGTTCGAACACTCGATCATGTTGCAACGCCAAATACGTCCTGGAATGGCGACAAGCCAGATGCAGCTACTAGCGCCGCACCATACAGGCTTTACAACATAGGCAGTAATAACCCGGTTGAGCTATTACATTACATTCACGTGCTTGAAGAATGTCTTGGCAAGAAAGCGATTAAAAATTTATTACCGCTGCAACCTGGGGATGTGCCGGACACTTATGCAGACGTGGGAGCTTTGATAGCTGACGTCGATTACAAACCTGCAACGAAAGTTGAAACTGGCATCGCAAATTTTGTGCGCTGGTACCGCGATTATTACAAAGTCTAATATTGCATCAGGCGTTTGGCCGCGAGATTGCCGTCATCTCGCAGCTCGGCCAGCCCGATGAATTCGCCTTCAAAATAAATCCTGAACTGACCAGCAGTCAACGGCTGGTTCAGTTGAACCAACTGTCCTTGTCTTAGACGCAGTGTTTGTTCCTGATTCAAATTTAGCAATGGTATGTCAGCAATTGCCTCGTCTATAACAAGCAAGCAATTCTTCAAACTTGCACCATCATCTTTCTGCTGCATCTCCTGCAGGGATTCAAGTGTATGACTCTGCTCAAGATTGAAAGGTCCTGCTTTCAATCTTCTTAACGCTGTTATATGGGCGCCCGTGCCGAGCTTCGCTCCTATATCTTCAGCCAAGGAACGAATATATGTTCCCTTGCTACAACTCACTTCAACTTCAATATTCGGCGAGCTCCAGGAAAGCAGCTTGATGTAATAAATCGTTATCTTTCTGGATTTTGGTTCTATCTTTTTTCCCGCGCGAGCCAGTTTGTATAGCGGCACACCATTCTGTTTAAGAGCAGAATAAATCGACGCAACCTGGTCTATTAGTCCCGTGAAACTTTGCAGGGTTTGATCGATGGTGGCCAGGTCAAAATCTGGCACTTCTGAATTACTTACGACAGCTCCCTCACTGTCACCGGTATCGGTGGCAATTCCTAGCTTTATAGTTGCTGAATAAGTTTTGTCTGACTCGAGGAGAAATTGAGAAACCTTGGTTGCTTCACCGAAGCAGAGCGGAAGTACACCGGTCGCCAAAGGATCCAAACTGCCGGTGTGACCAGCCTTGTGCGCACCCAATAGGTGTTTCACTTTTTGGAGGCAACGGTTGGAGGTCATACCGATGGGTTTGTCGAGAATGATTAATCCATTAATCAGCTTATCTGTAGAATCTTTTGCCACGATCAACCAACCTTCAATTCAGCTCGGACGCATTAGCCACGTTGTTTTAAGGCAATGCCTCAAGATAACTTTCAGCTATCTGGATTATTGGAGTCCGGCTCTACATTTTTGGCATCTTGCGCCACAGCCTTATCGATGAGCGCGGAAATGTAGCGTCCGTTTTCAATGGATTTATCGTAGACAAAATGCAGTTTTGGCGTTGAACGCAAATTCAGATTTTTGGCCAGCAGGCTACGGAGCAAACCGGCTGCTTTGTTTAATGTTTCTACTGCGGGGTCAACTTCTGCACCTAAAACGGTGATAAAGACGTTTGCATGCGCGAGATCTTTCGCGACTTTGACATCCATGACGGAGATCATGCCTAAACGGGGATCGCGCAATTCACCTTGAATGAGTTGCGCCAATTCCTGTTTAAGCAGATCACCTATCCGACCCATTCGGTTGCTGGTTTTAGGCATATTATCCTGCTTGTCCGCACGTCAAAATTGAGTGCGGCTTTGACCAATTAAAGTGTGCGTGCAACCTGAGTACGGTTATACACTTCAATTTTATCGCCGACACGTACGTCAGTGTAATTCTTGACTCCTATACCGCATTCCATGCCGTTTCGAACTTCAGAAGCTTCATCTTTGAAGCGACGGAGCGACTCGAGTTCACCTTCATAAACTACAACGTTGTCACGCAATACCCGGATAGGTTTATTACGATAGATCGTGCCTTCGACGACCATGCTACCTGCAATTGCACCGTATTTTGGTGAATTGAAGATGTCGCGAACCTCGGCAACACCGAGAATTTCTTCGCGTAATTCTGGTGACAACATGCCACCAAGCACTGCCTTCACATCATCGATAAGATTGTAGATGATGCTGTAATAACGCAATTTCAGGCCTGCACTTTCTATCAACGTTTTGGCTGATTTATCCGCACGAACGTTAAAACCAATGATGGTCGCGTTAGAAGTTTCACCAAGCTGCACATCAGTTTCAGAAATTCCGCCCACCCCGTAACCTACGATATTGACCGAAACTTCATCATTACCGATGCTATGGAGCGCAGACATGATTGCTTCAAGCGAACCTCGTACGTCCGTCTTCAGTACGATGTTCATTATTTTCTTGCTGTCTTTACCCATGGTTGCAAACATGCTTTCCGCTTTCGCAGCCTGGTGTTTCGCAATTTGCGTTTCACGATAACGATGCAAACGGAATTCAGCTACTTCACGCGCTTTTTTCTCGCTCTCTACAATGATGAAGTCATCGCCAGCATCCGGCGTGCCATTCAATCCCAGGATTTCGACTGGAATAGAGGGTCCTGCCGATTTAATCTGAACGCCATTTTCATCAAGCATTGCTCTCACGCGGCCATATTCATGTCCGACCAGAACAATATCGCTTAATTTCAATGTTCCATTCTGTACCAGAATTGTCGCTACCGGGCCGCGCCCTTTATCGAGGCTCGATTCGATGACAACACCTTTCGCAGGGCAATCAACAACCGCTTTCAACTCCAATAGCTCAGCCTGCAGCAAGATTGCTTCCAGCAGATCCTCAATGCCCTGGCCTGTATGAGCTGAGACTTCTACGAACTGAGTATCACCACCCCATGCTTCAGGTATAAGACCTTTTGTGGCAAGTTCGCTTTTTACGCGATCGGGATCGGCAGAAGGTTTATCAATCTTATTCATAGCCACAACTATCGGGACATTCGCAGCACGTGCATGCTGAATGGCTTCTTCGGTCTGGGGCATCATGCCATCGTCAGCAGCGACCACGAGAATCACGATGTCGGTCGCTTTGGCGCCACGGGAACGCATAGCGCTGAACGCTGCGTGGCCCGGTGTATCGAGGAAAGTAATCATTCCACGATCAGTTTCAACGTGATATGCACCGATGTGCTGAGTGATACCACCAGCTTCACCTGCAGTCACAGAAGCCTTTCGAATATAGTCCAGCAGCGAGGTTTTTCCATGATCGACATGACCCATCACGGTAACAACCGGTGCCCTTGGGACAACGTCGCCGTCGTAATTGATGGACTCTACCAAGTCATCTTCAAGAGCTGTGTCGGAAATAGTTTTGGCCTTGTGCCCAAGCTCTTCGACCAACAACACTGAAGTATCTTGATCAAGCACATGGTTGAGAGTGGCCATTACCCCCATACCCATTAGCGCTTTAATCAGTTCACCCGATTTTAGCGACATACGCTGGGCAAGATCGGAGACGGTAATCGCTTCCGGGATTTCTATCTCTCTTGAAATAAATTCTGTTGGCATTTCGAACTGATGCTGCTTCGTCTGATTAAGTTTCTTACGACCTCTCCTGCGAGCGCCGCCATCCAGTTCGTCTTCGTCGAGAATGAACACATCCGCAGTTCGGACGCGTGCAAACTTCTTCGGATCAACGACTTTATCTTTTTCCTTCTTGCGGAGATTTGCTTTTCTGGCTTCCGCATCTTCATCATCCGGCCGACCCGAATCTTTCCGTAACGTGCCTTTTTTATGATCGGATTTATGCTCGGGTTTAACTTCAACCTTGGCATCATTTTTAAGATCTTTACGCGGATCTGTTTTAGCTGTGGTTGTGCTGCCGGTCGATTTTCCGGCTATAGGGGGTCTAGCACCTTTGTCACCTTTTTTGACTTCAGGCCTTGCCGCAGCACGCGCTTTTTCTTCCGCTTCTTCCTTGGCTTGCTGTTCAGCAAGCAATCGTTCTTTTTCAGCTGCTTCCTGCTGCGCTTCTTCTACGCTGCGTTTGACATAAGTACGCTTCTTTCGCACTTCGACGTTAACCGATTTGCTGCGCCCCTGGTTGTCAGAAGTCTTAAGCGTTTCAACTGTTTTTCGCTTGAGTGTTATTTTTGGTGGCGCTGTATCCGCCCCAGAACTATCGCCGTGGCGGCTTTTCAGAAAACTCAACAATGTAGAACGTTGATCATTGCTGATAGTGTCAGCTGCAACTGCCTGCGGCAAACCGGCCTCCTTGATCTGCTCAAGCAGGCGATCAACTGGTACGCCTACCATTCTGGCTAAATCATTGACGCTTAAATCTGCCATTCATTACTCCCGCGGCTTACCGCTACCTACCTTCTTTAACCTTTCAGGTCGTCATGTTTTTCAATTTGGGGGGCCATGACTTTAACTTTGTGCTGAGTCGTTGGCGAACCAAGGCGCTCTCGCAGTCATGATCAACTTGCCTGCCTGTTCTTCATCCATGCCATTGATTGCCATCAGATCATCAATTGACTGCTCTGCGAGGTCTTCCATGGTTTTGATGCCAATCGCTGCGAGGGAAAGTGCCAGTTCATTATTTATGCCTTCCATATTGAGAAGATCATCAGCAATTCCAGCCTTGGTGATTTTTTCTTCCGAGGCAATCGCTTTAGTTAACAAGGCATCTTTCGCACGATTGCGAAGTTCATTCGCGATTTCTTCATCGAAATCCTGGATCTGCGCAATCTCTTCGAGAGGGACATACGCGATTTCTTCAATACTCGTGAATCCTTCCTGAACCAGGATGTCAGCAACTTCTTCATCGACATCAAGTGCAGTCATGAAGGTAGTGATGATACTTACTGATTCCTGTTGCAACTTGTCCGCCGCTTTGGCTTCACTCATCACGTTGATGGTCCATCCAGTCAGTTCGGCGCACAACCTGACATTCTGGCCATTCCTGCCAATCGCTTGCGCAAGGTTTTCTTCGGCCACCGCTACATCCATTGCGTGAGTGTCTTCATCAACAACAATAGAAGCCACTTCTGCAGGCGCCATGGCATTTATTACCAACTGCGCAGAATTGTCATCCCAGAGGATGATATCGATTCTTTCGTTCGCCAACTCGCCTGAAACAACTTGAACCCTTGATCCACGCATACCCACACAGGCGCCTACCGGATCAATTCGTCTGTCATTGGTTTTCACTGCAATTTTTGCACGTGACCCTGGATCTCGGGCCGCCGCTTTGATTTCGATAATTTCTTCGGAAATTTCGGGGACTTCTATTTTGAACAATTCGATCAACATTTGCGGAGAAGTGCGGCTCAACAATAATTGGGGGCCGCGCATTTCAGAACGAACTTCCAATAAAAGTGCACGCACTCTGTCATTGATACGGAAGGTTTCGCGGGGTATGAGGTTTTCCCTTGGCAACAGACCTTCTGCGTTATTACCCAAATCTACTATGACGTTGTCGCGCGTTACTTTTTTAACCGTGCCAGAGATCAGCTTGCCAACTTTGCTCGCATACTCAGAAATAACTATTTCGCGCTCGGCCTCTCTTACTTTTTGTACGATGACCTGTTTGGCGGTCTGAGCCGCAATTCTGCCGAAATCAACATTCTCAATTTTTTCTTTGTGTATATCGCCAGCCTTCAGCTCCGGATTTGCTTCAAGCGCTTCTTCCAAAGTGAATTGTGAACCTAGAAGGGCCATTTCTTCATCCGGCACCACAGTCCAGATGCGGAAAGTTTCGTAGTTGCCACTCTGGCGATCAATGATTACTTCGCAATCAATCTCTTCATCGGTGTATCGTTTTTTTGTGGCTGAAGCTAATGCTGACTCAATAGCTTTAAATATAACTTCACGTGAGACCCCTTTCTCATTTGAAACGGCATCTGCTACTAATAGGATTTCTTTGTTGTTCATATGCTTGCTACCTATGCCATCCGGTGATTTTTATAAACTTGCTAAGTTAGGAGTTTTCTAAAGCTCAACTCTCGTTTTTGTCATGGGTCTGAAACTACGTTGGCTTTTTCTACCAACTCATAAGGGATGGTAAATTCTTCTTCGCCAACGATTAATACAATCTCATCATTCACTATATTTTTTAATATACCCGCAAAATTGCGTCTTCCTGCAAAACCTTCTGTAAGGCGAACCTTAACCACATCGCCGATTTGTGCCTGAAACTGCTCTAGGGTAAATAAAATTCTATCGAGTCCTGGCGACGATACTTCCAGTGTATATTCGCTGCTTATTGGATCTTCGACATCCAATATGCTGCTTATATGTCTGCTGGCTTCTGCGCAGTCTTCTATATTGACGCCACCATCTTTATCTATAAACACTCTTAAAAGAGTGTGACGTCCCTGCCCCAGGTATTCGATTCCCCACAATTGAAGATTTAAAGCCTTTATCACGGGCTCAATAATCTTTTGCAGAACTTCAGCTCTGGCCGCCATTTTTTTACTCCGGCACCACAAATAAAAAATGGGCACCAGGCCCACTTCGCAACTACAACTTGATGTATCCAGCAAACAAAAAGCCCCAATGAGGGGCTTGCTGATCTCGCTCTGTGCGGCGCCCTGACAGAGCAACAACCCGCGCATGATTACTCAAAATAAAAAGCTGTTGTTCCGCGAGAGATACCTGTAACTACTAGAGTATCCGATTGCCTTCGCATGATTAGCTTTTATTCTTTGCCGATTACTATCGATACTTACGTCGATATTTTTATTCTCAATTTTTATATCGGCTTACTTCTTTCAACCACCTGAAAAGGAAGTTGGTAGCGGGGGCAGGATTTGAACCTACGACCTTCGGGTTATGAGCCCGACGAGCTGCCAGACTGCTCCACCCCGCAATTAAACTGGTATGACTGACAAGGGCGCCGATTATAAGAAGCCCCCTCCGTCCGGTCAACTAAAGTCTTATTTACTTTAGAGACTCTTTTCTAAAACTTTCTAAAAACCACCTGGAAATACAAAAAATATTCTAAAACTATAAAAATGGTGCCCAAGGCCGGACTTGAACCGGCATAGCCTAAGCCACTACCCCCTCAAGATAGCGTGTCTACCAATTTCACCACTTGGGCAATAAATTCAATTCTGTGTTGCATTCTGTAAATCTTCTGCTGGCTCTTCATCAGTAATCGAGGAATCTACTGCTGCCGGCTCTGGCGTGACTTCTGCGGATTCAGCACTATTCTGTGGAGCTGCCGGAATTTCGTCAACAATCTGGGAATCAGTTGCAGGCAGCGCTGGTAAATCTGATGCCGCTGGAACGATCGAGTCCGGTGCTTGCTGTACCTGTGTATCCAGCTGCCCCGCATCATCAATCAAAAAGTTATCTTCGATACCTTGCGAAGCTTGGTCCTTTGCAAATATCGCTAGAACCAGACTTGTTATAAAGAAAACGGTTGCGAGCCATGTAGTAGATTTGGTCAACGCATTACCACTACCAACACTTCCAAAAATTGTTTGCGACGCGCCGCTGCCAAAAGACGCGCCCATGTCCGCACCCTTGCCATGTTGAATCAACACCAGCCCGGTAACCCCAAGGGCGGCAAGAACATGAACGATAATAATTAGAGTTTGCATAACTACTTAATATCCATTTTCAGATTTACTTTCTGAAATTCTGCTACTACGAACATTTACCAAGTTAAATACATAAGCACAAAACCTGTGTGTTATGCATTTTTGTTTCCACTCATACTTTTGCAAATTGAAATAAACTGATCAGCAACTAAAGAAGCTCCACCGACAAGCGCGCCATCGATATCCGACTTTGCTATTAAATCCCACGCATTAAACGCGTTTACGCTTCCGCCATAAATTATGCGGAGTTTGCTTGCTACAACCGCATCATGGCTTGCGATCATAGTCCTAATCGATTTATGGACCACTTGTGCTTCATCGGGAGTAGCAGTGATGCCAGTTCCAATTGCCCAAACTGGCTCATAAGCGACAACTGCGCCTCTAAAAGCTTGCACCCCAACTTTTTTCAGTACTTTTCCAACCTGGGCGGAAACGACCTCGTCGGTAAGGCCACCTTCACGCTGCTCTCTACTCTCGCCTACACACAATATCGGTATCAGACCCGCCTTCTGTGCAGCAATAAATTTATCGGCTACCAAATTATCGTCTTCGCCGAACAAACACCGCCTCTCTGAATGCCCAACTATTACGTAGCGACACCCAAAATCAATTAGCATAGGCGCGGATATTTCTCCGGTGTAAGCGCCTTTTTCTTCAGTAAAAATATTCTGTGCACCCAGAGTTAATATCGTATTTTGCAGCTCAGATTGTAACTGGGCCAGATAGATACTAGGTGGACAAATCACGATTTCCGGCGCGCTAATCTTAACCAGGCCAGAAAGAAGTGCCTGAAGCAGCGTTTCATTTTGCAGCTTCTGACCATGCATTTTCCAGTTAGCTGCAACCAGCAAACGTCTTTCTATCATTTCAAAATACGCCGCTAAAACGGCCGCCAATGCTAGCGGAGAAGCCTGCGGCATGCAAGAAAATGCGCATTAATCAGGCGACTTCTCTGGCCACAACTTCAGATAGTTCTGAAGCAAGGCGTTTGACCTGCGCACTGTCTACCCCTTCAACCATGACGCGCACTACCGGCTCAGTACCAGATGGTCGCAACAGCACTCGTCCTTTGGTCCCCAAGGTAGCTTCAATATCACGAACCGCTGTCGAAATGATCGCGTTATTGCTCAACTTGTCACGCGTGCCAATCTTTACGTTTATCATTGTTTGCGGATATTTGAGCATCCCACTTTTTATTGCCTGCAATGACTGACCACTTGATTGCATGGCCGACAAAACCTGCAGAGCGGAAACTATTCCATCCCCAGTACACGTCGCATCCAGACAAATAATATGACCTGATGATTCGCCACCGTAAATCCAGTTTCTTGACTGCAGCTCAGCCATTACGTAGCGATCACCCACGTTGGTTCGAGCGAATTCAATGCCTTTTTCCTGCAGTGCATTTTCGAGTCCCAGATTACTCATGAGTGTACCAACCACGCCTCTGGCATCTGATTTTCGCCCGAGCTTATTAGTCGCGATTATGTATAACAACTCATCACCATCAACTATCTCACCTGTGTGATCAACCATGATCACTCTGTCTCCATCACCGTCAAAAGCAATACCGAGGTCAGCCTTCTGCTTTAACACCTGCTCAACTAATTTTGCAGGCTTGGTTGAACCACACTCATCATTGATATTGAGTCCATCAGGAGTATTTGCAATAACGGAAACGTTGGCGCCTAACTCCTGAAACACATTCGGCGCAATATGATAAGTAGCACCGTTCGCGCAATCCAAAACTATCTTGAGCCCATTTAGTTTGTTCTGGCTTTTGTAAGTACTTTTGCAAAATTCGATATAACGCCCGGATGCATCACTGATTCGTGAGGCCTTGCCAATTGCATTAGATGGAACAATGACAAAATCAAGATCGAGAGCAGCTTCGATTGCAGCTTCGATGTCGTCATCCAGCTTCGTGCCTTCAGCGGAGAAAAATTTGATTCCATTATCCTGGTGCGCGTTATGAGAAGCACTGATTACGATGCCCGCCTGCGCGCCAAAGGTTCTTGTTAGATATGCAACTGCAGGTGTTGGCATCGGCCCTAACATATTGATGTCGATGCCCGCAGAACATAAACCTGCTTCAAGCGCAGCCTCAAACATATAGCCGGAAATTCTCGTATCTTTTCCAATCAGAACTTTGCCTTTTCCTTTCTGGGCAAAAACTTTTCCAGTAGCCCAGCCTAACTTCAGCATAAACTCCGGAGTGATTGGATATTCTCCGACAGCGCCTCTGATACCATCAGTACCAAAATATTTTTTCATACTTGTCTCCAGCAACTAAATTTCTTCCCTAACATAAAGCGCTCTCACTAGAGCGAACGCTGTGGCATATTTTAAGCGCATCAACTGTTTCAGGCACGTCATGAGTGCGGACAATACAAGCGCCCTTCATCACAGCGATCACTGCTGCAGCAATCCCGGCAGCCACTCTATCTTTTTCAGACTTGCCAGTGATAAAGCCCAGCATTCGCTTGCGCGATAAACCAACAAGCAACGGCAAGTCCAGAGCGCGAAAACTTTCCAGGTGATTCAGCAGATTCAGGTTGTGAGGCAATGCTTTACCGAAACCAAATCCCGGATCCACAATTATACGATCTCCGGTAATACCCGCCTTATTACAAAGTGTAACTTTTGCACGCAGGTATTGCAGGACCTCTCTCACAACATCAACATAATGTGGATCAACCTGCATAGTTCCGGGCGTACCCTGCATATGCATGATGCAAACAGGGAGACCGGAGCGTGCCGCTGCGTCCATTGCTTCGGGCGTTGAAAGAGATCTGACGTCATTGATAAGCCCAGCCCCGAGGCCAGCACACACCGAAATCACCTGCGGACTGCTTGTGTCTACTGAAAGCACAACATCAAAACGCTGAGCCAATGCTTCTACCACTGGCGCTACACGCTCAAGTTCTTCAACCTCAGCTACAGCGACGGCACCTGGCCTTGTTGACTCCCCCCCGATGTCGAGGAAATCAGCTCCAGCGCTCACCATGAGTTCAGCACGTGCCAATATTTTATTCAGATTGATCTTGCCATCATTCATCAACTCCCCACCGTCGGAAAACGAATCAGGAGTTATATTGAGAATACCCATAACCCTCGGTCTCGCTAAATCGAGAGTACGATTACCGAATTTAAAAGGCACGGAGGGTGTCATCGCTTTTATTACCTGACAAACAAAAGGGCTCCGCAGAGCCCTTTCATCACAATCGCTATATTATTTTAGTGTTCGCTTGCTGGACCACCGATTGGTGACTTTGGATTGGGCTTGATTTCCGGATTTTCATTAACAGGTTTGCCGGAACGAGTATCATCGTGCCAATCAGCAGGCTGTCTTGGTTTGATCCCTGACATAATATCTTCTATCTGACCCGCATCGATAGTTTCGTATTCAATCAGGGCATCTTTCATCGCCTCTAACTTGTCACGATTCTCTTCCAGTATCCGCTTGGCTCGAGCGTAGCAAGTATCGATGATCAAACGCACTTCTTCATCAATCATGCGTGTGGTTTCCGACGAAAGAACTTTGCCGCTACTCGCGCCACCACGGCCTAAAAATAATTCTTCCTGTTCATCATCATACTGCAAGGGACCCAGGCGTTCAGACAAGCCCCATTTCTTGACCATGTTATGCGCCATTGCCGTAGCACGCTGAATGTCATTCGATGCTCCGGTAGTGACACCATCAGGTCCCAGCGTCATCTCTTCAGCGATACGACCACCATACAGACTGCAAATCCTGCTCAGAATGCTTTGTTTACTATGACTGTAACGATCTTCTTCGGGCAGGAACATGGTGACACCCAAAGCCCTGCCGCGCGGAATGATGCTCACCTTGTACACAGGATCATGCTCGGGAACAATTCTACCGACGATTGCATGGCCTGCTTCATGATAAGCAGTGTTAAGTTTCTCCTTGTCGGACATAACCATTGATTTACGCTCAGCGCCCATCATGATTTTGTCCTTCGCTTTCTCGAATTCTTCCATTGTTACGCGCTGCTTGCCCGACCTTGCCGCAAACAGGGCTGCTTCATTCACAAGGTTCGCGAGATCGGCACCCGAGAAACCAGGCGTAGCACGTGCAATGACGGACTCAACCACCCCTTCGGAGATGGGCACTTTGCGCATATGAACTTTCAGAATCTGTTCACGGCCACGAATATCTGGCAAACCCACCACCACTTGGCGATCGAAACGGCCTGGGCGAAGTAACGCAGGGTCTAATACGTCGGGGCGGTTGGTAGCTGCGATGACAATCACGCCATCATTGCCTTCGAAACCATCCATCTCGACCAGCAACTGGTTGAGTGTCTGCTCTCGTTCGTCGTGACCACCACCAACGCCAGCGCCACGATGACGACCCACTGCATCAATCTCATCGATAAAGATAATGCATGGAGCCTGTTTTTTGGCCTGATCAAACATATCGCGCACACGCGATGCGCCGACGCCGACAAACATTTCGACGAAGTCAGAACCTGAAATTGAGAAAAATGGAACCTTGGCTTCTCCGGCAATTGCCTTGGCAAGCAGCGTTTTACCGGTACCGGGTTGACCTACCATCAATACGCCACGCGGAATACGTCCACCAAGACGCTGGAATTTATCGGGCTCACGCAGGAAATCGACCAGCTCCTTAACGTCTTCCTTGGCCTCGTCAACACCTGCTACATCAGCGAAAGTTACCTTCACCTGATCTTCGCTGAGCATCTTGGCCTTGCTTTTACCAAAGGCCATCGGACCACCCTTGCCGCCTACACCTCCACCCTGCATCTGGCGCATGAAGAACATGAACACTGCGATGATGATCAAAATCGGAAATGCTGAAATCAGCAACTGAGTCCAGATACTGGGCTGGTCAGGCTCGCTACCTTTAATTCGCACATTGTGGGTAAACAGATCGTCGATCAATTTGGGATCGTCGACATACGGTCGAATAGTGTTGAAGACGGAATTGTCGGTACGCTTCCCGACGATACTGATGCCGCTGATCGTTACTTCACTAATCTGATCCGCTTGTACTTCTTTAATGAAATCAGAATAGATCAACTGTTCAGCAGCTGAAGGGCGGCTAAAATTCTGGAAAACCGTCAGCAGGACCGCTGCGATAATCATCCAAAGCACTAAGTTTTTCACCATGTCACTCAAGGCTTAATCCTCTTTTGACAGCTGCTATCCATATGCGGGTAAAAGCTGATTAGGTTCGGTTCTTCATCCGGACTTGTTCCGGAGGAACTACTGCAATTAAAAATTATGACTTGGCTCTTAACTGGCAGCTCTTGACTGGCAACTGGCTTAACAATAAATAACCAAGGTCATTCTGGCACGAAAAGCCGCTTTCTGACCATCTTTGCCCCGATTTTACGCCGGAGCCAATTTTGATATGTGACACAGTAAGCGTTTGAACGAATCCTGCTTTTATCACTCGGGAGTGATTTAAATTGCACGACTTTTCTGTTGCTTGCCTTCTGTTACTTGCCGGCCTTGAAACCTTTAGCCAAAACATACACTTCACGAGAACGAGACCGGGATGCTTCGGGTTTCCTGTTAATCACGGAGCCAAAATTTTTCCTGAGAAGTTGCAATAATTCAGTAAAACCTTCTCCCTGGAACACTTTCATCAATAGCGAGCCACCGGGTTTGAGAGTCTGACTCGCAAAATCCACCGCCAGTTCAACCAAGTGCATTGCTCTCGGCTGATCAATATCATTCATACCACTCATATTGGGTGCCATATCAGAGATTACAAGGTCCACACCCTTACCCTCGAGCAGACCGAGGATCTGTTCAAAACACTCGGTTTCGGTGAAATCACCCTGAACGAACGTGACACCCTCCACTGGCTCCATTTCAAGGATGTCCGATGCCAGAACAAGGCCTCTGGGCAACACCAGTTTTGCAGCCACCTGCGACCATCCACCGGGCGCCGAACCCAGGTCCACAACCACCATGCCCTGACGTAACAGGCCATCTTTTTGCTGAATTTCGAGCAATTTATAGCTCGCACGAGACCTATAGCCATCTTCACGGGCACGTCTCACCCATGCATCGTCAAAATGCTCTTTGAGCCACTGCTTACTGCTTGAGGTTTTTGCCATCAGGTTTAGTCGTTAATTTGCTGTGAATGCACTAATTGCAGGCTTAGCCAGCGCGCCTGAAGTAGAATACGCTTTCTGTTTGGAACCGGATAGCATCATGAAAGAAGACAACAAGACCCGCAAACAATTCCGTGCAATCGGCCATCGCTTGCACCCTATTGTGATTATCAGCAATGGCATTTCAGACAATGTCGATAACGAGATAGACCGGGCGTTGACAGATCATGAGTTGATCAAGATCCGGGTTAACGCGACCGATCGCGAAGAAAAGAAAGCGCTGGTAGCCAGCATTTGCGAACGTCATGACGCAGAGTTGATTCAAATGTCTGGCAACACCGTGCTTCTGTTCAAGGCGGCTCGCAAGCCAAAAGAAAAATTGTCCAACCTGCATCGCCATAAGGACTTACTGGTCTAGTCCGGCGCTGCTATCCCCATCAGAGGAATTCGACTTTTTCCACTTCGTACGGCTGATCACCACCGGGCGCTTTCACCACAATTTCATCTCCTGTCTGCTTGCCCATCATGGCGCGCGCGAAAGGAGATGAATACGAAATCCTGCCACTTTTAACATCGGCCTCATCTTCGCCGACAATCTGATAAGTAACAGATTTGTCAGTATCCGCGTTATACAACGTAACGGTGGAACCAAAGATTACCTTGCCCGTGTTGGGAATTTTGCTGATGTCGATCACTTCGGAATCGGCGAGCTTGCCTTCAATTTCCTTAATACGTCCCTCACAGAAGCTCTGCTGTTCGCGCGCAGCATGATATTCGGCGTTTTCTTTAAGATCGCCATGCGCTCGCGCTTCCGCGATTGCCTGCACGATACGCGGCCGCTGAACGACTTTGAGTTCTTGTAATTCAGCGCGCAATCTTTCGGCGCCACCGACAGTCATTGGAACTTTACGCATGATTATTTCTCGAATGATTCCTCACCACCCGATAGTCGGGTGATGAGGATAATCCTATTGCGGATTAGGCAGCTTCAGCAGGTCTTGCAGGCTGTTTACCGAAATGTCGCCGCCGAATACCAAAGCTTCATATACAGCTCTGGCGCTTGCGATAGTTGTGGTGCAATACACCCGATGACGCAAGGCTGTACTGCGAATAGTTGCCGAATCTGCTATTGCTTGCCTACCCTCTGTAGTATTCACAATAAGATCGATTTCATCATTTTTCAACATGTCCACGATATGTGGGCGACCCTCCATGACCTTGTTGACAGCCTGAACCGGAATTCCTGCATCAGCAATTACTTTCGCAGATCCGCTGGTAGCAACGAGTTTAAAGCCCAGGCTGTGGAAATTGCGCGCAATTTCTGGCAAAGCAGGTTTATCCATATCGCGTACGCTGATGAATGCCGTGCCTTTCAGGTTTATATTTTCGGCGCCCATGCTTTGCGATTTGTAATACGCTTCAGCAAAGGTTGAACCCGTCCCCATTACTTCGCCGGTAGATTTCATTTCCGGTCCAAGGATTGGATCTACACCTGGGAATTTATTAAACGGGAAAATCGCTTCCTTCACTGAATAAAAGCCAGGAATGATTTCGCGCGTAAAACCCTGTGTCTCAAGACTGATTCCCGCCATACATTTCGCCGCAATTTTAGCGAGCGAAACTCCAATACATTTCGATACGAAAGGTACTGTGCGCGAAGCACGCGGATTCACTTCGATGATATAAACCTCGCCATCCTGGTACGCGAGCTGTGAATTCATCAAACCAACAACGCCTAGCTCGCGAGCCAACATTACACACTGTCTGCGTATGTCGTTCTGCACTTCGATTGGCAGATTGTACGGAGGCAGTGAACATGCAGAGTCACCTGAATGCACGCCAGCCTGTTCGATATGCTGCATGATTGCGCCGACCACTACGTCTTTACCGTCGCTGACAACATCCACATCAATTTCAATCGCCGCATTGAGGTAATAGTCGAGCAACACAGGACTATCGTTGCTCACTTGCACGGCTTCATTGATGTAACGCTTGAGCTCCGCTTCGTTGTAAACGATTTCCATTGCGCGGCCGCCGAGGACGTAAGATGGCCGAACGACAAGCGGATACCCGATTTTTACTGCTTCCGTTAACGCCTGCTCAAGACTGCGCACGGTGCTGTTCGGCGGCTGCTTGAGACCAAGCTTCTGGATCATATGCTGGAAGCGTTCACGATCTTCGGCACGGTCAATTGCGTCAGCAGAAGTGCCTATGATGGGCACGCCGAGTTTGTGCAGGCTCGTGACAAGTTTGAGCGGGGTTTGGCCACCAAACTGCACGATCACGCCTTTCGGTTTTTCAAGTTGAACAATTTCGAGCACATCTTCGAGAGTTACTGGTTCGAAATACAGGCGATCAGAAATATTAAAATCAGTCGAGACTGTTTCAGGATTGCAATTAATCATGATCGCCTCGTACCCTTCCTCGCGGACGGCAATCGCAGCATGGACGCAGCAATAATCAAACTCGATACCCTGGCCGATACGGTTCGGGCCACCACCGAGTACGATAATTTTTTCGCGCTGGCTGACTTCAGCTTCGCACTCTTCGTCGTAACAAGAGTACATGTACGCGGTTTTTGAACGGAACTCTGCGGCGCAGGTATCGACCCGTTTGTACACCGGACGAATATCCATGCCATGACGCAAATCGCGTACCGCGGTTTCGGTGACACCAAGCACTTTCGCAAGACGCATGTCGGAGAAACCTTTACGTTTCAGCTTGTACAGGTAAGCACGATTCAACTGGCTGAGTGTTAACTGCGCCAAAGCCTGCTCTTCCGCGACGATGTCTTCAATCTGGACAAGGAACCATGGGTCAATGAAGGTCAGTGCATGTACCTGATCAACAGTCATGCCCTTGCGAAATGCGTCTGCCACATAACGAATGCGATCGGCACCGGCGTCTTTCAATTCCCAACGCAGACGCTCATCAGCATCACTGGCATCGAAATCAAGCACAGGATCAAAACCGCAAATGCCGGTTTCCATGCCGCGTAATGCTTTTTGCATGGACTCCTGAAAAGTACGCCCGATAGCCATTACTTCACCAACTGACTTCATCTGCGTAGTCAGACGGTTCGGTGCCTGCGGAAATTTTTCAAACGTGAAACGCGGAATTTTGGTGACAACGTAATCGATACTCGGCTCGAACGATGCTGGTGTAACGCCACCCGTAATTTCGTTGCGCAACTCGTCAAGTGTATAACCCACTGCAAGTTTTGCGGCGACGCGTGCAATCGGGAAACCCGTTGCTTTGGAAGCAAGTGCTGATGAGCGCGAAACACGCGGATTCATCTCTACAACGATTAACCGGCCATTTTTCGGGTTAATTGCGAACTGCACATTCGAACCACCGGTTTCAACGCCGATCTCACGCAGCACAGCAATCGCAGCGTTGCGCAGAATCTGGTATTCCTTATCGGTTAGCGTTTGTGCTGGCGCGACTGTAATGGAATCGCCAGTATGAATCCCCATTGGATCAAGGTTTTCAATACTGCAGATGATGATGCAATTGTCTTTCGTGTCACGGACCACTTCGAGTTCGTATTCTTTCCAGCCGATTAGTGATTCATCGATCAACAGCTCTTTGGTTGGTGAAAGATCGAGGCCGCGACGACAAATTTCTTCGAATTCCTCCTTGTTGTAGGCGATACCACCACCACTTCCACCCAACGTGAATGACGGGCGAATGATGCAGGGAAAGCCCAGTTTTTCCTGAGCGAGGAACGCTTCTTCCATGTTATGCGCAAATTCATGACGCGCAGTTTCGAGCCCGATTGCGACCATGGCTTCATCGAACAACTGACGATTTTCAGCCTTGGCGATTGCTTCTTTTTTCGCGCCGATCAATTCAACATTGTATTTCGCGAGCACACCTTCGCGATCAAGATCGAGTGCGCAGTTGAGTGCGGTTTGTCCGCCCATCGTAGGCAGAATGGCATCTGGCCGTTCTTTCGCGATAATTTTTTCGATCGTCTGCCAATCGACTGGCTCGATGTATGTGGCGTCCGCCATGCCCGGATCGGTCATGATGGTCGCTGGATTCGAGTTCACCAGAATAATGCGGTAACCCTCTTCCCGCAGAGCCTGGCACGCCTGCGCGCCTGAATAATCGAATTCACAGGCTTGCCCGATAACGATGGGGCCGGCGCCGATGATCAGAATGCTTTTTATATCACTGCGTTTTGGCATGGCTGTTTCTATCCGTCTCTTTAACGGTTACGGGTTTCGAGGTGCTGTTCGATCAATTCAATAAAGTGGTCAAACAAGATTCCGACATCATGTGGTCCGGGGCTCGCTTCTGGGTGGCCCTGAAAACTGAACGCGGGACGATCCGTGCGATGAATTCCCTGCAACGTGCCATCGAACAAAGACTTATGCGTCGCAATCAAATTCGCTGGCAAGGTTTCTTCAATGACTGCAAAGCCGTGGTTCTGGCTCGTGATAAACACTTTACCGGTTGTCAGATCCTGCACTGGATGATTCGCGCCGTGGTGACTGAGTTTCATCTGGGCAGTAGTTGCGCCGCTTGCCAAGCCGAGAAGTTGATGGCCGAGGCATATGCCAAAGACAGGAATGTCGGTCTGCAAGAACGCTTGAATCGCGCGGATCGCATAGTCGCATGGCGCTGGATCACCAGGGCCATTCGACAGAAAAATTCCGTCGGGCTTCATCGCCATCACTTCTTCTGCAGTGGTTGTCGCAGGTACAACGGTGACGTTGCAATTGCGGTCGGTCAGCATGCGCAGGATGTTAAATTTGACGCCATAGTCGTAGGCAACGACGTGATATTTGCCCGGTGCTGGCTTACTGTGGCCCGAACCAAGCACCCATGAACCTTCGGTCCATTTGTAGGCTTTTTTGCAGGTCACTTCTTTTGCGAGATCCATGCCGACGAGGCCCGGAAAATCTTTTGCTGCCTGTAATGCTTTCACTTTTGCCGCTTCAATATCCTGCGCAACTTCTGCACCTGCGAACAGGCAGCCGTTCATCACACCCTTGTCGCGCAAAATACGGGTAAGCCGGCGCGTATCTATCTCGGCTATCGCAACAACGTTGCGCTCTCTGAGCCAGGCATCGAGATTCTGCTGGTTACGGAAGTTGCTGGCGAGCAGCGGAAGATTACGAATGACGAGTCCCGCAGCCCATGCGTTGTGAGATTCATTGTCTTCGGGAGTAGTGCCAGTGTTGCCGATGTGCGGATACGTGAGCGTAACGATCTGCTTGGTGTAGGAAGGATCCGTAAGAATTTCCTGATAACCCGACATCGAGGTATTAAAAACCACTTCACCGGTACTGAGCCCTTCAGCTCCAATAGAGATACCAGTAAAAACAGAGCCGTCTTCCAAAACCAGAAGCGCAGGTGTGGGCGAAGGTGTAGGCAAGATCTTGTCCTCGTCAGCAGTGAACAGCGCTTTACATTAAGTTCGCTCGTTACGCGCAGGCCGGGTTTGGTACTTCCAAGTTAGAAGCACCAAGGCTGGCGGTAAGGTTGCGATGAGAGTTGAAGACGACTTACAGTGGATTAGCAGCTTAAAAAAAAGCGGAATGCCTGATTCTCATTCCGCTTTTTTGTTGATTCTGTTCAAGGTTGCTGCCGTCTCAGTGTCTTTCATACTGAGAAACTATTCTATGAAAACGGCTGCGCTCTTGTCCACGCAAAAATCATGTTAAATCTGTTATTACAGACCTAACACGTCCTGCATTGAATAAAGTCCATTGCCTTTTCCGTGCAACCACACCGCTGCACGTAATGAACCCGTGGCATAGGTCATTCGGCTACTGGATTTGTGCGTAATTTCAACACGTTCGCCCGGACTTGCGAACATCACAGTATGATCACCGACGATATCTCCGGCACGGATTGTTGCGAAACCGATGGTTTTGCTGTCGCGCTCGCCAGTCTGCCCTTCTCGCCCATACACCGCACAATCCTTGAGGTTACGCCCCAACGCAGTAGCCACGATTTCGCCCATCTTCAGGGCCGTGCCTGATGGCGCGTCTTTTTTATGGCGATGATGAGCCTCCAGAATTTCGATATCGGAATCCTCGCCAATCACTTGTGCAGCGATCTCCAGGAGCTTGAAACACAGGTTGACACCAACACTCATGTTGGGCGCAAACACGATACCGGTCTCGCTACTTGCTGTTTTAAGCAGCAATTTTTCCATGTCATTGAAACCTGTGGTCCCGATGATCAAACGCTTGCCAGCGGGCGCACAAAAATTCAGATGCTGCAGCGTTGCTGAAGGACTCGTGAAATCGATAAGTGTATCGAACTGATCAAGGCATTGGCTCAAGTCGGACACGGCTTGAACATTCAACGGCTCTTGCCCACACAAGACTCCGACGTCTTTGCCAAGTCCGGCATTGTTGGGTGAGACCGATGCCGCGCCTAGCGTTACTTCAGGGTTACGGGAAATAGCTTCAACGAGGGCGCGCCCCATACGGCCGGTGACACCGGCAACTGCAATTCGCAGCATGACAAGATCCAGTCAATGAAAAAGGTGATAGACCGGTAAATTGCCGGCCTTGAAACAGCGCGCATTTATATAGCCAGAACCTGGCCTTGTCACGCTTTCCGTCAGGGCTTCAGGGCTTCAACGAAGTTTTTCACGCCATCAAACCAGCTGGTTTTACGCGGGTTCTGCCGATTGCCGGGCGTATCTTCGATTTCCTTGAATTCAGCGAGCAGTTCTTTCTGGCGCTTGGTCAGATTGACTGGCGTTTCCACCACAACGCGGCACAACAAATCGCCGGCAGGACCACCACGCACCGGAGTGACGCCTTTGTCCCGCAAGCGGAACAACTTGCCGGTCTGGGTTTCGGAAGGAATTTTGAGTTTAACTTTGCCATCGAGGGTTGGAACTTCCAGCTCTCCACCGAGCGCTGCATCGACAAAACTGATCGGAATTTCACACAACAAATCGCTGCCATCACGCTCGAAGATAGGATGGTCTTTCACTGAAACCTGCACGTATAGATCTCCCGCAGGTCCGCCATGCAGGCCAGCCTCACCTTCTCCGGTCAGGCGAATACGATCGCCAGTGTCTACACCAGGTGGAACTTTGACCGAGAGTGTTTTGCTTTCCTGTACTGCGCCGCGACCATGACACACATGGCACGGATCTTTGATAGTTTTACCGGCGCCCTGGCAACGCGGACAAGTCTGTTGAACCGAAAACGGTCCCTGCCGCATACGCACCTGGCCAACGCCATTACACGTTGCACAGTTTTCAGGTGATGAACCTTTGCGCGCGCCACTACCATCACAGGTTTTACAGGTAACACGGGTGGGAACGCGAATTTTTACGCTTGTGCCACGCACTGCATCTTCAAGCGACAATTCGAGTGTATAACTAAGATCTGCACCACGCTGAACATGACTGCGACCACCGCGGCCGCCGCCACCAAAAATATCCCCGAAGATATCGCCAAAAATATCGCTGAATCCAGCAGCACCTGCACCACCGCCCTGGGCATTGAGACCTGCGTGACCATACTGGTCATAAGCAGCGCGCTTGTCTTTATCGGACAACACTTCGTACGCTTCATTGGCGTCCTTGAAGCGGGCCTCGGAAGTTGCATCACCGGGATTACGATCCGGATGATGTTTCATTGCTTCCCGCCGATAGGCTTTTTTCAGGTCCGCTTCGGTTGCCCCGCGGGCAACACCCAATACTTCGTAATAATCGCGTTTTTCCATGTAGCCCCTACAACAAAAAAACCAACGCGGATAACCGCGTCAGTTTTTTGTGAAACCAGATTTACTAACTCAGGCGAGCCAGCGTGTGTAACTACTGCCTTTTATTTGTCGTCTTTGACTTCTTCAAACTCGGCATCCACTGCTTCGTCGCTGTTTTTTCCGGCATTTGCATTAGCCCCGGCGTTACCCGCGCCAGCTCCAGGACCTTGCTGGTTCTGCGCTTCCGCATACATACGCTGCACAATAGGCGTAGACGCGTCGGTCAGTTCCTTGGTGAGGTTTTTCATTGCTTCCATGTCATCGGTTTTGATCGCCGCTTCAAGAGCAGTAATCGCCGCTTCGATTTTCGTCTTTTCATCTGCCTGAACTTTATCGCCGGCTTCAGTAAGCGTTTTCTTCGTCGCGTGAATCAAGCCATCAGCCTGGTTGCGCACGGTGATCAGTTCTTCAAACTTCTTGTCTTCTGCAGCATGGGCTTCGGCATCACGCACCATCTTCGCAATTTCTTCGTCAGTCAGACCACTTGAAGCCTTGATGACAATCGACTGCTGCTTGTTGGTGGCAAGATCCTTCGCGGATACATTCAGAATACCGTCGGCATTCAGGTCAAAGCTCACTTCAATCTGCGGCATGCCACGTGGCGATGAAGGAATGTCGCTCAGATCGAAACGGCCGAGCGACTTGTTCTGCGCTGCCTGTTTACGTTCACCTTGCACAACATGGATCGTCACGGCGCGCTGGTTATCTTCAGCAGTCGAGAAGGTCTGTTTCTTGTTGCACGGAATCGTGGTGTTCTTCTCGATCAACACGGTTGCAACACCACCCAGGGTTTCGATGCCGAGTGACAGCGGTGTTACGTCGAGCAGCAGAACGTCTGTTACTTCACCGGCAAGTACTGCTGCCTGAATCGCCGCACCCATTGCTACTGCTTCATCAGGGTTCACGTCACGACGCGCTTCCTTGCCGAAAAACTCTGCTACTTTGCGCTGCACCATCGGCATGCGGGTCTGGCCACCGACAAGGATTACATCGCTGATTTCGGACACACTCAGGCCGGCATCTTTCAGCGCGATCTTGAGTGGTTCCATGGTGCGGTTGACGAGCTCTTCCACCAGAGATTCCAGCTTGGAACGGGTCAGTTTCACGACTAAATGTTTCGGTCCACTGGCGTCTGCTGTGATGTAAGGCAGATTCACTTCAGTCTGCTGTGCAGACGAAAGCTCAATCTTGGCTTTTTCAGCAGCTTCTTTCAGACGCTGCAGGGCGAGTGGATCATTGTGCAGATCCATGCCGGTATTTTTCTTGAAATCGTCAGCCAGGAAATCGATCAGGCGCAGGTCAAAATCTTCGCCACCCAGGAAGGTGTCGCCATTGGTGGACAACACTTCAAAGGAATGTTCGCCGTCGGTTTCGGCAATCTCGATGATCGAAATATCAAATGTTCCGCCACCAAGGTCGTAAACCGCGATCTTGGCATCGCCTTCTTTTTTGTCCATGCCAAACGCGAGTGCAGCAGCTGTTGGCTCGTTGATGATGCGTTTGACATCAAGACCCGCAATGCGGCCCGCATCTTTGGTGGCCTGACGCTGTGCGTCGTTGAAATAGGCTGGAACGGTAACTACTGCAGCGCTTACTGTTTCACCCAGGTAATCTTCTGCGGTTTTTTTCATTTTCATCAGCACTTGGGCTGAGATCTGCGGGGGTGCCATTTTGTCGTTGCGCACTTGCACCCATGCATCGCCGTTATCGGCCTTGGTGATTTTGTAAGGCACCATCTTTATATCTTTCTGCACGACGTCGTCATTGAACTGGCGTCCAATCAGACGTTTGACCGCATACAGCGTATTGTGCGGGTTAGTCACCGCCTGGCGTTTGGCCGACTGGCCCACCAGAATTTCGCCTTCTTCGGTATAGGCAATAATCGACGGAGTGGTGCGATCGCCTTCAGAGTTCTCAATAACTTTGGCTTTGCCCCCTTCCATAATGGCCACACAGGAGTTGGTTGTGCCCAAGTCGATGCCAATAATTCTGCCCATAATCTTGTCTCCGGTAATGCTTCTATCGTTGTCTGAATTTGGTGTGCCGGGCTGGTCCTTGTGGTCCAGACCCTCGTTTTACGTCAGGCTGCTATATTGATCCTGCCGCGCTGAATTCAAGGGATAACCACAACAAAAGTGAAGTTATCTGCATAATAGTTTCTTGATCAGCCGCCTTTCGCTACTACAACCATCGCGGGGCGAATTACACGTCCGTGCAGCGAATAACCTTTCTGCATCACCTCGATAACCGTATTCGGAACAACATTGGGGTTATTAAGCGTGGTGATGGCCTGATGCATTTGCGGATCGAAGGGTTCGCCGAGCGGATTGAGCTGAACGATGTTGAACCTGGTCAGGGTTTCCAGAAAACTCTTGAGCGTCAGCTCGACACCTTCACTCAGGCCCTTGACCTGCTCTGAAGCGGAATCCGGCACCGCAGCAAGCGCTCTTTCGAGGTTATCCATGATGGGCAGCAATGCCGCCGAGAATTTTTCGAGCGCGAATTTGTGGGCTTTTTCAACATCCGCCTCGCAACGACGGCGCATGTTCTGCATTTCGGCGTGAGCTCTGAGCACGGAATCGCGCTGTTCAGCCAATGCCTGGTTGACGGCTTCCTGAATACGTTCATCCAGTTCAAGACTATTGCCGTTCTCCGACTGATCCATAGAAGCCGACTCATCCAGGCGATTGCCCACGTCGTCCCCAGTATATTGCCCGTGTTTCGACCCGTTCTGCTGATCGCCCGCCATGCTCAACCCCCGCAACTCATAACTAATTAATAAAAATGAAGAATGACCCGCGATATGGGGGCAGGTGCCGGAGATTCAAGGAAGTTGGTATATGTTTTATGCATATATGAAGACGAATAATTTACCCATGTGAGGACGACTACCCAGCGCGTGTTATGTACTACAATCGCCCGATAACGACCAATCGCTAACTCCTCATGTTGTCACAGCTAACCATCCATAATTTTGCTCTCGTTGAGCACCTCGATATCGAGCTTATGCCCGGTATGACCGCCATAACCGGCGAAACCGGCGCGGGCAAATCGATCATGCTCGATGCGCTTGGTCTGACACTTGGAGATCGCGCCGATCTTGATGTTATCCGTACCGGGGCTGACAAAGCCGACATCTGCGCAAGTTTTACGCTGCACGACAATACCGAAGCCCAGGCCTGGCTCGAAGAGCACGACTTTCCCGCGAATGAAGATCAATGTTTGCTGCGCCGGGTGCTGACGCGCGACGGTCGCTCTCGCGCCTATATCAACGGCCAGACCACAACACTCGCCGAATTAAAAACTCTCGGCGAAATGTTGATCGATATTCACAACCAGCATGAACACCAGTCGTTGCTCAAAACCTCAACCCATCAGCGCCTGCTCGACGCGTTTGGCGGGCTGCAGGAACATAGCGCAAAAGTGAACCAGCAAGCGCTCGCCATTCGCAAACTCAGTCAGGAAATCAGTGCATTGCGCCAAATGCTCGATACAAACAGCGCGCAGCTCGAATTACTCACATTTCAGGTGCAGGAACTCGATGATCTGGGTTTACGAGCCGGCGAATTTCAGGAATTGGACGCCGAACAAAAACAACTGAGTCATGCCGAAGCCGCTCTCGCGGCATTGCAGGAAGTGCAGGATCTGTGCAACGGGGCGGAAGAATTTAATCTCGAGCAAGGCCTGCGCCGTTCAACAACGTTGCTTGAAGATATTCCGTTCAGCAACCCACTCCTCGCAGAAGCTGCAACCTTGCTCAACAACGCACTTATCCAGGTCGAGGAAGCGGGAGCAACACTCAGGCATGCAGCCGATCGCATCGAGATGAATCCGACACGTCTTGTAGAAGTCGACCAGCGTCTCGGCGTGATTTTGAAACTCGCACGTAAACACAAGGTAACGCCCGAAGAACTGCACGTGTTCAGTAATGATTTGCAGGAAAAACTACGCGGCGTGAGTGGCACTGATGACAAAGTCGTCGCGCTCGAACAACAACTGCAAGGCCTGCAAACCAAATACAACTCACTCGCGGCCGAACTCAGCCAGAAACGTACGAAGGCCGCGCGTCAACTTGAAAAAGCGGTCAATGCGCAGCTTGCCAAACTCGGCATGGCCAGTGCGCGTTTCACGCTCGATCTCCATACCGATACCAAAGCCCCGGCAGGTATCAACGGTTACGACTCCGCGGAATTCCTGATCAGCACAAACCCAGGCCAACCGCCCAAGCCACTTGTGCGTATTGCGTCAGGTGGTGAACTTTCCCGCATAAGCCTTGCGATTCAGGTCGTCACTGCTCAAACCTCGTCCATCCCAACGCTCGTTTTTGATGAGGTGGATGTGGGTATTGGCGGGGGCACTGCAAAAGCCGTGGGTGAACTACTGCAACAACTCGGCGAAAAAGGCCAGGTGTTGTGCGTGACGCATCAAAGCCAAGTAGCCGCACAAGCCCATCAGCATATGCTGGTGAGCAAATCAGCGAGCAAAAATTCTACGGTGACGAGCCTTACGCGACTTGATGGCGAACCACGCATCAAGGAAATCGCGCGAATGCTGGGCGGGGATGACCTTACGGAAAATTCCCTTGCGCATGCAAGAGAACTCGTTGGAAATGGCGGATAGTTAGACGGATAGGATGGATAGTTAGGCGGACATTTAAAGGTCAGGCATTGCACCTGACCTCATCATTCAAACCTGACAGTCTCCACATAATCCATAGATATAAAGCGAATGATCACTCACGGTAAAGCCGTGTTTTTTAGCATTCAGCAGTTGTCTTTCTTCGATCACATCATCAATAAACTCTTCAACCCTGCCACACTTGGTACACACAATGTGGTCATGGTGCGCATCGGAGTGCATTTCGAATACTGAGTGGCCACCTTCAAAATGATGACGCATGACCAGCCCGGCGGTTTCAAACTGCGTGAGTACGCGATAGACCGTTGCGAGCCCCACGTCTTCGTCTGCATCACGCAGCGCCTTATATACGTCTTCAGCACTGAGATGGCGATCAGTGGCACTTTCCAGAATCTGCATGATTTTCACACGTGGAAGTGTGACCTTGAGACCCGCCTTACGTAATTCCTGATTTTCTCCACTCATTATGCGGTCCTCCGGCTGTAGTTAGAGCTCATTCGGCCTGAAGGCTGACAGCTCTTGAAAAGTTCGGTTATTATGCCCACTTCAATCTGCATGTAAAAGAAAGGAAAGTCTTCACTTGAAAATTCTGGTTCTGATCTCTGCTGTTCTGCTCCTCTCCGCGTGTGGCAGCGTGTCTTCGTTCAGCTTCCCTGGCGTATATCGCATCGATGTTCCACAGGGCAACATCATCACGCAGGAAATGGTGGATCAATTACGCCCCGGCCTCACGAAGCGCCAGGTGAATTTTATTATGGGCACTCCACTCATTCGCGATACGTTTGATCAGGATCGTTGGGACTACGTCTACAGCTTTCAACCCGGCGGCGGCGAGAGAGCCCAGGAAAGAGTGACGGTATATTTTGATGAAAATGGCGAACTGACACATTTCACGGGTGATTTTCAGCAGACACCTGAAAACAATCAGTTCCCAAGTCAAGCCGCAGGAACACCACCGGCAGCAACTTCGCCACCTGCACAATAATCACGCACTATCCTTCCGCGAAATCACACTTCCTTGAGCTGTCAGCCCAGTGCTGGCAGCTTTCAGAAAAAAATCCCAAATTCGACACGCTCTAAACGTCGCAAAAGTTGCAGCGACTTTCCTGCTGCGCATCTATCGTTGATCACGATCATCATCGTTGATAGGTCGCCTGCTGCAGAAATTTCTCAGCTCTTGCGTTTTAACTTCACGCGCTCGGCGCGCAGCAGTCTCGCCTGTTTCGGATCAAGCAACAGCGGACGATAAATTTCGATTCTGTCCCCTGCCTTGAGCTGATAGTCCTTCGGCAGTGGCAATGACTTGCCATCGAGATTGTGTGAAAAAATGCCCATATCTGCGTGTTCCGGATCAATCTCGGGAAATTGCGCAACGATACCTGACTGAATAACTGCGTCATACGCGCTGCATCCTGCCGCAACATTCAATCCAACAATCAGTTGTCGCTCTGGAGTTGCATAGGCGACTTCAACCTTGATCAACTGCACGGCACGATCATTTTCTGCCATATAAATGTGCCGCCCTTTTACTTATTGCGTTGACGAGATCCTTGCTCGTGGCTTCAAACAAATTGCGCAGCGCCATATCAATAATGCCCGCCCGAAATTCGAACTGCATTTCCAGCGAAGTTTTGCTGGCCGCCTCAGTTAGCGGCAAAAAATGCCATTTGGCAGAGAATTTTTTAAACGGTCCTTCGACAAGTTGCATCTCGATACTCTCGGGCGGACGCAATTGATTACGCGTGCTGAACGCATATTTGAAACCCGCCTTGCCAAGCTCGAGCCTTGCGACAACTTCGTTGGCATTTGCCGAGATGATCTGCGCACCCTGACAACCATGCATAAACAACGGATACGACTCGATATCGTTCACGAGGTTAAACATGATTTCAGCGGAATACGGCAGGATGGCGGATTGAGAGATCGTGGTCATCCGTCAAGTGTAAAGAACTTTACTATTCATCGCAGCATTGCATCCTTATAATCACGCCATGGCAAAAATCAAAAAAAATGACGACAGCACAATCGTTGTAAACAAAAAAGCAAATCACGACTACTTCATTGAGGACAAGTTCGAGGCCGGACTTTCCTTGCTTGGCTGGGAAGTAAAAAGCCTGCGCGAGAAAAAAGTCCAGCTCGTGGACAGTCACGTGTTCGTCAAGAATGGCGAAGCCTGGCTCATAGGCGCCCAGATCGTGCCACTCGTCAGCGCAAGCACACATCACATTGCGGACCCAACGCGCACACGCAAGTTATTGCTCAATCAGAAGGAACTGTCGCGCATCTTCAGCGGCATTCAGCAGAAAGGTTACACATGCGTCTGCACTCGCATGTATTGGAAGGGCCACATCATCAAATGCCAGATTGGCCTGGCCAAGGGCAAACACGAATACGACAAACGCGCAGTCGACAAAGACCGCGAGTGGAACATCACGAAACAGCGAACGATGCATAAGGTGTCGAAGCTGTAATCAGTGCCGGCATTTTTACCGCGGCACGCTCACGATTCGTCACAACTGAATCCCGCCTTCCAGGTGACTAACGGTGCGAGTAACACATTGGTCATACCACCTCTCCCAAGATTAGTTCCATTCAAGTCGGTAACAAAACAAGCCGGCCCGATTACTGGCGGAACTTAACATTTGGGGTCATTTCGATTCAAAAGGTGAACCTCATCAAGTTTCCTGATAGTTGCTGTAGGTGCAATAACAGAACTAGGACAAAATCCCGACAACAAAAAAGAAAATTCTGGCGCTGACCGACGATAGGCAGCCAGATCAGGACATTCAGACAAGTGATTCAAGGGATTTTTTCATGCCTTCAAACGGACAACCGATAAGAATATATCTTGTTTCAGGACATGACATCTTACTGTGGGGCTTGCAGCAACTTGTCAGCACCCCCGACTCTGGAATGCAGGTGGCTGGAACTACGACCTCGTGCACTAATTTAGCGACGTTCGTGGCAGCAGCATCCCCGGATGTAATCTTGCTTGATCTAGATCTCCTGGATGCCCAAGCCGGCGATATAGCTTTGCTTGCCAAGAGTTCCACAGCAAAAATTCTTGTACTGACCAGAAACGACGATCAGGCGTTGGCAGATAAAGCCGTGCTTGACGGAGCCCGAGGTGTGTTGAAAAGAAGTGCCACCCCTGCAAATTTCATTGAGGCAATAGTCAAAGTAAATGCGGGCCAAATCTGGCTTGATCGAGCAGCTACCGGCAGGATAATGGTTGAGTTATCGCGCAGGCATAATGGTCACGTTGAAGAGAAAAAACCGTCCAGGCTTGCCACCCTCACGGATCGCGAAAAAAGTATTGTCTCCAGTATCCTTGAAAACAGCGGCGACCCAGCCAAGACTCTTGCTGGCAAACTGCACATAAGCGAAAGCACACTGCGCAATCATCTTACGTCGATTTACAGCAAACTTGATATTTCCAACCGCTTCGAATTGATTTCGTTCGCCCACAAGAACGATGTTCATCGAACAGTTTTTTCTGCCACCGGCTAATCATTCGCTCCGTTCGCGCCGCCGCTAAAACCGGATCCTGCCTCGCACGGGAATTTGCATTCAGATCTACTCCCTTTCTTTCGAATGGGCATCAGACGCAAATATGGACTTAAGCTTCTGGAACGTATAACGACCTCGAACACACAAATGAAAACGCCTCGCGAGCCGGGGACCGACTGGCGAGGCGTGTTGATAACGCGTTATTTAGCGGGACTGCCCCGCTACTCCCATTAAAGGATAAAGTCGACTGCAACCAGCGAAGCGACGCCAGTAAGATTGATCTGAATTTCTGCAGTTCCAATGTCGCCGTCGGTATCAAGCTGCACAACAGTGAAGTCGTCAGCGGTATTCCCTGCGGTACCATTGTTATTCACAAACCAGATAACACTGTTAGCTGACAGAATTGTGGTTTCGCCACCAAAGGCAAAAGCATTATTGCCAACTACACCGGGGTTAGCATCAATCGCCGACAGGTCGATCTTATCGGCCGCACCACTAATGCCACTGAAGTCAGTTATAGTGTCTCCTGTATCCCTGACGTCCAGATATCTGAACGTGTCGACACCGGTGCCGCCAGTGAGCTGATCTGAACCATATCCACCAATTATAATATCGTTGTTCTCGTTGCCATTGATCGTGTCGTTGCCCGAGCCACCGAAGATGTCATCAGCCTGAATATTGCCGGTGATAACGTCATCGCCAGAGCCTCCATAAAGCCTGTCCGCCTGGTCGCCGCCCGAGATGGTATCGACCCCGCTGCCTCCATAGATAGAGTCCCCTTGATCCCCCCCGCTCAAGAAGTCGTTCCCACCATTACCGTAAATAGTATCGGCCCCATTGTTGCCAATAATCGTATCTGCAAAATTGCTACCGTGTACGGTGTCCTGGATATTGCCGGTACCGCTGAAGTTTACAGCAGCCGATGCGGGCGTCGAGTCGACGTTGTCGTTGTCGTTGGGGTCAGCACCGTTATATACGGCAGGAGCCACTGCAGGCCCTTCTCCCGTGCCAGTAATCGTGATCATTACTGCCTTGTTTGTGGTGCCGTCCTCCGACACTGCCACGAAGCTATCGGTGATCTGCGCTCCCTCAGCAAGCCCCTGTACCGTGGCGTTGGCATTGTCCAATGTATAACTCCACACCCCGTTGGATCCTAGCGTGTAGTTTCCGTAGGTCGTGGTGCCCGCACCAGCCGCGAACTCACTTTGGCCCGCATCAGCATCAACGATGCTCAACGTACCGCTTGCACTAAGATCACTTTCTTCTTTCACCGCGCGATCGCCAGACGCTTCGCCGCTTATAACCGGAATGTCATTGGTGCCATTGATCGTGACGCTTACCGAAGTCAGGGTACCATCAGCCGCAGCAACACTGAAAGTGTCGCTGACCGAGCTGCCGATGTTCAGACTGTTGAACGCCGAGTTGGCGGTGTACGTCCACTCACCAGCTGTAGTGATACTGAAGGTTCCATTAGTGCCAATCTTGTTTACCTGCGCAACGAACGTATCATCGTTGTCCACATCCGAGTTGGTCAGTGTGCCACCCGTTGTAAGTGGGGCGTTGGTTTCGTTCAGACTAACAACGGCGTTGCTAAGCACGGCCGCATCGTTGGTGCCATTAATCGTGATCGTGACTTTCTGCACAGCAGACGCTGCGTTCGCAGTTCCGCTGTCGTCGGTCGCCACCACATTGAACGAGAAGCTGATCGTCTGACCAGCGGACAGGAAGTCGAGGTTTTCGCTCGCGCTGTAATCCCAGCTGTTATGGTCAACCGAAAAGCCCGCGATGAATGCAGCTTCCATTTCAGGGGCCAAAATGCCACCGCTGAAAACAAAATCATTGTTGTAGCTTTCGCTGGCCGTGATCACATCGCCATTGTCGATGTCAGCAAAACTCAATGCGCCGCTGTCAGTCAATGTGACCGCGCCATTGTCTTCGTTCATCACGCCAGTCGTATCGGCGATCGTCAGTGTCGGCCGGTCGTTGGTGCCGATCACTGTGATGGTAACCGTCTGGTCGTCGAAACCTTCCTGGTCGTCGGTGACGCGCACGGTGAAAGTCTCGTCACGGCTTTCGCCTTCCGCCAGTGACTGGGTCGCACCAGTCGTGCCATTGGTGCCGTTGGTCAGGCTGTAAGTCCACTTGCCGGTGTTGCCATCGAGTACCAGTGAACCATAAGTACCAGCGCTTGGGCCCTGAATGCTCCAGGTAGCGGTGGCATCGGCATCGACGTCAGTCGAGGTCAGGATACCGGTCGCCGATAAAGTCGTATCTTCCGATGCCGTGCCGCTTGCGGTGCCGATGATCACCGGTGCATCGTTGGTGCCGTTGATGGTGACGGTAATAGTGTGGCTCGCAGTGCCATCTAAAGATGCAACTATCAGGCTGTCGGTAAGTGGCGCGCTATCAGTATTGAGCGCCTCAACCACAGGATTATTGTTGTTCAGGGTGTAGTTCCACACGCCGCTCGCGGAGTTGAAAGTGAAACTGCCATAGTTACCAACCAGGCTATTAACCGCCACCGGCTGGAAAGCACTTTGACCCGCGTCCAGATCAACAATTTTCAGCTGACCACTGGCGGAAGGATCGCCTGCTGTGCCATTGGCCACACCACCGGCTTCCGTAACGACATAGTCTGAATTGGTTATATCGGGTGTAATCGTAGCGAGGTCGTTTTTACCGGTAATTTCAATAGCGACATTGGCTTGACTCAGCGCCCCATTACCCAGCCGGATGCTCACAACAAATGAGTCGCTAAATACCTGGCCTTCGTTGAGCGCGTCAATCCTGATCGGAGTCAGGCTTGGGCCACCATTATCGGTTGAAGTTCCGAGTGCGTAATCAATCTTGCCCTGATTGATGCGCATCCAGTTACCCTTGAATGTTCTTTCCCAGCCAGAAGCACCATTTGATAACGTGTCTTTACTCTGCAGCGTGAAATCAGCAGTAAGCGGATTACCATCCCCGTCTGACACGGAATAAAGTGTTTTGGCCGCTCCGCCAAGATCGTTGCTCGTCACATCGAGTGAAACGATACCGTCGTGATAAATCCCATCCTCCGAGAAATCATCTTCATCGTAGGAGTAACTGTCATCCGTCGCCTGGGGTGTCTTGGTGAATGAGGGTGTTGTGGTCGATGTTGTCGTGTTGGCCATTTCTGATTTCCATTAAAGTTATATGTGAGAAACTCGTTAATTTGTTGCTGATTCCATAGTCGTTTCGGTGAGTTTGACTGCTACCCTCATCGTTTTGCCGAGGACTTGTGTTCGCACAATGCTACCTTTGCACTTCACAAGGATCCCCGCACCCGAAGCATCCATTTCAATGACGAAACCTATCTCCCCGGTGGCGCGGAAGTTGGCATCAACTTCGAAACAGATACCCCCCGCACTAACATCGCGGCTTCGGCCAATGGCTCCATCCAGCCTGATGGGGAGAGCGACATTAACGCGCTCTTCCAACCGCTGGTTGTTGTTGCTGGTCATCATGGTCTGACTGCTTCCTGGCTTGTCGCATCCAAACGATGCTTATGAGAATGATGAATGGGTACACGAAGAGACGTAAGGGATTGAGCTCCCCTTCTTGATAGGCGGTTTTAACAACCAGCGGACACACCAGTGGGAGCAATTTCCCGCACCTTTGTGGGAGATTCCTCCTGTTCCCGGCTTAGATGGCGTACCTCTCAGCACAACCAGGTCATTACGGTGAGTGGCGGCATTAAAGGCCAGAGCACACCAATAAATTCTGTCATGGCAAAAAAGCGTCGGCGACGATGAGGATGTGCAATGACGTGATATCTAACAGCGGACGGCGGAAGGGGCACAGTAGGTGCGCCTGTGATGATGCTGAACACAAGTGACAAACCGCGCGCGCGAATAGGTCCAAGGCTGACGTGATAAGCAATTGCAGCAAGAGGCTAGAGATGAAAAGCAGGGGTGGAAATTATTCTCCTAACGGATAGATATGCACCAGCAATAGCGCATCCAAAAAAAATAACTAACAACACTCAAATCAAGCCGGCCCGTAACGTTGTGGAAACGTCACACGGAAGGTGCTGCCTTTCCCTGGTTCCGTTTCAAGTTCCATGTTTGCATCCAGCAGATCACACAAGCGTTTGACGATCGACAAGCCGATGCCTTCACCGGGCATCTTGTATTCCGGCCTGCTCACCGATTGTGTCTTCAACGTTGGAGCAGGCTCGCTGACTGAGCCAGTATCGGGGTTGCTTGCTGCGACATGAAGTTCATCTGTGGCCTCTTTTAATGCCTGTGCCATCGGAGTGACTGGCCCATCATTAAAGCCTGGCCCAGTATCCTGAATGCATAACTGCCAGCGCGGAATGGTGCCGCCCTCGACCAGGGCCCACATGACTTTCACGCCACCGCGTTCGGTGTATTTGAGTGCATTGAGCAACAGGTTCTGCGCGATGCGCTGGACCTTCACCTGATCGCCTTCGACGTTCAACACCGTTGGGCCACTGGTGTGCAGGAAAAGTTTGCGCTCGTATGCGAATGACTGCAGGTTCGTACAGAGGCCCGCAATTAGAGCAGCCGCATCGAAATTTTCTATAACGCGGTGTTCATGTCCGGCTTCGAGGCGCGCCAGACTCATAAGATCGTCAAGCAACGAATGTAACGACGTTACGCCTCGGTGCAGGATATCAACTACCTTGCTGCGAACAGGATTTTTGGCGCTTTCATACTGCAGTACTGCTGTCGCATTAGTCACAATACCCAGATTGCCGCGCAGATCATGTGCGGCCTCTCTGAGGGTTTCTGCGCGCTGTTGCTCAATTTGTTTCAGTTGGGCAAGCGCCCGTTCAAGATCATGTACGCGTCCAGCTGCGTCGGCCTGCTGCAATCGCGCATACTGTGTTGCACTCTCGCACATACCTTCACTGCATAACTCGGCCAGCGCACGTCGTGCAAGCTGCATGACTTGTGGTTCGAGCCCGGGATGTTCAGCACTGTATTCTTCGAGCGCATCCACAAGGCACAAATGCAGGTGCCGCCATTCGTACATCACCTCACGCTGACGGTAGCCTTGCTGCCACCGCTGTACACCGTGCCCAACTGCGCTCTCGTGTTGCTCTGCGATTGCTTCCTGTTTGTCAGCATCGTTACGTGCCTGCAAACGATGCGCGAATCCGTCGAGCACACTCGGGATATGGTCGTAAAACTGACTGCGCGATAATACGGACACTGTCGTCAGTTCGGGATCATCTTCGGATGAACGGCGCCAGCGCTGCAGCAACGATTCACGAATGGATTTGAGATGCAGCGCCAGCGCATTGAGTTGCTCTAGGGCGAGAGGAGATTTTTGCATACAGATAAAACGGGCCTGTCGAAATTAAGTCATCTGCAAGTTGTCGACGTGGCTAACCAACTTGCGAGCAAAAATATACAGGCCTCCTTTTGCCTATACATCACTCGTCTTATGAAGCGAATGATGCACGCCGATCCGTGGCGCAGCAGTTGTCAAAATAGCGGATTTACTTAGCCATGCCAACAGTTAGATGGCTCTCCTCACAGGCAAGGACGTGGAAAATTCAATGCAAATGATTCTCAAAAAGCTAAAGCTGCGACTGCCTGGTGACGCAGACACATGACCAAAAATTCGGGGGGTAGCGCAAGGCGCGGGTGACGAACAGCCGTAAGTCATTGAACGGTATAACATCGCATGAACAACAGCGTGACTGATAGTCCGAGAAGATCCAGGCTCCTTTGGTTTGTTTCAAGATCTGCGCGTTGCCTATGCACCGGAAACACGATTCGGCCGAGTGTAAAACTCCAGATAAAAACGCAGGTTGGTTTTTGCTGCTAACGAATACTGCATGCCCGGCGCAATGATTCCGGTTGCACCAGCGGCAAGCTCAACAATTGCGGACACTGGCCTCCCCACCGAATAAACCAGGGTTCCATCCAACACATGAATCCTGACCCAGTGATCGTCACCTTCCTCGAAAGACTGCGGCATGTTTTCTTCGGTGAATTCAGCAGAACATCCGGAGGGCTCCAACCCTTCTGGCCACTCAAGACGATTGCAGCGTACACACTCCAGCTCGCTACCCAACATACGGTCGCGACCATCCTGTGATTCAACCCAGGGACGATTGAAGAAGGGTGGCTTATGACGCACGTGTTGATTGTGATAACAGTCGAGCTCCGCAACCCAGTCACCGTTTATATCTTGATGAAAACCGGTGATTTTACGCTTCATAAATTATCGTGAGTCATTCTGGAGAACTCCAACTTTCGAAGCTCATGGGAAGTAACGGCAAAATTGATTTCATCCGAACTCACCTGACCTTGCAGATCAGGATCATGTAAAACAACTTGAGCAAAAAGTTATTTCTGCAGTTTCGCAAGAACAAGGAACTGATTGACGTTAATAGCTTGGCAGGCCCGAAACTCGAGTTTAAATTCAAAGCCGAAGGTTAGTGCGTAAAGTTCAAGCCAGAGTTCCACCTATTGAAACTCTGGCGCACACCAATCCTAAATAGCGAGCGGTTCAGTGGAATCGCCGATGCTGTCTATCTGCACGTCCATCTTGTGCAACATGCCCAGCATCAAATTCGCCATTGGTGTGCCGTCAGGGAATACCAGGTGGCGATTACCTTCCAGTCTGCCACTCGCGTTACCTGCAACCAGAATCGGTAGCGGATCGAAGTTGTGCTCGTTCGCGTCGCTCAGGCTGCTGCCATAAAGAATCATCGAATGTTCGAGCAGGTTGCCATCGCCATCGGGCGTTGCGGCAAGTTTGCCGAGAAAGTTCGCCAACAGACCAATGTGATAAGTGTTAATAACAGCGAATTGATCCATGTTTTTACGTTCATTGGAATGATGCGAAGCGTTATGAAAACCTTCGGCCACACCACTGCCCGGAAAACGTGTGTTGGAATTTTCGCGCGCCATCAAGAGACTCGCGATGCGCGTGATTTCGGTTTTGAAGGCAAGCACTTGCAAGTCAAACATTAGTTCGAGATGTTCTTCGAAATTCGTTGGGATACCGACGGGCGCATCAGGCAGCACCATATCTTCGGTCAACCGCTCACCGACTTTTTGAACACGCCGTTCAATTTCACGCACTTCTTCGAGGTAGTCATTCATACGTGCGCGATCCGCGGCTGGCAAACCTTTCTGCAGGCTTGCTACCTGACCACCGACTGAATCGAGCAGGCTTGCCGCCTGAGTGCGGCGTTCGCGACGTTGTGTATCAGTCGTGCCGTCGCCAAACAAGCGCTCGAAGATCAGCTGTGGATTATTCTCCATCGGCAGCGGTGTTGTTGCTGACTTCCACGACAGTGTATTGCGGTATGCGCACGTGAAATTACCTTCGCAGGTCAATCCCGCAGGTTCGATAGAAAGCTCGATAGAGGGCAATGGTGTGTCCTGACCTACCGCTTGCGCTGCGGCCTGGTCAATTGAGATACCAACCTGCGCGATATCGCCTTTAACAGGATGTGCGCCAGTCAGGAATACGGCGGCTGCGCGCACATGATTTTCCGCACCCCCCGTATCTTCGCCGGTCCAAGGAGCTACCTGGCGATGCGCCAGATTGCTAATGATGGTCAGGTTATTACGAAAGGCTTCGAGCGGCTTGAGGATCGGTGAAAATGCAAAGTCTCTGCCCGCAGTAGCCGGCGTCCACATATCCATCGTCGCACCATGTGGAATGTAGATTGAGCTCAAACGTGTCTTGGGATTCGCGGCGGTTTGCGCAAGCGCAGTAGCGGCCGGAATCATCGCATCGAGCAACGGCAACGCGATTGATGTACCAAGGCCGCGCAACATAGTGCGTCGGGAAAGATGTTTTTTGGTTATAAACATAGCGTCAGTCCTGTGCCACTTGGGTGTTGGATTCTTCTGCCTGCTTGATACGCATGCGGAATGCCGGGCTTGCCACGATACCGCTAACAAGTGAGCTCATCGTGTAGTCTTCATCTTCTGCATTGCGCACAATTTCACGCAATGACGGCATATCGTAATACTCGACCTTGCGCCCGAGCGCATACGTCATCAATTTTTCACTCGCGGTCATCACGAAATTTTCCTGCTTGTTTAGCAGTACTTCGCGCATGTCTTGCGGGCCATTCATCTGTGTGCCATCGAGCAGCGTGCTTGTCGCGTCAACAGGTGCAAGGCCAATCTGGTCACGCCATTTGCCGATCTCGTCGAAATTTTCGAGCGCAAAACCGTATGGGTCGATCACACCATGACACGAATTACAGGATGGATCTGCGCGGTGGCGCTCGAGACGTTCACGAATTGTTGTGGGCGCATCGCCAACTGCCGCGGTTTCATCGAGATTGGTTTCTACGCCCGGAGGTGGCGGTGGTGGTGGCGTGCCGAGAATATTTTCAAGCACCCATTGGCCACGTTTGACGGGTGACGTGCGGTTCGGTGCAGAAGTCAGTGTGAGAATACTGGCATGACCGAGCAGACCGCGACGGTTTGGATCTTTCACATCCACTTTGCGAAAGTGGCTGCCCTTAATGTTCGGAATACCATAATGTTTTGCCAGGCGCTCATCGACAAAGGTGTAGTCAGCATCGAGCAGCTCCACGATTGGACGATCTTCTTTCAGAATATTCGCAAACAACAGCGTGGTTTCTTTCTTCATCGACTCGCGCAAGTTGCCGTCGTAGTCAGGGGAAGTTGGATTGATTGTATCGAGCACACGCAGGCTCAACCATTGCGTCGCAAAATTTTCGACGAGTGATGAAGCACGCGGATCACTCATCATGCGCGCGGCCTGTTGCTGCAATATGCCGGGTTTGCTGAGCTCGCCGCTTTCCGCAAGTTTAAGGAGTTCGTCATCGGGAATACTGCCCCAGATAAAAAACGACAGGCGTGCAGCAAGTTCATATGCATCCACTTCATAGATGTCGCCAACCTGCAGATGTTCCGGTTCTTTTTCAAAGCGATAAACAAATTGCGGATCGACCAGGATACGCGCAAGTGCATATTGCACACCGGTTTCGAAACCACGCAGTGCTTTGCCATCTTCAAAAAAATTCATCAACGTATCGACCGACTCTTCTGCAGCCGGATGACGCCATGCGCGTGATGCGAGATTTGTCAGTATTTCGCGCGCGCAACGCGTTTCTTCGCTGACTTCGCGCGGCATACACGTGAACACACGCTGCCGACTCGGCGTCTCGCCAGCGCCACTCGCATTCAATGGTCCTGTTATATCGAAGCCGCCGATGCTCGCGCTGCTCGCGTGCACCGAATATAAATCATCTACATCTTGCTCGGGCTGCTGATGCAGAAACGCAATCTGGATCGTGCGTGGACCTGCGCCTACCGGCAACGTAATTTTGGGTGGAGCATCCGGAGGTATTACAGCCACCTGCACACCATCAATCACCACTTCAATCGGATCACGTAAACCCACCGCGGGTAGCGCGAAACCGTTGTTGCCGAAGCGGCGGATATCGAACTGATATTCGGCATCAAGCGGAAACACATAATCAACCGAAATCCCGCCGCGCGTGCCCAGCGCCAAACCTTCAATGTGGCTTGCCTGCGATACGCCCGGCACCGACTGAAAACTCGTTACTCCAGGACTCGTTGTCACATCACCAATCGCGAGCCTGCTGATTTTTGCTGCGGCAGTTACGTATGACTGCATAAGCGCAGGCGACATACCAAGTGCGTTTGCAATATTGTCGAAGCCTGCGCTCGAATCATCAACGGGCATAAGGTCGGCAGGATTTACTTTTATACCGAGCAAGTCGCGCACAGCGTTCGCATATTCGGTGCGATTCATACGATGCAGTAATGGCGCACCAGGATTCGGATTTTGTTCGGCAACGTCATCAAGTGATGTTTCGAGCGTGGTGAGAAAATTGCCGAGTTCTTTCGACTCCGGACGCGGTTGTCCCGGAGGAGGCATCATGCCGCCGCGTAATTTGCGCACTACTTTTTCCCAGGTTTCTGCATCGTCGTGTAATGCGTCTTGTTCCATCAATTCGAAAGCAAGTCCGCCTGAAAAATCATCCTGGTTGTGACATTCGCTGCAATAGGTTTCGATCATCGCCCATTGTTTGTCTGCAAGCGGCGCGGTGTTGCCCGCTTCAGCTACGATCAAGCCAAGCGCGATGCTGCTGAGTGTGAAGAAATGTCTGGTTTTCAATTGGCGTCCTGGGCGGTGTTGTCCGCAGCATTCAGTTCTTCGAGCAGCGCGATTGTCGTGGGCTTGAGTTCTGCACCGACGGCGGCGAGGAATACTCCCTCCGCCCAACGCCGCGCATCACGACCTTGCGCGTCCACTACATCGAGGCGCGCACCTTCATCTACGAGCAGGCGAATAATATCGTTTGCGCCTTTGTTCGCTGCACCAAGCAACGCAGTAAGGCCCATTGAATTGGTCGCATTCACATCAGCGCCATGTTCGAGGCAGATTCTGATCGCAGCAATCAAGCCTTCCATCGATTCAGTATACGTTTGCGCGACAACCCAGTTCACACCAGCTGCGGCCATCAATGGAGTCGTGCCTGCAAACGTTGCGAGATTCGGATCAGCACCATACTCAAGCAATAGCTTCATCGTTGTTGTGTCGCCTGAATATGCGGCGCGCAAAAACGCAGTTTCACCCGTGAAATCCACCCAGGAAACATCGTTGAGTGAATACAGCCATTTACGCGACGGCGGAACTTCTTTTGTACGTGCGTTCACATCGGCGCCTGCATCAAGCAAACGTTTGATCGTAGGCAGGATCGCTTCGCGGTCAACATTGTTGTGCGTAGGCGCATCCTGAATACGATTGTTCATGTCGAGGTTGCGATATTCGACTGCGGCGAACAGCGGTGTGCGGCCCCAGAAATCATCGACGTTTACCATCGCGCCCGCATCGAGCAGTTGATCTGCAACATCGAGTTGATTGTTAAGCAACGCCATGAGCAGCGGACGGATTGCATTGGCATCCGCCTGCTCGATATCCGCACCGGCGGCGATGAGGAGTTCAGCAGCTTCCGCATGACCATCGCGAGCAGCGTACAGCAGTGAAGTCATGCCGCCTTTTGCACTGTCTCTTCTACCGCGATCGGGCAAACCACCGCGATTGATTCCCACACCTTCCGATCCACAACCCGTGCCTTTGCAAGGAGGCACAAATTTGGGCGCTTCACCAACACGCGTAATTGCATTTACATCCGCACCGCGCGCGATCAACAGCGAAATCGCATCGACATTGTTTTCACGCACCGCGAGCATGAGTGCTGTCTGCGAAAATTGCGCTTCTCTTGCTTCGATATCAGCCCCCGCATCGAGCAACAACTTGAGCACTTCGGGTGTGCCCGTGCGTGCAGCGATCATGAGAATGGTTTCGCCGGTTGGCGTGAGTGCGTTTGGGTCGGATCCTGAACCAATCAGTTCGGCAGCAATTTCTGCACTGCCGTTAAGTGCAGCAAGATAAAGTGGGGTTACACCATAACGATTTGCGGTAGTCGCCGAAGCACCCGACTTGAGCAATGCCTGCACGACATCCAGCCGATTCTGCATGACCGCGCCATGCAGTGCGGTGCTGCCGTCAATCAGCGTGCTGTCGACTGCAATGCCCTGTCCGAGCAGGCTTTTTACGGTCGCAAGATCACCACTCGACGCTGCATCGGCAAGCGCATTATTGGCAAACGCAGATTGATTATTCAGTGTGAAAAAAATGGCACACGTGACTGCAATATTTTTTAGTTTTATTAGCATGCTGCCTCCGTATTTCGGCAAGCGAGTATAGTACATACCAATCAGGCAAGAAATTTACCTGCCTGTTCCATTAAGGCGCTTCAGGCATTTTCCACATTTGTTGCATATTAAAAGACTGCGCCACGATCTGGTGCGTTGATGCGCAATGCTTAACCGGAAATAAATCGTTATTTATTACTTCATAGTTATTAGGCCCGTCCGCACAACGCGCAATTGATAGACCCATTTCTTGCTGGTATTCTGAGGCGGCATTTCCAGGGGACACACCACAAAGAGGTTTAATAATGAAAACAACACTCACACGAATTTTTGCCGCGGCATTTTTCACCATATGTTCCGGCGTTACGCTTGCTCATCATTCCATGGCGATGTTCGACGCATCGAAGAAAGTAACGATTACAGGCAAGGTTTCGGAAGTACAGTGGACCAATCCGCATGTATGGATTTTCGTCGACGTAGCCAAGCCCGATGGCTCATTCGAAAAATGGGGCGTGGAATTCACCAGTAAAGTACATCTGGCTCGTCGTAATTTCACACCAGACATGATCGAAGTCGGCGATGACGTTGAGTTCGCCGTCAGCCCCTACTTCAACGGCAAGCCTGGTGGCCGCTTCTTCACGGTCAAGCTCGACAATGGCGACTACTACTGCGACGTGGGCGCCGCGCAGGCAGCATGCAAGGAACCGGCTGCAGCAACGCCCTGATTCCGCGAGTCTCAACCCGATAACTGTGCGCGCTAAACGGCTCGCTGTAATCACCACAAAATAACACTGTTCAATAGGCAGGTGCCCATATGAAATTTGCTCACATCCTCACTCCATGCCTTGTGCTCGCGGTAGCGATCGCAAGCGGCGTTGCAGCTCAACCCGAAGAAAGACCGATCTACCCCGCAAATTCCGATAAAGTCAGTTATGCCGAGCTCGACAAGCTTCCCGACTGGCGCGGCATCTGGCAGCCGAACATCGGCCGCGTAGGTGGCGACGAACCGATGCTGCTCGGTGAATACAAAACCCATTACGAAGCAGAGCGCGCGAAAGTAGCTGCCAACCCGCATTATGAAATTCCCGAAGGCACGTCAAACTGCAATCCTGACGGCATGCCCACTATGATGACCATGCCCTACAGCCTCGAGTTTCTGATGACGCCCGGCAAAATCGTGATCAATCAGGAAGCCCTGATGATGGTGCGCCGCGTGTTCACTGATGGCCGCCCACTGCCAACCCCGGATGAGATTGACCCTAATTATTACGGTTATTCTGTAGGTCATTGGGAAGGCGACGTGCTGGTCATCGATACCGTTGGCACCAAACCAGGCCAAAGACTCGGCGAGGCAGGCATCACGAACAGCGATGCGCTGAAAATCAACGAACGTATTTATCTCGACGCTGAGAACAAAGACATTCTTCATCTCGATTTCACATTTGAAGACCCCAACGTTCTCGCGCAACCCTGGCATCGCACACACACGTTCCGCCGCGATCGCACCTGGGACATTCTCGAATACGTATGTGATGAAAACGACCGCCACCCAGTGGATGCAAACGGGCAGACACAAGCTGATTTTTAATCGATCACTTCAATAAGCTCGAACTCAGGCGCCCAGTGGCGCCTGATTTGTTTCTGGCAGTTCACTTTTACTCACAAGCGCGATTCCCCACACTTCGTCACTCCCGCGAAGGCGGGAATCCAGATGATCCTTCGCTCCGTTCGATGGATTCCCGCCTTCGCGGGAATGACGTTGAAGATATCGCGGATGACGAGCCTTGAGTGCGCATCATGGGATTCAGCGCCCAACTTGCAATCCCTCGCGTAATCAATCCATCGCGACCACTGACCTATTGAAATCAGCGGAAAAAACTCCATCTATTGATCGTGCGTTTGCATACAGTCTCAAGCCTGCTGACCTCTGTGTTACCATGCAAACGTAAACTTTTTGGGGGCGCTCTGGATTCGACGCCGGTTACAAAACCCAAGGGGCATGTCGAGAGGGTAGTAACTCTCGTAAATCAATTACTGCAACTTTCTAGTTGCCAACGACGATAGCTACGCTTTAGCAGCCTAAGGGCCGCTAACGATTGCCCCGGGATGCCTGTAAACCGGTGATTTGCAATTGTCATATAGAACAGGATCGCGAAGACGGTACGCCTTACGCCCAATCGCTAAACTAAGTCAGGCTCGCCTTTCACACCCTGCCCGTTGGGCGGTGCGAGGCTAACTCAGTCAACGACGCTAAACATGTAGATCCAAAGGCAGAGGACTGGCGGACGGGGGTTCAAATCCCCCCGCCTCCACCAAACAATAAAAAACCCGTGTGGCCGAAAGGCCACACGGGTTTTTTATTGTTCAGATGAAATGGAATTTGAGCCAACGGGACGGGGGGTGAGCGCGGAACCAAGCAAGCCAACAGTTTGGCTTGCGCCGCGCGAACGGGCGAGGCTCCGCCGAGCACTGGGTACCAATCCCCTCTCTTCGTAGCCATCACCTCTCTCCTTCGGTGGGTGTCCCCCATGTGTTGCGTTTTTCGATATAGCTCTTGTCG
>JAZKES010000078.1:111967-113404 GCA_040386995.1 Pseudomonadota bacterium | reverse complement strand
TACGTGTATTCTGCTCCAGCGTATTTTTGGCCATCTGTTCCTGCATTGGATTGATGTTTAACTTCCTGTAATTGAACTTGTAGCCATTCAGAATATCGAGCCATGACACCTCGTTAAATGCCCAGGGTGAGGTCTTCAGGCGATTCGCATCATTCGGCATCTCTTCGCCATACAACCCGAGCCGCAGGTTGAGCCGTTCGGGATATGGGCGCGAGGTCTGGTAGCGCCAGAATTCACTGTCGCGCCGGGCAGACAATTTATAATGTGCATCGATGAAGTCATGCACATCGTGGATATAGCCGCGAATATTGGCGTTATATTTGATGCTGGTGTCCTGGTCGTAATACCGCGCGGCAATGGATTGCGACAGCAGGTCGGCGCTTGTTATCGTCCAGTTGATGCCAGTCGCTTCAAGCGGTTCGACAAAACCCGCACATAGGCCGATTGCCACCACGTTCTGTTCCCATGGATTGCGGAGCGATACACTATCAAACCCAATATGTTTGACGCTCACATCGCGCATACGCTCCTCACCCCAGTATTTTCTGAAGTTGGTTTCTGCCTGTTCTTGTGAACAAAAATCCCCGTGATAAACATAACCTGTACCGATGCGTGACTGCAGCGGAATCGCCCAGGTCCATCCCTGGTCATGGGCATGTGCAAGTGTGTACGGCGTCAGTTCTTTGCCGACATCGACGTACGGAAGCTGCGCGGCTACTGCACGGTTAACGTTCGCTTCGTAATGCAGGATGTCGGGCTGCGCGACTTTTTTGTGAAGCGCTTTGGAGAAACCTGTGCAGTCGACATACAGATCACCTGCGATGGTGCTGCCGCCGTCGAGAACCAAACCAGAAACGCGACCATTTTCAGTGTGTACATGGATCGAGTTCGCTTCGATGACTTCAATACGTTTGAGTTTGCTTTCGAAGTAGGTAGTAATTTTCAAGGCGTCCACATGCAGGGCCACTGCTGCCTCGGGCGCGATCTTGTTGTTCATGATGCAATCGTATGAAGTGTGCACCGCCTTGTAATATTGCTCGTGCGTAAAGTGCGCAGGATCCTTCAGAATCATCTGCTGGTAATAATGCGCGGCGGTGTAGGAGCCCGTTAACGCAAGATTCGAAAACGGATGCCAGTAGTGATCGCCAATCTCGTTCCAGTCGCGATAAAAAATGCCGCATTTCACTGTTGCGCCACACTCCTTGTAGAAATCTGCAAGGTCGATGCGCGCCGCCTTGAGCAGTTGCATGAAGTCGGTCTGGGTGGATTCCCCAACACCAATCGGCGAATTTTCGCGTGGCCTGACGAGTTTGATGTTGAGAAACGGACAATAGGTATCGAGCACAAGTGCGGTAAGCCAACCAGCCGAGCCACCGCCGACAATGATCACTGAATTAACTGACTGCATTTAATCAGGAGCTCCCGGATGTTGGTTCA
>JAZKES010000078.1:24987-111867 GCA_040386995.1 Pseudomonadota bacterium | reverse complement strand
CGCCGATCCATGTCGCCATGAAATAACAGGTTGCCACCAGTCGTCAGCATCGCCCCGTTGCCTGGCGCACGGCCCATATCGAAACGGACCACTTCGCCAGTTGCCATATCGATCTTGGCGAGGCCAGTTAATGCAGCCGGATCAGCACCCGGACGCGCCACTACGCGCCAGCTTTCCGGAGCAGTTGCAGTGGCGGAGTTGAGCTGTCTGCATGCATCGATGTATGACGTGTAGAGTGAATTCGTGCCGGGATGATAAGCGGTTGGCCAGTAGCTGCGTGTGTTCCAGAAACAGATGATCTTGCTGTCACCTGGATTTTTAAAGACGAGCTCTTCCTTGATATGAACTTTACCCGTGGCCGGATCGATATGGTCGAGCCAGAGTTCCGGTACGTCGAACGGAAATGGTGTCGCCCACAGGAACTCGCCGTTGTTGCGATCGAGCGCGAACAGTCCACCACCTTCGGTGATGGTGACAGCGATGTCGCGGCGCTCGCCTTTTGTGATGTCCGGATTTATCCACTTCACGAATTTTGGATCGGGCGCAACGGCTGTATTAATCAGCGTGCGTTCATGCGTTGCATCGAGATCCCAGTCATCACCCGGCAGATGCTGGTAATACCAGGACAACTTGCCAGTTGCAGGATCAAGCGCGACTGTTGAATTGCTGTAGAGATCCGATGGTGAAGAGAACGACGTGCCCGATGCATCGCCACCGTGACGAGCCGCGCGGTGATCAGGCATCGCATTCGCAATGCCCCAGTAAATCAGCCCGCGTTCGGGATCGTAACTGCCCGGCAGTCCCCATGTAGACGCCTGACGATTACTCAGTTCGGCACCATTCCACGATTCATCACCGGGTTCGCCCGGCGCAGGTGTTGTATAAAAACGCCATACCTCTTCACCCGTGGCAACTTTGTGTGCAGACAAATAACAGTTGTCACGATTGCCGAAACACGCACCACCCGAAATGGCGAGACCATTCACGATAATCGGTGCCGACGTATGACCACGAGTGCCCGCTTCTGCCTGCCAGCGCATTTCACCCGTACGCGCATCGAGGCCGACGACAAAACTGTCTGGCGCGGTGTAGACGATCACATCTTCGTAGATCGCGAGGCTTTTGGTACGCGCTGAACCACCGACACCATCCGATACATCACGTTTGTATTGCCAGATGATATCGCCAGTGGCCGCATCGAGTGCCTGCACGATTGCGCCAGGAGTGACGACATACATCACGCCGTCATGCACAATCGGAATGGTTTCCGTATTACCTTCTCTCAGATTGCGGCTCCACTTCAGTGTGAGACCGCCAACGTTTTCTGTGTTGATCTCATCGAGTGGACTGAAGCGCTGCGCATCGTAGGTGCGGCTGAACATCAGCCAGTCTTCAGGGTTTGGATTCTCCAGCATCTGCTGCGTTACTGGTTTGAAATCCTTGACCTGCGCCAGCGCGGAACCGGCAAACACCAGCCCTACAGTCGTCAGCGTAATCCATGCAGGTTTTTTCATCAGTTCACCTTTCCGTTTCTGCTCGCCTGCTTATTTAAGGTCTGCGAGGCCTTCGGTGACTTCGATGTAAGTTCCGACTGGATCAGTCAAAAATGCGATGGTCAGGCCAATCGCGTCGATACGTCTTGGCTCGCTGTCGAACTTGATACCCAGACTTTGCAGATGGGCAGCGAATGCGTCCATGTCAGCAACTTCGAAACCGATATGATCCAGCGCGCCGCCTTTTGAACCGCGTGGCGCAGGTCCATTAGCAGGAGCGCCCATCACATCCACACGGCCGCCAGGTACAAGTGCCGACGGCAGTCCACGACGTTCACCCGCTTCCGCACCAAATACTTTCAGGTACCACTCGCGTAATGCCATGGTGTCTGCGGCAGCAAGATGCATATGATGGAAAATGATCGGCTCTGCCTGTTCTTTGTCAGTCAGGATTTCAACGCGCACACCATCAGGCAAATCCGCAAGAATCTGGCCGTTTTCGGCACTTTCAAAGAAGAAGGTGGCGCCGGCTTCCACCAGTTTGGCTCGGTAGGCTGCGTAGTCTTTCACGGAAAAACCAATGTGATTGGCGGAGGTCTGGATCGACGGCACTTCGGATGTTCCTTCGGTCACAAGGATGTACATGCCAGGGAACGCGACATATTGCAGTGGGCCGGAAGCACCTGCTTTGCCGCCGAGTGATTCCCAGATTTTCAGATGTTTGGCAGGATCGGGCACCGTGAAGTGAATGTGGCCCGTGCTGATACCAGACTCGTTTGGTGCGGGTAACTGCGCGAAGCCGGTTGAAGCAGTAGCCAGCAACACAACGGACGCGATAACGGATATTCCAGTCTTGATGTAACGCATAACCTTACCCCCATGAACCAGTTTTAATTATTTGTTTTTCGGTAGAGCGAATACGTAGATCGAAGTATTACCAGTCGCCTCATCGAGTTCCAGCGGAATTGGTCCCATGCCAGTCGACAATGATTGGCGTGAAAGTGTTTCTCCAGCGATCACTGCAACATACTGGCGGCCATCAACTGCGTACGTGATGTTGCTCATCGAGATCGGCCCACCGAGACGCGTTTCCCAGAGTACTTCGCCGGTGTCGGCATTCATCGCCTGATAACGACGATCGAGATCGCCCCAGAAAATCAGATTACCGGCGGTTGCGAGCATCGCGCTGTTGGTCGGAATTTTTCCGGTGGGCCAATGCGTGATTTCACCGGTTTCGATGTTGACCTTCGCAAGCCCGTTCAACTCTTCAGGAGGCACTCCCGGTTCGGGTGCGCCTACGCGGCGTTCTCGCGTTGCAGCAGTAGTTGCGGTGGCGGGCATACCTGCCGTCATGTCGAGACAATTGCGGATGTACGGAACGTATAGCGCATTTTTTTCGGGCGAATAAGCAGTTGGCCAGAAGCTGCGTGTGTTGAGATAACAGATCAGGTGATTTTCGCCGGGCTCATCGACAAACAGATCTGTGTTCACATAGGTCTTGCCGGTTTCGACATCGATGTCGCGCAGAAAATAATTCTCGACATCGAACGGGAATGGCGTCGACCAGATAAATTCACCCGTGTTTTTATCGAGTAGCCAGATACCACCGCCCTCGCCCACGTTTACGATGACATCACGTGTCGACCCTTTTTCTATATTCGGATTGATCCATTTGACGTATTCGGGATCGGGATTTATTTGGGTGGTCAGCAGCGTGCGTTCCTCGTTCATGTCGAGGTCCCAGTCATCACCGGGCAGATGCTGGTAGTACCAGGCCAACTCGCCCGTATCCGGATTGATGGCCACAGTCGAATTGCTGTAGAGATCAGTTGGTGATGATGTGCCTGCTCCTTCAACGTTTACCGCGTGGCGTTCGGACCGCGTGGTAGGCATCGGATTCGCAATGCCCCAATAGATAAGATCGGTTTCGGGATCGTAACTGCCAGGTAAACCCCACGGTGATGCGAGGCGATCTTCCAGTGGCACACCTGCCCAGGTATCGACACCCGGCGTCTGGTCATCAGCCTGCACGGTGTTGAACTTCCAGAGCAGCTCACCCGTGTACGCATCGTGTGCCGAGATAAAACAGTTATCGCGTGGGCCGCTAACGCAATTACCTGCAGAAATGACTTTGCCCTTAACTACGATAGATCCTGAGCTGTGGCCGCGGCCGCCCGCTGGTGCTTCCCAGCGCTGTTCACCCGTGCGTGCATCGATTGCTACGACGGTTGAATCGGGTGCAGTGAAATACACCATGTCTGCAAAAATCGAGAGGGTCTTGGAGCGGTTCTGCGAAGCGGTCGCGGGGTTGGCGAATTCGCGTTTGTATTCCCAGATCTGGTCACCCGTGGTTGCATCGAGCGCAATGACTGTTGACTGCGCAGTGGCGAGATAAATGATGCCGTTATACACGACAGGTATCGTGTAACTCAGTCCGCTTGGTAGTCCGCGCGACCATGCGAGCGTAAGTTTGTTCACGTTGCTTGCATCAACTTGGTCAAGCGGACTGTAACGTTGCGCATCAGGTGTGCGACTGAACCAGAGCCAGTCGTTTGGGCTCGGGTTCAACAAGGTGGCTTCATCGATGGGAAGGAAATTTTCGATGACGTGATTGGCCGGTGCAGAACCTTCACCTGTAGACGACACGTCAGCAGCATCGACAGGTTGCGAAGCAAGGAACCGCAAATAGTTGATCAGCTGCGGTAATTGTTGATCTGCAACAGCAGCTGGTGGCATGCCGCGTTCGGGATTACCCGTGCGTAAAAATGCGGTGAGTTCGGCATCGTCATCACCCGCGACACGCGCAAGGATCGACGGACCTATTTGTGCGCCGCGTCCGTTGGTGCCATGGCAATGTGCGCAGGCACTATCGAACAGTGGCCCTCCCTGCTGGACATCCTGGGCGTGGGTTGATATCGCGGCGGCAAGCGCAAGGCCGCCCAACAAGATGGGTGAGAATTTTTGCATGCTGAGGTTGAGTCGCTTGAGCGTAAATTTGTTCATCGTATTAATGACAACCCAGCCATGTGAAATCCGCTATTCAACTTGCCGATGCAAAATGATTAACCAGAAAAATTCATAACGAACGGGAGTGTTTTGCCTGGTGTTGAATTTGCGAGGTGGTTACCAGTTCAAACCAATCTGCTTACCCTGCTTTTTTCGAACGCGCCTGAACGTATGGCGCCACTCAAGCTGCGCGCGAGTTTTCTAGAACTGTGTGCGCAGCCCAATGCGAAAACGCCTGCCGACTGTGTCAAATAACACCGGGTTGGTGCCACCGATGCCAAGACCAATTAATGGTGGATCCTTGTCGAACAGATTCTGGACGTTGCCGAATAATTGCGCGTTCACGCCGAACACATTGAAGTCGTATGAGGTATTGAAGCCCCATATCAGATAGTCGGGCACTTGGTTGTTATCGATGCTGTTGCGCGCCTCTATATTAAAACCTGTTTGATGCGGGCCAGTTTTTGCTGCGTCCTTGATTCCTTCGCTTACGTAACGCGCTTGCAGGGTCAGACTGAAAGGGCCTCGTGCATAGGTCGTGAACCATTGGGCCGACCACGACGGTCCTGCTTCCCAGTCGGCGCCACCTGGGGAAGAGCCGCTCACACCCGCAATATCGCGCAGCACCGGCGAGGTCGCAGTTGGCTGCACGAGTTGCCTGATCATGTGTGAAGCCATCAAGCGTGTCGAAAAAGTGCCGATGGTTGTGACATAAGCCCAATCGGCTGCGAGGTCGACACCTTCCGTTTCGTAATATTGCTGATTCAGGGATTTGGAGCCGGCAAGATCGATCTGCGAAAAACCACCGAGAGGATCGGCAGGGTTGAGTAGTTGACCCGTTATCAACGAACAGAATTCAGGATCTCGTTCCTCATAACACTGGTCGATGGTGTACGACCAGCTTGCGGGTGTGATCGCGTCCATAATTTCGATTCGGAAATAATCGGCCGAGAGTCTTGCCTTGTAGTCCGGTAACGCCACGACAAACCCGAACGTGGTGGTGTCGGACTTTTCCGGCTTCAAATCAATACCGCCGCGAAGTACGGCTGTACAAGGATCGCCGGTAAAGGTGTAGAAACCTCGGAACCGATTACCGGTCCACGGATTGTCGCAATAACCGAAGTTGCTGCCCTTCGCGAATACCTTGCCGTAATACAGCTCGCGGAAATTCGGTGCGCGTGAATCACGCGACTGTGATGTGCGCAGCGTCAGCCAGTCGTTGATTTCCCAGTTGCCATTTACTTTCCATGTATTGATGTCGTATCTGAATTTCTGGCCCTGGACCGGTGTGCCGATTCCGGCGGTATTTTCATAGTGTGAACCCCTGCCCGCGACTTGCAGCCCGAAGGTTTCGGTGACAGGAATTTCGAGCTCCGCAAAATACTCCGTCACTTCGACATCACCACCAAACGTTTCACCAAACTGACTGTTGTAATCGGTGCGCATGTAGTCCGGCTGGGTGGCATCGGCAATGTTCTCGAGTGTCTCATCGCGCCACGAAACACCGGCTGCGGCTTGCACGGGGCCAGCACCAAAACCTTTGGCAAGTTCGCCCGACGTGACAAACTCGATCATGTCCTGGTCGACCTGGGTATTTTCGAGGATGCGACCGAATGAATAGTCGAACGCCTGCGGTGAAATGTTCTGCGTGCCAAAGATGTTGATGGGTACACAGCCATCTGCAAGCCGTGCATCACCATCGAAATTTGCAATGCCGTCGCGTGTAGTCCGGCAGACCGGACGGCCATTGCCGTCATCCACAGCATCCATCGCGAACTGCATGCGCAGCGCGTGGCGCGAATTGTGCACAGCTTCGAGCATCTCGGCCTGGCCAAATTGATAATACGCATCCCACGTCCACGTGGTGTCACCAAAGCGATCACCAAAGCCAACAGTGAAACGGCGGAGATCCGTCTGGGTATCGTTGACCGACGTAACCTGTGCGCTGAAATCCTTGTTTATGAAGCAGGACTGCGGTGTGTTCTGGCACGGGTTTTCTGCGAGCTGCTTGAGGTAAAAATTATCCGGGCTGATTGCCGCAGCAAACAGATCGATGCTGTCCTGCGGAGTCCAGGATGAGACTGAACCAAATGATGTTTCTACGAAGAAATTTTTGTCGGCGTCAAGCTGCTGCTCGTAACCTGCATAGGCGATCTCGCGCTCCACGTTGGTACGCAGGGTGGTGTCGAGGTAGAGGTGCTGGCCATTGCCGCCTACCTGCAATTCATTTGGCATTTGATAAGGAACAAAACCTGTACCAGCATCATTGAACTCGCGCCCCAGTGTGCTGAACACGCCACGCTTGCTCATGTCGAAGCGAACATTTTCCTGGAAGACAAAATTGGGCTCGGCATTGGTTCGATAATTGCGATTTTCCCTGACCGCTGCACCACGCGCGCACCAGTCGCGCTCCGCGATGCAGTCTTCGATGGCATCCATGTCCTGTAATTCGACGCCGAGTGTGAGATGGCCTGAATCACCAAGCTCGTCTCCCCATGCCAACCCGTAATAACGATCATCGCCATCATGCCTGGCGGTTGTACCGAACCCGATTTCGGTTTTCAGGCCATCGAGATCGTGATCGAGAAGTACGTTAACAACACCACCAATTGCACCGGAGCCATACGACGCAGACGCGCCGCCTGTCACAACTTCCATGCGATCAATCAGAATCGACGGAATCAGATTCAGGTCGACACCATCACCCTGGTTTGTCGGCATGTGACGTCGTGAATCGACCAGCGTGAGTGTCCTCGAACCATAACGCGGATTCAGTCCACGCAGGTTCGCAAGATTGAGCCCGTTGAACACGTTCAGCGGAAAACTTTCGTTGCCGCCAGGTTTTGATGTCGGGTTCCAGTTACCGAGGTTGGATGGCACCAGTGTCATCGCATCACCCGTGTTGTTGAGTCCGAGCAGGACCAGCATCTCCGAGTCGAGCACGGTCGTCGGTTGTGCGCTGTTGAAATCAGGCTGCCGGATTCTGGAGCCCGTGATCATGATTTCTTCGAGGCGCGCGACACTCGACTCCTGCGCGTTTTCTACGGTTGGCATTGAACTGCTTTTAAGCGTGGAGGTGATGGCGGACAACGCTCTCGAGAACACACCGCGTGCGTGATCATCAGCAACGGGGTTTTCAACCTCTTGCGTATCAACGCTTTGCTCTACGCTGATGGACAAGCGATCCCCCTCCCGGATGCTGGCCGTCAAGCCAGTGCCGGCAAGCAACAGTTCAAGGCCCTCTTCAACATCATGAGCACCAACGACCCGATTCGCTGTGGCTTTGCTAACCTGGTCAAACGGAAATAACACCGAGAAACCCGCTTGCTGAGCGAACACGCGTAATGCCCTGTCTGCGCGTTGCGCTGGTATGGAAAATTCGACTTTACGGCTGTCTGCGGCAATTGCGGGGGGTATCATCGAAAGCAGCATCGAAGTAACGAGTACAGGCAGCGCATTCTGCGTACTCTTCCACTTCGACTTTGCCAGTGATAATTTTTTCATAGACACACACAAGACAGGCGGGGAAATCCCCCTAATCAGATTCGGCATCGGAAATTGATATGCCGATGTAGGCGGGAATCAGGCGGTAAATAGAACCCCCTTCAGCAAACCTGGTTTTTTATTTTAATTATTCGGACGCAGCAGAATCTGGTTATCTGCTATACGTTCAGCTTCTATCTGAAAACTCTCGTTTAATGTTTCCAGCAAACCATCAATGTCGCCCGCATTGAAATAACCACCAATACGAACTTCCGCAAGCTCGGCGTTGTCGAGCGTGAACTCAGTGGTGGTGTACCTGCTAAATTCATCGAGTACAACCTGCAAGGGTTCCCCTTCGAAAACCAGTACGCCATGTTGCCATGCAAGTTTGCTTTCGATATCTGCGGGTTCCAGTCTACGCACTTCCGGTACCAACTCGACATCGGGCAATTGATTGCCCAGCAGCGCCACCTGGCCTGGTACGAGGCCAGTGCCAATCAGTGAATTTTTCCACCAGGTGCGCGGCACCTGTGCGTCACTTTCGACGCCTGGATCTTTGTCGTCTTCCAGAATCTGCACGACACCATTGGTAACGGTGACTTCAACTTTGCCTGCATCCTGGATGCGCACGTTAAAGGCCGTGCCGACCGCTTGCACGATATGCCCGGACGCGCGTACACCAAAGGGGCGGTCGACATCGTGTGCAACAGCAAAATGCGCTTCGCCGCGTTCCATATCAATGATGCGGTCGTGTGCCTGATAAAGCACATGGACTTTTGTGTTGGTGTTAAGCGTGATGGTCGAACCATCGGGAAGTTGCTCGGTGCTACGTTCCCCAACCGATGTTTCAAAGGTTTGCTCGAATTGCACCGCGACTGTGGCAGCGGGGCTCTCTGTTGTTTGCTTGATATAAGCGAACGTGCCGAGCCCGAATGCTGCGAGCACAAAGATCGCCGCGTATTTCCATCTTCCTGACCGACCTGCGGTATTTTGTTCCATTCGCGAAACAGGCAACGCGTGATCCGCAATCAGGTCGAGGTCACCCCAGAAGGCCGCGAGCTCATGTAATGCCTTGCCGTTGTCAGGACTTTCACGCAGCCATTCGCCAAGTTTTACACGATCGGTTTCGCTAAGGCCTTTTTCCAGACGCGCAAGCCAAAGAGCCGCAAATTCCAGCGTACTGGTAGCTACCGGAAACGGTACAACGTTGTCTACTTCTTCATGCCTTGCCATTTCTTGCCCTTTTTTTCCTGAACCCTGCTTCGATATGCCCCATCCGCAACATGGATTCGCGGCATAGCAGGAAACCTTTCGCTATATGTTTTTCTACAGTGCTCTCGCTGATTTCCAGGTACGAGGCAATCTCCTGCTGACTAAGGCCGTAGACCTTGCTCAGAATAAATGCGCGCCGGCATTGCAACGGCAATGTACGCACCGCACGGCAGAAGCCGAGAAACCGTTCGTTCGATTCCCATTGCGACGCAAGATCCTCGGTTAACAGCTCGATGTCGGACGAGGAAAAGTCCTCCAGCTGCACACGCCGGTGATACGCCGTCGACAGCGAGTTGTACGCAAGATTCTGTGCAGTCTTTAACATGAACGATCTTGGATTAAGTATTTCTGTCTTTTCGGACGCCGCCGACACACGAATGTAGGTCTCCTGCAGAATATCGTCGATATCCTGCGGCTCTACGATCCGCGCAACCAGTCGTTTGAGACTCGGCTTGAACTTCACAAAGCTGAGTAAAATTCCAGCCTGGGCCAGAAATCCCTTGGATGTACCCATATCCCCCCTCCTTCTTATTATTTTTTTCCGATAACGCTATTTATTGTTGTAAGCGTTTCAACGTTCGGTCGAACACATCTGGATTCCAGATGATTGCTCGTTGTGTTTCATCTAACGCTGAGCCTTGGATAAGAACACGTTTGCTGCGTCAAGTTATAGGGCCGGCTCCTGAAAAATAAGGTGGAAATTCAGCATGGTCTATGTAGGAAAAGATTAAATATTGCGCTGACATCATTATTTCCTTCCGTTGCAGGTTGTCAACATTTCTTTCAGGTTCGAAAGTCACAAGAACGCAAGCCGTAGCTACTGGCATGTAAGTGTTCTTGGTATCCAATAAACAGAGACAAAACAGACGCACGAAATCCCCCATACAAAGTTGAAAGTTGAAAGTTGAATGCCGAAAACCCAAGGAATTTTCCTGCCCTGCCGCATCGAGCGCATACGACGCTCGAAACGATTTTTGCGCCATGTTGCCAGTTAGCGAACAGGTCGGTTTGTTCGCGCTGTGCTGTCCAGTCGCGTCCCTGAAGTTCTTTTGCGATTCTTCACAATTCGTGTTCGACCGCGTAGGCAAACACACGCGACAAGACGGATGCGTCCAACGCAACTTTTTGAATCAGAGGTAGTCAATTTTAGTGCAGGGAGTGGCCTGCAATATTGTTCGATCCGGATGACAAACTGCCACCATTCTCGGCCAAATTTTTCTGGAGTATTCTCACTCGGCAAGTCGGATCGCGGTCTCAAAAAATAATATCTACGGAAAGAAGAAACCAGTATGTCTACTCCCAATATTTCTGCGTTATTAGCCACCCTTACTGCCCAACTTCACACCGCCAGATCCGATCAACAGCAAACACTGGATAACCTGCAGGAAACTATTGCAAGAGCGCTGCTCGCGCAGAATCCTTCAGGAATAAGCAGCCAGGAATTTTTGTTCGAAAAAAGTGATCTGCTGCTTTCCGCAAATCTTGGTGCTGAGCTCGAAAAATCCGATCGCATCGTCGAGCGCGTCAAACGCCTGCAGACCGATGACAAATTTGGCGGAGATGAAATTCGTATTTTTGTCAGAACTCTGCCCGTCCGCACAACCCAGCTGCGGGGTGGCATAACAACCGAAGCTGCTGGTGCGCGCGTGACCACACACGGCCCGTTCGTCAACGTTAATACCGGCCGTCCGATATTCATCGATGTGGTAAGAGTCAAAAAACTGATTCCGCTCTATGTTCAAGGACAGGCAGAACCTTTGGTGCTCTTCAACGCCGAATTTACGCTTGGTCGTTTTGCGCAAGCCGGAGTAGCACCAGAGATTACGCGCAAGTTCAAAGTGATACCTGACACCGTCTGGATACTCGCCAGACTATTTGACCCTGCCGCTCCTGCTGGTCACTACGCAGGACTACGTGTCAAAGGTGGCAACATCACGCTAAATGCCGATCCATTCATAACCGACGGCAAACTCACGATCAGCTCCACTACCACAGCAACGTGTAATTTCGATCTCGAGCAAAATACCGCGTTTGGCAGCGATCCTACATCTCCTTTCGGTATCGACGCGCGTAATGCGCAGTTCCACTTGCCGGACAACTTTCAATTCACGTTTCAAAACCTCACCAAGACAATTACCTCGATCAGCACAAGTAGCTGGCGTGTCTATGGTTCTGAAAATACATTTGCGTATGCCGGCAATCAAAGCTGTGTTTATAACGCGCAATTGGGCAGGCTTGCGATTCCAATGAGTTGCGAAAATCCTGTGCTTGCAGTGACTGATTGTCAGTCGCCATTCTGCATAGTGTCGGGCAAGGCAGAGATCAAGAACAGTTGGTGGGGCTTGCCGGTAGCGAACATCGACATCGGTGCACCGACCGAAGCGGACGGCAATGGCGCGATCCTGGTGCTTTGCCGGGACGGCTTGTCCGCCAGTTGGGGTGGCCTGGAAAATCGCCGCTTGAGTATGCTCTCACCGTTTATTATTGGTGAGCCGGGCCGCATCGGTATCACAGAATTCAAAGGTAACGCGAGCGGAGCCACTCAAACGCTGCAGCTGTGGCGCGATGAGGTCAATCCGCATGGCAGTTCGCTGCAACTCGGTTTCGGCGCTACCACTTTTTTCCTGTTCAACTCGATGGCAAAAGGTGATGAACTTCTTGCTGGTCAATGTAATGCAGACGTGCAGAGCGATAGGCCAGTCAAGGTGGATGGAAATGCAGTAGCAATTCGCACGAAAAACAGCTTGTTGATTCTGGCTGTCAGCAAGCAGCGCAAGATATTCATGCTCATCGACGAGAACATGTTATGGGACAACAAACTGCCGGCTGACAAGATTCCGAAAGTCAGGCCGATTGCACTTGCGATGCACAATGCCCTGTTCACAGTGACACCGCCAAATGGCCTCGTAATCTTCGCCGAGCTGAACGATGACTACACGGCACTCAAGACTGGCAAGATGTTTTTGTATTTCGGCTTGTTCAGTTATCTGCCGACGCTACCTGATCCTTACGCCGCCAATCTCGGGATTCTCGAAGCGCAGTTTAATGATCGTGGCGGCAATATTCGCGGCGCTGCGGCTGGCACCAAAAGAAACAGTCGCGTGTCCGCATGGCTCATTGGTCTTGTACAGTGGGAACAACGTGCAGAGGAAGACGACAAGGTTGGCGTGAGCTTTCATTTTGCGTCGCTGGAATCGCCATTGCAGATCGAAAAAGAACAACCCACGCAGACCACAAGTGGCACGGGTAAACGGCTCGTATTTACCGATAGCCCGTTCTTGCCCGTCCTTCAGCGTGTTGAGCAAACCGGAGAAACAGGGCAGCGTCAGTCAGCGCTCATGGTTGATCGTGCGGCCGCGGAAACAGGCACCATAGGGCGCGAGTTCGGCAGGATGCAGATGGACGATTTTGCGCTTCTGGATGTCAGCAGCAAGGCCAACCAGATGGGAGTTGCTTTCAGTTTCGGTACAAACCCGTTGCAGCAGATGGTTGCGCGGCAGTACGACATCAACATCCAGAACGACACCAGCGCCCAGGTATTTCCGGTGCAGATGCGTGGTTTGGACGTTGTTACGCCCGGCAGAAATGCACAAGCTTTCACGGTGCCGCAGATCAGCTGGGAACCAGTGCTCAATACGACTCCGCCGCAATGCCTGCCCGGCGCGAACATCCCCGATCCGCAAAATCCTGATCTATTGATTCCCGCCAGCCCACCGTTCGATCCACCCATTGGCTGGAACTATTACCAGAACGATGGGTTTGCAACACGTATCGGCAACCTTGGTCAGAAGCAGGTTAGTCTCTCGCCGATTCCGATGGCGAAGTATCTCGTCAACAGTTATCGCAATCGTGAGGACGGCCGAACCTACGCAATGTTCAACCTGCCTTTCGGTATGCTCGCGCTGAGTTTTCTGGACAGTGGCAAAGCCGGTGACGAGCGGCCGAACATAGACAATATTTCGCCAGTATTTGATGACTATGTCATCGGTGGTCTGCAACTCGAACTGACAGGTGGTGTCAGCGTCAACCCCGGTGACGGCAAACTGTTCGAAGGCTTCACGTTCCAGTTACACAACATCAATGACGCGGCTGGCGTGGGCGCGCAGTACAGCAATCTCGCCCATAGCCCGGACATCATTTTTAACGGCGAATTTTCCCAGACGTTTAATATGCCGCCCGGCCGGCCGGCAGTGCCGCTCGAAAAAATAGGCATCAGTGGTTATGGCGCAAGTACGTTCAGCAGCTGGGAAAACAAGGATGCGCTGTTTGCACAGACCAGCCAGGCATTTTTTAACGTCGCCACGGGTCGTACGAGCCGTGAAGTGGTGCAGGTTAAAAGTATGGTGTATCCGTGGGGCATTCGCGTGGTGCGCACGATCACGTTGTTCCGCATGGGCAATGGCTATGTTGCGCGGGTAGATAGTGGCTGGCAGGCGCAGAGTGATGGCATGTTCGACTTCCGTTATCCCGTTAATGATCACATAACAAAAAAGAAAGTCACCAAGTTACATTCCAACCCTTTTACGTTCCATCCTGGTCCTATTCGTGGCTTGAGAAACGTACGCAATATTCGCGAGGTTCCGAAAGCGTACACAACCAACACCCAGGTGATCTACCTGTGGACGGAAGGCCCCGGTGGTGAACCCGTCGCGGGTGAACCGCCAAAAACCAAGGTCGCGATATTGCAGGGCATCACATTCGATTGCGATGTGGAAATTGATAATGTTGTTGAAGGTGGCAATGGCAACCTCGTACCAAGCAAGGGCGTGACGGGTTATGTGCAACTGGCGCCGCCGGCAGCGCCGATCGACGTGTATGCCTTCAAAGGTTTGCTCGGTTACGAAAGCAACACCATCGGTGGCGCAATCAATTGCACCATCAAGGTAGCGGGCACCAGGCAGCGCATGCGTGTCGATCGTTTTGACGTGAACACGTCGCAGGATGCAGGTGGCGCTCCGGTATTTGCTGGCGCTGTCCGTGGTGCGGTGGTGTTGCCGAAAGATGGCAGTTGGACACTGGTACAGCACGACCGCGGCACGGGTGATGTGACGCCAATGCCTGAAAAACTCAGTGTGCCACTCATTGCCGAAGGTATGCTCGATGTCAACTCCAACGCGTTTCCTGCTATTGCGAATATCGTACAGCGTATCGCGTATCCGAATGATCTGTTGAAAAACCCTGACGACTCAACGATCAACTTCGGCTTCTTGCAGAGTATGAATACACAGAAGGTGTTGTTCCTGACGCCCGCGTTCAAGAATGGTGTCGAATCACTGATGAGCAAATCGCCGCCACTCCTCGCTGATGCTTACCGCCTGATGAATACCAGCAGCATCTTTCCGAACGCAGGTAATGCAGAGACTACTTTCGGGACTGTAATTCAGCTGCTAAAGGGTATCGATGGCGCGGGCAATGCTGTCGAAGCATTTTCCAAACCCGGCATCACCGACAATCTCGGCAAGCAACTGTACGAAGTGCTCGAACTGAAGGCCAGGGAAGAAGCCGGCAAACTGCTGGATCAGGGTTACAAGTTGATCAAGGCGAAAGGCAACGCTGCGCTGGATCAGGCGCTGAAATTCGATCTGCCCGCATTTGAATATCCGCTCGTCAATATTGAAGACGTGTTGAAAATTTACGTGGAGTACAAAGCGAAGAGTAATCCGAAGAAAGCGCCCAAAGACTACATCGGCAAGTTCGATTTCGATGTTGATTCGTTCGCGGGCGATCTTGCCGACACCTGGAAAGGCCGCATGAACAACCTCGCGATGGTGGTCGACCTCGGTCCGCTCACGAGATTGATGACAATCAAGGGCAATTTCAATTCACAGAAAGGCAAGGAAACTGATTACGGCGGCAAACCTGATGGCGATGCGAGTGGCCTCAACCTGCCGGTGCCCGAAATTGAATTCAGCGATGCGGTGGAAGCTGTTATCAAGATACTTGAGATTCTCGCTGCGCTCAGCACCGGCAAATACGGCGATGCCTTGAAGAAAGGTCTCAAGATTGCGATGAGCAACAGCGCCAATCTGTGGGAGTACAAATTTGAAGCGACCAAGGACATCGCCATGGTGCGCTTCCCGCCTGAAGCGAATCTCTACGAAGCGCCTACTACTCCATTAAAACTTGAAGCGAGTATGAGCCTCGGCGTGTTCTTCAATGCTGCGCTGAAGGTCACTACCGACCCATCGCAGTTACTGCCAACCGCTGGTGCGTTCTTCAAGTTCCATGGTGGTTTGCAGGTCATGTGTGTGAGTCTTGCGGCGGCCACGATCTACGCAGTTGGCAGTGCAGATCTGACGCTCCGGGCCGATACGAGTCCACTTATTTCGTTGACCATGAAGTTCGGCTTCGGCGCCCAGATCACGGTTGGTCTGCCGGTAATCGCAAACGTCAGTGTGTTGTTTATGGTGGGTGTGGAAATCTACGTGGACAGCAGCCAGAAAGTGATCGTCACAGCGATTCTGATGTTCAGGGGCCATGCCGAAATTCTTGGTGGCATCGTTTCGATCACGATCACCATCGAAGCGCGCGGCAGTATCGAGAAAGCTGGCGACAACACGCCCTGCAACTGCAAGGCACAAGTGACGTTTGCTCTCGATATCAGCATCTTCCTCGTGATCAACCTCAGTTTCAGTGAAAGCTGGGAAGAAACCCGACAGATTGCCTGAAGTGTGAATGCCTATTCTAATAACAATGGATTGAACTGACAGCCATGGCCATAGACAAAACCCGCTTTACCCTCCTCGCCTTTCCACAACATGTCGATGCTACTGGAAGGCTCACGCTGAATATTGTTTTTCTGCCGCGCAATATCAGTCCGCTCGATGATGTGCGCCACGAAGGTGGAAGCCTGGGGCCACCGTTTGTGTCCGTGAAACCGGAGTTCACCGTAACGGTCGTTAACAATCCCGATGAGTTTCCGGGCAAGTTATCTGGATCACCTGATGAAGTGGTGCGCCCCCTCGAGGCACTCGCCTACAGCGCGCAACTAGCGCCAATTTATCAAACGCTGAAAAATGCGACAAAGCCTGATGGTGTAACACCGCTGTATTTCGACATCGATGAAAGCCGCAGTGCGGATAGAGCCTCAGCTGATAGTCACAGCGCCGATAAACCCATGGCGCGTAATCTGGCGATCCGCAAATATCTGCCTTTCAGTTACCGCGAGGCCTTCAACTTTACCTCGCCACGAGTGCGTAACGCGGTAACGGATGACAGCTACCACTGTGCGATGCGCGACGACAAGCCGGATCCGCAGTTCGTGCCAAGTGATGGCAGAGTCAGCTGGGGTAAAGTGTATGCACATCTCATGCGGCAACCCCATATCGCGCGCGCTGCTGGGCTGATCTACCAGACGGCGATACAACTTCAACCGGGTGATCTCGAAAACGGTGGCTGGATTTATGTCGATATTCTTACGGGTGGCTACAGCGCGCAGCAGGCTGCTTCCGAGCCGGTTGGTAACGATCCGTTCATCAAGAAATACGCCGCACGTATTCCGCCATTAAAAGCCGGTGATGACAGAAATTTGTTCGCAGCTGTGTTGTTCCCCGTGATGAAAAATGGTCAGAATCCTGACGGCATCTACGACGAAATTTTTATCGAAGCAGCACGTTATGCCGATGGCTTTGCAGGCCTTGCACACAGCTATCAGCCCAAAAGCCACAACTTGCTGGTGGAACAGGCCGATGGTTTTCATCCACAGAAAGAAATGGGCATTCGCCTGGGCTGGGATGACGAACAGATTCTGATCTGGTATTTGCGGCAGATGGCGTTTGATCCAAATCTCGGTACCAAGCGCCTCGATGCACCGTTAGGGGTGACAGGTTACGGCATAGACGTGAGATTGTTTGGCGCAGCGAACTGGGAAAGTCTCACGTCTGTGAGTAGCAGAGGTGACCTCACGCTTGATGCAATGAACTTTGGCAGCTTCACGGGTGAGCTACCTTTCCAGGTTTACCCAACCAAACTGGCGGGCAACTTCTGGCTGCCGATGTATTTCGCGAGCTGGAACGACCAGTGTGCCGTGTTACCTGACAAACGTGCGGCCGACCTCTATGCCAACGACAGGGAAAAGAATCTACCAGTCGCATTAAGCGATTCGTATGCCGCGCCGGAATATCAAACTCATCTGCGGTATGGCAACCAGTATGAATTCAGAATCCGTATGCGCGACATGAGTGGTGGTGGTCCTGAAGCGAATGCAGAAGTTGAAAAAAACATTCCGGGGCTCATCACAAAAACGCACTTCAAACGCCATGTGGCACCGAATACATTGTTGCTCAGGCACTCTGCGGCAGAGTTAAAACCCAACACTGATGACGCTAACTTTGCAGTCGACAGCATCAAGGTGCAAAGACCCCTGCTCGGGTATCCCGCAGTGCTCTACACAGGTCGTTATGATGAAGCGGATGCGTTGAACCGGCTACGCGCCAACCGCGATGACAATATTGCGCGCCAGACACTTGGCCAGCCTATCGATGGTTTCGGCATTCCTGATCTCGATGTGAATACGGTGGAGATCAAGGTCGAAATTGAAACACTGCAGATGGATAATCTCGCGAGTGAGGATGGTCGGGAACATTACATTACGCTCTACACCACGCTGCGAAATTTTGATGCGGCGGATCCGGATCACCTGCTCGAGATTCCGATTACCTGGAAAGATCAGCCCATCCTTAACCTCGGCGACATCACTGAACCTTTCGACAACGTGCCAGACAATGACACGATCGCACAAACAGCCGGTACGATAGTTCTGCCGCGCGCACGTAATATTCGCATCACGCTGCGTGCGCGCTGCGAAGGCACTGCAGATTACTGGGGCAATTTCAGTGACACGCAAGTTGAGCTCGATGCACGGCGTGGGAAAGCCACGCGGCTGTCATTAAGACGCGAAGCAGAAGTCGAGACGGGATTATTTTCGGGCCTCGAAGATCCGCAGTTTATCCAGGGCCTTTATCTGCAGCCCGATCCACCACGTCCCAAACTCAATCCGCTGTTTTTTAAAACACTCAATGGCAACAATGATTCATTCGCAATGCCGGGCATCGTGCAACGACTCGCGCGGCAGTTGGATGTCAGCGCGAAGGAGCTCACGCTCACCGCGGAAAATGGCGAGCGCCTTGTGTTCTGGTGCAGCAACATGGTGCGGCATACCCTGGCACCGGATAACAGCAGCATCACGTTCAGTGGTTCCAACGAACTCGATGGTCAGTGGCTGGTATGTACCACCATTTTCCTCGAGCGCGACTGGAGCTGGGATTCACTCGATAGTCTCAGTTTTATGCTGGAACGGCGCCGCAAACAGGGGCGCGAAGCTGGCACGATAGATGGCAAACCGTGGCAGGTGATCGGAAGTCTCGATCTGCAGCGTATCGCAAGTTTTCAGGCAATACAGAAAGGCAGCGATGGCGAGATACATCGCGAATATACCCGCATCGTGCTGATTGATGCCGTGGATGGTAAGCCACCTACCGGACAGTTTGCGGACACGAGCGAAGTCAAATATCGCATCACGCCGCGCTTCAAAGTTGGTCTGGGCCCGGTCGCAGATGGTCCACTCGAAACACCTGCCCTCCTGCTGCCTGCGACCGTGAACCCAACCCAAACACCAAAACTGATCGGCGCAGGTATCGCGTTGAGTCCGTATGTGCGCAACGCACACTACAGTGCAACCGAAGCGCGCAAACGTTTCCTGTGGCTGGAATTTGATCGCAAGCCAGACGACGACAACGATGACTTGTTTGCGCGTGTGCTGGCAATTGCGCCTGACCAGTTGATCAGCAACAACGATCCATCACTGCTTGAAGTGCCCGATGAAAGCAGTCTCCCAATTGATCCCGAATATATTCGTGTGATCACACCAGCGAGTGGTCGTGAGCATGCTGGCCTTAATGCCATGCAGAAAATGGAAAAATCCATCGATGCAGATCGCCATTTTTACCTGTTGCCGTTGCCCGAAGGTTTGCATCACGAAAGTGCTGAGTTATTCGGCTTTTTTACCTACGAATTCCGCTTCGGTCATAGCGACAGACTCTGGAGCACTGCACAAGGAAGGTTTGGCCGTCAGCTGCGTGTAGCCGGATTACAGCATCCAGCACCTAATTTACTAACGATGGTCAACCGCGATGAAAAACGTCTGATGGTTTCCGCGCCTTATGCAAGAGCAGTGTTTGGTGGGAGGAATGTCACGAGCGATCCGCCTCGCACGAGTATCTGGTGTTTGCTTTATGCGCAGGTGAAACAGGCCGATGGTCTCGACTACCGTAATATCCTGCTCGAAGAACGACAGCTGCAACGTAAACCGGTCACGCGGCACCGTACGAAATTCGCCGAACGCGCTCAAAAGGCGGGTAACGATGCTGCCCTCATCATGCAACTGCAGCACGAGTTTGTTCAGACTATTGCTGTCGAAAAAGAAGCCATCTGGCAGGCGTATGGTGGTTGGGAGAACAAGGACATCGCAGAGTTGTTATATCTCTATGGTCTCCCCGATAATTCACCGTTAAGTGTGTTGTGTGTTGAGATCTATGGTCAGATCACGAACATTCATGAACACATCAATGATATTCGCGAGAAGAAAGAGGAACTGATTTCAAGTGTCGCCAACAATTACGATCAGACACTCGCAGAACTTATGCGGCAGGAAACCTACAAGAAACTGGACGGTAATACTCCGGAATCCGCCACCATCGATCCGTTGCGATCACAGCTTGGTTTGTTCCGAATTCTGCGCACCTCTCCACTAACGGAAGTGCCGTTTGTGTGTTGCACAGATTAGTGATGAATCCGGGCTGTCAGCTGGTGAGCTGGCAGTCTGTTTTTTTATTAAACTAACTATTTATCAGACACATAGATTTATTAGTTAAAGTAAATTAATGATTTTTATTTAGAAAATTCGGGATTGCTGGAAAGCCTCGCCGGTGGAAGTTTTGCCTTCCAGGCGTTGTATACAAACCGTCTGTCTACCTCGAAGCTGCAATGCCCGCAGCGATATCGGTCGCTACCTGATCCCAACTCCTACCAAGAGCCCTGACCAGAGCCGGATAACCGTCGTTATCCAATCGCGTTACGGCCTGAAACGAGCGTTGAAGTATCACTTCACCACTCGCATCGCGCAGTTGCCATTGTCCCGCCGCGACGGCGTCGCCGTTGTGAGTTCCCTGGAAACTGTTCACTTCAACCAGTAGTTGTAGATCGCCGCCTGCTCTCGTGTTTGCATCCATCACTTCAACATCCGGCAAACGATTGGCCAGGCGCTGGCGCAAGCCGCGCTGCAACATCATCGCAGGTTGTTCTGCCCAGCGGTTCGTGGTGGCTTGATTCAGCGTAATGTCGTCAAGCTGCAACACGATGCCTTCGTCATTTAGAAAGTCAGCAATCTGTAATGGCCTGACCACTAATACCCTGGATGGCTCGACCGCAGCTGACGCAGCGGCAGCACTGTCTGCTGGTAAGAGATATTGTGTGCTGGCTACCGGGTTGCCTGCGCAGGACACGAGCAGCGCCAGCAGAAGTAGCGGCAGTAGACGAGTCGCAATCATGGGTTACTCCTGTTGGTGCGGACTGAATGGCTGGACAACAAGTGGACCAGCCTGAATGAGCTGAATAACCTTTGGCCTGAACGTATTTTTTGTGGAGACATAATCATGGTCGCGCCTGCGGCTGTGGATCTTCTGTTTCACTGCGATTGAAGATCAATGCATTAGGCTGTTCACCAAGTGTACGTGCTACCGGTTGCAGGTCGCGCATCAAGCCTTCAAGACTTTGCAAAGCATCGGTCAACTCCTGATATACCGTGGCGTCGGGCGTAAATCCTTGCAGCGTTGTGCGCAGTTCGGCGAGTGCGCCATTAATCGAGGCAGGCAACGCTTTGGTATCGGGTGCTTCGACCAATCCTTTCAACGACGCGCTCAGCTCTCGAACTTCAGCAAGCATCGCATCCGATGTCTGCAGGGTTTGATCAAGACTCGCGAGCACCGGTTCGACAGGAAGATTGTTGAGCTTATCAAGCAGGCTCGTGATCTGTTCCTCGATCTGCGCAAAACCACCGGAGATAGTCGGAAATACCGGGCGACTTTCAAATATCGACGCGACATAAGGTTCATCAACTTCGGACTGCAGGTTCACATCGACAAACATCGCACCGGTCAACAGATTGCCGGTCTTGAGGTTTGCGCGTAGACCTTGCTGGAAAAGTCCTTCGAAACGGTTGGTCCATTCATCCATGTTCAACTCGTAACCACTGCCGTCGATGCGCTGCGGTTCGATACGGATCAACACAGGGATGGCGTATTCCTGCACGGTACCTGGCACGGGTGCGCTGAACTTCCATGGCACCGTGACAACCGTGCCGATACGAATGCCACGATATTCAACTGGCGCGCCAGCAACAAGACCACGCACCGTGTTGTCGATCAGCAGTACATATTCGATAAATTGCGAATAACTGTCTTGCAGGGCCTGCTCCTGGTCGGGATAAAGACTGAAACTGGTATCTTCCTCGACACGCGGACCTTCAGTGACGCTTTGCAGATAGCCGAACGTCGCGCCGCCGATCAGCACGGCTTCGAATGATTCCATGCTCACTCTCACGCCTTGGGAATCGAGGCGCATATCGATACCACTTGCGTTCCAGAAACGGGTATTTTCTGTGATCAAATCGTCGTACGGACTTTCGATAAACAGCCGATGCTGCATTTGCCGTGTTGCTGAATCGAATTCAGCCTCTTCTACCCTGCCTACCGTGAAACCCTGGTAACTCACTGGATCGCCGACGCGCAGCGAATTGCCGAGATCGCTGACGAGCCGTACATGTACTCCTTCAGTTCCGCTGTCCGACACGGGGGGTTGCGCGAGCACCTCAAAAGTGTCTGCGGTTTCAGCAGCCATGCCGGGCTGCAATTGAATGTAAGCGCCAGACAATACCGTGTTGAGGCCGCTGATGCCGTCTCGACCGATGCGTGGTTTTACCACCCAGAAACGCGTATCGGCTGCAAGCATTCGGTCAGCATCTGGACTCATTCGTGCGGTGATCAGCGTATGAGTTAAATCTTCGGAGAGGTTCACCTGCTCCACCAGACCAACTTCGACATTGCGTAATTTGATCAACGTGGTACCCGCTTCGATACCTTCGGCGTCCTCGATTTCAAGGGTGATTTGCGGACCATTACTTGTGACGTTGTCGTAGACAAGCCAGACGCCAATCAACAGCGCGACGATCGGCACGATCCATATCGGGGACAATCTCGCCTGGCGTCGCCGTGTCGCGTGGAGGGGATCGACTGTGCTTGTGTCGGTCATGTAGATGTCTCTGTGTTGGTGGAATGATTGGCTGGAAATTCAGTCGGAGGCGCTGCATCCCATAAAAAGCGTGGGTCGAACGTGATCGCTGCAAGCATGGTAAGTACAACGACGCTGCAAAACGCGAGCGCGGCAGGACCTGGATTGATCGACATCAGCGAGCCGCCACGAATCAGCGCAACCATAAGCGCGACGGCAAACACATCGACCATCGACCAGCGTCCGATAAATTCAGTGATGCGGTAAACGTGTGTGCGCTTTTCGGGATTCAGGCCATCACTTCGATTGACCACGAAACAGAGCCATGCAATGACACCGAGCTTGACCACCGGCACCACGATGCTTGCAATAAAAATTATCAGCGCAATAGGCCAGTCACCTGTACGCCAGAGTTCGGCAACTCCACCCAGAATAGTGTTGTCTTTGGCTCTGCCGAGATTGATCGTAGTCATGATCGGGTAGAAATTTGCGGGAATGTACATAACTGCTGCCGCCATCAGGAGCGCACTTGTGCGCTGCATGCTGTTCGGCAATCTTGCATGTAACGCATCATCGCAACGACTGCAGTGTCCTTTACCGTCAGCATCCAGTGAATTGATCAGGCCGCAAGTATCGCAACCCGCCACACCCTGCGATGCAGCGGTCTGTCCACGCAAAGTGCCTTCTGGTGCGGATGGTTCGCCCGCAATCGCAAACCATATCCAGTCGGCGTCCATCGACTGAGTTGTGACCAACAGCAGAACCGCGAAACTGGCAAAGGCCCAGAAGCCCGTCCCAAGCTGTATGTCGACCGAACCTGCAATCTTGATCAAGCTTACCAGCGCGCCAAGGATGAACACGTCGGCCATCATCCACGGGCCAAGCTGCGTGAGAGTACGCGTGATGGTGCGTGTGCCGGGTAAAAGGCGGCCGCGCATCAGGCCAATTTGCAGCCAGATCAGGCTCACAAGATAAATTGCGGGCAATACGATAATCGTCATTGCGACGACGATTGCGACCAGTGGCTGCCTGAAACCGATCATGGTACTTGCCGTTTCGGGCAAACCAATGCTGCGTCCGATACTTGGAATTTCGAAACTTGCAAACGGAAAGATCACGGCAATGATCAGTGCAATCAACGCAGAAATGCCATAAGCCATGCTGCGCTGGGCTGGCCGGTGATAACGCCGTGCGAGAGTATGGCCACAGCGTGGGCAATCCGCTTTGTCGCCGGGCCTTAAGGGCGGCAGTTGCACTACCCAGTCACATTCCTTACAGGCACGCAGCCGGCGGACTGTTCCGGTATCGGAGTTATCCGGGATCAGGATTGCTGAATAAGGGGTTTGATGGACAGTGGAGGTCATGAAGGCAAGGCGTGCTCAGGACATCGGCCTGAAAGTTGTGCATGCCATGAGGATAAGCGCATGGCGCAGCTTCTGTCTATTGCTATCCTGCTTGGGCTGAACATTGATGCCCTTAATCTGCGTAGCGGCAAACCGGCAGCTCTGTCTTGGCATCCACGCCCGCCCAGCGGGTAATAGGCACTGCCGAAATAGAGTTCTTGGGCGAACCTTCAATCACGCGTTCGCTATAGACCATGTAAACGATCGTGTTGCGTGGTGTATCGCAAAAGCGCACCACCTTCATGCGTTTGAAAACCAGCGAGCGGCGTTCGTTGAACACCTGCTGCTCCTCTTCGAGGTCATCGGTGATATTGATTGGTCCTACTTGCAGGCATTCAATGGACGCATCGGAAGTGTCCTCAGCTATACCCACCACGCCTTTGTAACCGCCTTTTTCCGCGCGGCTGAGGTAACACGCAACACCTTCGATTGAAGGGTCGTCGAACACTTCGATTTTGATCGAGTCGTCAGGACTCAACAGATTGAATTTGGTATCCACGCTGCCGATTTCATCTGCAAGTGCAGTCGTAGATCCAGCTGTGCACATCAGCACTGTGCCGAAAATTTTGCCGAACATTCCGCCGAACATTCTGCCGAAAAATAATCCCTTCATGTTCCTTCTCCTTTTATGTGTAGCAATGCCGTGTACTTCACTGAGTGGTTTCTCGTGATCGCCACCCGATGCCTGCAGAGACAGAATAAACAACTACCACTGGCCTGTCGATGACTCGCATCGCTCTCTTACAGCAGCACTACCCAGCTTCCCATCAGCACTGCGCTGAGCATGGAAAGCAGTGTGCCGATCAGCATATATTCCGCGAACATTTTTTCATCGAGCTGTTTCATGCGCGCGAGACCTTTCGCAGCGATGATAAAAGCAATAGCAGTCAGGTTGTTCGTGGATAACACGACGAGATACATCAGCCAACGTTCCAGAATGCCAATCACGCGTCCGGTGTTGTATTCCTGGCGGTCGATGCCATGAGTGCTTGCATCGTTTACGAGCTGTTGGCCGTCTTGCTCTTTTGCATTGGCAGGTTCCATACCAAAGTGCTGGAACACCATGCGAATGAACAGATTAACTTCGTTGGTGAGAATCAGCAGTCCGAAGATCACGCCCAGCAGCTTTTCGCCAGTGATGCCGGGACTTACCTGCAACAAGCCAGAACTATCACTGATAAGGCCAACTGCATTGACGAGTGCAGGTCGTAGCTGCAGGCCTGCGCTTGCACCAAGTATCAGGTCTATGCCGACTACGAGAATCAGCAATGTGTATAACCGCAGCCCTTTCTTTAGCAGGCGTGGCTCTAGCAAGAGATTCAGCCCCCCGGTCACGATGAGTAACAGGATTACGAGCCAAAGCACGGTGGAAAAACTGAAACACAGGACGACCAGAATGATTTGCAACGCCGTGAGCAGCACATTCCATCGATTGCCTATAGCTTCATCCTTGCGCAGGTACACGAATCGCGTGAGCATCAAAATGTTCAGGCACAAAAAATATTCCAGCATCCCTACGCTCCTTTCTATCCTTTCTGTCCGTTCAGCACATGGTTAATTTTTTCCGTAATACCGGTCAGCAGGCTGATGATGGCGTCCAGCTCGCCATCGCGAATATTGCGGTAGATGGCCTGTTCAGTGCTGCCGGTCACCTGACTGATCTGCTTGACGGTTTTGCCCTGCAGGATATTGGCAAGTGTCACTACGCGAGGGGTTCGCCATTTGACCCGATTGTGGGCGATAAGCTCGAGTGCTGCGTTAATGAAATTTTCGTCATCGCCAAGGCCCTTGAGACGGTAACGCGCATCACCTTTCTTGAGTTGTTCCATCGCCGCGCGCGCTGAGTGAAAAGCCGGACCGTCCATGCCGAGCGCCGTGTCATGCTGAATATCCGTATCGATCTTACCCACTCCAATCGAAAACCGGATGGCCACGGGCTCCAATGCCGCCTCGATTCGCAAGATACACTCCCAGAGTCTGCCGGCATCGCCGAACACGGCCTGAAATTCATCACCCAGTGTAATTGTCAGTGGCGACACGAGCCCAAGTACGTCGCGCTCCTGGTTCAATGCGGCGCATACCTCTGTAAATTGGCGCTGCACTTCGCTGCGATTAGCGAGATTTCTGGACTGCACAACATCGCCGATCAGGGCTACATATAACATCAGGGTTGAACCCAGGGTGGCAAAACTTGAGGCGAATATAAACCGTTTTGGTTTAAAGTTCAAAATTAAACCAATATGGTTAAATTTGGGAAATTAAACTCTTTTGGTTTAAACGTAGGTTCTTGAAGATCAGAGGGTGTAAGTCATGAATGGCGATACGTAAAAGCGTTTCTGCAGTAGTTGTTAAACAGATGTGGTGCATCCCGCTCGGGGGGTTGATACAAGCTGTGTTGCTCTCTCCTCCTTCGCCCGTGCGCTCCTCTCCAATCCTCTCCAATCCTCTACAGCCTGTTGCCCCTCCGACCACCATGGAGGCCGATGTGAACTCTGCCGACGCAGTTGGTTCCCAAGCGCGCGAGGAAGTGGATTTGCAGTGGAATTGAATCCATCAGTTTGAGGGCAAACTCCAACACGATTTGACAAAACGAGCCGCTGCTTGTGCGCGCCATGAATAGAGATGGGAATTCAAGAGCGTAAAACCGAAAAAAAGTTCAAAAATAAAATTCATGAAGAGTTAGCTGCACGCGTTACCGAAATTTGTCTCACAACACAGAAAATTTTCACCGCTGCGGATGAGTATGATATTCAGACATCTTGAAAATTTTTTACGGAAAAAAAATCGAATTTTTTTGAATATCACCGCGAAAAAGTTCTCCTCACAGAAAGTTACTAAATTTTGTTATTACGATATTTCCTCTATTGCTGCAGGATCCAGCGCTATTTTTGCTGTGCGCAGGAAATGCAAAATTGGCGCTGGCACGGTGGTTGCTTTATCGAGCACTAAGCAGTCCAAGGGCTGTATACGTAGGCGGTGATATTTCTAACGAAGATTTACCGTCTGACTAAACAACTGAGTAAAGGAGCACTCTTATGAAATTTATCAATTCATTTACTACACTTAAAATACTGACACTTGCAGCAGCGATGTCTACAGTCACTCTGGTTGATGCACAGGAGCGAACCGGAGCCGCAGCTACCGAAAGTCCGCGCGCAGCAACTGCGGGAAACAGCGAACAGAGCCAGACACAGAAAAATACCAATGCAGCGAAAGTTGCGGCAAAAGCTGTCCAGACCGATGGCCAGATCCTGCAAGTAGTACGCTCACTTAACAACGCCGAAATCGATCAGGCAAAACATGTGCTGGATGAATCTGCGAGCACCGAAGTCAAAGTTGTCGCACAAGCGATAATCGATGCTCACGAAGCATCCAACGACAAGATCAACGATCTTCTCGATGGTTCGCTAGACCTCGATGACAGTGACCTGAATGAAGCAATCCAGGAGCAAACTGAAGACAACAAAGAGCAACTGGCCAAACTTGAAGGTGCGCAGCTCGACTGCCAGTATCTTCAGACACAGGTCGAACAGCATCAGTTGGCAATCGACACCATCAAGTCGGATCTCACACCTGATGCACAGAGCGCTGACGTAAAAGCGTTTCTGACAGCCAGTGCTCCGAACCTCGAAAGTCACGTGCAAGAAGCCCAGAACGCCATGAAAAATCTGAGCGGGTGTTCATCACGCGCGTTGAGCAGTAACTAGGGAGTTAGCGGATTCATGTTTGTGACCGCAGACATATCATTGCCGTTGATTGAACTGCCTGTACCCATTTACTAGTGGGTACAGGTTCAACCTGGCAACGTTTCTCACGTGACAGAAGTGAGAATTATGGTCCCGCCAACTAGCCTTACCTTTACCAATCCAGCACCCGCCGTTCCTTGCATCGAGAACAAATCTCTGTGTTCTATTGTTTCAACAATGAAATATCTTCTCGTTTTTCTGCAATAGTTTCAGACCGTTTTTCCAACGAATTTCGAAACCACAGTTGATAGATGATTCAAGGTTGCTTTTCTCGTCGTTTTTGCAGCACCGCGAAAGTTCTCTAAAAAATTTCTCCAATGGCACACCCATTGCAGCAACTGGCATATCAGCCCAACGGGGGCTGTGATCCAGGGAGGCGATCTCATGATAATGCACGAAAAATTCTACCTGAACCCCAACGGCAAACCGACTCGGCCCGAAGATGAGCCCATCGATCCGAAAGATCCTGATGACCCTGTTATTGAAGATCCTGTCGAGCCGACAGAACCCAATGACCCGATTCAGGAGCCGATAAGATCTTCGAGCCGTTATGATCCTAATAACTTTGAGAACTATGTAAGGGCACCAGGTCGGAACGAGCTGCATTAGATTCCAGATAACTGGAATTAATGATCTTCAATAGCAGGTTGCGGTAACAGGAAGAAAATAGCGCATACGCGCCATCTTATTGAAAGCCGGATAACAGTGGTGAAGACAGGCTATTGTTGTCCGCTCTCATATCACAATAAAAAAATTTGTTTTTTACAATGAATCAGAACTTTTTTTGCTGAAAATCTCTGGCTGGACGTCTTCGTCCAAACGTCTAAACCTTGTGCGATGTTGCAAACCTTGAACAGTTCTGTAACGTCCGAGATTGGATGCTGATGGCAGTGAATATCGCATATGAATTCAGAGAAAGACTACTAACCAAAAAAATGCCGCACTGTAACCGTCCTTTTATGGGCAACAGGAAATTAAAATAGAACTAATAACTTGCAATCTGTAGTAGAGACCCCTGTTATCCGATCAAAGTTCCGCATTGATTTCATTGCGCTATCCTCAAATTTTTAATGAAATTAATTCAGCATAACGATGTAATAATTTCACAAAAAAAATTTCAAATGTTGAAATTTACGCAACAAAAAAGCAGCGCTAAAGAGTACGCTAGAAAAGTCATGTTTATAAAAATCGTTACACCCTATGCGTTTAGGTCGAGCTCAACTACATAAGCTTCATAAAAAAACGTGGCTGGCATGGCCGTTGCAAGTAACCCAGCAGGCAGTCCATCGGGGGCTGTGTTTTGAGAGGAAATGTTATGACAAACCAAAATAACCAGAACAATCCTGGCCAGAACCAGAAAGACCAGAAACAGAATAGCAATCAACAAAACCAGGGTGGCCAAGGTGGCAATCTGAACAATCCAGGCAAAGGTTCAAATCAGCAGAACCAGCAGTCCGGTGATCAGAACAACCCAAACCGTCAGGACCACAACAGCCCTAACCAGAGACAACAAGGCCAACAGGACGACCAGAATCAAGGTCGCAGCCGCAGCAACAGCGAGCAGGAAAGAGCGAAGAGTGGCAAAAACAGCCAGGCTGACTCCGACCTGCAACGTGAAGAATCACAACGTGACGATTCACGCAATAATCGCTAACCACTGCCGGTCAACAGGTTACGTTGAGTTAACGTGACTACCGGTTTCCTCTGCTGGTTCATGAGTCCAACCATGGCCAGTGGAGGAGACGTTTTTCAAGAAGGCAATATGTTGAATCTGGACGACGTAAATAGTTCCATTTCGATTTCCAGAGTAGTCGTCCGCCCGGTAAAATTGCCTGCCCCACCCTCCCATTCACTAAAGCCGCGAGTATCCAGGAAGGCGGATTTAGCCCGCTTCCATTTCATATGGCAGCTGCTTTGCAAAATCTCTATCGCTCTTCTCTTGAAGTTCACTAAGGTTTGCGAACATGTCGCCAAACAGGTTTATTTCGACAAATTCTTATGGCCACAAGCGCACCGGATGAAGAGCATTGGGGTATACTCCCATTCGCATTTTTGTCGTAGTTGAATGCCCTCGGGATGTATCCAATCATGTTTGCGCCGCTTTACGCTTCTTATTATCACTTTTTAGTTCGTACCACCGTTTTCCTCTGCATTTTGCAGATTCCCTCGCTTAGCATGGCGCAGTCGGAAAAATTTTCGCGCAAGATTGTATTGGAGGCTGCCAATGCACTTGCCTTGAAACCCTATGAACCACCCCAGCCTGTGCCAGAACCCTTGCTCAACCTCGACTACGACCAATATCGCAAAATCCAGTACCAGAAAGACGCAGCCATTTGGGGTGGCAGCCCTACCAAGTTTTCGATCGAGCTATTTGCGCCCGGCAACCTCTATACCAGCGGCGTCGATATTTCGGTGATAGAGAACGGCGAAGTAGTCGACGTTCCCGTTGAAAATGACACGTTTACCTCTGCCACTCCCGAAATTCTGGAGTTGCTCGCCGAAGTGGATAAGGTTGCAGGCTTTCGCCTTCACTACACACTGAACAACCCGGACTATAAAGATGAATTTGTGGTCTTCCAGGGAGCGAGTTATTTTCGCGCTGTCTCACGGGGTCAGAACTATGGCATGTCAGCGCGTGGCCTCGCGATCGATGTGGCCGAACCAACTGGTGAAGAATTTCCGATTTTTCGTCAATTCTGGATCGAGCGTCCGTCTTCCCGTTCCGACAGCATCGTAGTGCATGCCTTGCTTGACAGTCCGCGCGCAACCGGCGCGTATCGCTTTGGTATCTATCCCGATGACCCCACCCATCTCGATGTGGAAGTCACCCTTTTTGCGCGTGAAGAACTGCGCCATATCGGTCTCGCGCCCCTAACGTCAATGTTCATGTTTGGCGACATGGACAGGTCCGATATTCCGGACTACCGCACCGCTGTGCATGATTCCCAAGGGCTAGCAATGCTGACCGGACAAGGTGAATATCTGTGGCGGCCGTTGAGTAATCCAACCAATTTGCAGATCAGTGGTTTTGGGGACACCAATCCACAGGGCTTCGGACTTGTACAACGTAATCGCGACCTCGGTGATTATGAGGACCTGCAGGCGAATTATCATAAACGCCCGTCAACCTGGGTTACGCCTATTGGTGATTGGGGTACTGGTCAGGTCGTGCTGGTCGAGATTCCCACCCGTTCAGAAGCCAATGACAACATCGTAGCCTACTGGCGTCCGTTGAATCCGCTGATGCCCGGCACGCCCTATAGTTTTGCGTATCAACTCAACTGGCCAAATGACACTCCCCTACCGGCAGATACTGCTCGCATCACCCGCACAGCGTTTGGACTGAAAATCGCTACGCCGTATCCGCAGATCGCGGTTGATTATTCTGGTCTGCCTGAGGGCTTCGTGATGGAAGACCTGTCATTCGATGCCAGCCTCAGTGCGGGCACTCTGGTTGAAACGCAAGCCGAGCCGATCGATGCCACTTCCGTGCGACTTTTTATCACCATCGATGTCGAGGGTGAAACGCTGAGTGAAGTGCGTGTTCAGCCTAAATACAAAGGTGCCGTAATCGGCGAAACGTTGTTGTACCGATGGACTGACGGCTAACGTCTTATGGAATTTGCGCTTCCTCCCGAACATACGCTGGTCATGCCGCGGCAGTCCTTACACGCTGCGCAGCAAGCGCGACGCGGCGGCTCTACTATCTCATTCTGGCTACAGACTCAGATAGCCAGGATCCTGCTGCTCGCTGGCACGGCTGTAGTTTCAGCTTATGGCATCCAGGAAATGCATGGCGTGTTGACGGGTGACCTCACCGTTATTCAATGGGTGTTCCTCGTACTGTTCTCAATTAATTTCATCTGGATAAGTTTTGCGGGTTGCCAGGCCGTGCTCGGTTTCTTCCTGCGCATCAAGCAGGATATCTTTGGTTATCGACCTATTCACAAAGACGTACCTGGTATCCGTACCGCAGTTCTTGCACCGGTTTATAACGAAGATCCGTCGCGCGTTGCTGCTGGAATAATTGCAATGGCTGAAGGTCTCGCCAGCTCAGCGCCAGGCCAGTTTGCATTTTTCATTTTGAGCGACACCACCAACCCCGCCGCCTGGATGCGTGAAGAACAGGCATTCCATCATCTGATCAAAGATGCTCCTGCAGCGTGCCCGATTTATTATCGCCACCGCCGCCACAACACCGAACGCAAGGCCGGTAACATCGCTGACTGGGTGCAGCGCTGGGGTGGTGCTTATGAGGCTATGCTGGTTCTTGATGCAGACAGCATCATGGATCCCTCGACCATGATCGAGATGGCGCGCCGCATGGAAGCCAATCCTGGCCTTGGCCTATTGCAGACCTTGCCCGGTATCGTAATGGCCGAAACACTTTTTGGTCGGTTGCAGCAATTTGCTAATCGTCTGTATGGGCCAATTTTTGCAAACGGACTGGCGGCCTGGCATGGTAACGGCAGTAATTTCTGGGGTCACAACGCAATCATTCGTACTGCTGCTTTTGCGCAAGCGGCACATTTGCCGGTCCTGAAGGGCAAGCCTCCTTTTGGTGGACATGTCATCAGTCATGATTTTATCGAGGCGGCACTATTGCAGCGCGCTGGCTGGGGTGTACGTTTTGACACCGACCTGCCGCTGACGTTTGAAGAGGCACCACCTTCCGTGAGCGATGTGTTGGTCCGCGACAGGCGTTGGTGCCAGGGTAATCTACAGCATGGGCGTTTTTTGTTTGCGCGCGGTTTTACGACTACGAGCAGGCTACACATCACGTCCGGCATCATGGCTTACATGAGCGCGCTGTTCTGGTTTCTGCTTCTGGCCGTCGGGGTGATACTTGCAGTACAGGCGAGTTTTACACCAACGGAATATTTCCCCGAGCCTTCACTTTTCCCCACCTGGCCTGTGTTCGATTCAGAACGCGCGATCACGCTTTTTATCTTGTCCATGCAGATAGTTTTATTGCCGAAAGCCCTCTCGTGGATTTCAGCGATGATCAACGTAAAGCGGTGTTTCCGTTACGGTGGACCATTATTGCTCACGACAAGTGTGCTTGTTGAAATTCTGCTGTCAGCGTTATTTGCTCCTGTGATGATGGTTGCGCAAAGCCGCATGGTGTGGGAAATCATTACGGGTCAGGACAGTGGCTGGAAACCCCAGCGTCGTAATGATGGTTCCATACCGTTTACCACCGCGTTGCGTACCCACATCTGGCATATGCTGCTCGGTGTGAGTGCGGCTGTACTCACTTATTTTCTGCAGCACGATCTTTTTTACTGGTTGCTACCCGTGACTTCCGGCTTGATGCTTTCTGCTGTTCTGTCGTGGGTCAGTGGCAAGCGGTTACCCGGTAGAATTCTGCAGATACTCGGTATTCTCAAAACACCCGAAGAACATCGCGAACCCGCAATAAATACCAGTGTGCTCAGCAATCTGGCGGCGAGCAAAACCTATCCTCTGTCCACTCCACTCGACACACTGTTGAACGATAGTGATTTGCGCGCATGGCATTGCGCGCAGATAAGACCTCTACGCATGCATCACGGTATTTTTGATGCGGAGTTGATTCTGGCGCGCGCGAAGTCTGAACGCACTGATTCACTCAACACGCTCGAAAATTGGCTGACACCCGGAGAAACCCTGGCGTTTCTGCATAGCCCGGAGTTGATCGAGGATGTCACTCACAAGTATTTTGTCAAAAACGACGCCGATGAAATGACGCCGAGAGTAATTGTCAGGCCAGCACTGGAAGCTACGGCCAGGGATTCACGCGCCACTGCGTTATGAACCACACTCCCCAATGAAACGTGAGTTGCAGCTGGCAGCGCTGGTAGATGGTGCCTTGCTGCTTGTCGGGGCATTTGTGCTGCTGCAAGACGAAGGTCCGGTATTCGCCAGCAAATGGCTTTTGTTAACAAGCATTCTCGTCTGCTTCGTCTGGCTGCAATGCTGGCGACGGCGCGAGCTCAATCGCGCAGATCTGAATTCACCTGTCTATCCGGTCCTTGGCTGGGCCAATCACATCACGCTTGGTCGCGGTGCGTTGATCGCAGCATGTGGCGGTTTTTTATGGCCTGCTGCAACGACGCTTGCGGTCGGCTGGATCTGCGCTCCGCTTTATACGGTAGCCGCAATACTTGATCGTGTTGATGGTTTTGTTGCGCGTCGCAGTGGGCGCACGACCTTGCTTGGTACTGAACTGGATACAGTGGTAGACGCTCTCGGCCTGCTTGTTGCGCCCTTGCTTGCGATAAGCCTTGGCAAGATCCACTGGAGTTACCTTTTGGTCAGCGCGGCTTACTACCTCTTTCAGTTTGGCTTGTACTGGCGCGAACGTCATGGGCACCCGACCTTTCCTCTAGCACCGAGCAAACTGCGTAGAGTGCTGGCTGGTTTTCAGATGGGTTTTATCGCCGTTGTGTTGTGGCCACCCTTCCTCGCGCCGATGACACTTCTCATCGGCGTCGCTTTCATGATTCCTGTATTGATCGGTTTTTGCATTGACTGGTTTGTGGTCAGCGGCAAAATTCAGCCGCAACTTTCTGCGACAGCCGCGGTCTTTAACAAGCTTGCGGTGTTAAGCACAACAGTTTTCCAGCCTGTCTTGCGAGTTGTGCTGCTGGTGGGTTTGTTTATGTTCAGTCAACAGCATGATTTGCGATTACTGCCGCAGGATGGCGGACTCTGGTCTGCTACGCTATTGAATTACTTGCTTCTCATTTGTGCTGCGATGATTGCGCTCGGATTCGCTGGCCGAATGGGTGCACTTCTGTTGCTCTGCCTGCTCGCCTGGCATTTTCCCGTTGTGAGCGTGGAGGGCATCATGAAAGCAGTTATCGTATGTGCTGTCTGGATATTGTTGCTCGGCTGCGGTCGTTTCAGTCTCTGGCAGGATGATGATCGATGGGTCGCCCGCTACGACGGTTAATGATGGAATTCTGATGTTTCAACTCAAGTTATTGACGCCGATATTATGGTTGTTGGCACTCCTGCTTGCGGGCTGGACGTTAGCTCAATTGCCCCTCGGCACAATCATGCAGAGCGTCACCAACCTATCGGTTAGTCAACTAATCCTCTGGCTTGGCCTTAATCTGCTGATTGTGCTGCTCTGCAATTATCGCTGGTTACGGCTGAACGCTTTGGTTGGCCAGCATCCAGGCTTCCTCCGCCTGTTGCTGATACGCCAGGCTGGACAAGCCGTCAGTTTTATTACACCTGGTCCACAATTTGGCGGCGAACCTTTGCAGGTTTACTGGTTGTATCGTCTGTGCGGACAACCGCTCGGCAAAACCATTCTGGCACTGGGACTCGACCGGTTTTTCGAACTCTTCATAAATTTTTCGGTCTTGCTGCTTGGCCTCGCAATCGTGCTTCTTTATTCACAGCAAAACCTAACGGGCTGGCCTGAACTCGTCGGCATGCTTGTGCTACTGATCGGCCTTCTGTTCGGAATTGTATGGTTGTTGCTGCGTCAGCCGCAGTGGATGAGCAATCGTCTGCAACGACTCGCACAACGTTGGCACAAACACCCACGTCTGCTCTTGCTCGAAACCGGATTTCAGACGATGGGCGAAAACTTGCGCGTTGCGCTCAGCACACAAAAATCCGTGCTGCTGCAAGCCTTGTTATTGTCGCTCGTGAGCTGGGGCGCTTTGTTGCTGGAGCTGGATCTCGTTTTGGGTTTTGCGGAAATTCATGCGGATTTGCCAGCATTTTTCCTGATATTGATTTCCATGCGGCTGGCGATTCTGGTGCCGTTGCCCGGGGCGGTTGGCACGCTTGAACTTTCTCTCCTGTGGGCGATCCAAAGCCTCGGTTATCCAGCTGGTGCTGCGCTCGGCGTGATTGCGATGATGCGCTTGCGAGACGTAATTGTTCTTGGCGCCGGCTTGCTGTGCCTCAGGCTTGTGCAAAATCGCTACAGGTTATCAGCCGCAACAACTGACATCGGCATGCTGAAGGATGTTGGCTTGCCTGGTTGAAGTGTTGTCTGGCCTTCTTGAATTCGCTTGGCGATTTTTTTCAAAGTGCCAGATATCACCCCTGGTACGTTTGTCAGAACGTCTGTTTAAACGCGGCCCAGCAAGTCGCATTCTCCCAGAGCTTAACCGTAAGCGACCCCGTGCCGGGAGGATGAATCAACGGCAATATTTTTTCGACGATGATGCGACTGAAATGTTCGATACTCGGATTGAGTCCGGCAAATTCAGGTTTGTCGTTAAGCAAACAATCGCGAAAATAATCCACAGTTTTACCAAGAGCGGCTTCGATTTCCGTGATGTCCACCAGATAGCCGTGTTTATCCAATTGCATGCTTTCGATGCTCACTTCCGCGACATAGTGATGTGCGTGGGGGAAATTTTCTGCACCCCAATCGCCTCCGATCAATTTGTGGTTAGCGATAAATTCACGGCTTACGGCGACGGTATACATAAGACTTCTCGTTTTAATGCGGTTCAGGAATAAACAAAAACTGCCTGGACTATGGCTTCGGGGGCAAGGTCCAATTGTTGGTAGAGTGTGCTGGCCTCATCGAGTTTTACGCGATGCGTGATCAATTGTTGCGGGTTAACCTGTCTGATCATGTCCCAGCACAATTCAAATCGTCTGGTCTTGTCCCAGCGACTACTTAGATGAGACGCAATCGTGCTGACCTGGCTAGTAGATATGTTCAATCGATTGCGATGCGCTTCACCACCCAACGCAACAATCGCTGCCTTGTTGCCGTACCAGCTGCCAATCACGATCCGGCTGCAGTAGCCACTTAAATCGATCGCAAGATTCAACGCTTCCGGTACACCACTGACTTCATAGATCAGATCCGCGCCAACAAACTTTTCATCTTGTGTTAATTGCTTTTTGAGCGCGTTAACTTCCATGAGTGATCCGGAATCGCAGACGTGTCTCACGCCCAGCATCAGTGCGCAGTTACGTCTCTGCGCTATTCCATCGACGGCGGATACTTGACCAAGCGGATACTGCGAAAGCAGGCTCGACAACAGCAGGCCAACGACACCCTGCCCGAGTACCACCACATGTTCACCGATGCCTGGATTACCATCCTGAACCAGATTTACCGCGGTTTCCATGTTGGCGAGAAATACGGCAGCTTCAGCATCGATATCGTCAGGCACCGCAATAACATGTTCGGGTGAAGCGCAGAAATGACTCGCATGAGGCTGAAACGCAAACACCCGCTTCCCCATCCAACTGTCATCGAGATCGCCACCAACATCAACCACCTCGCCCACACTCGCATAGCCGTATTGCAAGGGATACACAGGTTGTTGCTGCATGGACTGCAAGGTTGCATCGAGTGTTAATGCTGCCGGGAGCTGCCCACGATATACGAGCATTTCGGTGCCAGCGCTGATTGCAGAACAAATGGTTTTAATGAATAACTCACCAGGTGCGGGCGCTACCGGTTCCGATAGCAGGATCTCTACCCCGCGTGTACCGTTAAACCACAGCTGGGAAATTCTGGTTGCAGGTTCTGTCATAACCGCTCACCACCATAATTCAGATTGCCCCAGATTATCAGGTCGTCTCCCGACTTCGCGGTGAAGAGTGGCGCAAGTTCAGGAAATTGCTGCGCAGGACAGTTGCCTAGGTCACTTACTGCCTTGTATCCGCCTACAAGGCGTGGCGCAACTGTCAGTACAAGTGCATCAGCCAGCTGCATTTTTAAAAACGCAGTAATGACATTGGCGCCGCCTTCAACCATGAGGCTGCGAATGCCTTTCTGATGTAACAGTTGTAGGGCAGATGTCAGGCAGACACGTCCTTCATCGTTGCTTTGGACAGACAGAATTTCGGGCCCTTCGTCACCGGAGTTTTCATTCGCAGTGGTCAACACCCAACAACGTTTGTGATTGTTTTGCGCCAACCGCGCACTGGCCGGCATACGCAGATGACTGTCCAGAACGATCGGCTGTGGACTTGGCCCGCTCCATTCACGTACGGACAGTTGTGGGTTGTCGGTCAGGACGGTGCTTATCCCAACCAGAATGCCGTCATGCAGGCTGCGCAGTTGATGTGTGAGACAGGTAGAGTCTGGTCCACTTAATGCGAGTGCTGCACCGGAATTAATCGCGATGCTGCCATCAAGACTCTGCGCGTAGCAGAGTGTTACGAAAGGCCGCGTGATCGAACGAAAAGTTTGCTTGTTGGTTTGCAGCCATTGCTCAATTTGTTGATTGAGGGTCATGGCTTTCACTGCCAACGGCGGCACTTTTGGGGTTGAGAGCATTGGGCTTGCGAAGATTGGACTTCAGCAGATGATCCATGCGTTCTGCTTTTGTCACCATGTAATATTCATTTTCAGAATTCGTGGCAACTTCCAGCGGTACGCGTGCGGTTACTTTGACGCCCTCATCTTGCAGTGCGCTTATCTTCGACGGATTGTTCGTAATCAGGCGCACCGCTTTTACACCCATCTCTTCGAGAATACGTGCAGCGAGTGAGTAGTCTCGTTCATCGGCTTCATGGCCGAGCATGAGGTTGGCGTCAACCGTGTCATAACCCTGGTCCTGCAGGTTATAGGCGCGCAGTTTTTCAAGCAGGCCAATACCCCTTCCTTCCTGCCGCAGATAAATGACTACGCCGAGGCCTACACTTGCAACCATTGCGAGTGAACGGTTCAGTTGTTCACCACAGTCGCAACGTAATGATCCGAGTACATCGCCTGTGAAACATTCGGAGTGCACACGCACCAATACTTCGTCGGCCTGCGCAACATCACCCATGTAAAAGGCCAGATGCTCCTTTTTGTCGAGTGTGTTGGTGTAATAACACAATTGAAAATCGCCGTATTCGGTGGGGATACGGGCACATGCCATGCGGGTAACTGATGATTTCGACATACTGGGTTTGTCAGGGGCCTAAGATAGAAATGCCGGGTTTATGAAATGAAAGCACAATGCGTGAATTTTCGCATATTTCGCGTAAAAATGATCCTACAGGATTAGTCGCCTGCCATCTCTGCTGAACCGGGACCGTCACCGATTTTTTGCAATTCAAGACAGCTAAAAATTTCCATCTGGGTGACAATTGCGCCCTTTGCTCAGCAGTGAACTTACGTGCAGCAGGTGTCTTCACGAATATTTGCTGCCGTAAGCAGGATCGCGCCAACATCCATGAATAACTATACGTCATGACTAGCAGACCGGATTTCTATTTTGCCATTCCCGGAGATATACGCCGACTTACGGGCGGTTATGCGTATGCACGACATTTACTTGCAGCGTTGCAGGAAGCAGGTATGTGTGTTGTCCACCTCACATTACCCGGCAGCTTCCCAACGCCGCATGACAGTGCATTGGCAGAAACAGATGTAATACTTTCCGCCTTACCCGATGGATCGACAGTGTTGGTCGATGGCCTTGCATTCGGGGTTATGGACGAGCTGGCCTCGCGGCACGCCACACGGTTGAAACTTGTTGCGTTGTGTCATCACCCGCTGGCGCTTGAAACCGGACTCACGCCAGCCGCAGCGCAAATTCTGCAACAATCAGAACAGGCAGCACTTGCAGCAGCGGTTGCTGTTGTAGTGACGAGCAACGTGACGCAGAAAATACTGATAGATGACTTCAACGTCGTGCGCGCAAAAATCAGTGTCGCAATACCTGGAACCGAGCCGCAGAAATTTGCCGTGTGCAAAGGTGATCCGCCCGTGTTGTTGAGTGTGGCAACACTCACGCAGCGCAAAGCGCACAATGTGTTGATTGCCGCGCTGGCCAGCCTGAGTCATCTGCCATGGGTCGCTCGATTTGTTGGCGGCCTCGAGTTTGATCCAGCCTGGGTTGCGCGCCTGCAACAGCAAGTTGTGGACAATAGTCTGACTGATCGCATTCATTTTCTTGGCGCAATTGCTGATCCTCGTGATGAATATCAACACGCTGACATCTTCGTGTTGCCGTCCTTGTATGAGGGATACGGAATGGTGTTTGCCGAAGCGCTGGCATTCGGGTTGCCTATCATCGGCGCGCGCGCAGGTGCCGTGCCCGAAGTTGTTCCGCCCGATGCGGGTATTCTTGTTGCGCCTGGCGATGTCGAAGCACTCGCCAATGCATTACGCCAAATGCTCACACAGCCTGTATTCAGGGCGAGTATGCAAGAAGGTGCACAGCGAGCAGCTGCACAACTACCGCGCTGGAGCGATACCGCTCGAGTGGTGGCTGATTTAATAAAGAGAGTAAATACACAATGAGTGGTTTTCCTGTTGCATGGCTGGATTTACGTGAACCTGCCGACTTCGCGGCGCGCGACAAGGCGCTCGTCGATCGTTTGCTTGCGTGGCTCGCATCACCGGATGCGAGTAATGGTGCTGAGCCTCTGGTCGTGGACCTCGGATCCGGCACGGGCTCCACCTTGCGTGCATTCGCACGGCTAGGTGCTCCCAAAATTGTTTGGCGCCTCGTCGATCACGATGGAGCATTGCTTGATGTTGCGTTGAAACGGCACCGCAAGGATTTTCTGATCGAAGACTACCAGGCCGACCTTACCGTGATGGACGAATTGCCGCTCGGTGGCGCACGTCTCGTAACGGCGTCAGCATTGTTCGATCTGGTGTCACGCGATTTCGTGGATAAACTCGTAACGCGTATCAAGAAGCAGCGCGCCGGGCTTTACGCTGCGCTGAGCTACGATGGCAAAATGAGCTGGGAACCGGCGCACCCCTTGGATGACGCGGTACTTGGTGCGTTTAATCAGGATCAACTGCGCGATAAGGGTTTTGGTCCAGCGCTTGGCCCCGAAGCTGCGTACTATCTGCAACAGGTTCTTGCCGATTCTGGTTATGAAGTTGTTACTGCTGAAAGTCCGTGGCGGCTCGCTGCGAGTGATGCGGCGCTAACAGCTGACCTCGTACGCGGCATAAGTGCGGCGGTGTCTGTTGGTTATGGACTCGATGCGATCGAGCTGAAAAACTGGGAAACATTTCGCCTCGCACATGCGGCTAACGGCAGTTGTACAGTGGGTCACCTCGATATACTCGCGCTGCCAACTTCTTCCTCTACCGTCTGATTCTGTTCGAGCGGTATCAGCGCTGAAACTGCTACCGGGGATGTCAACGAAAATGCGGCGATGAAACGATTGCGCAATTCATCCATTCGCCAAACTGGTGCATCCTGAGCAGGAATCAAACCGTCGCTCCACTGCCAGTCTTCGATGGCAGCCATAACGGCGGGATCACGTGCGATTAGATGCACGGGCACATCATGATTTGTAAGATCCCCCGTAACGAGCGGTGCGGGCTGATGATCACCGATGATCAGCATGACCAGGTTGTCATCGCCGTAGTTGATGGCATAGGAGACAAGATTGGCGACCGCGTATTCAATCGACTTACGGTATTGTTCCTTGATGCGTTCGGGGTCCTGCCAGATAACTTCCGGGGAATCGCCAGCACTCGCCTGTTCATTAAATATGCTGCCATCGCCAACTGCTTGCCACGGCACCATGAACGGAACCGGAGTCCAGGGTGCATGAGATGAAATCAGTGCGAGTTCCGCCATCACGGGAGCACGGGTTTCATCTTTACGTTCTATTGCCTGAAAGCTCGACAACACATATTGATCAGGCATCGTTACCCAGTTAAACGGTTTACCTTGATAACCGAGATCGCGCGCACCATAAACCTGGTCATAACCGAAATAGTCACCTTCGGGCCAGTCCATGCTGATCGCGGGCATTACCGCCACAGTGCGCCAGCCGGCATTTTTGAACAGCCGATTGAAAGACGGTCGCTCGCTCATCATCAAGCTGTCGTAGCGCACCTGACTGTCTATCCACAAGCCGGACAACAACGTGCCATGTGCGAGCCAGCTGATGCCACCAACAGTAGGCGAGGTAAGAAATGTGCTGCGTACATGCAGCCCATTCGCCTCAAGCTCTGCACTGCCCTGCTCGAGAACAGGTTTTACATGAGACGCAAATGCCGGGTCATCCAGCACAACGCGACCATAAGATTCGAGAAAAATAACCATCACATCTTTGCCGGCTAACTTCTCAAATAACTTTCCTGCCGGTGTTGCCGCATAAGAATCGATATTCACTGCGGTGCGAAACGATTTGATGTCCGCAATGCTGTTGAGGGTGCTGGTGAAGTGTTCGGACAGGTTATCGTAAAAAGCATGGGACGCCCGATGCCAACCTGCGAGTGGCAGTAAGAACCAGCCGAGCAGCGCGATAGGCAAAATCACGCGAGCTTTGTGATGATGCGTTTTGAGTCCGGTTTGAAGTGTACGCAACAGAACAAAGGATAAAGCGACAATCCCCACAGTAACCGCTATCAATAGTGCGGCAACAAACCAGGCGCCAATTCTGCCAATAGCACCGGTAAGTAAATTCATGCCGTCGGCAAGCAGATACAGGTCAAACACTGGGTTGAACGGACGTGCAAACACCTGATACGCGGCGATATCCGCGATCTTGAAGATAACGCCTGCAGCGAGCAGCGTTGCGGCAACTGCCTTGAGCCATTTACCTGTTCGCCCTGGAACAAGTAACACGAGCCCAAGCAACATAAGTTCCAGTGGCAAGAACACGAACGACTGCGCATTCATCCAGCTAATACGATTGGGGATCACCAGCAAGATAAAAATAATGAACAGTGCAATGACAAATTGCAGGGCATGAAACGTATTGGTTTGTTTCGACGATAGTGGCAACGGCATATTCATAGGCTGGGATACGTTACGAGGGCCAGTTCTGGTTTGCTTTGCAAGCCGGGTCGGATGGATTGCTTACAAGAAAAGAAATTTGTGGCGGAGGGACCAATGAGTGGTGTTCTGCCTGCAGTGGGATGCGGGAATTCTAAACGTGATCGGCGCAAAAATCTGCAAATATGCACCGTATTTTCATGATGCAGCTGGCTTATTCATATGACATTAATCTCGACACTTTCCTTTTAACCGCAGAGGTGTTTGGAAATGGTTTGTCGCAATCGCCTATTTGAGTTCTGATGATGAAGCAACTTGCTGGAAATTGCCTCATTAGCCTCAGCCGATTTTCGACAGGCTGATTCAACGGAGTGCGACCCGCTATACTGACATTTAAAACTAATACAAAAAGAACTCATGGGGAGAATAATGATGAGACACCCGTTTCTACAATTGCTCACAACCACAACATTTGTTATCGCGAGTTGGTCGATACACGCGCAGAACTCGCCGCAAGTCAGCGCTCCCGCAAATGCCGATCCATACGCCAACAACGCTGTGCCGGGTGCGACCAACTTTCCTCTGGCAGCTCCAGCAGGACTGGACAGCAAAGCACTCGATTCAGCATCTGCCCAAGCCGTTAATCAAGGCACATTCGACCCTTCCACATGGCAATACGGTACTCGTTTTGCGTCACCGGCAGACGCCACCATCTGGAATCCGGTCAAACTTAAATTGATGCAAGGTGGCAAGGTCACGGGTGGCACACTCCTCAGTTCCACGGACCCAGCTATTTATTGCGCAATGGCCAATGCGGGTTACGACTTCATCTGGACCGAAATGCAACACGACGCGCGCGACTGGGGTGCTGCCGCACGTATGTGGCGTACTTGCCCTCTTGCCAAGGCGGTTCCCGGAGTACGCGTGGCATATACGGACGAACGCGAGATACAACATGCGCTGGATTCAGGTGCGCTTGTAATCGTCGTGCCAACGGTCGACACAGTTGAAGAAGCCATCGCAGCGCGCAACTGGACCTATTTTCCGCCGCTTGGCAGGCGCAGCAATGGCGGTGGGCAGGCGTTCGATGGCGCAATGTGGGGAGGTGTGCCTGGTGGTTATCGCAATACGATCAACAACAATATTGTATTGATCCTGATGATAGAAACACTCGAAGGTCTGCAGAATGCCGCGCAGATCGCCAAAGTGGAGGGAGTGACAGCGCTGTTTGCCGCGAGTGGTGATCTAGCCAACTTCACAGGTTACCAACAGGGTGACCCAGATTATGAACGTGCGATCAACATTGTTCACGACGCGGCGATCAATAGTGGTGTCAGGCTTTGTGGACCTCTGGCGTGGCGCGACCGTCCCGATTTCACGTGTTTTCAAGCGGGCAGCGAAACTGCAGCGATCACACGAGGGGTTGCTGCGGAGTTGGGGCCCTTGACCAACACACAGGTTATTCCCGAAGCAGGTCCCTTCGCGCGTAAGCCATAAATACTGGCTGCGATTTGTTGCGAAGAAAGGGAATCAATACACACAGTTTTGGGGCCGCCATCTGTTTTTAGCTTACCTGTCCGAGGGCAACTCGTTTACCACATACCAATTTGCTCCTGCGGGGGACGTGGCCATTCTGGAAAATGAACGGCGTTAATGCCACTACAGATGAATTTTGCGTTGCTCGAAGGAGCAATACCCGGTCATCTATAAAGATGGGTTTTCCCGAGTAAGCGCATCCTTGATAATCTCTTGATTTATAAGGTGTCATATTCTGCTCTTGCTCAATATAATCAGCGGCTGATTGCTGGGATTCAAATTATGAAATTGGTCAACCGCTACCTGGAAAATCTGGTATCACAGGGATTGGCCATTCTTTGGGAAAAATACCAGCAGCTCCCCGGCCAAAAGACCAGCATCGGCGAATTCCAGCAGCAGCTCGACACTCTCATCCAGACTTCAATTGCCAGTACCCTGGACCCCCAGATACGCGAATTTGGCATTCTGGTATCCGATCTGCGTGGCTTCACGCCAATCACAGAGAAGTACCCTCCTCTCCTTATCGTGCAACTGCTCAATAAATATTACAGCGTGATGATCAGGATCATCGACGGGCATGGCGGCGTGGTCGACAAGCTGATGGGTGATTCGATAATGGCCCTGTTCGATAGCAAGGGTAATGATCGGGCCGCGCAGCATCTGCTCAATTGCGTGATCGACATGCAACTCGCGATGGATGAGGTCAACGTGTTTGCCGAAGAGCTTGGCATGCCACTTATCTACATGGGTATAGGCATGAATTACGGCAGTATGGTGGTGTGTGAACTCGGTTCGGAAATCTATCGCGAGATTACCGTGATGGGTGATCAGGTCAACCTGGCTTCCAGGCTTTCAGCCTACTGTTTACGCGGTCAGGTGCTGATGAGCGAAAACCTGTTCAGGCTGCTGCAGGACGACGTGGTACTTGGCAAAGTTTACGATGTGCAAGTGAAAGGCAAAACCTTGCCGATAACCACTTATGAAGTTCTTGGGCTGGATGGTGAAACGCAAAAACTGCTACCCGTACGCGACAGTCGCAAGAGTTTGCGTGTCGATGTGGATCTGCCTGTTACCTATTTCAGCGTCGAGACCATGCAGGTGAGCGACATACCCGTTCACGCGAAAATCATGGACATGTCCAGGCAGGGCATGAAAATTCTGACGAATCGCCGTCACGAATACCTTGATGAAATCAAAATCATTTTTGCCTTCATCACCTCTGATCGTGTCAGTGAAATTTATGCCAAAGTATTGTCCTGTTATCAGGACGAGAAGTCGGGCTTGTACAGCCTGAGCGTGGAATTTACTTATATGGATGAGGCAACGAGCAGCACCATTAAGGTTTTTGTCGATCATTTGATTTGAGGTAAGTGTAAGCGCAGTTCATAACAATATAAGAAAGCAGCAGGAAGCTGCATTTGCGCCAAACAAGTGTGCACTCAGTAGTAGAAAGGATGATTACTTATGCCAGACCTTGACCCCCTGCTATTGGCGCGCATCCAGTTCGCCGCAAACATCAGTTTCCACATTCTCTTTCCTACCATTTCCATCGGCTTGTGCTGGGTTCTGCTCTATTTCCGCACTCGCTTCACGCTGACCGGTGATAAAGACTGGGAATATGCCTACGTCTTCTGGGTGAAGGTGTTTGCGCTGACTTTTGCTATTGGGGTGGTGTCGGGTATCACGATGAGTTTTCAGTTTGGCACCAACTGGCCTGGCTTCATGGCGCGCGCCGGCAACATTGCGGGGCCGCTTCTTGGCTATGAAGTGCTCACGGCGTTTTTTCTCGAAGCTACTTTCCTGGGCGTCATGTTGTTCGGCAAACATCTGGTTTCCAATCGCACACATCTGCTGGCCTCCGCGCTCGTGGCGATAGGAACCACCGCCTCTGCTTTCTGGATTCTGAGCTTGAACTCCTGGATGCATACACCGGCAGGTCATGTCATTCGTGATGGCGTGTTTTATGTCGAAAGCTGGATGGCCGTCATTTTCAATCCTTCGTTCCCGTACCGGTTCACACACATGCTGGTCGCATCGTTGCTGACCAGCTCGTTTGTGTTGATGGGCATCAGCAGTTGGCGTTTTATCGCCAGGATCGACGGTCCGGCAACCTGGAAAGTTTTCTCTACGGGTCTGGTCATGGCCATGGTACTCGGTCCGCTACAGGCCTTTGTTGGTGATCTGCACGGTCTCAACACACTGGAGCACCAGCCCGCAAAAATTGCTGCCATGGAGGCGGTGTGGAACACGGAGGAGAATGTTGCGTTCACGTTATTCGGCTGGCCAGACGAGGCAACTCGCAGCAACCGTTTTGCGCTCGAGATTCCCTACGCAGCGAGTCTGGTCCTGACCCATTCTTTCGATGGCGAAGTTCAGGGGTTGAACGAATTCGAGGGCATCCATCCACCCGTAGCGCCGCTGTTCTGGGCATTTCGCATCATGGTGGGCGTGGGTGTGCTGATGATCCTTGTTGCATGGTGGACGGGATGGAGTGTGTTTGTGCGGAAGGCCAAACCGTCGTTATTACAACTGCGTATTTTTTCACTCATGACTTTTTCTGGCTGGATAGCTGTGCTGGCGGGTTGGTACGTGAATGAAATTGGCCGCCAGCCGTGGCTGATTTATGGCGAGATGACCGTGCAGGAAGCGCTGGCCGACCACAGCGGCGGCATGGTGTTGTCGACACTGGTGATCTGGCTGCTGCTCTACGCGTTTATTCTGTATTTCTACATCGTCACGCTCAAACACCTGGCCAGAAAACCTTCTGCTTCCTTGTTAGGTAATGTTCAGAACTATCCCGGGCTGTTGGCTTCGGAGGACGTATGATGGACTTCTGGCTGCCGCTGGTTTTTGTAGGTGTGATGGGTCTTGCTCTGCTCATGTATGTTGTACTTGATGGTTATGACCTCGGTGTCGGTATGTTGCTGCCGTTTGCAGATGAACATGAAAAAGATCCGATGATTGCATCGATCGGACCCTTCTGGGATGCGAACGAAACCTGGATAGTGCTTGGTGTGGGTGTACTGTTGATCGCGTTCCCACAAGCCCATGGAATTATTCTGACGACCCTCTACCTGCCGGCAACATTCATGCTGATGGGCTTGGTGTTGCGAGGCATCGCGTTCGACTTCCGAATCAAGGCTGGCGAAAGTCAGAAAGGCATGTGGAACCGGGTTTTTTCGGTTGGTTCGCTGATCGCAGCATTAGCGCAGGGTTGGATGCTCGGCTCATATGTCACGGGTCTCGATGCTTCATTGTTCGGGTTGCTGTTTTCACTCTTGACCGCAATTTGCCTGCCCGCACTTTACGTGATGCTCGGTGCGATCTGGCTGATGATCAAGTCGGAGCCAGAGCTCGCGCTGAAAGCACGCGGCTGGGCGAAATTCGCATGGCTGCCAATGGGGTTGGCGCTACTGCTCATATCGATGGCAACACCACTCGTCAGCGCGCGTATTGCGGACAAATGGTTTTCACTGCCCGAAGCACTGTGGGTATCACCAATCCCGATTTTTGCGTTGTTGTGTTATGGCTGGATCGGCATGGCTTTATTCGAACGCGCGCGTTATCGCCCGGTGTTGATGTTCTTCGCACTCGCGGCGATCTGTGTAATGGCGGCGCTTGGCCTCGCATACAGTGTTTATCCCGATATCATTATTGGCCGCCTGCAGATTCATGAAGCAGCCGCCGCGACGGAATCGTTGTTGTTTGTGTTCTGGGGTGTTGTGGTGACCTTGCCACTCATTCTCGGTTATACGTTTTTTGTTTATCGCATTTTCAACGCAGGTGCACTGAAACAGGGCTACTGATTTTTTTACCTGCACGAGTATATTCACCGCAATCAAATGGCGGCACCGCTGGTCTTTTTCGCAACCGCTGTTTTTGTTCCGCACAGTTTCCTTGATTGGATTGTCCTGCAGTCTGTTTAAGCTGTGGTCAGGCTTTATAATGAAGACATTAATGGATTAAGGACGAGTACATGAGCGCTACCATACTTCCGTTCGTACGACCGCCACAGGATGCGCTGATGGCGGTGCACAGTAAAATTCCGGCAACCGCCATGACCGCGAGTTTTCTGGGTACTGAGCGCACGAGCCATGCAGTTCAGGTGACAGCTGATGGTCTGTTGCTGACTGTCGGTTATTCAGTAATGGAAGCCTCTGAAGTGTGGCTGACGAATCGCAAAGGACAGACTGCTGAAGCTGTTGTATTGGCCCACGATTATGATTCCGGACTTGCGCTACTACGTCCTGCCGTCGCACTTGGCTTGAGTCATCTGGAAACCGCGGCGCTGGATTCCGTCTCACCCGGCGATGCAATGAACGTGCTTGGCGCCGGCGACAAAGAATCATTCAGTGTTGATCTATTCGCGCTCGAAGAATTTGCGGGGCGATGGGAATATTTGCTTGATCAGGCGTTGTACACCCTGCCCTTGTATGAGCGTTGGTCTGGCGCTGCGTTATTGAACCAGCAAGGCAAGCTGGTTGGCATTGGTTCATTGGCGCTTGGCATGCGCGGGCCTACTGAGGAAATCGAACCGGGTAACTTATTCATTCCTGTCGACCTCGTGATGCCACATCTTGAATACATGACCCTGCATGGTCGTAAACCCGGCAAGCTGCGCCCATGGCTTGGCGCGCTAGTGGAAGAACAGGATTCCGAAATTTATGTGGTTGGCCTCTACAGCGATGCACCTGCTGCGCGTGCGGGTCTCAAACCCGGCGACATCATCGTCTCCGTCGATCAGCAGCGCGTTAGCAGCATGGCCGATTTTTTCCGCACCATATGGGGTTATGGGCCGGCCGGAGTAGCACTGCCGTTGACACTCTCGGATGGCAAAGACACGCGCGACGTTGTACTCACCACCATAGACCGAAACAGCTTTTTCCTGCAGCATGCGGGCAATATGTTCAGCTGAGAAAATGTAATGCGAATTGTGTCCTGGAATGTGAACGGCATCCGTGCCGTTATGAAGAAAGATTTTTTACCCGCAATACTGGCAGTAGATCCCGATGTAATCTGTCTGCAGGAAACCAAGGCTCAGGATGATCAGGTACGTGTAGCCCTGGTCGATCTCGCTGGTTATCACATCCATTCCAACAGTGCTGTGAAAAAAGGTTATTCAGGCACTGCAATACTTACGCGCAAAGAACCATTGTCAGTTACCAAAGACATGGGCATGGAAGAACACGACAAGGAAGGCAGAGTTATTGCGGCTGAATTTGCCGACTATTTTGTGGTAACCGTCTATACACCCAATTCGGGCAGCGAACTTAAACGGCTCGGTTATCGTCAGCAGTGGGACAAGGACTTCCTGCAATATCTGAAAAAACTCGAAGCGCGCAAACCTGTAATTATCTGCGGCGACTTAAACGTTGCGCATAATCCGATCGACCTTGCGCGTCCAAAACAAAACTACAACAAAAGCGCTGGTTACATGCAGGAAGAAATCGACGGCATGTGTAATCTGGTGGGCGCAAACTTTGTCGATACCTTCCGTCATTTCAATCCAGAATCCGCGCGCTACACATGGTGGAGCTATCGGGCTGGCGCACGGGAACGCGACGTGGGCTGGAGGATAGATTATTTTCTGTCCTCGCCAGTACTGCTCGGCAAGATTGTCAAAACCGACATACTGGATCACATCACGGGTTCGGATCATTGTCCTGTTTTGCTCGAATTATCCTGAGCGCGCGGTGATCCATACTGTATGACAATCAAAGGTCTCATCTTCGATATGGATGGCCTGCTCATTGATTCCGAACCGTTGTGGTTGCGCGCGGAACAATTAGTCTTCGCAACTGTTGGAATCGAACTCACCCCGCATATGGGCAAGGAGACTACCGGTGTGCGCATCGATGAAGTCGTCAGGCTACGCCACGCGGAACAGCCGTGGACAACGAAGTCACTTGCTCAGGTCGAAGCAGAGATTCTGGCTGAAGTGGAGCGGCTCGCGACGACAGAAGGTCGCGCGCTGCCTGGTGTTTATGAGGTGCTCGAAGCGTGCGCGAGGACTGACTGTAAAATTGCTTTGGCGTCTTCTTCGCCGATGAGGATGATCAACGCGGTAATCAGGCATCTTGGCCTGATGCAGTATTTTTCCGTGGTATGTTCTGCTGCCGACGAACAACACGGCAAACCACATCCGGCGGTTTATCTAACAACTGCAGCGCGGATGGGAGTGGCGCCGCAAAGTTGTCTGGCCTTTGAAGACTCCGTGCCGGGTGTGCTTGCAGCGCGTGCGGCGGACATGCAGGTAGTCGCGGTTCCAGATGAACATCATTTCGAACGCGAAGAATATTCTGCTGCGCAACTCAAATTACATTCGCTCGCCGACTTTATCGACACACCTATCTTCAACTCTCTGTTCCAATATAAGCGAACCTTGGCAACTCCTTCCCTTCATACGTAACATTCTCAGTAAACATAGTCAGCGGGCGTACCCAGTAGCCGCCATCACCATAGAGTGGAACGTAAAGCACCATCTCTTCACGTGTTTCGGAATGGCGCGCGAAACCCAGCACGCTATAGTGTTTTCCTTTGTAATGACGATAAAGCCCAAGCGGAATTGAAGACATGAATTTACCTAACCTTTATGCGGAATTAATACGGTATTTACAGGAGCTGATCATACTGCGAGCGTGAAAGAAGTAAGGAAATCCGGAGACTGCATGATTAAACAAATTCAGGCCTTTGATACCAGAACCTTCCTGTCTCTCCTCGATACACCCTTCCATACCCCGCTCACCAGACTTGCCCTCATTGTATCGTTTACCGCTGACGGCTGGCTTTATTTTGTGCTGTTGCCAATTATCCTGATTACGAAGGATACCGATGTACGGTATTGGCTGACTCTGGCTATGCTCGCAATTGCCAGCGAACGCACGATTTATTACGTGATGAAAAATACGATCAGGCGGCGCAGACCACCCGCCGCGCTGGAAGGATTCAAAGCATCGATAGTTGCTTCCGACGAATTCAGCTTTCCTTCGGGTCACACCTCTGGCGCATTTTTGTTTGTCACCTTCCTGAGCTTCGGTATTAGTCTGCTGTTTCTTCCGCTGTATCTATGGGCAATGAGTGTGGGCGCTTCAAGAGTAATTCTGGGCGTACACTTTCCTACCGACACCATAATGGGCGCCGTTATCGGCACCAGCATCGCTTTGGCTTATCTCTGAACTTATCCCTGAACTTATTTCTAAACCCTCCTTTGTTATTTCTTCTGGAACCTCTGCAATGAAAATACTCTACGGTGTTCAAGGCACCGGCAATGGGCATATTACGCGTGCGTGTGCGATGGCTGACGCACTGTCAGCTTACAAGGAACTCGACGTAACGTGGTTGTTAAGTGGCCGGGATCGTAAAAAAGGCTGCGGCGACATCCAGGATTTTCAATGGCGAGAAGGCCTCACCTTTGTCACCACTGGCGGCAAGATAGACGCATGGAAGACACTGCGTAAAAACAGCATCAGGCAGTTCTTGCGCGACATCAATGAGCTGGATCTGACGCCTTACGATCTGATCGTATCCGATTATGAACCCGTGATCTCGCATGCAGCTCGCAAGCGCGGAATACCGGTTATTGGCATCGGCCATCAGTATGCGTTTTGCCACCCGATTCCAACGCGTGTTAAAAATCCTCTGCTGCGCGGACTGATGCAAGGGTTTGCACCGGCCAACACACCTATCGGCTTGCACTGGCATCATTTCGGTTTTCCGATTCTGCCACCTATCGTTGATCTGCACGCGCCTGCGATATTGCCGCCAAGAATTTCGCACAAGGTGGTGGTTTACCTGCCGTTTGAAAACCCCGAGCAGGTATTAAAAATCCTCGGCAAACATAGCAACTTCGAGTTCTATATTTACCATCCCGACATGCAGCACACGGACAGCGGCAATTTGCATCAGCGGCCAATTTCGCGCGCAGGTTTCAAGCAGGACTTGTTAAGTTCGGGCAGAGTAATAACCAACAGTGGTTTCGAACTTATCAGCGAATGTCTGCAGCTTGGCATCGCAGTGTTGTCAAAACCGCTTCACGGCCAGGTGGAACAATTGGCGAACGCTGCAGCGCTTGAACAACTCTCCTACGCGGATGTGATTCATGATCTTGATCCGAAGGTAATTGCCGGGTGGTTGAGTGCTGATAAACCCGGCGTAAAACTGCATTACCCGGAAGTTGCAGACCGGCTTGCGGCCTGGATCGCGGGTGGTTGCGAGGAATCGGCGGAAACGCTGGCGGCACAACTCTGGAAGTTATAACGACGTGTAGTATTGCCAAGGTGCTGTCTTTGCCAAGAGGTGCATTCTTTCCTGAAGAGTGCGTCTCGCATTGAACAATTTGATACTTCCGCAGAAGTCCTGCGGAGGTATTCAGAGACTCCCTAATACCTCAAGCGAAAACGGCGCACGGTTTTGCGCAGCTCTTGCAGTTTTTCGGGGCGATTTCCTCCGGGTGCAAAAGCCAGGTCGGTAAACAGTTTAGTGACCGTACCGACGTCATTTGCCCACTGCGGATTCAACTGGCTGATACGTTCCATATAGTGCGATGGTGTCTCTCCGGCCATGCGTGCATTTCCCTGCGACGCGAGGTGTTCGCAAAACCGCAGGTATTGCACAAGCGCCGGTGATTTTGCTGCCTGGCCGGATTTACGAAATACCGTCAGAGCTATAAATACGCCCAAAACCAGCATAAAACCCAACGCGGCGAGCACCAGTTTGGCTTGCGTCAGTGTGCCGAATATACGGCTGAGCAGATTTGATTGCATATCCTGATTGTAGTTGATTACAAAACGGCTCCAGGCGTAGTCGAGTGTTTCCAAACGGAAGCGTAGTTCGTTGAGGAGTTCATTGTTGCGAAAATTCATCAACGAAAAGGTGGAGTCGTCCATGAATGACTCTTCTTCCTGCAGCGCAACCTCACTGCCCTGACTGATACGTTCGGGCGCCACTGCTCCGGTAGGATCGACACGTATCCAGCCCTCTTCCGGCAACCACACTTCCGACCATGCGTGTGCGTCGTATTGGCGAACCGTCAATGTGCCATCGTAAGGATTAAACGCGCCGCCTTGGTAACCCGTCACAACGCGCGCTGGAATTCCCGCTGCGCGCATCAGAAAAGTAAAGCTGCTCGCGTAGTGTTCGCAAAAGCCCTGACGTGTGTTGAATAAAAATTCATCCACTGAATGTTGCCCAAGCGTTGGTGGGCTCAGCGTATAAAAAAAGTTTTCATTTCGAAAATAGTCGAGCACCGCATTGATGTAATCCTTGTCGCTCGCGACGCTGGTGCGTAGCTGTTGCGCAAACTGCCGCGTCTGCGGGTTGCTGGTATCAGGTAAATTGCGCGATCTGCGCTGCTGATTGCTGTCATTACCGACGTCCGCCTGATATTGCAGAAACGACCGCACGTCATAGCTGAAACGCTGGGCGATCCTGCGCTTGCTGTTGATCTGAAAGTCGCGTGTCATGAACATTCGGTCATCGTTCATTTGCGGCATCATCAGCGTAAATATCCAGTTCTGGAAATTGGGCTCCATGATCACGTTGTAATCGACAGGCGTGCTTGATAAGCCGATATTTCGATACCACTCCTTCACTTCACGTGAATCAGAACCAAAAAACTGCGCATCACTTGAGCTATGACGCCACTCGCGGCCGTTGAAATCATCCAGTGTCAGCGCACGCCAGTACAACTCTGCGTAAGGTGGGGCCGGGCCATTGAATTGCACACGGAATGCCACTTCTGCGGAACGCGTGAGATTGCCGATGTCGCCAGGAGCCATGGTTTCGCTCAGGCCAGTGGTGCCGCTGTCTGCTTTGACTGGCACTGCCCAAAGCGGGCTGATGCGCGGAAAGAACAGAAAAAATACCAGCATGAGTGGCACACTTTGCAGCAGGATCAATGCGGATAATTTTACGGTCCTGAATGGTGCCTGATTGTCAGCGTTCTGGTTAAGCGCCATCAATGCCGCCGTAATGACTATCACCACCATGCTCATATAAAGCGCAATCAGAATGGTTTGTGAATAAATGAATTCTGCTACTACCGTGAAATACGCGAGGTACAACACAATCAGCACATCACGCTTCTGATGCATCTCGAGCAGCTTGAGTGTGATACCGACGAGCAGTAGTGCAACAGTTGCATCGGTCGAAAATACATCCCTGCCATATTCTGCGGCCACCATTAACATCATGCTGCAAACGATAACCAACTTGAGTTTTTTGCCAGGGTAAGACATCCGTCCCTGAAAAATGTAGTAGCGACCAGCAAGACAAAGCGCGCATATCGCGGTAAGCCAGATCGGCATACGAATAACGTGAGGCAGGATTACCGCAACCACTGCAGCGAGCAGCCAGAAAAACGCGTATCGCGTTATCTTGTAACTCTCGCGGTCAAGAATGGGAGCTGGTTTGGCGTTAGATCTGGCCATCGCTAATATCGAACCCCGCTGTATAAAGCGAGGGTTTCGAGCACTTTTGCGTAATGTCCAGAACCCTTGGCCGGTGCGATGCTCACGCCGGGCAATTCAAGACCGTAGTCGATTCCGGATGCATCGAGTTTCAGAACGCAGTAACAGAGGCGCGATAATCTGGCTTCGGTGTTGAGCTCCGGAAACATATCCCAGCGCAGCCAGATACGCTCATCCATGTTGCTCGCATATTGTTTGGTAAACATGCCCTGCCCGCGTGCAAATATTTTCCAGGCGACGTGTTTGAGTGAATCACCGCGCTGATATTCGCGCAGCCCATGAAAATCGTCATTACCGCGCATGAGCCTGGTGTTACCCGCGTGTGGCTGGTTGGCGATCAACCAGTCAAGATCACATGCAACCGGTGCAGGATAAACTAGGCAACTGAAGTCGAGATCTGGCAATGACCATGCGCGACAGATGCCAAACGGGAATACTGTTTCAACCTGCAATCGTCCTGGCGCAAGACGGCCACGTTTGTGGGTGGGTACATACAGGTTAAGCCGTTGCTCACTCGTCTGCACGACATCAACCGCAGCCTTTCGTGAACCCGGAAAACTTACCTGAATGTTTTCGTAAGTCCGGTTGCCGTGCCTGTTAAGGATTACGGTGATCTCGGCTTTTTCGCCTGCAAAAACCGCCGCGCCAGGTACTGCCGAAACATGCAGGCCGGATAAATTACGGAACGTGTAGAAAATCGACAGCACAAACATGCCGAGCAACAGGAACACTAACGCAAACGCGAGATTTGCTTCGTAGTTGATGGCGCCGATAAACATCAGCAGAAGAACAAACAGGAAGCCCAGACCTTGTTGGTTGGGAATGATGAAAATATTGCGGTGATTTAATACGACGTTGCGAGCGGGTGGTATACGGCGGCTGACCCAGTGCATGAAATGCTGTTGCCAGCGCTCCAGTAACATCTGCGGCAATTTTCTGACTCCACCTGTTCTTGCAGTAAGCTCCACACCAACCTCGTTGTAGTACTCGCTACAGTACCTTCTACACCGTACTTTCTACACCGTACTTTCTACGTACTACTTGTCCTCGCACTACTTGCCAACGTGTTACCTGAGAATGACTTGCAAAATGTTCATCGTGACTTGATTTGTAACGTACGGCCAAGGCCTACAGTACATCGACTTCGTTGAGCAGGCGCTGCGAATAGGCCTCTGCATTGCGACCTGTGGAATCTGATACCGAGCGCAGGCGATGATCTACTACAGCGGGCAACACGGTCTGTACATCTTCAGGCAGCACATGTTTTCGATCATGCATCAATGCCCATGTGCGTGCGCAGCGCATAAGGGCCTGGGCACCACGCGGTGAGAGGCCAAATGAAAACCGGTTGTCCTGCCGCGTGTATGCAACCAACCGCTGTACGTAATCGAGCAACGTGTCGGTCGCCTGAATACTTGCATTGCTCGACTGGATTTTCTGTACATCAGCAGTGCTCAGACATTGCTTGATGAATTGTAAATTAGCGCGCTGATCTGTGTTGAGCAGCAGTTCACGTTCAGCCGCTGGATCAGGATAACCAATTGTCAGCCGCATCAAAAAGCGGTCGAGCTGCGATTCAGGCAGAGGATAGGTACCGGAGAAACTTATCGGGTTCTGCGTTGCAATCACAAAAAATGGCTGAGGCAAAACGCGCGTAATACCATCCACCGATACACGCCCTTCCTCCATCGCCTCGAGTAATGCACTTTGGGTTTTGGGAGTGGTGCGGTTGATCTCGTCCGCGAGAATCAGGTTGTTGAAGATCGGGCCCTGATGATAAATAAACTGCGCGGTCGCCTGGTCGTAGACGGAGACACCGAGAATGTCTGCAGGGAGCAAGTCGCTCGTAAATTGAATGCGGCTGTACTGCAAACCAAACGTCAGAGCAAGCGCGTGCGACAAGGTTGTTTTGCCCATGCCGGGCTTGTCTTCGAGTAGTAAATGGCCGCCTGCGAACAGACAACACAGGGCAAGTTTTATCTGCTTGTCCTTGCCCAGCAAAACCTTACCGACTTCAGCAACTACTTCTTCAACTTTCGCCTGCATTGACATCGTGAACATTACTCAATTATGTGGACTCTTCTCAGGTCTGTGGTCTCGGGCCGTTGGCATTCAGCAAGTCGTTAGCTGTCGCTGTGCAGGCTCAACTGGCCCTCTTCTTCATCGCCGCTGCCATTACTGGTGCCAAAGATTTCGGATTCACGCTGCTTGCGCAGTTTGGCGACATCATTTCGGCGCGCCTCGAGTTTGGCCAGGTAAGGCTCACTGACATCCTGAGTTACGTATTTTCCATCGAACACCGAACACTCAAATTCCATTGGCAACAAACTGCCTTCTGCGCAGGACGCAATCAGGTCTTCAAGATCCTGGAATACCAGCCAGTCGGCGCCTATCAGTTTCTGGATCTCTTCTACTGTCTTGCCATGGGCAATCAGCTCGCTGACGGCGGGCATGTCGATACCATAGACGTTAGGATGAACTACTGGTGGTGAAGCTGAGCAGAAATACACTTTACGTGCACCTGCATCACGAGCCATTTCGATGATTTGCTTACAGGTGGTGCCACGCACAATCGAGTCGTCGACAAGCAGTACGTTTTTGTCCTGGAATTCCAGCGAGATGGCATTCAGTTTCTGCCTGACGGATTTCTTGCGCTGGCTCTGACCCGGCATGATAAACGTACGACCAATGTAGCGATTTTTAACGAAACCTTCCCTGAATTTAACGCCTAGTGCATTGGCAAGTTCGACTGCAGCAGTGCGGCTCGTATCGGGAATTGGAATGACCACATCGATGTCGTGATCCGGGCGGATACGTTTAATTTTCTGCGCGAGTTTTTCGCCCATACGCAAACGCGATTTGTAAACCGATACACCATCGATAAGTGAATCGGGGCGCGCGAAATAAACGTGTTCGAAAATACAGGGAGTCAACTTGCTGTCATCCGCGCAGAGTTGCGTCTGGATGTTGCCGTCTTTGTCGATGTAGACGGCTTCGCCGGGAGCAACGTCACGTACGAGCGTGAATCCTTGTGAATCGAGTGCGACGCTTTCGGATGCGAGCATGTATTCAAAACCCTTGCGGGTGCGCTTCTTGCCATAAACGAGAGGACGTATGCCGTATTTATCGCGGAAGCCCACTATGCCGTGACCCACGAGCATAGCGACCACTGCGTAGGCGCCACGGCAACGTCGGTGGACTGCACGTACTGCCTGGAATACATCTTCCGCTGTGGGATGTAGTTTTTTCATCACCTGCAGTTCATGCGCGAAAATATTCAACAGCACTTCCGAATCGGAGTCGGTGTTCAGATGGCGTAAATCGTCGCGGAAAATATCGGCTGTCAGCTCTTCGGAATTCGTGAGGTTGCCATTGTGAGCAAGGCTGATGCCATAGGGAGAGTTTACGTACAGAGGTTGTGCCTGGGCAGGACCGGAGCTGCCAGCAGTGGGATATCGTACGTGGCCGATACCCATATTGCCGCTGAGCTGGCGCATGTGGCGGGTGTGAAACACGTCCCGCACAAGACCATTGTCTTTGCGCAAATATAGTTTGCCGCCGTCGCTGGTCATGATGCCCGCCGCATCCTGACCACGATGTTGTAATACGGTCAGGCTGTCATACAGCGCCAGATTAACGTTTGACTTCCCGACTATCCCGACTATGCCACACATGGGTTTACCTCTGAATTTTGCCGAACACAATGCATCGGCATTTAACAAAACTGTTTAAACCTTGAACTGCTGCAGCACTCACTCCTGTAACGGCTGTTTCATGCGCTGACTGTTGTTGCAGCCGCCATGCTCAAATCAAAAAACTCGCGTAAATGTTCCGCGACAATCATCAGGTAAGGCACGATGATCGATTCACTATAGAAGTCTTTTATAACGTCCAGTTGCGCCGTCAGCATGACTATGACCGTCACAATCACGACACCGCGTATTATTCCAAAGATCGCGCCGAGGCCTCTATCAACCGCACCGAGCCCAACTGCGGCAGTCGCCTTTGATATCAGGTTGCTGATCAAAGCACCTACGAACACGGTTACTACGAATATCAATACAAAAGCGGCGATGATTCTTACTGACGGCGTATCAATCAGGCCCGTCATCGTATCCGCTACGGGCTCGTTGAATACGCTTGCAAATACCACTGCAGCAATCCAGAAACCCAGTGACAGTGCTTCCTTGACTAACCCGCGTATGCCACCAAACAAACAGGACAAGGCAATTATGCCAAGCACAATGATGTCAACTGTCGTTAGCTCCAAGGCTGATATTTCCGTTGAGTTTCAGTTGTGCGCAGGTCAGACGAGTTGCTACTGCCCTTGAGCGGGAGGATCAATAATAAACGGGACTACAACCGCATCTTTTTGCTGCTGATCATTCTTGAGCCGGGCTTGCAAAATGCTCGCCTCGTCCTTCGTAAGTACGGGACCAACATAAACCGCAAGCATGGTTTGGGAACCGCTTTGCACTGGTCTGCTGTAAGCCTTGTAATTTTCGAGTATGAGGCTTGCGACCAGCGACTCAGCATTGGTGCGGTCACTGAAAGTGCCGAGCTTCACACTCCAGCCCTGTGGTACGCCTTGCGTATTTAACTCGGGTTTTGTGACTGCTATGGAGTCGGCTTCTGGTGCTGCTTCGGGTTCGGGTGGTGGGACGTTAGTTTGTTCGGCAGTCAATGACTCGCTTGTATCAACGCCTTCAGCTGGTTCGATAACTGGTGCTTGCGGCAGAAGGTCTGGATCGGGAGCAGTCGTGTTGTTGATATTTAGCGCATCTGTGTCGGACAGTATGACCGGGCGAACAGGGTCTGGCAGAGGAGTCACGATGATTTCGGGAGCGGGTGGTACGTTAACAGTGAGGGGTGTGGGATCCTGTACTCCCTCGCCGTCGAGGAAGATCGGAATAAAAATCAATGCCAGGCAGGCCAGAACAATAGTTCCGATCAGTCGCTGTTTCATTGCTTGGTTCAAATCAACTCCAGAACTGCCGCCACAGTGAAGAAAGACCCGGTTACTACCACTACACTTTCAGCCCCTGATGCCGCACAGGCTGCGGCAAATGCTGACGTCACCGATTCGTGACAGGTAACTGCCGACATCCCTGCTTGCTGAGCGTGATTATATAGTATTTTGGCTGGCGAGCCTCGCTCTCCTTGCAATGTTGCGGCATGAATATGGGTGACCACTGGAGCCAATAATTGCACCACCGCAGAACTGTCTTTATCGGCCAACATACCCAATACCAATTGCACTTCGCAGCCAGCAAGACGCGTCTGAATATTACGTACCAAATTGGCGGCTGCATGCGGATTGTGAGCGACATCCAGAATGACCCACTGCCCTTTGTATTCGACACTCTGGAAGCGTCCGGGCAAGGTCGTTTTACTGAGTCCCTCTCGAATATGTTCGACAGTGAAGTTGCCATTCAGACATTGCAGCGCCTGGATAACTCCGGCTGCGTTATCCAGTGGAAAAGGAACCTGGGGCAAATCCTGTAAGCTGATTTGTTCTCCGGTGCCCGACAAACCGTGCCAGCTCCATGTAGCGCCGTGCGACTGCCATTGGTAGTGTTCGGTATTGTGCAAGAGCCTCGCGGAAATTTTCTGTGCATGGTTGCGCACGGAATCCGGCATATCACTTTCGCCAAAGATCGCATATTTATCAGTACGGAATATGCCGGCTTTTTCGAAACCGATTTGCTCGCGTGTCGTGCCGAGCCAGTCCATGTGATCAAGTGCAACATTGGTCAGTATGCTGATATCCGGATTCATGATGTTGACTGCATCGAGGCGGCCACCAAGGCCAACTTCGAGAATCATGAAGTCAGGCTTGCGGCTCGCAAAATAATGCAAGGCAGCCAGCGTGCCAAATTCAAAATACGTTAAGGAGACATCGCCCCGCACTGCTTCTATGGCAGCGAATGCAGAACAAAGCGCAGCGTCGTCAACCGGCTTGCCGTTATAACAAACCCGTTCGTTGTAAGTTAGAAGATGAGGCGAGGTATAGCTGCCGACTGTATGGCCAGCCGCAAGAAGAATGTTGCCAAGCATCGCAACAGTCGAGCCTTTGCCATTGGTGCCGCCGACGATAACAATCTGGGTAGCGCCAAAATCCAGGCTCATCCGCTGCATGACTTGCTGTACACGTTCCAGGCCCAGATCAATAGTGCTGGGGTGCAGCTGCTCAAGCCATCGCAGCCAGCCTTGCAGATCCTTGCTTTCTGTTACTGGATTCATTTTGTGGTTACTGCCTGCTTCATGCTGGAATAAACCTAGCCAGCCGTACTGTCGGAGGCACGCCTTTTGGACAATGCTTTATTTGCAGGCTGCGAGACCGACAATGCTGATCCGGGTTTTGCTCCACCGATAGGCATCAACTTGTTTATCAGGCTGCAGATACGCTCTTTCATTTGGTGCCTGTGCACAACCATGTCGATAGCGCCATGCTCGAGCAAAAATTCGCTGCGCTGAAAACCTTCTGGCAGTTTTTCACGCACTGTTTGCCGGATTACATCCTGGCCCGCGAAGCCGATCAACGCGCGAGGTTCTGCGATGTTCAGATCGCCCAGCATTGCAAGACTTGCGGATACACCGCCGTAAACTGGATCAACTAGTACAGAAATATATAACAAGCCGCTCTGCTTCATGCGCTCCAGAGCTGCTGCAGTTTTCGCCATCTGCATAAGAGAAATCAAGGCCTCCTGCATACGCGCGCCACCGCTGGTCGCAAAACATACCAGAGGCAGTCTGCGCTCGAGGCAGCGATTAACTGCCATGGTAAATTTCTCTCCTACTACGGCGCCCATCGAACCACCAATAAAACCGAACTCGAACGCGGCTACGACGACTTGTCTGCCAAGTACCCTGCCCTCCTTCACGACGAGCGCATCTTTCTCACCCGTCAGCTTGGTAGCAGCAGCAAGGCGATCCTTGTACCGTTTGAGGTCCTTGAACTTGAGGATATCAACCGGCTCGATATCCGCACCAATCTCTGACTGACCTTCGCTATCCAGAAATATCTCAAGCCGCTGCCGCGCAGATATGCGCATGTGATGATCACACTTGGGACACACGTCCAGGTTTTCGCTTAGGTTGTCCCGATAAAGCACGGCCTCGCAACGCGGGCATTTCTTCCATAAACCTTCCGGCACACTGCGGGTTTTCGCAGTGGGGCTGGTTTTCATTATCGTAGGCAGAATCTTGTCGATCCATCTGCTCATGATTATCACTTACTCCATTTGATTAACGGTTTTGCTGCTTGGTTAAATCGAATTTAAATGAATTCAGGCATCCATCGCAGCGCGCATCATGCTGATGATTGCTGTCTGCTCAACCAACTGTGCATGGGTGTAACTCACACCATCTTTTAATTCGGCAATTTTATTGATTAGTGCACTACCAACAACGACGGCATCAGCCACTTCGGCAATACTTGCAGCGCTCTCGCCATCACGTATGCCAAAACCCACGCCAAGCGGCAAGTTAGTGTGGCCGCGCAATTTGGCGAGATTGCTAACGACGGAATCCACGTCCAGATGTGCCGCGCCAGTCACGCCTTTTAACGATACGTAATAGACGTAGCCGGTGCTTAACTTACAGATTGCTTCAGCACGCGCGGGATTGGTGGTTGGGGCAACCAGAAAAATAGTTTCGAGCTTGTTCTTGCGCAAAATAGTGTGGAGATCATGCGCCTCTTCAGGTGGCATATCCACCAGCAGGACACCATCAACACCCGCACTCACACACAGATCTGCGAAGACCTGGTAACCCAAACACTCGACAGGGTTCAGGTAGCCCATCAAGACGATAGGGGTTTTGGTATCGGTCGTACGAAAGCGCTGAACAAGTTCAATGATGGCGCGCAAGGTAGTTTTTTTCGCCAGCGCGCGTTCGATTGCACGTTGAATCACGGGTCCGTCAGAAGACGGATCGCTGAATGGAAAACCCAGCTCGATGATGTTGGCACCATTGGTCACCAGCGCATGCATAAGGCCAAGCGTCGTTTCCAGGTTCGGGTCTCCTGCAGTGATGTAGGGAATCAACGCCTTCTTGCCCTGGGTTTTTAACTCTGCAAAACATTGCTCTATACGGCTCATATTACGGGTTGCTCGACTTTATTATTTTGGTTCTTGGTAGTTCTTGGTCAGTGTAGTTTTCGTTAGAGCTGGATGTTGTCGATCCCGGCGATTGTGTGCAGATCCTTGTCACCGCGCCCCGACAAATTCACCACCATGATGTGATCTGATGGCAACGTGGGCGCGAGTTTCATCGCATACGCTACCGCATGGCTGGATTCCAGTGCCGGAATTATTCCTTCAGAACGCGTGAGAAAACGGAAGGCATCCAGGGCTTCATCATCAGTTACCGATGTATATTCGGCACGCTGGATATCCTTGAGCCATGAATGCTCTGGGCCTACGCCTGGATAATCCAGACCGGCCGATACAGAATGGGTTTCCAATATCTGGCCATCAGCATCGTTCATCAGATACGTGCGATTACCATGCAGAACTCCAGGCTGGCCTGCAGTAAGAGGCGCTGCGTGTTTTCCTGATTCGATACCCAGGCCACCAGCTTCGACGCCAATCATGCGCACACCTTCGTCGCCGATAAATGGATAGAACAGACCGATTGCATTGGAACCACCGCCTACGCATGCGACGAGCGAATCTGGCAGTCGACCGTTCTGGGCCATACTCTGTTCTTTCACTTCCCTGCCGATAACGCTTTGAAAATCTCTCACCAGCATTGGATACGGGTGTGGGCCTGCAACGGTGCCGATAATGTAATAGGTATTGTCTACATTAGTCGCCCAGTCGCGCAGAGCTTCGTTCATCGCATCTTTTAATGTGCATGAGCCGGAACTCACGCCGACGACGTTTGCTCCCAGCATTTTCATGCGGAATACGTTGGCCGACTGACGTTTGATATCTTCGGTTCCCATGAAGACATGACATTCAAGCCCGAGTCGTGCTGCAACCGTGGCTGTCGCAACACCATGTTGTCCTGCACCGGTTTCAGCGATGATACGTGTCTTGCCCATTGCGCGTGCCAGCAGCGCTTGACCAATCGTGTTGTTAACTTTATGCGCGCCAGTGTGATTAAGATCTTCGCGCTTCAGGAAGATCTGCGCGCCGCCAAGTTTTTTGGTCAGACGTTGCGCGTGATAAAGAGGAGACGGACGACCAACATAATGCGCGAGGTCGTAATCGATCTCGGCCCAGAACGCGGGGTCTTCTTTCAGTATGGCATATTGGCGGCTGAGTTCTTCGAGAGCAGGCATGAGCGTCTCGCCAACGAATATGCCACCATATGGACCAAAATGACCATGTGAGTCGGGACTGTTGTAATTTTTGAAATTGGTTTTCATATTAGTCATGTTTCCCTGTATTTCCTCAAGCCTGCGTTCAACAAGTAGTGCTTTCAGGCACTCTGCACGGCCTTGATAAATTGTCTGGTCAGCGCGGTTGATTTAATACCCGGCGCACTTTCTACACCGGTGCTCACATCCACTGCCCACGGTTTTGTTTTATGGATAGCCTGAACAACATTCTCAGGCCGCAAACCACCAGCCAGCACCAAGCGGAGGTGTATACGCAGACTCTCATCCAGGCGATCAACCATCGACCAGTCAAATGCTTCACCTGTTCCACCCAACAAAGTCTCATGCCATGCATCCAGTAAAATGCCCTGGGCAGAACTGTATGAATGCATCGTTGCGGCCAAATCCATATCAGGTCGCACGCGAATGGCTTTCAGCCAGGGCCGGTTGAAACTTGCACAAAACTGCGGGTCTTCATCACCGTGAAACTGCAGGACATCAAGTTGCACGTGAGCCAATACGTCGCGGACTTCCGCTTCGGCCGCATTTACAAATAATCCCACTCTTGTTACGAACGGAGGAAGCACTGCCAGAATTCGTTTGGCGCTGTCGACGGATACTGCACGCGGACTTTTTGGATAAAACACCAGGCCTATCGCATCAACGCCAGCAGTTGCTGCATCCAGGGCATCTTCGGGCCGGGTTATGCCGCACACTTTTACTCTGGTTTTGAGGATTGATTCCACTTCGGATTGCCTTCGGTAACAAGAACAGGATTCTACCAAAAGCAGTCCTGCAAGCCTATTTATTCATGCCTGTCAGGACAGAGAAAAAATCAGCCGCGGATGCCGTCGTGGGCAAGTTGAAGTACTCCGGATAACGCACCGCAATCAAGCAAAGCCCCGTCGGAGGAGCTGTTACGCCTGCACTACTGCGATCACGCTGCTCCAGCACTTCATGTGCCCATTCGGGTGGTTTACGGCCATCGCCTATCGCAAGCAAAACCCCAACGAGATTGCGGACCATGTGCAGTAAAAATGCATTGGCTTCCACTTCGAGTACTACGTAGTCGCCCAGTCGAACAACGCTGAGCTCGATCAGATTGCGCATGGGGGTTCGTGACTGGCACGCAACGGCGCGATAGGAGGTGAAATCATTTTCACCGAGCAGCAACTGCGCCGCTGTATGCATTCTGTGAGCATCCAGCGGGTAAAAATAGGGCGTGACGAAGTCGGCCTGCAGAGCGGGCCGTACCGGGGTATTGGCAATGATGTAGCGGTAACGGCGGCTTGTCGCTGAAAAACGCGCATGAAAATCATCGCTGACTTCTCGCGCCCAGCGTACCGCAACCTGTTTGGGCAATCGCGAGTTTGTGCCCTGCACCCAGGCTTTGATCGTACGGCGATTGGTGACATCGAAGTGGACAATCTGCCCCGCCGCATGAACACCAGTATCGGTGCGTCCCGCGCAATGCACTTTTATCGGTTGGGCTGCAATTGTCGAAAGTGCGAGTTCCAGAGTTTCCTGGACAGTCGAAAGGCGAGGATTCAGCTGGGTTTGCCAGCCGTTAAAAACGCTGCCGTCGTATTCGACGCATAGGGCAATACGTTGGGGCTGTCTGGGTTGTTCCACGGGATGGTTCAGATCCTGTGGGATCAGGAATTCTGCCACAGTCCTTTTAACCGATTGGCTTCCGCGATCTGGGCTTTATCACCGTCCGCAAGAACCTCATTGAGGATTTCGACGGCACCTTCGATGTCACCCATGGCCTCGTAGGCAACTGCAAGGTCAAGTTTTGTGTCGCATTCATTCATCGGAGCGTTAGCGTGAAAATCAGAATCTTCTTCATCAAGCAACAGAGCATTGAGCAGTAATTCTTCGTCATTCAATTCTACTTTCGCTACTGTTTCGACTTTGGTATCGGCCTCAATTGCGTCACTGACATCATCATCTGATGGGCTGGATAACTGGAAATCGAAACTTTCGATATCCTCTGCTTGAGCGTCGATTTTTTCTGCAAGAGCTTCAGGGGCAGTCGTGAGCGTGAACTCGAACGACTCGGGTATGCCGGAATCGGTAATAGCAACATCCGGAGTTACCAATTCCGCTAACTCATGCGCTTCTTTCTCGTCATGGGTAAGTTCAACATTTGTGTGTTTATCTATGAAAGATGGGCTTTCGTCGATGCTGGTATTAAACTCTTTTGCCTCTGCGATAAGGGCATCAGCGAAAGCTGCATCGTCCACTTCTGTATCGATTACTCCAGCATCCCCGTTCTGCATAGCCATAACATTAGCCAGTTCGCTTTCAGCAGAATGCGTTGAAAATTGGTTTCCGCCGTGAATTAAATCCACATCAGCGTGGTTAGCTGCATCGACCATCTGTTCGTCGTCAAGATAGTGAGTTGTTCCACCTGCTTTGGTTAAATCTATGTTGGAGACGCCAAAATTTTCAATGCTTTCTCCACGAGCGGAGACAACAGCTACGCTTGCAGTGACGGGAACAATATCAGTATCCGCCACAGTACTTTTGTTACGCGAGAAAAGACCAAAAATTCCGCCGCCAGGTTTCTCAGGCGTAGTAAATGACGTGTTTTTAGCGGTTTCCAACTCAGGAATTCCACTATCAAACGCATAAGCCGCTGCTGTCATGCGACGGCGCTGCCAAAACAGATAACCCAGGATCAGCAAGAACAGCGCAACAATCACACCCAACATCACTGCAGTGTTTTGCAGCCAACCCGACACATTCCCCAATACACCGGGTTGTGGTTCAGGTTGTTGCGCAGCCAGAACATCGGTTGCAGCTTCTGTCGTTGCGAGTGCCTGCTCAGTTGTTTGTGCCTGTGATGCAAGATCAGCCTGCAGTTGCGCGATGCGTGCATCTTCCATGACTATCAAGTTTTGCAGCAAATCCATTTCGTCTTCAAGCATTTTGAAACGGCTGGTCAACTCAGTGTTCTCGAGGCGCGCGCGGTCAAGACCTTCTTCACTGAGCATCATCTCGTTTTCGAGGCCTGCAAGGGTCGAGTCCAGATCACCGTTGCCTGAAGTGCTTGTGTTGCTCTGATCGTCGGTTAGTACCGTCAACTCATCCTGTTCAGGTGCGGCGTTGTTATTGCCAGTACTGCGATTAACAGCCAGTGGTTGTAAACCCAGTTGCTGATTCTGCTGGTTCACCTCTGCTGCTGCAGTCGCCTGATCGACCAGATTGATTTCATCCAAAGTTGGAATACGAAGTACACGTCCCGACAACACCCTGTTGATATTGTTATTGATGAAGGCTTCCGGGTTTGCGCGCTGGATAGCCAGCATCATCTGGTGCATGTTTACGTTGGAGCCGGGTCGAGTCTTCGCGGCAATTTCCCACATGGAATCGCCACTGGCGACTGAGTATTGCTGGTTGTCGCTGACCGCTTCCGTTGTCTCTGCGCGATCCTGAGGTTGCGGCTCCGGGGTGGAAGATGTGCTGGATTCTGGTGATGGCACCGAGTCTGTAACGGAGGGAATAATGGGAAGTGTATCAGTTGTAAACGTGGTGGCGCCTGGTAAGTCCAACAAAACGGTATATTCGCGTCGCAACGCACCATCGGGCCAGCTCACATTCAAGATAAGGTCCAGGAATGGTTCTGTTACGTTATCAGTAGTCGTCAGATGAATGGTACCGGCGGGTCCATCCACTTCCACATTGAACTGTACTGTCTCCGCTAAGGGCGTGAGCTCAGCGCCTACACTCGTAAAATCGTCCGGGGTTGCCAGGCTTACGGAAATCTGCCCCGGCTCGAGACCTGTAACATCACGAAGTTCTATCGTCGCATCAAGAGGTTCTTCCAGATTTGACTCAAGGGTGAGCTCGCCAAGACTGAGCGCCATGACTTGCTGCGTTGTGCACAGCCCAATGACCAGTATCAATCCAATTTCTAAGGCTTTAAATCTGGCCAGCATAGGTCGCCATCCATCTGTGCTTGATTGTGGGTTGGAGCGAGGAGCCAGGAGCAACTGACATGGGAAACAAGTCAGAATACTCAACTTGGCGTACAGGTTTTGAGGGCTCTGAAGACTCTAGCTGAACAGCTTTAGTTTGTTTCAGCCTTACCTTCAAAACCTGCCGCAAGTATTCATTATATGTAGTCTTTTATCAACAGCTCTGCGATCTGAACCGAGTTCAAAGCGGCCCCCTTGCGCAGGTTGTCGGACACGACCCACATGTCGAGACCGTGCGGATGAGAGATATCCTTGCGAATACGTCCAACCCAGACTTCATCCCGATCGGTACCCTCACCGATTGGTGTTGGGTAGCCGCCATTTTCTCTCTTATCCATGACTTTGACGCCAGGTGCTTTTTCAAGCAGCTTGCGTGCATCCTCAGCAGAGATCGTGTCGCGGGTTTCGATGTGCACGGCTTCCGAGTGCGAATAAAACACGGGTACGCGTACGCAGGTCGGGTTAACCATGATGTTCTCGTCTTCGAGAATTTTGCGGGTTTCCCAGACCATTTTCATTTCTTCTTTGGTATAGCCGTTATCCATGAACACATCGATATGGGGCAATACGTTGAAAGCGATCTGTTTAGGATACACGCTGACCTCCGGCTGCATGCCATTGAGCAGTTTTGCCGTTTGCGCGGCCAGTTCATCGATAGCTTCTTTGCCAGTACCAGATACCGACTGGTAAGTAGCAACGTTGATACGTGTGATGCCAACTTTGTCATAAATCGGTTTCAGCGCGACGAGCATCTGGATAGTCGAGCAGTTTGGATTGGCAATGATGTTATGTTTTTTATGTTGCGCGATTGCATGGGGATTCACTTCAGGAATCACCAGGGGGATATCTTCCTCGTAACGGAACTGGGAAGTATTGTCGATCACGATGCAACCGGCCTTTCCTGCTTTCGGCGCATACACCGCTGAAACGCTGGCGCCAGCGGAAAATAGTCCGATCTGCGCTTGGCTAAAATCAAAATCAGCAAGATTTTCAACAGTATATTGTTTATTGTTAAAGCTCATTGTCTCGCCCGCGCTGCGTTCGCTGGCTAGTAAAAACAGCTTATCAACGGGGAACTTGCGTTCCTCGAGAATTCGAATCATCGTTTTGCCGACTGCTCCGGTGGCGCCGACGATTGCAACGTTATACTTCTTGCTCATTACTAGACTCCTTCTCCTGCTGCGCTCGCCGACCTGGAGAGCACATAATTAACATTCAAAATAATTCTTAACTGTATAATTTTAAACGAATAACCATGGTGATTTTTTGCGCCAATCTTGTTCAAAATTCTTTATCGCATCTGCGTGCTGCATTGTCAGTCCAATGTCATCGAGGCCATTCAGCAGTTTATGTTTGCGCGCTTCTTCAACATCAAACTTGATTACCTCACCAGATGGCTTGGTGATGGTTTGCCCCGCTAAATCGACATTAAGACTGTAGCCTGGATTGGCAACCGTTTCCTGGAAAAACTGATCAACAGTTTTCTCATCTAAAACAATAAGTAAAATTCCATTCTTCACGCAATTATTAAAGAAAATATCCGCATAACTTGGCGCGATGATGCAGCGAATACCGAAATCATCCAACGCCCATGGCGCGTGTTCTCGGCTTGAGCCGCAGCCAAAGTTTTCTCTGGCGAGCAGGATAGATGCGCCTTTATAGCGTGGTTGGTTCGCGACAAAATCAGGGTTCAGCGGACGCCCTGTGCTGTCTTGATCAGGCAGGCCTTTATCCAGATAACGCGCCTCATCGAACAGGTTTTTGCCAAACCCGGTGCGCTTGATGGATTTAAGAAACTGCTTCGGGATGATGTAGTCGGTATCGACATTCGCCCGATCAAGTGGGAGCACCAAGCCTTTTTCAGAAACAAATTTTTTCATAAAATTTCTTTAAGTATGTGATCTAAATTATTGAAATTAGAGTAATGAGACTTCGCGTATGTCAACGAAGTGACCAAACACAGCAGCAGCGGCAGCCATGGCTGGGCTAACCAGATGAGTACGTCCGCCAAACCCCTGTCGGCCTTCAAAATTTCGATTTGAGGTTGATGCGCAATGCTCTCCAACACCCAACTGGTCCGCGTTCATGGCCAGACACATGGAGCAACCTGGCTCGCGCCATTGCAATCCCGCTGCAGTGAAGATCTTGTCGAGCCCTTCTTTCTCGGCCTGGGCCTTAACGAGACCAGAGCCTGGCACCACCAAAGCTTCCTTGATATTCGCGGCAACTTTGCGGCCTTTCACAACTGCTGCTGCAGCGCGCAGATCTTCGATTCGTGAGTTGGTGCATGAGCCGATAAAAATTCTATCCAACTGGATGTCCTGGATCGGTGTCCCTGCTGTGAGGCCCATATACTTGAGCGCTTGTTCATAGTTACTTTGTTTAGACGCATTACCAGCTTTGGCAGGATCAGGAATTCTGCCAGTAACGGGCGCCACCATTTCGGGTGACGTGCCCCAGCTGACTTGTGGCACAATTTCGTTGCCATCAAGTTCTACCACCGCATCAAAAATAGCATCTGGATCGCTTACCAGGTTGCGCCAGGCTACGACTGCTTCATCCCAAGCCGCGCCTTTTGGAGCAAATGGCCGCCCTTTCACGTATTCAATGGTTTTTTCATCTACTGCGACGATGCCAGCGCGCGCGCCTGCTTCGATTGCCATATTGCAAATCGTCATGCGACCTTCGAGCGAAAGTGAGCGAATGACGTCGCCACCAAATTCGATCGTATAACCCGTACCACCAGCAGTACCTATCTTGCCGATGATCGCCAGAATGACGTCTTTGGCTGTCACGCCTGTTCCGAGTTTGCCGTTCACTTTGACGAGCATGTTTTTTGCTTTGCTCTGCACGAGGCACTGCGTGGCCAGCGTATGTTCGACTTCAGAGGTACCGATGCCGTGCGCGAGGGCGCCAAGTGCACCATGTGTAGAGGTGTGGGAATCGCCGCATACAATCGTCATGCCTGGCAGCGTTCTGCCCTGCTCAGGTCCGATAATATGCACAATGCCATGTCGTGGATCGTCTATCTCAAATTCCTCAATGCCAAATTCCAGGCAGTTGCTGTCGAGAAATTTCACCTGGATTTTCGACACAGGATCGAGAATTCCTTCCACGCCACGTGAACGTTCATTCAGCGTCGTTGGCACGTTGTGATCGGGCGTTGCCATGTTGGCACCTGCGCGCCAGGGTTTACGGCCCGCCAGGCGCAAGCCTTCGAATGCCTGCGGTGAGGTAACCTCATGCAGATAATGCAAATCGATATAAATAAGCGCGGTGCCGCTATCCAGTTCTTTTACCAGATGCGACTGCCAGAGTTTGTCGTATAGAGTTAAGCCAGCCATAGGATTTCTCTTTTATATCAATAAGTAACAAGGTTAATTTAAATAAAAATATTATGCTTTGTCTGAGCCGGGGTGAGCGGCAATTTTGGGCGTTTTCACCACGACGTTCATGTTTTGCGCTCTGTGACGCAGCAAATGATCCATCAGGGTGATTGCCATCATCGCTTCTGCAATCGGTGTGGCGCGTATGCCTACACAGGGATCGTGTCTTCCAGTTGTAATAATTTCTGCCGCATTGCCGTTCATATCAATGGTTTTACCTGGAATCCGAATGCTCGACGTCGGTTTAAGCGCGATATGGGCCACGATGTCCTGGCCAGTGCTGATGCCACCGAGAATGCCTCCCGCATTATTGCTGAGGAAACCTTCCGGACTCATCAGATCGCGATGCTCGGTACCCTTCTGTTCAACGCTGTCGAACCCGGACCCGATCTCCACACCTTTGACGGCATTGATGCTCATCAGTCCGTGCGCAAGTTCGGCGTCCAATCGGTCAAAAACCGGTTCTCCCAAACCTACGGGAAGGCCCGACGCAACTACGGTGATGCGCGCGCCTATAGAATTGCCCTCTTTGTTCAGTGCGGCCATATAAGTTTCCATGGCTTCTACTTTGCTCGCATCAGGACAGAAAAACGGATTGTTATGTACTTCTTCCCAATCAACAGTTTCTATCTTGATAGGACCGAGCTGTGACAAATAACCTCGCACCAATACGCCGTGTTGTTCTGCGAGATATTTTTTGGCAATCGCGCCAGCTGCGACGCGCATTGCGGTCTCGCGTGCTGAAGAACGACCACCACCGCGGTAATCACGAATGCCATATTTGTGCGTATAGGTGTAATCGGCGTGCGCAGGTCGGAATAAGTCTTTTATGTTGCCGTAGTCTTTGCTCTTCTGATCGGTATTTTCAATCAGCAAACCAATAGGTGTACCCGTAGTCAAACCTTCAAAAACCCCGGAGAGAATTTTGACCTGATCATCTTCTCTGCGTTGTGTCGTAAAACGCGACGTGCCGGGTTTGCGTCGATCGAGATCCACCTGCAAATCGGCGGCAGTCAGTGCCATGCCTGGAGGACAGCCATCGACCACGCAGCCTAAAGCCTCACCATGACTCTCGCCAAAAGTGGTAACGCAAAACAACTTGCCTATGGAATTACCAGCCATGAGCAGAATCTATCGGAAAATCCGGAAATTAGAGGGTTATAAAGAGGCGCGCAGTATACTGCAAAGGCTCCTAAAGTGTTACTGCGGCCTTGCAATTTCCGGAATGTGGACGCGGGAATTCCTATCGAGTCTTTTGTGGTTTCTGCCCGGTTATTTCCAGGACTGCTGTTGCAATTGTTCTTTGGTCAGCAAACATATGCCTTCCCCACCAAATTCAAATTCAAGCCAAAGAAAAGGCACATGTGGATAGTTTTTTGCGAGTAACGGCCACGTGGCTCCGGTTTCGATAATCAGGACACCTTCAGGCCGCAAATAATTTGCTGATTCAGCGAAAATACGCAGTGGAATGTCCAGCCCTTCCCTTGCGGTAACGAGGCCGAGCTCAGGCTCACGATGGAATTCCTCAGGCAAGGCCAGGTATTCGTCAGCTGCCACGTAAGGAGGATTGGTTACGATCAGGTCAAAAGTGCCTTCAATGCCGTCGAACAGATCAGCCTCGATGAGTGACACCCTATCGCCGAGGTTAAATTTATCGATGTTGATTCGTGCTACTTCGAGCGCTTCAGGAGAAATATCGGCTAGTACAACGTCAGCCTCGGGAAACGCGAGTGCGCAAGCGATGCCAATGCAGCCACTACCCGTACAGAGATCGAGAATACGTTTTGGAGGTGTCGAGAGCAGAGGATCGAATTGCTTTTGGATCAATTCTGCGAGCGGCGAACGTGGCACCAACACGCGTTTATCCACATAAAAAGGCAAGCCGCAGAACCAGGCTTCCTGTAACAGATAGGCTAGTGGTTTCCTCGATGTTATTCGTTCATGAAGCAGCGCGAGTACTTGCTGCAGTTGTGTGGATTTCAATTCGGTATCAAGCTGCAGGTCTGTTACGCCCTGACGTTTGAATATGGTTTCCAGAAGCCAGCAGGCCTCATCCCAGGCGTTATCGGTTCCGTGGCCAAAAAACAGGTCCGCGTTTTCAAGTTCTTCCGCCATCTGTTCCAGCAATTCTTGCGTGGTTATTTCTCCCACTACCTGCATGTAATTACTCCGTAAATTCTTCGTTGCATGATCATCCTCTCACTTTACCATGTCGCATTAATCGCGTAGGGTGTGCAGCCTAATCTTCAAGCAGACCCATAAATATGAAAGACGCTTTTGCCAGTATTATCAAAGCTATCGGTGAGAATCTCGACCGGCCAGGCTTGATTGGCACTCCCGAACGTGCCGCCAAAGCCATGGAATTTCTGACCCAGGGCTATCAACAGAATATCGACGATATTGTGAACGGAGCCTTGTTCCCCACCACGTCAAACGAGATGGTGATTGTAAAAAACATCGAGCTCTATTCTTTGTGCGAACATCACATGCTGCCATTCATCGGCAAATGCCATGTGGCATATCTGCCTACCGATGTAGTGATCGGCCTTTCCAAAATCGCTCGCATCGTCGACATGTTTGCGCGCCGCTTGCAGATTCAGGAGCACCTGACTCAGGAAATTGCCGAGACCATCATGGAGAAAACCCAGGCCAAGGGTGTTGGTGTCATCATCGAATCGCAGCACATGTGTATGATGATGCGTGGTGTCGAAAAGCAGAATTCAGTAATGACCACCTCCTGCATGTTGGGTGCGTTCAGAGATCGAGCAACAACACGCAGCGAATTTCTGTCACTCATAAAATAATATTCGAGCAAGTAGTTTCAGGTTGGCGCAATGCCCAGCATCAATCCTGTAGCTACTGAGCTGCGATAAATTTTCTTATTAACTCACCAACCGCCTCAACCTCACCATCCAGATGTTGATGATGATTGCCATCAAGTTCATGGGTTTGCAGATTCTGTAAATATGAACATCGTAAAGCAAGCCACTCTAGTTTTTGCTCCCAGAATTTCCTGGCAGTAATCAACAGAGTGGCGCACGTTATTTTTCTGATGAATGCCGCCACCTGCTCTTCTGTAAGGCTCAGTAAATTCGCCCGACTCAACCGTGGATCAAGATTCCAGTAATAACCTCTTTCATCGTGCCGAATACCTCTTTTCCCGAGAATAGTTGCTGCATCCATCGACAGACCTTTATCGGCTCGTGCCTTAACTGCCGCCATAAAATCCGGATAATGATGATGATAACCAGGCTTCAGGGTTTGCAGCTGTCGTAATGACCGCAACATCTGGGCAGGTGCTTCGTGCGCCGGAGTTACCAATGGCCCAACCGCATCCAGCAGAATGAGATTTTTTACGCGCTCAGGAAAAAGCGCTGTAAACAGGGTTGCGATAGCGCCGCCCATTGAATGGCCAAGTAGACTGAATGACGTCAGATTTAACGTGTCGACGATATGCAAGACATCTGCAACATAACTCCAGATATAGTAATTGCCTTCGATATGACGTGGTGATGACAAGCCATGCCCTGGCAGATCCAGGGCAATAATTTTTGCATCCGGTAATTGCGGTGCGAGCAGCTCGAATGTTGCAGCATTATCGCGCCAGCCATGGAGAGCCAGTATTGGAGGTGCGGAAGAATCACCGTGAACTCTCACGGCCAGTTGCAATTCACCGTTCGGTACGAAAATTTCCTGCCAGGGGCTTGTCACAATGACTTATGAAAAGAGGCGTTGCGTCTGCGGCAACAGCTTGAACGTAGTGTTGCCCATACCCAAGCCAACAACTTCTAGCGATATACAAACAAGTTCGCTGGTTGAGAGTATGTGCATGTCGTTTATGTTGCCCTCGGTCAACAACGCGTTTAATTCGGATAACAGAGGGTTATGACTGACAAGCAAAACATTTTGGCTACGAACGTTCTTGCCCAGAAAATCTATCACGGTACTGGCACGGACTTCGGGTACAAGCAGTTCGGTAGTGGTGAGCGAAATTACTGATGACAATTGCTGCACAAACAAGTCTGCTGTCTGGTTTGCACGTACGTAGGGACTCACAAAACACTGCTCAAGTGGCAGGTGACGTGCAGCAAATTGTTTTGCTACATATTCGACGTCCGCGCGGCCTTTGTTGGTAAGTTGCCGGGCTGAATCGGTATGAGCCCTGGCTTCAGCTTCGCCATGCCTCAATAAGTACAGGTTCATTTCCCTGATGATCTCTTACTACTGTTAGCCACGACGTGCAGGATCTGAACCATCATCAGGTCCAGATGGAAACTCATCATCTGTATTCACATCGTCAGTTGATGGGGCGATGTCGTCATAAGCAGGGTCATCGTAATAAGCGGTATCTGTTGCCGTTGCGGGTTTGCTGCGAGCGCTGCTTGACTGATGAGCGGTGTATTGGGGAGAGTCGTCGCTGTGTAAGCCAGCACCGGTGTCGACGCGATCAATATCAGGGAATTCCGAAAACGGGAAAGGCTTTTCATCCGAACCGTACACCAGGAAGTGAATTATCTGATGCATAAATACGCCGCAAAGGATGCCAAACCGGCGCAGATTGGTATTGGTTTCACCGGTGATCAGTATGATGACGGTCTGCACAAGGATAGTAGCGAGCAGCACTAGTGTAAGAACCCACGAAGCCAACAAGTAACCGACCATGAATAACATGCGCAGCCACTGGTTTCCCGACAATATATTTCGCTTAACTTCATCTTGATTCATATAAGTCACCCATTTTTTGTCGATCTTTTTGCCGATCTTTGTGCGGATCATTCTTCCGCTCATTATTTGGCTAACAGTTTGGCTCGTCCTACAAATTCGACATCAAGTTCTGTTTCTTCGAGCATCAAAGACACGATTATATGGTTTATACCTGCCTTGTTGTAGATGATCTCATAGAGACTGCTGGCAAGCGGCATATTTATCCCTAATTCATCGGCTTTTTCTTTTACTTGCTTAAGTGTGTTGATGCCTTCTGCCACCTGCCCCAGCTCATTGATGATAAGGTCAAGATCCTTTCCTTCTCCAAGCGCTTTTCCGACCCTGAAATTTCGGCTCAGAGGTGATGAACAGGTAACAATGAGGTCTCCCACTCCGGATAAGCCCAGGAACGTCATTGGATCGGCACCTAACACAACGCCGAACCGGGCCATTTCAGTAAGACTGCGCGTGATCAGCATCGCAATGGTGTTTTGTCCCATCCCGATCGCGTCTGCCAGACCGGCAATAATCGCGTAGATATTTTTGAGCGAGCCGCCAAACTCTACACCAAGCATGTCGTTATTTGCGTACACCCTGAAAGTATCAGAACGCAAAGTATCCTGTACCAGTTTACGAACAGAGGCATCTTTGCTGGCGATTACTGTGCCGGTAGGACTGCGATTGGCGATTTCTTTCGCGAGGTTCGGGCCGCTGAGAACCGCTATTTTGGCATCGGGGACTTCTTCGGCGAGAATTTGACTCATCAGTTTGAAAGTAACTGCTTCGATACCTTTGGTCGCGCTGACAAGAATAACGCCAGGATGAAGATGTGGTCGCATCTGCTTGACGACTGCACGAAAGCTGCCCGTTGGCACCGCGACAAAAATCATGTCGACGTCGGTAACAACAGATTTCAGATCGTGCGTCGCTTCTACCTGGTCATGCAGATCGAGGCCAGGCATATAAACTGCGTTCTGGCGGGTGACATTGAGAGACTCAACCTGTTCCGCGTCACGCATCCATAACTGTGTGCGATGACCGTTATGCGCAATGATGTTGGCTATTACAGTACCGAAACTGCCTCCACCGATAACCGCAATATTTTTTACAGACATGTTTTCGAGAATTCCAGATGCAGGCCGCTCAACTAACAGATTCGGCTGATAAAGTGCGGCGCGAAGATACCAGCTATACAACCTTAACTCCAGTATACAGGCGTCTTGCCAAACTGGCTGAAAACAGTTTGTTATAGGTCATATATCCTTACATTTTAGTCCGTTGAAGCTAGTATCATCCTTCTTATAGAATCCCCGGCCCTGCGTTTATAACTACCTACAGGAAACCAAATGACCCTGGATTTATGGGCAACCATCAAACGAGAAATAAACGATCAGGTGATGCAAGAGCCCGAGCTCGGCAGTTTTTATTCGCGTCGTATTCTCCAGCATGACAGTCTGGACGCAGCAATAAGTGACTTGTTAGCACTTAAACTCGCTTCAGCAGATTTTCCACAAAGCGCCCTGCGGCAGGTTTTCGATGCGGCACTACGGCAGGATCCACTTATTAGCGAAGCAATCGAGAATGACCTGATTGCTACGCGTCAGCGCGATCCCGCAGTGAAGCATTACTCAGCCACGCTGCTCTATTTCAAAGGCTTCCAGGCTTTGCAGGCCTATCGCATGGGGCACTGGTTGTGGCGTCATGAACGTTTCGGAATGGCGTTGTATTTACAAAGCCAGATATCCGAAGTTTTCGCTGTCGACATTCACCCTGCTGCAGTCATTGGTTCAGGCATTCTTATCGACCATGCGACTGGCATAGTCATCGGAGAGACCTGTGTGCTCGATAACAATATTTCAATCATGCAAGGCGTTACCCTGGGCGGCACTGGTAAGGAATGTGGTGATCGTCATCCCAAGGTTAGACAGGGTGTGTTGATCGGGACCGGTGCTATCGTGATCGGCAATGTTGTCATTGGTGAGGGTGCAAAGATTGGCGCAGGCAGTGTCGTGCTTAGCGACGTCGAGCCTCACACAACTGTCGCGGGAATTCCCGCAGTTGTTGTCGGCAAACCTCGCGCGGATCAACCAGCATTTGAAATGAGTCATGATCTTAATAACAACTGCTGATAGTTATTGTCCTGCTTTTCGTGGGCCATAACGTTAAGTGACGTGCAAGTTAATGATGAGAAGAACGTTCATGTCCGGCAGAAAAGATCCGTGATCGGCCACACCTTCGTTCTGGTGCATGGCGCGTGGCATAGTGGTTCATGTTGGGCTGCTGTCGCAACGCTGTTAAGAGCAAATGGCCACATCGTTTATACGCCTGACCTTCCGGGTCACGGCGATGATGAAACTCCTCTCGTCAAAGTGACATTTAAGTCTTACGTCACGAGTCTTGTAAATCTGCTCAACGCGCTAGCGGAAAAAGTTGTGCTGGTAGGACACAGCATGAGTGGCATGGTTATCAGTGAGGTCGCTTGCAGAATTCCAGAGAAAATTTCTCACCTGGTTTACGTCAGCGCATATCTTCCGCGCCACTATGAAAGTGTTTTTGATCTGATTGCACTCAATCGCAGCCATGAACCTTTTACTGCAATTGAACTCGCCATGCAGATGAGTTCAGATAAGCGTACATGCAGTATCCAGAACGAAGACATCGTTCCGCTCTTTTATAATCTTTCGCCGCCGGAACTTGCTCTCCAGGCGCAAGCTGTGTTCTGCATTCAGGCAACACTGCCACTTGCGGCGAAAGTCACCGTGGATCAGCAAGTGCTGGATAACATTCCGAGTACTTACATCTCATGTGTTAAAGACAAAGTGATTCCCTTGCATCATCAGCGCCGTATGTTGGCGCGTCAGTCCTGCAATACACTGCTGCAGATCGAAACGGACCACAGTCCATTTTTCTCCGCTCCAGAACAACTGGCAGCGTTATTGGAAGTATGTAGTGGTTAACTTTTGTGGTGATCGCGAGCGGCGATTCGCGTGCTCAATAAGCCAGACAGTTGCGCCATTTGTTACAGGCCGCATGCGAGGAAAAGCACGTGATCTTTTGTTTGAAAGGATGAGAGATCGTGTTGAGCGTTTTGAATCTGAGAGGGGCTTTACCGCAGGAGCTTGCTACAAAACAAATGGGCAATTTCTGCAGACCAATGATGGCTGCAGAAATTGCACAGATTCAGTTTATACGCCTTCTTTACATTCGTTGCCGAGATAACCGCCGCCACCACAATAGGTGACATCTTGCAGTTGCATCAGGATGCCGTCCGGGTCAGTGAAATACACTTCTGGCGTTCCCCCTTCTGCACCACCACGCGCGGGTTGACGCAAACTGACGTAATGCATAAGTGGTTTGACCTCCTGTTCACCGCGTGCTGTCAGTCCATAGGTGGTGAGTTTTGCGAGGATGTCATCAACAGAGAAGCCTTCCATGTTAAAACAGCCATGGTTGATGTTGGCTGGTGCGTTTTCGCCACCTGGGAATGGGCCTGCATACATGACGAATTGATGACGATCGCCAATGCCTGTCACTGGAGATGTCGGGCCTTGATGTGACTGCACTTCCAGGCCGAACAGTTCCTGATAATACGTGTTAGCACCGGCACCATCGTTAACGAAGGCAGTAAAGTGGTTGATGTCGCTAAGTTTGAACATGCCGGCAGGAGCAGTTTCCAGAGGACCACACACGTTGCCAAGTGGACCAGTACCGCCGCAGTTTTCGTCATCGCTCAGTTGAACGATCAGTCCGCGTGCATCCGCAAAGAACAATTCGGGCGTATCGCCGCGCATGCGTACCCAAGTGCTCATCGCGGACTCTATGCCGGGTGCTGTAATTGCTGGAGGTTCTATTTCTTTGTAGCCTTCTGCAAGCAATGCGGCCTGCTGGGTTTTCACGTCGAAATTTTCGACAGAATATCCGATATACGTGATGGCGGGAGCTTCACCTGGTTCAACTGGACGCACAGCCATGAATTGTGGTCCTGACCCGACACGCAAACAAATGCGTTCGCCGAATCGCGCCTGAACAGGCATGCCAAACAAATCCTGATAAAACGCAACGGTGCGCGCAGTATCGCTGACGCTGATTTCAAAGCAGTTGATTTTTTTAATCGAAATCGCTGGTGCAGTCTGCGCAGTCAACACACTTGGGAGGAATCCCAAGGCTGGCAACGAAGCCAGTAAGGTTCGGCGGGAAACACAAAAATCTGCGCTGTTTTTATTTTGTTTATTGTTTGGTTTTTTCATGAAGAACCCCTTGTTAATGTAGTTATTATCATAGCCTTCCAGCAGAGCACACGTCCAGCCAAGCGGGCCCCTGATCGACTGGTCTTCCATGAAGTTTGCACACTTGGATCTGATCAGTATCAGTGCATCAGCGTTGCTTGACTTTTTGCACTGCCTGTGTGAATTTCAGGCACGATTTTCCTTCCGGCTGTCATTACTTTAAATGAACAGCTCCAGTTTAGAATCGGATCGATTTAAATCTTTTTTTAAATTCAAACTTTATACAAAGCACACAACCTTGAGGGGAACACCAATGAAAACATCCAGATTAGCAGCAGCATTTGCGTTGCTGACTTTGTCAGCAGCAACGATGGCGCAGGCGCCTGCTGGCGCAGCACCAGCACAGCCACCACAAGACACCAGCATGAGTTTCTTTGTAACCAGCGTTGGCTCAGGCAAAGGTGGCAATCTTGGTGGCCTCGCTGGCGCCGACGCACATTGCGCGGCATTGGCTGAAGCAGCTGGTACCACCGGCAAAACCTGGCATGCATATCTGAGCGCCACTGGCGTGAATGCCAAAGATCGTATCGGCGCGGGCCCATGGTTCAATTCCAAAAACGTACTGGTAGCGCGCAGCGTTGATCATCTTCACTACAGCAACGTTCTGCTCAACAAAGCCAATTCAATTACTGAAAAAGGCGGCACGGTGAATGGCGTGGGTGATACTCCCAATCAGCACGATATCCTGACCGGCTCAAATCCAGACGGCACCGCTGCTGCTGATCTGAGCTGCAATAACTGGACTGACGAAAGCGCAGATTTCAAAACGATTGTTGGTCATCTCGACCGCGTTGGCGGTGGTGCTATGGCCGAATCCTGGAACGCTGCACATCAGAGCCGCGGTTGCAGCCAGGAAAATCTTATCGCGTCTGGTGGCAATGGTTACTTCTACTGCTTCGCCACTGGTGAGTAATTAATTTTTACTTCCAAAAAAAAGGCACTCTCGGGTGCCTTTTTTGTTTCTGGCCTTTATGGTTTTGGAAGAATACCTAACCTCTCACCACCGTAAGTGCCAATCCAGATTTCGTCGTCGACGAGCAATGCAGAACTGACGCCTTGCATAGCCGCTGTTTCATCGACGCCTGTTATACGTTTCGCGGTCATCGTGAACGGAACAATTTCTATCACAGACCAGCCGGTGCCACAGACCGGGCCACTACAGGCATCTGTTACGTTGCCACCAGCCGTATAAAGATTCCCGTCAGAGTTCCACCGGATGTTATCGGGTGCTACAGAAATACTGACTGATTCTTTCGCCGGTGGATTCGAGCTGCGATCAAACCGGACCACCTCATGAGTACCAAACGCAGCAACATATAAATAACGTTCATCGTCTGTCATCACGATGCCATTTGGACCAGATAGTTCAGTACCGGCAAGTACGGTGACTTCACCACCCGGATGCCACTCAAACACGTGCCCGGTAACTTCGCCGGCCGTCACGCCTGCCATGCCAGAGCCCGTCGGATCCATAAACTGCGTCGCGAAAAATCCACCATCCTTCAGCACCGTAATACTGTTAGTCCAGGAGGTAGCAGGCATCGGAACACAACCGACCCATTTGATAGTAGGTTTGACGAACGCATCCAGTTCAAAGACCTCGATAGCTTCACGTGCACCATGACTCGTCATATATAACCGGTAGCGTTCCGGGCCCGACTCCTGCTGCTGCAGAGCTATTCCATGCGCTGAGAAATTGGTTACATCGAGAGGCCCCGGGCACGAAGAGAACATTTGCATGTCCTGCGCCAAATTAGGATTCTCGCCAGGAAACAAGACCTCCCAGGTTTTCTCCACGTGGTTAACAAGGTGGATTTTGCCGTTAATTGCCGCGTTATTTACCAATTCGCCATTCATACCTGACACAAGCAACCATTGCGAATTACCAATACGCAACACATCCTCTGCGTTCTGCGGGCCACATAAGTAAGTAATATTATCTTCATCAACACAGTCGCCAGTTGGCGCTGATGCTTCGATATTTGATGCGGCTGCCACTACAGTTTCTTGCGTAACGGCAGTTGGCTGTTCCGCATCTGTATTGCTGGCTTCTTCTGCTGGAGGCTGGCTTTCACTACATGCTGTGAACAATAGAAGTGTAAAAATGGAAAGCGGATAACGGCATTTGCTGATCATGAATTTTCCCCCGCAAAGCTGCGGAATTCGCAGCTAATAGCCAAGAAAGAATAGCACCTTGTTTTGAAAGGCAGCAATCCATATCATCCCCCGGCCCCTTACAAAAACAAGCAGAAAAACAGGCGAAACATGAGTCAGACTTTTCAGGTAAATGAATTCGTAGACGGTCAGAAAATCCGCAGCTTCAACATCCTGCTGCTCGTGTGGAGTTTTCTGACAATGTTCGCGGATGGCTTCGATTTGAATTCACTTGGCTTTGCAGCTCCCGACCTCACCCGACTGTGGGGAGTAGAGCGCAGTGCGATGGGCCCTGTGCTCAGCGCGAATCTCGTCGGGATTTTTCTGGGCGCCCCTATTCTTGGTTGGTTGGGTGATAAATACGGGCGACGTCCAATCATCATCGGTGGAACATTGTTATATGGTGTTATGACCCTCGTCATGGCTTTTTCAACGACGATGGAACAAATGATGGTATTGCGGTTTATCGCAGGCATCGGCATCGGTGGCATCATGCCGAATACTATTTCGCTCAATTCCGAACTCACGCCAAAGAAATACCGATCCACTCTCATTGTGCTTATGTTCATGGGTATCACTACTGGCAGCACGGGCGTTGGTTTGGTAGCAACCTATTTCATGCCGGATTACGGCTGGCCAATCATTTTTCAGGTTGGCGGTGTTCTGCCAATACTCATTGCGTGCTGCTTATTTTTCGTAATGCCGGAGTCCCTGAAATTACTCGCGATAAAACCAGGCAAACAAAAAGAGTTAATTGCTACTGCTCGCAAGATGCGACCGGATTTGCAGATCGATGATGACGCGAAGTTTCTGAATCCTCCAATCGTGGTGGGCAGTGAGGGCAAGATAAGTGAGTTGTTTAAAGGCAGTCTCGCGCTGATCACTCCGCTTTTATGGGTCTGCTTCTGTATAGCGCTGATGGCAAATTTCTTTTTGAATAACACATTGCCACTCATTTTTGACAACTACGGAATTCCCGCGCGGGAGGCAGCCATAACCGCCACCATGTATCACGCTGGCGGAATTTTTGGCGGAATCGTTGTAAGCGTTCTGCTGGATCGTTTCGGGTTTATGGTGGTTGCGGTGTTATTTGCGCTCGCAGGCCCATTCATTATTCTGCTCGGACTGGATGGAATTTCATTTGTGATGCTCGCGGGTGTTTCTGGTATGGCAGGTGTTGCGGTGTTAGGTGCGCAGTTTGGCAACAATGCTGCGGCTGGACTGATTTATCCGACATCCATTCGAGCGAAGGGTGTTGGCGTCGCACTCTCAATCGGTCGCTTCGGTTCCATCATTGGACCAACGGTTGGTGCCGCGCTGCTTGGCATGAACCTGAGCATGCAGACATTATTTTTAGTCGCCTCGACTCCGATCCTGATTGGCTTGATCGCCGCGATGATACTGTCCCGTCTATGCTACAAACGCTTCAATAGCTTTCAATTGGATGACACACCTGTCGACAATAAATGATTCAGGGTGAGAGGCATGAGCAATACCCGATCAAAAATGCTCTATGTGATGACCGCGGGTTTGGTGACAATACTCAGTGCCTGCGGTAACGATTATCCTGAATCAGAACAAACCGCTGTTTCGCGCCCGGAAGCATCTGCCGTTTATCGCCCGGAACTCGGCACCCTCACTGCACAATACGCGCAGTTCAGAAAATCCCAGGTCAGCAATCCTGTTTACCACCTTAAGTTGGATCTACAAGCCAACAGCGACGAGTTCACAGGGACTGTAGACATAGGTTTCGATCTCGCCGATGAAAACGTTTCACCCATTACTCTCGACTTCGACAGTGGCCAGATCCAAAGTTTAAGCGTCAATGGCACAGCGCTGGACCCTGGTTTCGAACATTGGTTTTTAACCATTCCGATAACCGCATTAGTTAGCGGAAACAATTCGATCACAATCACTTACACACGCCCATTCGCGAATGACGGCGCGGGACTGCACAAATTCATCGACCCCGAAAATGGCGAAGAATATTTCTACACCAACTTCGAACCCTACAACGCCAATCGCCTGTTTCCGAACTTCGACCAGCCAAACCTTAAAGCACCTCTTACACTGGAAGTAACGGCTCCTTCGTCATGGCAGGTAATTGCGAATACAACGGAATCTGAAGTAATTGATGAAGGAGACAGCAAACACTGGATATTCCCACCCACCGCTCCGCTGTCCTCTTATGTCTACGCCATGCATGCAGGTCCATACACAGTTTGGGAAAGTAATGCCGGCAACATCCCGTTAAGACTTTTCGTCCGTAACGCGCTTGCTGCGTTTGTGAAACCCGAAGAATGGTTTGTCCCTACACAGCAGAGTTTTGCGTTTTTCCAGAATTATTTCGAAGTGCCTTATCCGTTTGGCAAATACGATCAGATAATCGTTCCCGACTTTAATCCTGGTGCGATGGAAAATGTGGGAGCCGTCACTTTTAATGAGCGTTATATAAGCCGAGGGGACAAAAGCACAGCGCAATTACGGAACCTCGCGAGTGTCATAGCACATGAAATGTCCCACATGTGGTTTGGTGACCTCGTCACCATGGACTGGTGGAATGGCCTCTGGCTGAACGAAAGCTTCGCGACCTACATGGCAAATCTGGAGTTGGAGCAGGCAAGTAGTTTCGTCAATGCATGGGACAATTTCTATATTGGGAACAAATTATCGGCTTATACGGCCGATCAACTCATTACGACTCATCCTATTGAACTTGAGGTTCCCTCAACTGCTGATGCTTTCACCAATTTTGACGGCATCACCTACGGCAAGGGCGGCTCAGTGCTTCGCCAATTGCCATTTCTTATCGGCGAGGAAAACTTCCGCAAGGGCGTAAGCAACTATCTAAAGAAGTATTCCTACGGCAATACGACCCTGGATAACTTTGTAGACGAACTTGCAAGCGCCAGTGGCATGGACCTGCAACCCTGGAAACAGGAATGGCTGTATAACTCAGGGGTGAATACGATCCAGCCGGACTTCACGTGCGACGATAACCTGATAACGTCGTTCCGTTTGTTGCAGACTGTCCCCAAGCTCGCCACAGCCGACAAGATTTTGCGTTCTCAACGCACCCAGATCGGTTTCTATCATTACACCGACAATCAAATGATCCAGAGTGCCGCTATTCCAGTGATGTATTCCGGCTCGGTCACCTATGTCAGTGAAGCGATTGGACTGCCCTGCCCTGATCTTGCGTTGCCAAATGAAGGTGATTGGGCGTTCATGAAAATTAAATTTGATGCCGACTCGATACAGACACTTAATGAGCACATCAATGATTTTTCCAACCCCACGACTCGGTTGATGTTGTGGCAATCGTTATGGGACAGCGTGGATGCGGGAGATCTGGATCTGGCGACTTATGTCGCTTTTGTGCTGGACAATCTCACTAACGAGACAGATGACAATGTTGTGCGCCATGTTAATGGAACACTTTCAGCAAGCTTTTCATATTTCTCACGCTTCGGTGATCATGAGCAAGAGAAAGCAAATATTGAAGATTTTCTGTTTAACCAACTGGAGCAGGCTGAGCCGGGCTCTGAACTGCAAAAAATCTGGTATGACAATTTTGTCAGCCACGCGCATACATCGCGGGCGTTGGCTTATCTTGCTGCGCTGCTCGCGGAGACATCCATCATCGAAGGGCTTTTGCTGGATCAGGATAAACGCTGGAATATAGTTGTGATGTTGAATCGCTATTACTACAGCAATTACGATGAATTACTTGCCGCAGAAATAGTTCGGGATCCATCAGACCAGGGACAGAACATGGCCCTTGCTGTTGAAGCAGTTCGGCCTGATGCAGCAATCAAGGACAAGTGGCTGGATATCCTCATTGATGCTCCTCAAACCTACAAACTAGCCAACATGCGAACTGTCATGGCGTACCTGTTTCCGGATGAACAGCTGGCGCTTCTTGAGCCGAAAGCGGAACGTATACTGGCTGCCATACCTTTGCTTAACTCCACCGCAACAGAAGAATACCTCGGAGAATTCACGGGTTATATGGATGCCGCGACGTGCACTCCCGGAAGTGTGAGTCGGCTCGAAAAAGCGAATCGGGAGTTTGCCAACTTCAAACCGTTGGTAACCAAATCGTACCTCGTACATCAACAGCAAGATGAACGTTGTGTGCGCCTTAAGGACGTAAGTCGCTAGAGGTGGCAAGTCAATAAGTTATTCTACTTATGATTTTGCTGATTCATCTGCCCCAAGAAAAAGCTCATCGACCCAAAATGCAACAGATTTTATCCAGATTTCCACCAGTGTTCCTGCTGTTCAAAACGTCTCATTCTTTTTAATAAAAGAATGAAAAATAAAAAATATCTTTTTCATTGAACATGCATAACAAATTTCCTTACTATCCGTCCGCTTCACGACCATCCGTCGTGAAACTAAGGATTCATGTACATCTACATTCATAAGGAGATTCATCAATGTTCAGCAACAATTTCAAAAAAATAGCGCTTGCGATTGGCCTTTTGTCAGGTGCCAATAGTGTTTTCGCCGAAATAATCGACATCTGCCCTAATACTCCCTCCAAAGTTGCAATTTACACAAAGCTCAAAACTGCATTGATTGCAGCTCAGGAATCCGCCAATGGTGGTTTCGGTTTTGAGATGTGGGCCACTGTCGTCAATCGTGACGGAGTTGTTTGTGCTGTAGCGTATTCAGG
>JAZKES010000078.1:22760-24887 GCA_040386995.1 Pseudomonadota bacterium | reverse complement strand
GCAGTACTCCATCAAGTAACCGGCGAAACAAATTGTCCGGCTCTGGTCAACTATGCCAAAGATCCACGTTTTGGTGATTACCAGGCCAATGGCGTTATGGCACTCGCCAAACGTCTGGGCCGTAATCCGCGCGACCTTGGTACGGAAGTTCTTCAGCGCCTAGACCTTGGCGTTATAGTCAGCAAACTTGAATTGGCGGGTCCAGGCTTCATAAATATTTTTATCGACCCCAGGTTTTTAGCAGCAACCTTGAATCAGATTTCGAACGAACGTCTGGTGTCGACTGTTGCAAGTCCCCAGACAATTGTCATCGACTATTCCTCGCCAAATCTTGCCAAGGAAATGCACGTAGGCCACCTGCGCGGCACAATTATCGGTGACGCGCTCGCGCGGACTCTTTCCTATCTTGGCCACAAGCTGATTCGTCACAACCACTTTGGTGATTGGGGAACCCAGTTTGGGATGCTGATAACTTACATGCAGGAATTACCAGGTGCAGTCGACCTGCGTACAGAGTTGAGCAATCTCGAAATTTTCTATCGCGCCGCCAAACAGCGTTTTGATGCGGAACCTGACTTTGCCGAACGCGCACGTGAAAACGTAGTGCGGTTGCAAGCAGGCGATCCAGACTGTCTCGCGAAGTGGCAAAGTTTTATCAAGGTTTCCATCGCACACTGCCAGGAGCTCTACGCACGCCTCGATATTACGCTTACAGAAAACGATATTGTTCCAGAAAGTTTTTACAACAGCCGTCTCGAATCGGTAATCAAAACGCTTGAGGAAAAACATTTGCTGACAGAGTCAGCAGGAGCGCGTTGTGTTTTCCTCGACGGCTTTGTAACTCGTGAAAATGAGCCACAACCACTCATTGTTCAAAAGTCTGACGGTGGTTATCTTTACGCAACAACCGACCTCGCTGCTATTCGGTACCGCTGTAAAGAATTGCTTGCAGATCGGGTTTTATATGTTGTCGATGCGCGGCAAAGCATGCATTTCCAGCAAGTATTTATTACCGCGAGGCTTGCAGGTTTTGCACTTCCAGAAAATATTCTTGAACACATAAGCTACGGCACAATGATGGGTAAAGACGGCAAACCCTTCAAAACGCGCAGTGGCGATACCATCAAGCTAGTCGACCTGTGTGATGAAAGTATTGAGAGAGCGTTTGCACTTGTCAGTACAAAAAATCCCGATCTCGCAGAAGCGGAACGCTGGAAGATCGCCGGCCAGGTTGGTATTGCCGCCGTCAAATATGCGGATCTAAGCAAAAACCGTAACAGTGATTACATCTTTGACTGGGACAGCATGTTGTCGTTCGAAGGCAACACGGCGCCTTACCTGCTTTATGCTTATGCGCGTATTCGCAGCATATTTCGCAGAGCTGCCATTGATCCAGACGGCAGCTTTGTCATCAACGTAGGTAGCGCAGACGAACAGGCACTCGGATTAAAAATTATTCAGTTCGCAGAAGTTGTTGAATCTCTGGCTGAGTCGTGTCTGCCAAATCAGCTCTGCCTGTATTTGTATGAACTTTCAGGCACGTTTATGAAATTTTACGAATCGAGCCCTGTGCTTAAGGCGGAAGGTGCGGAACGCGAATCAAGACTGGGCTTGTGTCAATTGACTGCCAAGACTTTGAAACAGGGGTTGGAATTGCTGGGCATTACTACGCTAGAACAAATGTAGCTAGCGCTTAAAATCCGGGTAGCTCTTAAGTAGTCTTTAAGTAGTCTTTAAGTAGCCGCTAAGTTAAAGAGCCGCTAAGTAGCCATGATGCAAACCATCATGGCGGTTTTAGCTCTGTTATTCCTGATACTGGACAAGATACGCCTGGTGCGTTTTATCCAGAGAAAACATGCTGGAAATATAATCTCGCGCAGCAATGCCGTATGTGTGAATCAAATCAGGGTTCTGTAAAAATGTGTTGATCGCATTTTGCATGTCATCAATGTCTCCATATTCCACGAGAACGCCGGATTTATTCTGAAATACCAGTGTCGGGTTTCCTCCAACTCTTGTCGCGATAACCGGTATGCCGTGCGCCATCGCTTCAATAATAACCATCGAAAGGCCTTCAGTCTCCGAAGCTACTATCAGCACATCCAGGTTGTTGTAGATACTGCTTAT
>JAZKES010000078.1:0-22660 GCA_040386995.1 Pseudomonadota bacterium | reverse complement strand
GGAATATTTTTTTCGCGCCCGATAGTAACCAGAAAATCGTCTTCCGAGCCCAAGTTAAGGATTTGCGCATCCAGTCCCTGATCACGTTGATGTTTCGCCAATTCCAGGGTGATGCGTTCGGCACCCCCTAACTTCAGACTGGATAATACGTGTAAAACAGCCAGCATCTTATTCTCATCAACCTTCTGGGTATTGAACTCAAAACGACCCTAATAATACCTGTATTACCAAGCTATTGCCGCAGCTCTTTTGGTATACGTGGATGGCGTCCGCATTTTTCCTGATAACATGATTCAAATGAGTACTACCACACATTTTGCAGCACTATTTTAGCCTTGCGTTGCTATAATCCGTGGCCGGTTTTGCAGCTTTATCCTCTATAGAGGCTGTGACTTTCATTTACTAACAACCTGGAAACCGTATGTCTGATCAACACGTTATTATTTATACCCAAACAGATGAAGCCCCTGCCCTTGCGACCTATTCCTTGTTGCCCATTATCAGAGCATTCACAGCTGGATCAGATATCAAGGTAGAGACGCGTGATATCTCTCTTGCTGGTCGCATCATTGCTGTTTTTCCAGACTTCCTGACGGCAGAACAACGCCTGCCGGATGATCTTGCAGAATTGGGAAAGCTCGCCACCACTCCGGAAGCGAACATAATCAAACTGCCGAACATCAGTGCCTCAATGCCGCAGCTCAATGCAACTATTAAAGAATTGCAAAGCAAAGGTTACAAACTGCCGGATTATCCAGAAGTGCCAGGCACACCAGCCGAAAAAGACATCAAGACTCGTTACGATAAAGTAAAAGGCAGCGCCGTGAACCCCGTCTTGCGAGAAGGCAATTCTGATCGCAGGGCACCAGGCGCCGTGAAACAGTATGCCCGCAAAAATCCGCATTCCATGGGCAAATGGGTTTCCACTTCAGCGACTCATGTTGCACACATGAAGGATGGCGATTTTTATGGCAGCGAAATATCTCGCACATTGAGTGAGGCCACCACGTTTCGCATTGAATTTGTCAGTGCGACTGGCGAAACAACCGAGCTGAAAAAGTCTGCACCACTACTGGCAGGCGAAGTGATTGATGCAGCTGTGATGCGTGCAGCAGCGCTGCGAACTTTCCTCGAAGCCGAAATGCAGGACGCGAAAGCGGCCAACCTGCTTTTGTCAGTGCATTTAAAAGCGACGATGATGAAAGTATCCGACCCAATTTTGTTTGGTCACGCGGTGTCAGTATTCTTTGCGGATGTGTTCACTAAGCATCGCAGCACATTGGAAGAGTTAGGTGCCAATCCGAACAACGGTTTTGGTGAAATCCTTGCGCAGATAGCTACCCTGCCAGACGCCAAGCGTGCAGAAATCGAAGCTGATATTGCTGCGTGTTATGCGAAGCGTCCCCCGTTGGCGATGGTCAACTCTGATAAAGGTATTACCAACCTGCACGTGCCAAGCGACGTTATCATCGATGCATCGATGCCTGCCGCGATACGTGCGTCAGGCAAAATGTACGGCGCAGATGGCAAGCTCTACGATACCAAAGCAATCATCCCCGATCGTTGTTACGCAGGTGTTTATCAGGCAACCATCGATTTCTGCAAACAACACGGTGCGTTCGATCCCGTAACGATGGGCAGTGTTCCGAACGTGGGGCTTATGGCGCAGGCTGCCGAAGAATATGGCTCGCACGACAAAACTTTCGAAATCAAAAACAGCGGGACGATGCGGGTAGTAAACAGTGCTGGCGAAATTCTGCTTCAGCACACTGTAGAAAAAGGCGACATCTGGCGCATGTGTCAGGTCAAGGACGCGGCGATACGCGATTGGGTAAAACTGGCGGTAAATCGCGCGCGTCTTTCCAATACGCCAGCAGTGTTCTGGCTTGATCCTGAGCGCGCGCACGACCGTGAGCTCATCAAAAAAGTAAATGAGTACCTCAAGCTGCACGATACCAAAGGACTCGACATCCGCATCATGTCACCTGTTGAGGCTACTTTGTTGTCGTGCCAACGTTTGAAAGAAGGCAAGGACACAATTTCTGTTACTGGCAACGTGCTGCGTGATTACCTGACCGACCTTTTCCCCATCCTGGAAGTTGGCACCAGCGCCAAGATGCTTTCTATCGTTCCTCTCATGAACGGTGGCGGTATGTTCGAAACAGGTGCAGGTGGTTCTGCGCCTAAACATGTGCAGCAGTTCCTTGAAGAAAATCATTTGCGCTGGGATTCTCTTGGCGAATTCCTCGCCTTGGCAGCATCGCTCGAACATCTTGGCAACGTCACTGGAAAAACTGCGGCTTTGGTTCTCTCCAAAACGCTGGATCAGGCAACAGGCGTATTTCTCGATGAAAATCGCTCGCCAATGCGAGATGCCGGCCAACTGGACAATCGTGGCAGCCATTTTTATCTCGCGCTGTACTGGGCTGAAGCCCTTGTGGCGCAAACGGAAGATGCGAAATTGCAGCAGCAGTTCAAGCCGCTTGCCGTTGCACTGCGGGACAACGAAGTTGCTATCGTGAATGAACTCAATTCAGCACAAGGAGTGAAGGTTGATATCGGTGGTTATTACAAAGCCGATCCCGCTGTGTGCGACAAATACATGCGTCCCAGCATCACGTTGAACAACATAATAGGCTCGTTCTAAATAGGCTCGTTCTAAACTGTTCTTGCGCATCTGTTGCAAAAACAGAATTCACGAATGACCTGATATTTCCGGAGTAGGTGCACCCTGCTCCGGAAATTTTTAAAAACTCATCTGCTGAAAGCTTTCTACAAAGTGCAAGAGACGATTGCACCTTCCTCCTGCGCAAACGTCTCCGCAAATTCAAGCATCACCTGCCAAGACCAATAAGTAGTGTTGTTTGGCTATGTACTAGACCATGTGCACATCTGCCTGCAGCAAATGGCTAAGTTTACTTGCTCGTCACTAAAGCGGTTTCTGAAACACGTACACAACCTGATCCGTACTTCCTCTCGTACCCGGTGTGAATACCATTTTCGTACGATCATCTGCGGGATTTTCAAGCAGGTCGCTATCTGTCAGTAAATTGAAACCCGCAGCCTGCACTTCTTGCAGGATAACTTCCTTGCCGATGCGATGGATGGTTCCCGCATCGCGCCAGCCTGAGCCGTCTTCCGCCTTGTGATCGACTATCAGATATTTGCCGCCCGGTTTAAGCGCTGCCAATACTTTTGCATTAAATGCGCCGGTATCAACCATCTGTGATGCCAAATCGTGATAGTAGAGAACGATATAGACTGCATCGAGATCGGTGCCTAGTTCGATGTCATTGTAATGAACAACGGTGTAAGTCGAATTAGAGTGGCTCGCAGCAAAAGTATTTCCCGATTCGACCGCACCAAATTGTTCCATGTAGGGCATGTCGTACATATCGATACGGCCGGAGGGACCAACCGCCTCAGCCATAATCGTCGTGAAATATTGGCCAAAGGACGATATATCTGCGATGTGATCGCCTTCCTCCAGGCCTGCGATCATGAGGATTTCAGCCGGCTTGCGCGCCATATCTCTTGCTGTCTGTTCTTCCGTACGATCAGCAGCTGCCACTCCGCGTTTAATATGCTGCGGCGCGTCTGCTGGCGCAGTGTAAACCTGCGCCGTCGCGCCAACTCCTGTTAAAACAAGTACCGCCCACAGTGCGGCAAAAAATGTCGTTTTCACAAATTGCTCCTCGGAAATAATGAAGGGAAATGCTGTTTTTTTTTGATATGCGTTGAACTTAACGTTCTGCGTGAGCACTTAGTACTATAGTCGAAATATTATTGCGACTATTAAGATAAATATACCTCCAGAATAACGTGTCCGTAATTTAAAATATTGGTCAGCCGATGAGTCTCATCCATACCAAGTATTTATACGGCTGCCATTTTGTTTATTAAGGTTTTACCTCGATGCCTGGTCTAGCTAAAAAATTAGTGGGTGCTTGCAAAAATACTCTTTTGCAAATTTTACCCAATGCATGGATGACTATCCGGGGTAGAAATTCGAATAGCATCTATCTGACATTTGATGATGGCCCCTCTCCTGAGGTAACTCCTCGCTTGCTTGATCTGCTGAAATCAAAAAACGCCAAGGCCACTTTTTTTCTTGTTGGTACTAACGTCGAAGCTTACCCTGAACTCGTCGCGCAGATTATTGCGAATGGCCACAGCATTGGTAACCATTCTTACGACCACAAACGTTTTCACGAGTTGGCATTACAAAAGCAGCTTGATCAGATTACTACTACCAACAAGCTAATCGAAACAATAACGGGATCGGAATGTAAGCTGTTTCGCGCGCCCGGCGGCCGTCTGTCTTTAAACCTCTTCGCCAGTCTCATCAAGCTTGGCATTACTTCCGTCCATTGGAGTAAAGACAGCATGGATTGGCAAAACAGCTGCGAACAGGCTATTTCCTATCTGAACAAAGCACCTATCAAAAATAAAGACATTGTGCTGTTGCATGATGACCACGAGACAGTGCTTGGCATCACCGAATACATATTGATGCAGTACAACAATTATCAGTTTGAAAAAATCTAGCCGCTTGAAAATTTATCAATCAATTTTCTCTCGTTTTTGTGTGTGTTGTGCGCCCGACTTTCGCGCGTCGCATCAACTTCTCGTTGCTGCAAAGATCGCGAAAGTGAGGGCGATTTATATCTGGACTAGGTCCAACTATCTGTTTAACCTTGGTCGTTGATTTTTATCGTAAATCTTTCCATGAATCGCTATTCAATCAAACGAGACGTCCTGCGTGCCACTGGCATGCTCGGCTATTTGTGGAAAAAGATTACTCCGGGATTGTACGTTTTTAACTACCACCGCATTGGCAATCCAGATGAAACGCCATTCGATCCCAATATTTATTCCTGCGACGAAATTCATTTTGCAAAACAGATCGCTGCTATCCGTGACAGATTCAAGATTATCCAGATCAAGGAACTGCTGGAAATAATTGCCAGCGGACGTCCCCTGCAAGAGCCCATGGCCATGATCACCTTCGATGATGGGTATCGAGGCAATTATGAAAATGCATTTCCGATCCTGCTTGCGGAAAAAGTCCCTGGCTTATTTTTTCTGCCAACCTCTTATATCAGTTGTGATCATATTCCGTGGTGGGATGAGGTTGCCTGGCTGATTAAAAACACCAAACACCAGGTGATAAAACTTCCGGGTAGCAATCAGTCGGTGACGGTGGATCCGCAGAACATAAAACAAACAATTCGTACCGTGCTGACCAGAATTAAAAACGATTCAGACTTGCCGCTGGCGGAAAAGATTCGTCATATGCGTACTGCCTGTGGCTGTGAAATGCCATTGGAAAATTCCAATCTGTTCATGACATGGGAGCAGGCCGCAGAGATGCAGCAAGCCGGCATGGAGATTGGTTCTCACGGTCATTCCCATGAAATCCTTTCGCATCTCAGCGCAGAAGAGCAACGCTCAGAGTTGATGATTTCTAAAAACCTCATCGAAGAAAACATCAATGTTCCGGTGGAGGCTATCGCTTATCCGGTTGGCGGCAGACCTACTTATACGGAAGAGACGTGCAGAATCGCGAAGGAATGCGGCTACAAATTGGGTTTCACGTTTGTTCCCGGTTTTAACCGCAATCCGGCGAGCGTCCCATTTGAATTACTGCGAATTCCGGTAGAGGACAATTGGGAACCGTATGATTTGAAATATTCGGCAGTATTTTCCACAACCGATGAATAACATGCGCGACTATGCATGACGAGACCGTTTATGCATGACTAGATCATTTATGCATGAGTAGACCATTCACCTGTTTTAAGAACTGCATAACGGATCAACAAACGGCTATCCGGATTTACATAGCGAGAATGATGTTGGATTTTCCTGGATATAGTTCTTTATTAGCGGTGCATTTCGCACATTTTATTTTATTCAACAAACCTGGTTATCGACGCAGGTGCTTTAGACAAACCCAAGCTTATGGGTTAACAAAAACCCGTACGATTGTGTTTCAGGAGTTATAGGTACATGAATGGACTAACACCTATCAGCGTATTTTTGCTGATAATAATTATCGGGTTAATTGCTCTACTGACCCTTCTCAAGAAGAAAAAGATGCTGGTCTGGATCGGCAGTTATATCTTGCAGCGTTTATCCGGCAAACCCAAAGTGAATGGCCCAGTCCATGTTATGTTTTGTTTTGTTGATCACTACGAACCACAGTGGGGCCGGGTTAAAGACATCGAGATCGAACGCAACCGCGTGGATCGCTGGTGTGATGAATACCCGCGCATGGTTGCAAAACATAAAGACGCAGACGGCAACTATCCAAAACACACATTTTTTTATCCCGAAGAAGAATACCGCAAGGAACACATCGATAAGCTGATTGCGCTGTGCAATAAAGGTTATGGTGAAGTTGAAGTACATCTGCACCACGACAACGATACCAGTGCAAATTTGCGTACAACACTGAACCGGTTTGCAGACTGTCTACATCAACAGCACCAGGCACTGCCGCGAAATAAACTTGATGGCCGACTGCAGTATGGTTTTATTCATGGCAATTGGTGCCTGGACAATTCGCGTGACGATGGCAGGATGTGTGGCGTAAATGATGAGCTGATCATATTAAAAGAGACGGGTTGTTATGCCGACTTCACCCTGCCCTCTGCGCCGAGTGATACACAAACCAAAAAAATCAATTCGATCTATTACGCGACAGACAATCCTCATAAGGCAAAGTCACACAATACCGGTGTAGACGTCGAGGTGAACAAGAAACCCAGTGGCGATCTTATGATTATCCAGGGCCCACTCTGTCTTAACTGGCGCAATCGTAAAGGTGGTTTTCTACCAAGAATTGAAGCGGGTGATATTCGCCAGGCAATACCCCCCAGCAATGAACGTGTTGATATGTGGGTCGATGCCAATATTCATGTCAAAGGACGGCCTGAATGGATATTTATCAAGATCCATACTCATGGTACACAGGAGCACGACATGGATACCCTGCTTGGTGATCATGTCGGCAATATGTTCGGGTATCTCGAATCGGCGTATAACAACGGCACTGATTACGTGCTGCATTATGTAAGCTCACGTGAGCTCTACAACATTGTGAAGGCAGCGGAAGCGGGAGAATCGGGAAATCCTGATAAATATCGGGATTACATTCTCGATAAACCAGCGCATCTTCAATCAGGGGTCACCGACGGCACGGCAGATCAGTCTTACCGTACTGCGTAAGCAGAATTGCCAAACCTGCAGATTCAGCCCGTAGAACACGGGCTGAATCTGGGAAGACTTACTACCTGCTCAAGTCGAGCAGCAGTTTGTTCAAGCGGCTTATGTAGGCGGCCGGATCATTCAGTTGACGACCTTCTGCAAGACAGGCTTGATCAAACAGAATGCTGGACAGTTCACCAAAACGCTCTTCGTCTGTTTCCTTGTCGAGTTTAGCTACTAACGGATGAGCGGTATTCAGTTCGAAAACTGGCTTGGAATCGGGCACGGACTGCCCTGCTGCTTCCATGATTCTGCGCATCTGCAAGCCCATCTCGTATTCACCAACTGCAAGGCAGGCTGGTGAATCGGTCAAACGATGAGTCACTCTGACTTCAGAAACCCTTTCGGCAAGAACTGATTTGATGCGGTCCAGGAATGGTTTCGCTTTTTCATCCTCTTCCTTGTGTTTCTCTTTTTCTTCCGGGGTATCGAGTTCACCGAGATCAAGCTCGCCTTTAGTGACGTCCTGGAAGGACTTGCCGTCGAACTCCATCAGATGACTCATCAACCATTCATCGACGCGGTCCGAGAGTAGCAATACTTCTATGCCTTTTTTGCGGAACACTTCGAGATGGGGACTATTTTTCGCCATCGTGGGCGTTTCGCTTGCGATGTAATAAATTTTCTTCTGCTCGGGCTTCATGCGACCGACGTAATCTTCGAGCGACTGATCCTGTTTCACGCTGTCTGTGTGAGTCGTGGAGAACAACAACAGCTTGGCAATTTTTTCACGGTTGGTGACATCTTCCGATGGGCCTTCTTTCAACACGTTACCAAATTGCTGCCAGAACTCCTGATATTCCTCGGGGCGTTTTTTCTTCAGTTTCTCGAGCATATCGAGCGCGCGTTTGGTAAGTGCGCCTTTCATTGAATCAACTGTCGGATCCTGTTGGAGGATCTCACGGCTCACGTTCAGAGAAATATCATTGGAGTCCACTATGCCTTTGATGAAGCGCAAGTATAGTGGAAGGAATTGTTCAGCATCGTCCATAATAAAAATACGCTGTACGTATAGCTTGAGACCTCTGGCGCCATCGCGATTCCATAGATCGTAAGGTGCACGTTTGGGCACATAAAGCAGGCTCGTGTATTCAAGCTTGCCTTCTACTTTGTTATGACTCCAGTCGAGTGGATCTGCAAAGTCATGGGAAACGTGTTTATAGAATTCCTTGTAGTCATCATCCGAAACCTCGGTGCGCGGACGTGTCCATAACGCTTTTGCAGAGTTTACGGTTTCGTATTCTTTGGTGTCTGGCTTCTCCTCGCCTTCTTCCTCAGAATTGAAATCCTGCTTTTCCATCTGTACAGGAATCGATATGTGGTCAGCGTATTTTTTCACGATGCTGCGCAAGCGATAAATTTCCGCGAAATCTTTTTCATCTTTCTTCAGATGAAGAACAACACTGGTACCTCTGTTTTCCTGCGTAATCGGTTCTACGGTGAAATCCGCCTCACCTGATGATTCCCAACGTACGGCGCTGTCTGCGGGCTGCCCTGCTTTGCGAGTCAACACTTCGACTTTGTCGGCGACGATAAATGCGGAGTAGAACCCGACACCAAACTGACCAATCAGCTGTGAATCTTTTTTCTGGTCACCCGTCAGGTTCTGCAGAAACTGCGCGGTTCCGGATTTCGCGATGGTACCGAGATGGTCGATTACCTCTTCGCGTGTCATACCGATGCCATTGTCGGTGATCGTGATGGTGTGGTTTTTGTTATCGACGTCGATGGTAATTTTGAGATCGGAGTCATTTTCGTTGAGCTCCGGATTAGCGAGCGCCAGGAAGCGAAGTTTGTCAGCGGCGTCGGACGCATTCGAAATCAATTCGCGAAGAAAGATTTCCTTATTGCTATACAGCGAGTGAATCATGAGATGAAGCAACTGTTTTGCTTCTGTCTGAAATCCTAAAGTTTGTTTTTCTGCTGCTGTCATAAGCGGGCTAACTCCTCGAAATACAAAACGAAATACTTAACTAAACACCGACCCTAGATAGGGGCATAACCTGAGTTTTCAAGGGGCAAAAAAAACGCATCCGAAGATGCGTTTCCTGTTTTTGCCAGGGACACATCACGTGTCCCTGTGGAGGTATTAGCTTATTTCCAGCCAGTAGCCTGTTTCAAGCCGTTACCAATGTCCGCAAGACTACGCACCGTTGTAACACCCGCGTCCTGCAGTGCAGCAAATTTCTCGGCTGCCGTGCCCTTGCCGCCAGCAATAATTGCGCCTGCGTGGCCCATACGTTTGCCTGCTGGTGCCGTAACACCGGCGATGTACGATACGACAGGTTTGGTGACATTAGACTTGATGAAAGTTGCCGCTTCTTCTTCGGCACTGCCACCAATTTCGCCGATCATTACGATTGCTTCGGTTTGTGGGTCATCCTGTAAAAGACGCAGGATGTCGATGAAATTAGAACCTGGAATTGGATCACCACCAATACCAACACAAGTTGACTGGCCGAAACCGAAATCAGTTGTCTGTTTAACTGCTTCATAAGTCAGCGTGCCGGAACGGGATACGATGCCCACTTTGCCGGGCTTGTGAATGTGACCGGGCATGATACCGATCTTGGATTCGCCTGGAGTTATAACGCCAGGACAGTTAGGTCCAATCAAACGTACGCCCAGCTCGTCACATCTGATTTTTACGATCAACATGTCGAGCGTTGGGATGCCTTCGGTAATACACACGATTAACTTGATACCGGCATTGGCGGCTTCAAGAATCGAATCTTTGCAAAACGGCGCCGGTACGTAAATTACCGATGCATCTGCAGCGGTGTCAGCGACGGCTTCAGCTACTGTATTGAACACCGGCAGGCCAAGATGTTTCTGCCCGCCTTTACCTGGGGTTACGCCGCCTACCATCAGCGTGCCATACGCGATCGCCTGTTCGGAGTGGTAAGTGCCTTGTGAGCCAGTGAAACCCTGGCAGATAACGCGGGTATTTTTGTTCAACAAAATGCTCATACGGCACCTCCTGCTGCTTTTACTACTTGCTGTGCTGCATCGGTGAGGCTCTTCGCAGCAATGATATTCAGACCGCTGTCGGCCAGTACTTTGGCACCGAGTTCTGCGTTGTTACCTTCGAGTCTTACGACTACCGGCACTTTCACGCCAACTTCAGAAACCGCTCCAATGATGCCTTCCGCGATCAGGTCGCAGCGCACGATGCCACCAAAAATATTAACCAATACGGCTTTCACGTTAGCGTCAGACAAGATGATCTTGAATGCTTCAGTAACGCGTTCTTTCGTCGCGCCACCGCCCACGTCCAGGAAGTTGGCAGGCTGGCCACCATGAATTTTCACGATATCCATCGTACCCATCGCAAGGCCAGCACCATTGACCATACAGCCGATATTGCCTTCAAGAGCGACGTAGTTGAGTTCCCATTTCGCGGCAAGTGCTTCACGTGCGTCATCCTGGGAAGGATCATGCATAGCCTTGATTTTGGGTTGACGGTACAGCGCATTGCTGTCGATGGTTATCTTGGCGTCGAGGCAGTGCAGGTTCCCTGCTTTGGTGATCACTAATGGATTCACTTCGAGCAACGCAAGGTCGCATTCGACGAACAGTTTGGAAAGGCCCAGGAAAATATGGGTGAACTGTTTGATCTGCTCGGGATTCAAACCTAACTTGAATGCGAGTTCACGTGCTTGATAAGGTTGTGCACCACTCAGAGGATCAACGGTGGTTTTGAGAATTTTCTCAGGTGTATCGTGTGCAACTTTCTCGATATCAACGCCACCTTCTGTTGACGCCATGAATACGACGCGTCGCGATGAACGGTCGACAACAGCGCCGAGATAAAGTTCTTGCGCGATGTCTGTACACGCTTCGACAAGGATCTTACTGACCGGCTGGCCATTTTTATCCGTCTGGTAGGTAACCAGGTTTTTACCGAGCCATTTCTGGGCGAATGCCTTGATTTCTTCTTTGCTGGTAACGAGTTTCACACCACCAGCCTTGCCTCTCCCACCAGCATGAACCTGGGCTTTTACAACCCATTCCTTGCCACCAATCTTGTCAGCTGCTGCCGCTGCTTCTTCCGGGGTGTCACACGCAAACCCGGTGGAAACCGGTAAGCCATACGAAGCAAACAGTTGTTTGCCCTGGTATTCATGTAAATTCATGCACTGTTACCTTGTTATAAAAGATTAATGGCGAAGAATAAGCGTTTATTAGCGTTTTTTACGATTAGCAATATGGATGGCATGTCCGTTAACAGCCAATGCAGCTTCGTGAACTGCTTCGCTGAGGGCGGGATGTGCAAACACCATCATGCCAATGTCTTCTGCACTTGTGCTGAATTCCATGGCGATAACGATTGATTGCACGAGGTCCGCTGCAGAAGGTCCAATGATATGACAGCCCAGAACGCGATCAGTTTTTGCATCAGCCAGCATTTTCACCATGCCGTCGGAATCGTTGGCTGCCAGAGCCCTGCCACTCGCTGCGAAAGGAAACACACCGGTTTTGTATTCGATACCAGCGGCTTTCAGCTGCTCTTCGGTTTTGCCCACTGAAGCGATTTCAGGATGGGTATAAATTACCCCAGGAATCAGGTCGTAGTTCAATGAAGCTTTATGGCCAGAGATAATCTCCGCAACCACAACGCCTTCTTCAGAAGCTTTGTGTGCAAGCATTGGCCCACGCACTACGTCACCAATGGCATAGACACCCGCAACATCAGTCGCACAATTGGTATCTACTTTGATAAAGCCGCGCTCATCTTTCTGGACGCCACAATCGTCGCTCAGCAAGTTGGTGGTGTATGGCTTACGGCCCACACATACGATCAGCTTGTCGAACACTTCTTCCTTGTTGCCTTCTTTATCGGTGTATTGAACAGTAACCTTGGAAGATTTGCCTTTTTTGACCGAAGTGCCGGTAACTTTGGCACCGAGCTTGATGTTAAGTCCTTGCTTAGTCAGAATTTTCAATCCTTCTTTGGCGATCTGTTGATCTATTGTTGGAAGGAAGGCTTCAGTTGCTTCCAGTACAACGACCTCCGAACCCAGACGTGACCATACCGAACCAAGCTCAAGACCGATCACACCCGCGCCAATGACGCCGAGGCGTTTCGGAACTTCCAGGAATTCCAGCGCGCCGGTAGAGTCTACGATGATGTCATCCTGCAGCGGTGCGGGTGGAATCTGGATCGGCACCGAGCCAGCTGCGATGATTACGTTGTTGGCAGATAACACCTGTTTGCTGCCATCAGCTGCGGTCACTTCGACTTTTTTGTCTTTCAGCAATTTGCCGGTACCCGAAATACCCGTCACCTTGTTAGCCTGGAACAAACCGGTAATGCCCCCGGTCAGCTGCTTAACAACTTTGGTTTTGCGCGCAATCATTGTTGGGACGTCTATGGTCACTTTGCCCACGTTGATGCCGTGCACATCAAAATGATGGCTGGCTTCAGCAAATTTGTGCGAGGAATCGAGCAAAGCCTTCGAAGGAATGCAGCCTACGTTCAGACAGGTTCCGCCATAAACAGGCTTGTTATTTTCATCAAGCCATTTTTCGATACATGCTGTTTTTAATCCCAGCTGCGCAGCGCGAATTGCGGCCACGTAACCACCGGGGCCCGCACCAATCACTATAAGATCGTAATCTGCCATAAATTAGTCCTGTTTAAACTTCTAAAAAGATACGGGCTGGATCTTCAAGCAGATCCTTGATTGTTACCAGAAACTGCACAGCTTCCTTGCCATCGATCATGCGATGGTCGTAAGAAAGTGCGAGGTACATCATGGGCAATATTTTTACTTCGCCGTTCACAGCCATTGGCCTTTCCTGGATTTTATGCATACCGAGAATCGCGGTCTGTGGTGGATTCAAAATAGGAGTCGACAGCAATGAGCCGAAAACTCCGCCGTTGGAGATCGTGAACGTACCACCGGTCATTTCTTCAATGCTGAGTTTGCCATCACGTGCTTTTACGCCGTAATCGCTGATTGATTTTTCGATCTCTGCGAAACTCATTGAATCAGTGTCGCGCAAAACAGGTACGACAAGACCACGCGGTGAAGATACGGCTACACCGATATCCTGGTAACCGTGATAGATGATATCGCTACCATCGATCGATGCATTAACTGCGGGGAAGCGTTTGAGAGCTTCAACACTGGCTCTCACAAAAAACGACATGAAGCCCAGTCGGACTCCACTGTGTTTCTTCTCGAACATGTCTTTGTAGGTGTTGCGCATGTTCATGACTGCCTGCATGTTCACTTCGTTAAAAGTGGTGAGCATCGCAGTGGATTGGGTAGCCTGTAACAAACGTTCCGCTACTTTGGCGCGTAGCCGTGTCATCGGCACACGTTGTTCAGAGCGATCACCAGAAAGCACAACTGGCGCAGGTTTTGCCGGGGCCGGAGCAGCTGGCGCAGGAGCAGATACTGGCGCCGGCGCTGCTTTGGCAGAACTCACGAAGTTGATCACATCTTCTTTGGTGATGCGGCCATCTTTGCCTGTGTTCGGGATCGAGTTCGGGTCGAGTTTATTTTCTTCGATAAGTTTGCGCGCTGCGGGGCTCATCAGAACTTCGACGTTGCTCTTGTCTTCCTCTTTCTTCGCTGCGGCTGGCGCAGCTGCTACGGCAGCTACTGGTGCTGGTGCAGAAGCGGTGGCGCCCTCTTCGATTACGGCTAACAATTCATTACTCAGAATTTTCTCGCCTTCAGCTTTTTTGATGCTTTTGAGCACGCCATCGGCAGGGGCTACGACTTCAAGCAGAACCTTGTCTGTTTCAATGTCGACAAGTAATTCATCACGCGAAACTTGCTGGCCTTCTTTTTTATACCACGTCGCAATCGTGCCATCGGGTACGGATTCGGGAAGTGAAGGTGCTTTGATTTCTATTGGCATATCGATACCTTGTCTGCTCTGAAAATTATTAAAATAGATCTGGCTTCTTTGATTACTTCAGATCAAAGGCGTCCTTGATCAGTTGCTGTTGTTCCTTGTTATGCAGTGCGGTGTAACCAGCGGCTGGCGATGCTGATCCTTCTCGGCCAGCATAGGTAAGGCTGAGTTTTGGATTGTGTTTTGCAATCACGTTCTTCATATGATGTTGGCTGGAATACCAGGCGCCCATATTCTGCGGCTCTTCCTGACACCAGACGACAGTTTCGAGATTTACATACGGCGCGATAACTTCTGCGAGTAATTCCTCTGGGAACGGATATAACTGTTCCAGACGAATGATAGCTGCATCGGCGAGGTCGAGCTCGCGGCGCTTGCTGCGCAATTCGTAATAAACTTTGCCGCTGCACAGAATCACGCGTTTAACCTGCTTAGGCTTGAGTCCATCTGTATCCGGGATGACAGTCTGGAAACAGCCGGTCGCCAATTCTTCCATCGTGGAAACGGCTTCCTTGTGACGCAGAAGGCTCTTTGGTGTCATTACGATCAGCGGTTTGCGGAGCGGCCTGATAACCTGGCGGCGCAGCATGTGGAACACCTGGGCTGGTGTAGTAGGTACACAAACCTGCATGTTCTTCTGCGCACATAACTGCAGGAAACGTTCGAGTCGCGCAGATGAATGTTCTGGACCCTGCCCTTCATAGCCATGTGGCAGGAACAAGGTCAGGCCACACAGGCGTTCCCATTTGTATTCGCCACTGGAAAGAAACTGGTCGATAACAACTTGTGCACCGTTGGCGAAATCGCCGAACTGCGCTTCCCATATAACAAGTGCGTCCGGACGAGTGGTTGCGTAGCCATATTCGAATGCAAGCACGGCTTCTTCCGAGAGAATCGAATCGTACAAAACGAATTTACGCTGCGATTCACTGATGAAACGCAATGGCACAAAAGTTTTACCGTTGTTCTGATCGTGCAATACAGCATGACGATGGGAGAACGTACCGCGGCCGACATCCTGTCCTGTCATACGCACTTTATAGTTACTGTCTACCAGACTCGCATATGCCAGCAATTCGGCACAGCCCCAATCGAGAGCTTGGTCGCCTTTTACCATTTTGGCGCGGTCTTCAAGCACTTTGGCAACCTGACGGTTTACTGTGAAACCTTCGGGCAGACGCAGAATTTTTTCGCCTAGTTGTTTCAGATGATCAATATGAATCGTGGTATCACATGCCATGTTCATGTCATGGCCCAGATAAGGCCGCCAATCCACATAAAGCGCGGTATTGGGTGCTTTAACGAGGCTCTTCACAACATGAGTGCCTTCATCCAGCGCCTTGCGGTAGCTGGAATTGATTGCATCTGCTTCTTCCTGAGTCAGCAAACCTTCTTTAATCAGGCGCTCGGTGTAAATTGTTCTGGTGCTCGGCAGATTGCGGATCACCTTGTACATCAGCGGCTGGGTAGATGCAGGCTCATCGGTTTCGTTGTGGCCTCTGCGGCGATAACAAATGATGTCGACGACAACGTCTTTGCGAAACTTATTACGGAAATCCAGCGCGAGCTGCGTTACAAACAAAACTGCTTCAGGATCGTCACCGTTGACATGAAAAATCGGCGCCTGAATCATTTTGGCTACATCGGTACAGTATTCGGTTGAGCGTGAATCTTCCTGCCTGCTCGTCGTAAAGCCAACCTGGTTGTTGAGCACTATGTGTACGGATCCACCGGTACCGTAGGCACGGGTTTGTGACATCTGGAATGTTTCCATCACGACACCCTGGCCTGCAAATGCAGCGTCGCCATGGATCAGGATCGGCAATACGGTTTGTCCCAACGCATCTTTGCGGCGGTCCTGACGCGCGCGCACGGAGCCCACTGCAACAGGGCACACAATTTCAAGATGTGACGGATTAAACGCCATGCTGCAATGGATCTCGCCACCCGCAGTCATGATATTGGACGAAAAACCCTGATGGTATTTAACGTCGCCTGAATTGTTGTATCGCGCTCGGCCTTCAAACTCATCGAACAAGACCGAGGGATTTTTACCAAGGGTGTTCACCAGCACGTTTAAACGTCCGCGGTGGGCCATTGCGATGACAATTTCTTTGGTGCCGTTCTGGCCCGCTCTCTGGATGATGTCGTCTAGTGCGTGAATAAGGCTTTCGGCACCTTCCAGTCCAAAACGTTTAGTACCTGGATATTTCGAATCGAGATGTTTTTCGAGACCTTCAGCTGCGCTCAGGCGCTCCAGAATATGCAGGCGAGTCTCGTTCGAAAAATTGGGTTTGCCGCCAGTACCCTCAATACGATCCTGGATCCACTGCTTCTCTTCCAGGTTGATGATGGCCATGTATTCATAACCTATCGAGCTGCAGTAAATATCTTCCAGGGCAGATACGATTTCAGAAAGATTCGCTGATTTTTGCGGAATGAATAATGGTTGAGTACGGAAGATCGTATTGCCGTCGGCAGACGAAAGATGATGAAACTCGAGTTTCAGATCAGGCACTTCTTCCCTGCGCATCAAGCTGAGCGGATCAAGACGTGCATGTTGATGGCCGCGTACGCGATATGAGCTGATCAACTGAACAACATTGACCTGTTTGGCTTCATGTTCGAGGCTGCCTGGCTGCTTGCCATCAGTGACAGTCGCGCCACGGGCTTGATGGCGACGCGGCTGGCCACGGAATTGGTCAATGACATCGGCATGGGAGACGTCGCTTTGCTGCTTGCCATTTACACCTGGCAGGCTGGAGAAATAAGTCTGCCACTCGTCAGGCACGGAAATGGGATCTGCGATCCAGGACTCGAATAGACCTTCCACGTAATCGAGGTTGCCACCAGACAGATGGCCTGTTTTCAACATGATTTCACGTATGCTTTCTTGCATGTTCTACTTTCTCCTGGTGCAAAGTCCGTATTTCAGGAACTTTAAAATCACCACTGTCATAATTTGATATAGGTAAATGTCAGATGCTGCGTTCCAGCAGCATATTGCGAATGTGGCCGATTGCCTGGGTAGGATTAAGGCCTTTCGGGCAAACTGAAACGCAATTCATGATGCCGCGGCATCGGAAAACACTGAACGGATCTTCCAGGTCGGCCAGACGTTCCTTCGTATGGGTATCACGGCTGTCTGCAAGAAATCGATAAGCCTGCAACAGGCCTGCGGGACCAACAAACTTGTCGGGATTCCACCAGAATGAAGGACAGCTCGTGGAGCAGCATGCGCAGAGGATGCATTCATACAGTCCGTCCAGCTTGGCTCTATCTTCAGGTGACTGCAGACGTTCAATAGCCGGTGGCGGCGTGTCGTTCAATAAATACGGTTTAATGCGTTCGTATTGTTTGTAGAAAGCGGTCATGTCGACGACGAGATCGCGGATTACCGGCAAGCCCGGCAGCGGCCGAACGATCAACTTACCTTTCTTGATTACTTGTGACACTGGCGTAATACAGGCCAGGCCATTTTTTCCATTCATGTTGACGCCATCAGAACCACAAACGCCTTCGCGGCATGAACGCCGATAAGTCACTGTGGTGTCCTGGTCTTTAACCAGCTGCAATACATCCAGCACCATCAGGTCTTTGCCTTGCGGCAATTCGACCTGATAGTCCTGCATACGAGGCTGGCTGTCGATGTCCGGATTGTAGCGATAAATACTGACTAACACGGTTGTCTGCCCTTTATCAAAATTTGCTATACGTCGTTGTTATATGCGTCTTTGTTAATAGGTACGAACTTTCGGTTCAAATACCGGAACTGTCTTCGGCGCAAAATTTACGGCACGTTTACCCAGAGTTTTGGTATCGGGGTAATAGATGGAATGGCAAAGCCAGTTCACATCGTCACGCTCTGTAAAGTCATTGCGGGCATGTGCTCCGCGGCTCTCTGTTCGACCTTCGGCAGCGATCGCAGTGGCTTCTGCAACTTCAAACAGATTTTCGAGTTCCAATGCTTCGATACGAGCGGTATTAAACGTCATGCTCTTGTCTTCAAGACTTACGTTAGCGACGCGTTCTCTGAGTACCTTGAGCTTTTCGATGCCATCACGCATGAACTTTCCATCACGGAATACGCCGAAATAGTTTTGCATGGTGTTTTGCAGTTCTTTGCGAAGCACAGAAACTTTTTCGCCTGATTTGGAATCGTTCAGACGCTGCAGCCGCTGCAAGGCACTGTCGATATCTGTTTCAGATGCAGTTCGCTGCTCCATGCCCTGGCGCAGCATTTTCTCGATGTGGATACCAGCGGCACGACCGAAGACAATAAGGTCGATCAATGAATTGCCACCGAGTCGGTTAGCACCATGCACGGATACACAGGCTGCCTCACCAACAGCAAACAAACCTTCAATAACTTTATCGCTGCCGTCTTTATCAACGGTCAACGCCTGGCCATGTACGTTGGTTGGTATGCCACCCATCATATAGTGACAGGTAGGAACAACAGGAATAGGTTCTTTAACTGGATCGACGTGTGCAAAGGTGCGAGACAATTCCAGAATTCCTGGTAGTTTTGCATTCAGTTCTTTTTCGCCCAGATGGTCGAGTTTGAGAAGAACGTGATCACCTTCCGGACCACAGCCACGGCCTTCGAGAATCTCCAGAACCATCGAACGCGCGACCACGTCACGACCAGCAAGATCTTTCGCGTTTGGCGCATAACGTTCCATAAAACGCTCGCCGTTCTTGTTCAGCAAATAACCGCCTTCGCCGCGGCTGCCTTCCGTAACGAGTACACCTGCGCCATAGATACCGGTCGGGTGGAATTGCCACATTTCCATGTCCTGTACAGGGAAGCCCGCACGCAGTGCCATGCCGATCCCGTCACCTGTGTTGATCAGTGCATTTGTGGTAGAGGCAAATATGCGCCCTGCTCCACCCGTTGCGAACACTGTAGCTTTGGAGCGAACATAAACAACTTCACCGGTTTCAATACAAATGGCGGTGACGCCTACTACAACGCCATCCTGGTTTTTTACGATGTCTGTTGCATACCATTCGTTGAAAAAGACGGTGTTGTGTTTCAGGTTGGCTTGATACAGCGTGTGAAGAAGTGCGTGGCCGGTGCGATCTGCCGCTGCGCAGGTACGAGCTGCCTGGCCTTTTCCGTATTCCCTCGTTTGACCACCAAAGGGTCGTTGATAGATACGGCCATCTTTGTTGCGTGAAAACGGCATGCCCATGTGTTCAAGTTCAAATACTGCCTGTGGGCCTTCGCTGCACATATATTCGATGGCATCCTGATCACCAATGTAATCAGAACCTTTTACGGTGTCGTACATGTGCCAACGCCAATCGTCCAACGGATCTTCACTTGCAATCGCACACGTAATGCCACCTTGGGCTGAAACAGTGTGGGAGCGAGTCGGAAACACCTTGGTAATAACAGCGGTATTAAAGCCGGATTGAGATAGTTGTAATGCTGCTCGCAGTCCGGAGCCACCGCCGCCGACAATTACGCTATCAAAGGAAAGAATTCTGAGCTTGGCCAAGACTTATATACTCCAGAGAATTTGTACGCACCACACGACGTAAGCGAATAACACCAGCAGACATCCCAACTGGAAAATCAGCCGGACTGCCGTAGCTGCAGAACCCAATACGTTGCTGGTGAGGTAATCAGTGAAAACGGTCCACATGCCGATCCATGCATGTGCACATAATGCGAGAAGCGCCAGAAGGCTGAATGCACGCATCCAGATCGAGGCAAACAAACCTTGCCATTGCACAAAAGTCAGATCGGGATGGGTTGCTACATAAAATGCGAGGAAAACAAAATAGGTCAGCAGGACAACGGCGGAAACACGCTGAACGAGCCAGTCATACACGCCATTGCGACCCAGGCTTGTGATGTTAGTTACCATATCCAGACTCCCAGCAGTACGATCAGGATGACGCTAACAACAACCGTGATTTTTGCACCCCTTGGGCCTCCCTCTTTTGATTCTCCTATTCCTGCGTCCATGAACAGATGTTTCACGCCCGCTACCATGTGATAGGCCAAGGCCGCCAAAACTCCCCAGACCAGGAATTTTGTAACAGGTGACAAGCCGACAGCTTTGATCGAATTAAAGCTGTCTTCGCTCGCCAGGGAGCCATCAAGTAACCACAGGAGAATGGCTATTCCGATAAAGACGATGATTCCAGAGACGCGGTGGGCGATTGAGGTTAGTGCCGCAAGCGGTAAATGGATGGTGCTGATATCTAGGTTGACGGGCCGTTTATTTTTCACTGTCGTTACTCTTGTATTCCCTTCAAGCACGGCAACCTGACGAACAAGCCACTGCAACTTGGGCAAATGGAAAGCAGGATCTTAAGATCTGATAAAGAATTCTTATCAGTCTTTTAAGCCCTCCCGAAAAACGTTTCGGATTATGCCCGACTCTTGGGCTTTTTATAAGTTTTTTCTTCCCAAGAATAAGTAAATCCTGTGTAAATGTGGGTGCACCACACTGGGTCGCGAGCTTTTAATCTGCACTTATTTATGTAAAAAAAATTAATTAAATCAAGAATAAATCTCTATCCCGCGGCGTGGAAAATCCGGTCCTTGGCTGGTTTGACAATTTGAAGTTCACGGGATAGTGTTGCTGCCTATCTAAGCAGCGTCGCTTATCAAGTTGCGCTGGTCGTGGCATTAACAATCCTTGAAGGAGTTTCTATGACTGGGAAAAAAGCTCAGTTAATCGTTGACGGCGTCCCTGATTCTATCGAATTACCGATTTATAAGGGCTCAACGGGACCTGACGTAGTAGATGTTCGCAGTCTCACCAATCACGGCCTCTTCACCTTCGACCCCGGTTTCATGTCCACCGCGGCATGTGAATCGAAAATAACTTATATTGACGGTGATGAAGGTGTTTTGCTTTATCGCGGTTATCCCATCGAACAACTTGCAGAAAAATCGGATTACCTTGAATGCTGCTATCTGCTGCTGAATGGCGAACTGCCTGACGCGAAGCAAAAAGCCGAGTTTGTAAATGCCATTCGTTATCACACGATGGTACACGAACAGATTCACTACTTCTTTAACGGTTTCCCACGCCATGCGCATCCGATGGCTATCATGGTGGGAGTGGTTGGCGCGTTATCCGCGTTTTATCACGATCAGTTGAAAATCGATAATGAAGACCATCGCAAAGTCGCTGCCCTGCGCCTCATCGCGAAAATGCCAACACTTGCCGCCATGTGTTACAAGTACTCCATTGGCCAGCCTTTCATGTATCCACGCAACGATCTCGATTTCAGTGCAAACTTCCTTTATATGATGTTTGGTAATCCTTGCGAAAAATACGAACCTAGCCCGGTTTTGGCAGATGCAATGGACAAAATATTTCTACTCCATGCCGACCATGAGCAGAATGCTTCTACTTCGACAGTTCGTCTTGCAGGTTCTACCGGTGCCAACCCATACGCATGTATTTCTTCGGGTATTACTGCCCTTTGGGGGCCTGCTCATGGTGGTGCGAACGAAGCTGTATTAAAAATGCTGATGGAAATCGGCGACGAATCCAATATCGATACATTTATCAAGAAGGCGAAAGACAAGGACGATCCTTTCCGTCTCATGGGCTTTGGTCATCGCGTTTATAAAAACTTCGATCCACGCGCAAAAGTTTTGCGTGAAGCTTCCCAGAAGGTACTGGCAGAGCTTGGTAAAGAGAACGATCCTTTGCTGAGGATTGCCATGAAGCTCGAAAAGATTGCATTGGAAGATCAGTACTTCATTGATCGCAACCTGTACCCGAATGTCGACTTCTATTCAGGCATCATCCTTAAGGCAATCGGAATACCGGTAAATCTGTTTACGGTAATTTTTGCGACAGGACGTACTCCTGGTTGGGTTGCACACTGGCATGAAATGATCAGTAATCCTTTCAAGATCGGCCGTCCACGTCAGTTGTACACCGGAGCAACATTTCGGGACTATCCAGATAAATAAGATGTTTCTTCAAAAAGCCCCGTAAAAACGGGGCTTTTTTTTGCGTAGAGTTTTCAGTTGGGCTATCAAGCGGGATCTTCTCTTGTCCGTATAAAGGTTCTACCATCCAAACACATTGAAGTCGGGAGAGATAATAATGACTAAAACTATCATCGTGTTTTGCCTGTTGATTGTGCTGTTGCCCACAACACTATTGGCCCAGCCGAAGCTTTACCACGTCACGAAAGACAACGGCGACATGTATATTCTCGGTGGAACAGAAGTTCCCGACACGTCCTGGTTTGACACCCGAATTCAACAGGCGTTGATTGCGAGCTCCACACTTTGGCTTGAGGTTCCGCCAGAAGATTCCGAAAAAGGTGTTCCCGCTTTACGCGATGAGGTGGTTCCAGTCGATGGTAAAAAGTTACACCCTGTGGCGGTTGAAGCGGGCTACGGTAACCTGGCGCTGGGTGATTACTTTGATGTCGCCATGGGCGAACGCTCAGTTGTGGAATCACAACGCCTTAATCTGGAAGGCATCAACTTTCGAGCAATGAAACCTTGGCTGGCTTATTACAC
>JAZKES010000077.1:0-5254 GCA_040386995.1 Pseudomonadota bacterium | reverse complement strand
GGCGCAGACGTCAACGAGCGTGGTGCTGATGATCAGACTGCTTTGATGATCATCGCCCGCACGGATAATCTCGCTGCCGCCAATGTATTGCTCAAAGCTGATGCCGATGTAAACGCCGTTGAAAAATGGCGCGGTCAGACCGCGTTGATGTGGGCGTCCGCGCAAAAGCAACCCGAGATGGTCAAGCTGTTGCTTGAGAACGGCGCGGCAGCTGATGCGCAGTCATTGCCAAACAACTGGGAACGCCAGGTGACCGCCGAACCACGAATGAAAATTCTGCCAACGGGTGGCTTCACCTCACTGCTGTATGCAGCGCGCGAAGGTTGCACGTTGTGCACGCAGTATTTGATTGAGGCAGGCGCGGATATCAACAAGAGTGACCCCGATGGCATCACGCCGCTTGTCATGGCGAATCTCAATGCAAAATGGGATTCCGCAAAACTGTTGCTCGACGCCGGTGCGAATCCGGACAAGTGGGACATCTATGGTCGCTCACCACTCTACACTGCAGTTGACTACAACACGTTGCCGCATGGTGGCCGCACCGATCGTCTCTCTGCTGACCTGACCACAAGTTTCGAAATCATCCAGCTGATTCTCGACAAAGGTGGCAACCCGAATCTGCAATTGAAATTGTTTCCTCCCTATCGCGCACTTGGCGCGGACCGTGGCGCGGACGGCTTGCTCAAAACCGGCGCAACTGCATTATTTCGTGCTGCACGTGGTGGTGATGCCCAGGCTGTGAAATTACTAATCGAGAAGGGTGCGTTGATTGAATTGCCTAACGAAGACGATGTAACCCCGTTGATTGTCGCAGCAGGTTATCGCGCAAGTGCAATTGATACGCGCGGCCGTTTTCGCTCCGAACAGGAAGCGTTCGAAGTCACACGTATGCTGCTTGAAGCGGGTGCTAAACCCGATGCAGTAGAAAGTTTCGGCCAGACTGCCATCTTCGGCGCTGCCACCAATGGCTGGAACACAGTAGTGCAATTGCTTGCTGATCATGGTGCCAACCTCGAACATAAAGACAGTGCTGGCAACAGCGTCGTGGATGCTGCTATGGGTCGTGCTGGTCGTTTCGGTCGTGGCTCAGGTGGCGACGAACATGTTGAAACCGCAGCGCTGATCGAAAAACTTATTGGTGCGCGTTAGATTTTGATTTGGTGGCTGAATTTTCTGATCAACATTTGCGGTATCGCGGTGCCACACAAACCAAACTTGTGAACAATAACGCCAATGAGAGAATAATCCGTGCAATCGAATCGGCATTTGTCGATGGCGGATGCAGAATGCTTATCTGGTGCCATCCTTTCTAAACTCCATTGAAAATATTTTCCATCGCTTCCTGGCTTGATCACTGAGTAAGAGATTTTCTTCGCTTAAAAAACGCTCCTTGCCATCTGCAATAAACGCAGGTGCGACTTGTTATTGTTTGAATTGACCCTCACTTATTCTTCCTCGCGACGATCTGTCGCCACAAATAATTTCTCCGCAGTAAAAAAATCTGGACTATAGTCAGCTTCTGATTGAGGAGACAAACATGCAACTCACGCCGTTTGCACAAGTAAGAAAACTTGCTGAAGAACGCAAAGGTGGCAAAGCCGCGCTCGAAAAATTGTTGGGCACCCATAAACCACTTTCAGCAAAACAGCTCGCCAAAATTCCGGATGATCGTTATCTGTCGATGATGACGCGCTGTGTTTTTCAGGCCGGCTTCAACTGGAAAGTTGTGGAGAACAAGTGGGCAGGTTTCGAAACCGCATTTCATGGATTCAATCCGAAAGGTCTTGCTCATCTAGCGCCCGAAAAATGGGACCAATACATGGACGACAAACGGGTGATACGCAATGGCATGAAGATCAAGGCAGTGCTCGATAACGCACATTTCGTGTGGAATGCCGCAGAAGAAAATGGCTCGTTCGGCAAAGTGTTTGCAGCGTGGCCGACGAATGATCAGATTGGTCTAATGGATTGGTTGAAAAAAGATGGCAGCCGATTGGGTGGTAGCACCGCAATGTATTTTATTCGCTTCGCCGGCAAAGACAGTTTTATCCTGAGTAACGATGTCGTGGCACGCCTGCGCGCATCAGGAGTTGCGATCAAGGACAATCCATCAAGTAAAAAAGATCTGGCTGCAGCACAAGAAGCTTTTAATCAATGGCATGCGGAAACAGGACTTTCCTACACACATCTCTCGCGTATTGCAGGAATGTCGATAGGTTCTAATTACGGTGGGGAGCCTGACAGTTGAAATCTGAACTCGGTAAAAGACTTGTTGCCGGCAGAAGAGGGGACTGCTAGCGAACCAGGATGTCGGGATTTCGCACGACTTTTTTGGCGACCGTTTCTTCATCATCATTGCTGAAATCGGTTCTGCGCTTGGGGTTTATAACGAGCTCGGTATTGGCTTTAAGCGTTTTAAAATCGGCCCTGCGGCGACGATACATCACGGTGCCTTCGGAGGGAGACTCGGAATCATTCAGCTCCAATGCGCGTACGCGCGATTCTTTCAAGAAGCGCTCAAGCTGGCCAAAAGCGCGCAACTCGCGCAAGACATTCACAAACAGAAACAAATCACACTTGCCTTTTTCCAGTAGGACAATTGCCTCAGGAGCAACATTAATGGCATGCGCCAGACTCTCTCTGGAATAACCGCGGCGCTGCCGTAATCGGCAAATACGCTGGCCGAGTTCTGCGGCAATTTTTTCATCGGAAAGAGAGTAATAATCCATGGCGGCGTCCGTAATTGGTTCCTGTTATTCGTTCTGTCTTATTGGCTTGGGAACACTGATTCTTCAATGGAGTCTGATATCAACTTGCCTGCGTACCCTAACTTCTTTGGTTCGCCCATGACTATCATGGAGTTTTGAAAGTGCGGCAAAGTTCGCATTTGGCCGCGGCGTATTCGCGTGTTTGTTAACTGTTTCAAGCTCGACGGAAGTCTCACGAAGGTCAGTTGTATCAGTTGTACGATCAACCTTCATCGCTCCTTTTTTATGTATTACTTATAGAGTCTTCATCTCCGAGTCTGCTTGAATCAAGCCAATCCCTCGCGTTCCGATGCACAAATTTTTATCCAACACTCACAGACGCAAGCAATGCAGAACACGATAGAATTAAAATAATTCTGAACTACGCGTCGAACCAGGTCTTATTACGCCGCAAAGGTCTAGGTGGTTGACATAGACTTGCAAAAAAACAAAATGGCAGCAGTAACAAAACGACACGTCAGGCAGGAACGACGAGTCAGACAGGAACGAAACGTCAGACAGGAACGAAACGTCAGGCAGGAACGAAACGCAAAATTCATAGCCTGGAACAACGCTAAAAACCAAGCTAAAAATTAAACCAAAACGTCAGATCGACTCCTGGCATCTTTCAAGGCTTAACTCCAATGACATCAACAACTCCAGCAGTCGAAGGCAAAAATTCAACTCCGGCCAACTGTTATTGCGACACTGGCAAACCCTTCGCACAATGCTGCGAACCTTTCCTCACCATGAAGGAAAAACCCAAGTCCGTACGTCAACTTGTGCGCGCGCGTTACTCGGCCTACGCAATCGGCGCAGGCAAACACCGCGAATTCCTGATCCGTACCTGGCACCCCAAAACCGCCGGCAACATCAGCATCGTCGACATCAGCAACGATAACTTCACCTGGAGACGCCTCGAACTTATTGAGTCAGATCAGAAGGGTGATCTCGGCAAAGTAGAATTCAAAGCCACGTACGTTGAAGACGACGGCACCGAACATGTTCACCACGAACGCTCCATGTTTCATCGCATCAAAGGTTTGTGGTTGTATGTGCAGGGGGAAGTTAGCGAGGAATGAGCATGTGATTATTCCTGAACTAAATCCCTATGGCTGAGTATCCATCTTGTAGCCACAAACGGGCCGACTTCGATAACTCCATGGATCATCGATAGAATAAGCAAGACGGGATCCGGGTTGCGGTCCAACACCTCGCTCAGCTTGTACTGGTTCCAATCAGCAAATTTGCTTTACTGACCATTGATTGATGGCCTGTTGCCTGAGTAAGCCACTTATATAATCCGGTGTCTGGATATCGCTCCCAAAAGCCTTGCCAGCCTTCAGTGAAAGCAGTAAAAATCCGCTCGTGCCTGACAAGTTAAGCATGGCTGCTTTTCATCTTTCACGATATATAAGGGACTATAAAACGGGCTAACGTTATGACAACAACTACTCTCACCTGCGCCAAGTGCAACACCACTAATCGCATCCCCAACGACCGCATTGGTGACAAGCCCAAGTGTGGAAAATGCAAAGAGCAGATTTTGCAGGGACGACCTATTGAACTGACTACTGCAAATGTCTCTGTTGTGCTCAACGGCAATTCGGTGCCGGTGCTCGTGGATTGCTGGGCGCCGTGGTGTGGGCCGTGTAAAAGTTTTGCGCCGATATTTGAGCAGGCTGCACAGCAGCTCGAGCCGCGTATCAGGCTTGCCAAGTTGAATACTGAGATGGAGCAGCAGCTTGGTGGCGAGTGGCGGATTCAGTCTATTCCTACACTTATTCTGTTCCGCGATGCGGTAGAGGTGAATCGCATGTCGGGCGCGATGCCGCTCAATCAGCTCAAGAAGTGGTTGCTGGAACAGGGCGTATGATCGGCATCGCAAGCTTGCCTGTCGGTGGGTTGTTTGATTGGGGAGTCGTCGCGAATTCCGTGCGTTTCGCGGGAACGGTAGTGGTTGCAGTCACACGCATACTCTTCCTCGCCACGTGCGCAAAATTTTATTCATCAAGCAACGTCGCAGGATCTTTGTGCCGCAACTAGCCAGTCTTGCGGACATCGCGTTGCTCAAGGAAACCTGGCAGGTCGAATGTAAACTCGCGCGTGGTCGCCATGGCGAAGGCACATTACCCGAGGACATCTGGGAAACCTACAGCGCCTTTGCAAACACCCAGGGCGGCGATATTTTCCTGGGCTTGCGTGAACTCGGACCGGGTCGTTATGAGCTGGCTGGTATCAACAGCCCCGCTGTTGTAATCGCCGAACTGATGGCTGGCGCCAACGACCCCAAAAAAGTCAGCGCCAACATTCTATGTATCGAAAGCGTCGCCGTTGTTGTGATCGACGGCTTCAACATCATCCACGTCAATATCCCCAAAGCTCCCATCTATCTACGCCCCATCTACATCGGCAACGATCCCATCAACGGCAGTTTCGTGCGTGATCGTTCCAGTGATATCAAACTTTCCCCCGACCGAGTGCGTCGTATGCAGGCGCAGGTT